>CAJIZE010000011.1 GCA_905181855.1 uncultured Flavobacteriales bacterium
CAGTCGGCAAAAAATGAAGAGATATTGAAAAAGAGAAAATTGAAAAACCACATACTGAAAAAGGCTAAGAAAAACAAACCGCTAACCAACTGGGAACTCAAGTTTAACAAACTAATCGGAAAAACGAGATTTAAAGTAGAAAGAACATTTGGTGGAATTAAGAGATGGTTTTCAGGAGGGGTAGCAAGATACAGAGGAATAAATAAAATGCATACTCAAAATTTAATGGAAGCCGTGTGTTACAATTTGTATCGAAGTCCTGGGATACTTGTCTCTAATAGTAAAAATTAAAGATAAAATAGCTCAAAAATGCCCAGAATTCAATTAAAATCAATGAATAAAAGGAAAATGAATCTAAAAATTGATTTTTTAAACTGAAAATCCCTCATTTAATAAAAATGGAGATTTTGCAACGGTCTTAAACCTTTAACTCACTCTAAGAATACTCAAACTTGGCTTTTTGGAAATAGGTAAAGCATTGAAATAACCAAACAAGGTAATCATTAAGATAACCAAGCTGCTAATAGATAGTAATGGCAAAAAGGCAATTGTAAAATGAATTTTTAAAGCAAAAACGGATATTGCCCAAGCACAACCAACCGAAATAATTGCTCCCGCCAACACAGCAAAGAGGCCAATTAAAAAATATTCTACCGTATTAATTACTACGATTTTGGATCTTACAGCACCCAAAGTTTTTAATAAAACTCCTTCATTCACCCTTTCGTATTTGGTGTTATTAATTGCACTAATCAACACCAAAAATCCAGTAATTAAGCACAGCATTGCCAAAAAGCTTATTACAAAAGATATTTTACCTAAAACATCGTTGGCGGTTTTTAATACTTGATCTAAATCAATAACAGAAATATTAGGAAACTGATTTACCATTTGATTTTGAAAAACAGCAGACTCCTCTCTAGAGTTTACTCTTGAAATAAGGACATAATTTTGTGGTGCGGATTCCAAAACTCCATTCGGAAACAAAACGGTAAAGTTTGTTTGAATTTTGGTGTAATCTACTTCCCTAATTGAAGCAAGAGTGCAGTTCAATAAAGATCCTGAAACATTAAATGAAAAAACATCTCCAATTTCGACTTTCATATTTTTAGCTTGGTTTTCAGAAAGCGAAACAGGAATAATAGCTGTAATTGAAGAAACCTCCCCGACCCATATTCCGTCAATTATTTTTTCTGAGTTGATGAGGGTGTCACGGTACGTAACGCGATATTCTCTATCTACTACATGGCTCGGTATATTTAATGTAGAATCTTGTTTTATTTCAAACCCTGACTGTCCTTTTAAACTATGCAATCGCATAGCTACAATTGGCACCTGCTGCAAAACCGGATACCCTTTTTCTTTTACAAAAACTTGTACTGCATTAATTTGCTCTGGCTGAATATCAAAAAGTATGGTATTGGGTTGTTCGTTGTTTTGAGTAAAACTTAACTGATTTAAAATGTTACTTTCAATTAAGAATATCATGTTTATGAGCACCACTCCCAAACCAGTTACCGTAATTAAAATAGTGCTAAAATTATTGGGTCTGTATAAATTGGCAATCCCTTGACGGATGGTAAAACTAGAAAACCGCTTAACAATGTTTTTTGCAAATGCCCTTAACAAAGAGGACACACCCCATAAAAGAGTAATGGCAAGAATTAAGCCTCCTATGAATAGGACTGAAGCCATCAAACTATCTGTTTGCCAAAAGGCAAAGCCTCCTAAAAACAACAAAATTAATATCCCAACTATAAAAACGGAGTTTTCAATCTTCTTGGAAGGGTCATCTAAAAAGCTGTTCAATGTAACCATTGGAGAAGTATTTCTAACTTGAAGCAATGGAATTAATGCAAACAAAATTGAAATGGATAAACCAATAAATACTCCAGAGATAATGGCAAAAGGTTGAAAAGCAAAATCAACCGAAACAGGTAAAAAATCTTGTAGCAAACTCGGCAAAAAGTATTGAAATAAAGCGCCTATTAATGCTCCTATAAAACTCCCAATAATTGAAATAAAAATTATTTGAACCAAGAAAACAGTAAAAACTTCATTTCTACTTGCGCCCAAACTTCTGAGCACACCAACTTCTCTTATTTTACTTCTCACGTAAGTGTAAACAGCGCTTCCAACGCCAATAGCGCCTAAAATGAGGGCGATAAAACCAACTAAATTCATAAAAGAAGTCAAGTTGTCAAATGACCTACCCACACTTTTTTTACGGTCGGCAACGGTTTCTATTCTAAACCCCAAGTCAGTAATTACTTTTTCTTCTGCCTCAATGGTTTTGAGAAGTTTTTCGGTATTGTTTATTTTTAAGTAAGTAATGTTTAATACCCTGCTGCCAGGCTGAATTAAATCTGTTTGCTCAAGTGCATTATAAGGAACATAAACAATTGGCGCAAAAGCGGATCTTATTCCGGCTTGACCAGAAACTTTGGTTATTTGGCCAACCAATTCAAACTTTTTGGTTCCAAGTCTTATGGAATCTCCAATCGAAAGACCAAACTGAAAAAACAAGGTTTGGTCAGCAATAACACCTCCGAGTTTTTGGTAGTTATTTGCCGCATCAGATGGCTCAGTAACAATAGCCCCATAAAAAGGGAAATTGCCTTCAATGGCTTTTACACTTACTAATCTACTTGATGTTCCGTTCTTAAAACCTGCCATTGAAACGAAACTTCTTTCTTTGGCAGAATCTAAGGCCAAGGCATAAAATGGAGCTAAATCTTTCTCGTTGTATTTTGAATATTTTCTAGCTCTAAAATCTGCTCCTAAAAGCTCCTTTGCTTCATTGCTAATTTTCTCATTTAAGCTGTCTTTAAATGAAGAAATAGAAACCAATGCTGCTATTCCGATAATTATAGATGAAGTGAATAAGAACAAACGAGGAAGGCTTTGGCGGCCATCTCGTGTTGCCATGTTAAAAATCCATTTCCAGTTCATTATGAAACTACTTTTAATTGAGAATCTGAAAATATTTCACCTTTCTTAAGCGTGATTATTCTATCTGTTTTTTCGGCCAAACTTAGATCGTGGGTAACCAAAACTAACGTAGTTCCTTCCTTCTGGTTTAATTCAAAAAGCAAGGCCTCTATTTTATCTGAAGTTTCATCATCTAAGTTTCCAGTGGGTTCATCTGCAAACAATATTTCAGGTTTATTTGCGAACGCTCTGGCCAAAGAAACTCTTTGTTGTTCGCCACCAGATAATTGTTTTGGGTAATGCGTTTGCCGATCTCCTAAGCCAACCTTTTCTAAATATTCTGAAGCAATTTTCGAAGCATTTGGTTTTCTGTTTAATTCTAAAGGAACCATTACGTTTTCCATAGCTGTTAAGGTTGGGATCAGCTGAAAGTTTTGAAAAACAAACCCAACATATTTGTTTCTTAAGGAAGCCCGTTGGTCTTCATCTAAACTTTTTAAAGATTGTCCGGCAATTATTACATCACCATGAGTAGAAATATCCAACCCGGCACAGAGTCCAAGAAGTGTGGTTTTCCCGCTTCCTGACGAGCCAACAATTGAAATACTTGTACCCTTTTCAACCGAAAAATTTACGTTTTTTAAAACTTCTAAGCTTTTGCTTCCTGAGGAATAGGTCCTGCCTAAATTTTCAACTTTTATGATTTCTTTCATGATATAGATCTGACAAGATAACTTTACAGGCAGGGTTTTTATTTATTTATCTGTCTTTTCTTTTATGATAGTCGAATTGATACCGTGTTTATTTTTAAATAGTTTTGAGGTCAAAATATATTGAATTGAAAATCCTGCTGCATTTTATATTATTCCTTTCTTTTATTGGTTGTAATTCAGCTACTGAAAAGGAAGACTTAGTTGAAGAACCACAATCAAAAACGGAACTTAATGAAAAACAAAAAATTATCTTTTTTGGCAACAGCATAACCGCTGCATACCAACTAGATCCAAAAGATGCTTTTTCAAATATTATTCAAGCTAAAATAGATAGCCTAAATCTAAATTTTGAATGTATTAATGCTGGCAACAGTGGTGAAACCACAGCAGGTGGTTTAAACCGGTTGGATTGGGTTTTAAAAAACGGCTGTGATGTTTTTGTTTTAGAACTTGGCGCTAACGATGGTTTGCGCGGTTTGCCATTGGAAAATACCGAACAAAACCTAAATGCTATGGTTGATCGGGTTTTTGCGAGTTACCCAGACTGTAAAGTTTTGGTTTGCGGCATGAAAGTTCCGCCTAGTATGGGTGACGCTTACGCTATGCAATATGATGAGATGTTCGCTCGAATTGGCAGCAGAAAAGCCATTGTCTTTTTGCCTTTTATTTTAGAAGGTGTTGCGGGAATTCCTGAATTGAACCTAGCAGATGGAATACATCCTACTGTTGAAGGACATAAGATTTTAGCTGAAACCGTATGGCTTAAATTGAATCCATTGCTTTAATTACCTCAACTCCAACTTGGAAGTACCTGCTAAATAATCATCAACATACACTTCAACAATGTAGCTGCCTAAAGAGAGTAATTCTTCAGGATTTGATTTTTTCCACAACAAACACATATCAAGTTCAGCATTGTCATAAATGATATCATATTTAGAACTGTAAAGTCCTTTTACCCCTTCAAACTCAAATAGGGGTTTCTTGTCTTCGGCTTCAGCTAAAACTTTACCGTTCGGGTCAATAATTCTTAAGTGAATGTCTTTTTTACCTGACCTTGCAATGGCATTGTCATCTAAAGTAAAGCAAACCTGAATTTGCTCAGCCCTCTCAGCTCTTGTGGTCTCACGTGCTTCATTATCACGTTTCATGCGCTGTGCTGCCACTGTTAAGTCAAAAGCCTCAATCTGAGCACCAATTTTAACCTTACCTGCCAACTCATCTTTAACCTTAGATAATTCGGAGTATTGTTTTTCTTTATTTACCAATTTTTGACCTACTCTTTTATTTTCTGCCGTTAACTCAATATTTGCTGTATTTAATGAATCGATGGTTTCAACATATCCTTTCATTATACCGCGTAAACTTTCTGTTTCTTTTCGTAATTTATGTATGGTCCAATTGTTATTTTTAGCTTTCTTAATTAAATCTTCAATCTTTTCTATTTGCTGATTTATTTCACCTTGCAATTCAACATTATCAGTTTCCATTAATTCGTACTGCTTTAACATGTCGTTAAGCTCAGTTTGAACAGCATTTTTCTCATCACCAAGCTGAATGTTCTCAGCAGCCACATTGTTTTTATCACTTTTTTCTTCAGCATATAAGTAAGCAAAAGCGACGGTGGTAAATACAAAGAATGAAATGACAAATAGGTAAATTCTATCTTTTGTAATTCCTTTATTTTCTAAAGTGGTCATGATTTTTTAAATTTGAAACAAATGTAATGGGTTCAACTACTCTTAACGTATGGTGGGAAGATTTTATTTCAGCGTTCTTTCCGAATTGCTGTTCGGCTTGTGATGAAACAATTTATACAAAGGAAGAAGGCTTGTGTTTAACTTGCGCTTCTACGCTGCCCTTCACCAATTTTCATGATGATTTACAAAACCCAGTATACAAATCATTTTGGGGCAGAGTAAAAATTGAAGGCGCTACAGCTTTGTTTTGGTTTAATGGTAAAACTAGAGTTCAAACATTAATTCATAAATTAAAATACAAAAACACGCCAAAAATTGGAATCCTAACTGGTGAAATTCTTGGTTCACAGCTGGTCAATTCTCCAATTTTCTCAACAGCTACTGTAGTTGTTCCAGTTCCTTTACATCCTGCCAAGAAAAGGAAAAGAGGTTACAACCAAGCGGAAATGATTGCAATTGGAATAGCCAACAGTATGGACATTCAGCTCGACTCAAAAAACCTGATTCGAGTTAAAAACACTAATACGCAGACCAAAAAAAGTAGGGAAGAAAGGGTTAAAAATGTTAAGAATGTTTTTCAAGCATTAAATCAAGAACTGTTCATTAATCAACATGTGTTATTGGTAGATGATGTTATGACCACAGGCTCAACATTAGAATCTTGTGTATTGGCATTAGCCAACATCGAAAACATTAAAATATCGGTAGCAACAATTGCATATGCCGAATAAAAAACAAACATGCAAACGGCTACATTTGCAACAATGTCGCACAGCCTAACAATAAATTCAAGTTTATCCAAAATTGAGAAATACCAGTTGGTAATATCTCAAATCCAAAGTTTATTATCAGGCGAAAAAAACCACACTGCCAATGCCGCTAATGTGGCTGCTGTTTTAAAAGAAGTTTTTAATTTTTTCTGGGTTGGGTTTTATCTCTTTGATAAAGAAAATAACAACCTAGTTTTGGGCCCTTTTCAAGGGCCAGTTGCTTGTACCCGGATAAATTACAGCAAAGGGGTTTGCGGAGTTGCATGGCGAGAGCAAAAAACACAGATTGTTCCTGATGTAAGCTTGTTTCCTGGTCATATTGCGTGTAGTGCAAATACCAAATCAGAAATAGTTGTACCCGTTTTTAATGACAACAATCAACTCCTTTTTGTATTGGATGTAGATTCAGATAAATCGAATGATTTCGACACCACCGACGCTGAGTTATTGGAGCAGTTGGTTGAACTTATTAAACTGCAAGTAACTTGACACGCTCATTAGTAGCACTTTTCCTTTTATTCCTTATCACAAGCTGTGCTCAACAGGTTGCTCCTAATGGAGGGCCAAAAGATATTGAAGCTCCTCAAATTGTCGGATCTGAACCTACCAATTTCAGCATCAATCAAAAGCCCGAAAAAATCACGCTAGGTTTTGATGAATTCGTGACACAACGGAATTTAAACTCTGAATTACTCATTTCTCCACCCTTAAAGGAGAGGCCTAAATTTTACTTTAAAGGCAAATCATTTGTTCTTGAAATTGATGAAGAGCTCGAATCAAATACAACTTATACCATCAATTTTGGACAAGGGCTTATTGATTTAAACGAAGGAAACTTACTCGATAGCAACTTAATAGTATTTAGTACAGGTTCTTTTCTTGATTCTGGTTCGATTAGTGGCAAATTGGTAGATGCTCAATCATTAAAACCTTTGAAGGACATATGGGTAATGCTCTACAACAGTTTAGACGATTCCATTTTTTGCAAAGAAAAGCCAAGTTATTATACTCGAACTTCAAAAAATGGGCGCTTTAATATTGATTATTTAAAACCTGGCAAATACCAAGTTTTCGGATTAGAAGATCAAAATTCAAATTACAAATTTGATTTACCCAATGAAAAAATAGCAATGGTTAAAAGACCAATTACCATTGGAATCGATACGGCCGTAACACTAAATTTATTTGAAGAAGACAACCAAAAGCAGTTCTTAAAAAGCATATCAATAGTTAATGAAAACCACTTTAAAGTAATTCTGAATCTTCCGAGCAATAAAGTTACCTTGGATGTAATAGGGAAATTTTACAAAACACCCTGGTTTAAGTCCTATCAAACCACTCCAAACGATACTATAGATTATTTTATTTCTGACCCATTTGGAGTCGATACTTTAGATTTTCTTGTTTTGGATAACGACGAAATTTTAGATACAACCACCGTAATTTTAAGTTTGGATACAGTGCGTAAACTTAAAACACTTAAAAAAGCACCTAACTCAATTGCCTATTTTAAGGCATTCAATTTGGTGTTTAATTTACCTGTTTTAAACCTTGATACTTCATTCGTTGAATTATGGCAGGACAGCATAATGATAGAGTCCAACATGAGCCTTGGCAGCAAAAATACGGATCAGTTAAAAATCGAAAATTCCTGGGAGCAAGAATCTGAGTATACACTCAAGATATTCCCAAATGCATTAAAAAGTTTTAATAATCTAACCACAGATACGCTAATTCAAAAATTTAAAATTATTGGTGAAGATGGATTTACAAATGTGATTGTTGCTTTGGATAGTAATGAATACAGCGGCTCCATTATTTACCAAATACTAAAGGGCAAAGAAGATGTTCTTCATCAAACAATCAGCTCAGAAAAGCAGGTTACATTTAAGGATGTAAAGCTTGGTACTTATCGAGTAAAGTTAATTTACGACATTGATTCATCAGGTGATTGGACAACAGGTAAATTTGGATCAAAGCAATTGCCAGAACAAATATTTATTTACAAAGACCCAGTTGTATTGAAACCGGGATTTGATACTCAAGTTAAATGGAACTTTTCCAAATCAACAGTCGATGAATAGCCCTCTTGGCTTTTTTTGTTCATCGGTGTCGAAAGGTGGGCTAGAGTTAAACCTAGTTAAACTAGCACTTTGGATGGCGGGTTCAGGCCAAAGCATTGTTTTCTTTTTGGATAAAAAGGCGCCCATTAATGAACTTATTGATCATGAAAACATAAAAAAAGTATACGTTGGTGGTCATCGAAAATACCTTGATTTCAGAAAAGCAGGTTTCTATAAAAGCCTTTTTGAAGCCAATAAGATCACCAAAGTAATTTTCAGAGATAACAAAGATTCAGATGTTCTTTATTGGGCAAAGAAATTCTACAAATCACTTGATCTGTACTACTGGCAAGCAATGCAATTAGGTTTAGATAAAAAAAGTTGGTATCAAACTAAAAAATTCAATTCGCTTACCAATTGGATTTGCACCCTTAATGGGATGAAAACCCAGGTACTTGAAAAAACCAACATAGAAAATTCAAAGATTCAGGTTGTTCCACTTGCCATCAACACCGATAAACTCAGCTCTAGCGAGTTTACTGAAGATGATGCTTGTGCCTTCTTTAGTCTTGATTCTAAAAACAAATACTTCGGGGTAATTGGCCGTCTTGATCCACAGAAAGGACAACTTTTTATCGTTGAACAAATGGTATATTTCTCCGATTACCATCTAGTTCTTTTAGGAGATTCAACGGTTGGCCATAAAAGCGATTACCACAATTTAATTCTAAATAAAATTGAAGAATTGGGTTTATCAAATCGAGTTCACTTAAAAAAGTTTACCGATAAAATTGAGTATTTCTATAAAGCAATAGACGTTTTTATAATGGCCTCCAAAGCAGAAACTTTTGGTGCAGTTACCATTGAAGCAATGGCTTCAGGCACACCTGTAATTGGCACAAATAGCGGCGGCACCCCTGAGCTTTTAGAAAATGGTACATTAGGTAGCCTTTATGAAGTTGATGATGCAGAATCTTTTAGAAAAGAACTTAATCAGCTTCTAAACTCAACCGAGAAAACCCAAACAAAATCATCGGCTGCTCAACAAAAAGCGATAGAACAGTTTGATTATAAGATTATCATAAAGATCTTTAATGAGTTGCTGGATCTTAAATAAAAAACAGGTCTATACATCATCCTAGTTCAGCGAGAACAAGTTGATGCGTTTTTTGCCATCTCTAAAAGAGTTCGACAGGCTCACTATGACCTGGCTTTGTTCTACCTATTATCACAATAAGCTTTACGACACAAAATGTTAAAGTGAATCAATTTACTTGAGTCATGGTCAAACTTTCGAACCCTTACTCAAACAATCTATTCTCCGCATCCAATTGATCTGTTACAACATAATAACGTGGATCATCAATAGCAGAGCGAATAATAGAATCGAAGCTAGGGTCGGCTTTTAACATTAAAGTTTGACACTCCGGACTGAGGTGAGTAAGGGTGATTTTTTTGCCTTGTTCAATGTACTTTTTAGACAAATTGCTTAAAGCTTCAATTCCCGAATGATCACTTACTTTAGACTCAATAAAATCTATTTCGATTTGGTCTGGGTCGTTTTTAGCATCAAATTTTGAAGTGAAATTTTGAACCGATCCAAAGAACAATGGACCCCAAATTTCATACACTTTAGTACCGTCTTTTTTAATTCGTTTTCGAGCGCGAATCATGGTTGCATTATTCCATGCAAAAACCAATGCCGACATAATAACACCTGCTATTACTGCAATGGCTAAATCTTGCCAGACAGTAATTGCTGAAACAGCAATAAGAACAATGGCATCAGACATTGGAATTTTACGTAATATTCTGAAGCTGCTCCATGCAAAGGTTCCTATAACTACCATCATCATTACTCCTACCAATGCTGCAATCGGTATACTTTCTATCAACTTTGCTGCAAACAGTATAAAACTCAATAAAGCCATAGCAGCTACCGCACCCGATAACCTTCCTCTACCTCCTGAATTTACATTGATAATTGATTGACCTATCATGGCACAACCACCCATTCCACCAAAAAAACCATTTAGCATATTAGCTGTTCCTTGTGCAACACATTCTCTATTTCCTGATCCACGAGAATCTGTTAATTCATCAACTAAATTAAGGGTCATCAATGATTCTATTAACCCAACTGCGGCTAACAATAAAGCTGTTGAAAGAATTAACCCCCAATGCCCTGTAAGTGTCCCAAATAATCCAAATATTTGAGCCTGAAAAGTTGGTAATGACCCTTGTAAACCTTCTCCTCCACCATCACGAATAAACGAACCAACGGTACTTACTTCTATTCCACCAAGGTTAGTTATTAAGGCAACTACAATTATGGCCACCAATGCTGCGGGTAACTTTTTAGTGAGTTTTGGTAAAAAATACATTATACCCATGGTAAGCAACACAAACCCAAGCATGGTAAACAGCTGAGTGCCTTGCATCCAAGTTTTAACACCATCGATATTTTCGGTAAACATGCCCAGTTGAGATAAGAAAATAACTATTGCTAACCCATTTACGAACCCCATCATAACTGGGTGAGGAATCAAACGAACAAACTTTCCTAGCTTTAAAAAACCGGCAGAAACTTGAATAATTCCCACAAAAAGTAAGGTAATAAACAACCATTGTAACCCTAAGTTTTCAATTGGCGTATCGAGTCCATTTCCTATGATATTTCCTCGTTGAATAAGATGAACCATAACTACGGCCATTGCACCTGTAGCACCTGAAATCATTCCTGGGCGGCCACCAAACAAA
>CAJIZE010000012.1 GCA_905181855.1 uncultured Flavobacteriales bacterium
AATGGCTTTTAGAAACTTGGTTTCCAGATGGTCCTACCGACATGCTAAAACGAATTGTAGATTTGGCTAAACAATAGCCAGCATTTAAACTTCTGAATTACCATAATAAATCAGGATTTTGAATCTATTTTCCATTATATATTAATACTCTCACCAAACTTTATAAAAACAAACAACGTATGATAAAAATTATCAAACCAATAGGGGTACTAAGTTTATTTATTTTATTGATTACAACAAGCTGTGCAAGTGGATTCAAAGACCCTGAGGCTAAAAAAAATGAAGCAGAAAAGCTTGCTATCGAATTTATAAAAGCCGTTGATAACAGTAATTTTGATGCCACTTTCGAAATGTACCATCCTAGTTTTTGGGATTATGCTACAAAAGAAGAAGTTATAGAAATTTATATTAAAAACCAAACAAAGCTAGGTGCTCTTAAGGAACTAAAGCTTGAGAATATTAAAACGCAAAAAGTAAATATTGGTAAAACTGTTGATGCTATATTAATGCTTTTTGAAAATCAATATGAAAAAAAATCTACCAGGGAGAACATTTGGGTTTTAGATGATGATAATGGGGTTTTAAAAATTTCAGGGTACAACTTGGAATTAAATTCTAGTTCTCAGAATACCAATAAGCTTGATGATCAATTAAAAATAGATTAAAGTTTTACAAACTCAATGGCCTTTATAATAAGATCTCTCATTAGCACGTCATCAGTCACAAATGGAACTAATTTTCTAAACTCAATTTGCATGGCTTTAATCTTTGGAGCACTTTTTTGATCTCTAAATTCGATGGCTTGAAACGCATTTAAGAATTCAATACCTAATATTTTCTCAAGATTTTCAACTACTTTATAGCATTTGGTTGCAGCGTTTGCTCCCATTGAAACATGGTCTTCTTGTCCATTTGATGAATCAATTGAATCGATGCTCGCTGGTGTACAGAATTGCTTGTTTTGGCTCACAATTGAAGCCGCTGTGTATTGCGGAATCATAAACCCACTGTTTACTCCAGGATTTTTAACCAAGAAAGCAGGTAATCCTCTTTGTCCTGAAATTAGCTTGTAGGTTCTACGCTCAGAAATACTACCCAATTCTGCTAATGCGATGGCTAGTGAATCAAGCGCAAGTGCCATTGATTGGCCATGAAAGTTACCACCAGAAACAACTAAATCTTCTTCTTCAAAAACGGTTGGGTTATCAGTTACTGAAGAAATCTCGTTTTCTACAACCTGCTTTACAAAAGCAATCCATTGCCCTGATGCACCATGTACTTGTGGAGAACAACGAAAAGAATATGGATCTTGAACTTGCGGCTTGTCACGGAAAATAATTTCGCTACCCTCAATCATATCTCTTACTTGTGCCGCAACAACCTCTTGGAAGGGTTGTTTTCTCACTTTATGAAGTGGAGCAACAAAAGCTCCATGAAGTCCATCAAAACCTTCTAATGAAACCGAAGTGGCCTTATTGGCCATTCTAAATAGGTGCTCACCTTTGATTAAAACCTGAACACCATAAGCAGCCATAAACTGAGTTCCATTCAATAAAGCCAAGCCTTCTTTGGCTTGTAATACAATTGGTTCGATACCTATTTTGTTTAGCGCATCAATCGATCTCATTTTAACGCCGTCAAGGTAAACTTCACCTTCGCCAAGTAACGGTAACGATAGGTGAGCCAACGGAGCTAAATCTCCTGAAGCTCCCAATGAGCCTTGTTGGTAAACAACTGGTAAAATACCATTGTTGTATAATTCAATAAGTCGTTCAACCACAATTAAACGAACACCTGAATGGCCATAAACCATGTTTTGAATTTTCAAAAGCAGCATTGTTTTAACAACATCTGCGGGTACTTCATCACCTAATCCACAGGCATGTGATATAACCAAGTTGCGTTGTAGTTGACTTAATTGATCGTTGCTAATTACTGTATCGCAAAGTGAACCAAAACCTGTGTTAATTCCATAAATTGGCTTAGAGGCCAATGCCATTTTCTTTTCCAGGAACGTACGGTTTTGTTCAATCTGTTTTTTTGATTTTACAGAAAGCTTAACCTTATTTTTTAATGCAGATTGCACATTAGCAATGGTTATTGACCTTGTTTCTATTTGAAAATAACCCATTAATTTCGATTTAATTGTACGATAAATTCATCAACACTTAACTCTTCTTGCTCTCCACTGGCTTGGTCTTTTACTTTAATCAAGCTCGACTCTAATTCCGTTTCGCCAATAAAAACAATGTATGGTATGTTTTTGTCTTCGGCATATTTAAACTGTTTTTTCATCTTAGCGTTGTCCGGATATATTTCGCAAGATATACCGTTTGCTCGTAAATCGGCTGCGGCTTCCATACAACGTTCCACTTCTTTGTCGCCAAAATTCATGAACAATACTTTGGCAGCTGAGCCAATGTTGTCAGGATACAAACCTTTATCCTCAAGTAAATCGTAGATGCGGTCAGCGCCAAAAGAAACACCTACACCCGACATATCTTTTAATCCAAAAACACCTGTTAGATCATCGTATCTACCTCCACCACAGATGGATGAATTGAAATCAGGATGGGTTACCTCGATGATTGCCCCAGTATAATAATTAAGTCCACGAGCAAGAGTTGCATCAAATTCAATATTTTCAATTCCAGATAATTTGGTTTTCGCAAACACCTCATCCAGTTCATTAAAACCTGTTAAATCAATATTTGAAATGGCCATAAGAGCCTTTAATTCAGCATAATAATTAATTGCATTAGCCTTTAGAGCAATTAATGCTTTTAATTTTTCGGATTGACTTTCGTTAAATCCTTTTTCAACTAATTCTTTCAGAACTCCCTCCTCGCCTATCTTGTCTATTTTATCAAGGGCAACAGTAAAGTCCACAAAACTATTTTCGGCATCAACATATTTAGCCATCGATAAAAGAATCTTGCGGTTGTTTATTTTAATAGTTACATCTGGCAAACCCAAAGCCTTAAAACCCGTCGACATAATCTGAACTAACTCAACCTCATTGTTCAATGATTTTGAACCAATTACATCTACATCACACTGAAAAAACTCGCGGTAACGTCCTTTTTGGGGGCGATCCGCTCTCCAAACTGGTTGAATTTGATACCGTTTAAAAGGAAAAGTAATGTCGTTTTGATATTGCACGACCATACGTGCGAACGGAACGGTTAAGTCGTAGCGCAAAGCTTCAGCAGCTAACTCCTTTTGAGATGTATTCTCTTGATTTAGCGCTTTGGTTAGCTTATCACCTCGGTTTAATATTTTAAAAATCAATCGATCTCCTTCCTCACCGTACTTTCCTGTAAGGGTTTCTAATTTCTCCATAGCAGGAGTTTCAACAGGTAAAAACCCATGACTTTCAAACACCGATTTAAGGGTATTGAAGATGTATATTCTTTTGGCCGCTTGCTCTGGTAAAAAATCTCTTGTTCCTTTTGGTATTGATGGTTTCATCGAAAATTTTTGACAAAGTAAAGAGAATTGCGGTTTTGGTATGCTTAATGAAACAATTAATCGTTAGAGATGATGAATCTCAGTTGTCAACTTCATTTTAATCAGTGCTATTATCCAGTAGTATTCTCATATTTGAAAACAAAAATCATGGAAGGATTTAAAACCATTATTGAACCATTTAGAATTAAAATGGTTGAAGCTACCAAAATTGACAACTGCTAATGAATGCATACAATACCTAAAAAATGGGCTACAAAGTTATTGTCTGAAAGCACCAAGAGTATTTCAGACATCTGCTTTGAATGCGGATTTAACAACTTTTCTAATTTCAATAAACTGTTTAAAGAATTCACCGGCAAAAACGCTTCGAAATACCGCAGCGAAATGAAACGGATGGTGCGGGAAAAGTGAATCATGGCAGCCTAAGAACTCATTCCGTCGCTCTGTGACACCTTCCCCACTTCGATATGCTCAGTGCAGGCAAGGAAGGAACTGGATTTCGAAATGGGAAGAAAGTATCGGGAAATCAAAAAAAGTTCCTATTACTTCTTCCTTTTAACTTTTCCCTCTTCGCTTATAACTAATGCCTAGCTCTAATGATGATGTCCGTGGCCACCAGTTCCTTTGTTCATTTCAGCCATTAAGTAATAGGCGCCTTTGGTAACTACTTTAATCTCTTCGGGCAGGTATTCGGCAGGCACAACATGGGTAAAGCCCATATCGCTTACGCCCGTGTTTACTTCGATTTTCTTAAAAATATACTCGTCCTCATGGCCTTCTTCGTTGCTTTTCGAAATCATTGCAAAAATGTAATCAAGCCCTTCGTGGTTTACAATAGCATCGTTTGGCAAAGCCATTACTGTTTCGTTGTTGGTTATGATGCGAGCATCCACATACATACCTGGCAATAAGTTACCTGTTGGATTGTCAATTTCGGCATGTACTAAAACTGCTTTTGGATCGTCTTCAAACGATTTACCAACCGAAAAAATTCTACCTCGGTACAGCGAATCTTTCCTACTGGTAATACTAAAGTCTACCTCCTGCCCTATCTCAACTCGCTGTATGTCCTTTTCATAAACCCTTAAATCAATATGAATGTGGTCGTTATCTATAATAGTAAAAAGATTGTTTTCAGCTAAAGTGTAAATCCCAATGTTGGTATTTATTTGATGAATAAAACCCGGAATTGGAGCCTTAATTGGAAACCTTGAAATTAGCTCGCCCTTGGTAATGTTTTTAACATCAAGCTGCAACAATTCAAGTTGCGCCTTGCTCGACAAAAGCATTGAGTTGATTTGGTTGTAATCGTTTTGTGCTTCTTGCACTGCTTGTAACGAAGTTGCACTATCAGCGTACAATTGCTCTGCTCTTTGCAATTCTGTTTTCTGAAACTCAAGGTTTGAATGGGCTTGTAAAAACTCTTCTTGCAACTCAATTAAACTTGGGTTTTCTAAATAAGCCAAAATTTGACCTTTGGTTACTTTCTGACCAATAAGCACATCAATGCTTACTACTTTGCCAGCTAATATTGAACTAACCAAAGCTTTTTTGTGAGGTGGTAACTCCAGACGCCCGTTTGATTTTACTGATGAACTCAGATTGATGTTGGTAAACGAACCCATTTCAATTTGCATTACCTCCATTTGTTGAGCAACCAAATGTACCATGTCTTCAGCGGGTTCATCATAAGCATGTTCATCCTCCTGTTCGACTGCCTTAGCTTCGTTGTTTTTAGGACTAGTACAACTCACCATCCAAAAGAGGGGAAGAATTGCCAAAAGTTTTATAGAATAATTCATCTGAATTAATTTTTTGATTTTTTATTAATAGATTTTGGCTCAAAGACCGAATACAATACTGGCAGAACCACTAAGGTTAAAAAGGTAGCAGATATTAAACCACCGATCACTACTGTTGCTAATGGACGTTGCACTTCGGCACCTGCATTACCTGATAAAGCCATCGGCAGAAAGCCAAGAGCAGCCACTGCTGCAGTAAGTAAAACCGGTCGAAATCGTGTTTTTGTTCCTTCTAAAATCCGTTCTTTTATATCCGTTTTACCTTCTTCTTTAAGTCGGTTGAAATAGGCAATTAACACAATTCCGTTTAACACTGCCACACCAAAAAGGGCAATAAATCCAACACCTGCAGAAATGCTAAAAGGCATATCGCGCAGCCATAAAGCATAAATGCCACCAATGGCTGAGAGCGGAATTGCTGAGAATATTAACAGCGATTGCTTAACCGATTGAAAGGTAAAAAACAATAGTACCAAAATGAGGAGTAATGCAGCAGGCACTGCAATTGAAAGTCGTTTCTTTGCTTCAACTAAATTCTCAAACTGGCCTCCATATTCAATATGATACCCTGCAGGCATTATTAAGTTTGAATTTATTTCACTTTGTATTTCTTCTATCAAACCTTCTAAATCTCGATTACGGGCATTTACACCAATAACAACTCTACGTTGTGCGTTTTCACGCGATATTTGGGCAGGCCCCAATTTGTAATCGATGTCTGCCACGGCATAAAGCGGAATTTGTTGACCTGAAGGTAAGCCGATAAAAAGGTTTCTTATTTCTGTGATGTCGTGCCTAAAATGTTCTTGCATTCTGATTACCAAATCAAAACGACGCTCCTCTTCAAAAACGCTGTTGATAATTTCGCCTGCAAAAGCTGCTCGAATTGTTTGGTTTATGTCGGCAATGGTTAAGCCGTATTGAGCAATCTTGTTTCGGTTGTAATCGATTATAATTTGGGGTAACCCTTGCGTTTGCTCAACTCTAATATCGCCTGCTCCCTGAATTGTTTCAATTATTTGTTCAGTTTGGGTTGCTAGTCCATCCAGTATTTCCATGTTCTCACCAAAAATTTTGATTGCAACATCCTCACGCACCCCAGCAATCAGTTCATTAAACCGCATTTGTATTGGTTGAGTAAACTCATATTCAACGCCAGGAATCTGACTTAACTTTTCTTCCATCACCTCAAACATCTCCTCTTTTGAAGATGCAGTAACCCATTCGCTCTTGGGTTTCATTTTCACCATAATGTCGCCAACTTCAATCGGCATTGGATCGGTTGGAATTTCAGCCGTTCCAATTTTACTGACCACCATTTCTATTTCGGGAAAATTCCGCAATAAATTGGCTTGAATTTTCTTAGAAACTTCAATACTTTGGTTTAGTGAACTGCCAGGTGGTAATATTTGATGTAGCGCAAAGTCGCCTTCTTCAAGCGTTGGTATAAACTCTCCACCCATCCTGTTAAAAGTAATTAGACTAGCTACTAACAATGCAAAGCTTACCGCGATGGTTGTTGCTTTGTTTCTTAAGGCGAAGTTGAGCCAAGGTTGATACCATTTATATAGTACATCAATTATTCGGTCTGAGAAGGTTCTTTTGCTTGAGATGTCTTTTTTAATAAACAACGCCATCATCATAGGCACATAAGTCATTGAAAGTATTAATGCCCCCAGTATTGCGAAACTTACCGTTTTTGCCATTGGCCCGAACATCTTACCTTCAATGCCAACCAATGCTAAAATTGGTAAATACACTATCAAAATGATGATTTCGCCAAAGGCAGCTGAACTTCTAATTTTTGATGAAGCAGTATGAACTTCACTGTTCATAAGTGATTGGGTTAATTGTTTGCCAGTAAATTTCAAACTGAGCCGATGCAGTATTGCTTCTACAATTATTACTGAGCCATCTACAATTAGTCCGAAATCTATCGCGCCAAGCGACATTAAATTGGCCGAAACCCCAAACAAATTCATTAAACAAATAGCGAACAACATGGCCAACGGAATAACCGAAGCTACGATTAATCCACCTCGCAAATTCCCAAGCAGCAATACCAAAACAAAAATGACAATTAATCCACCTTCAATTAAATTGGTTGATACAGTATTAATGGTTCTACCTATCAATTGCGACCGATCTAGGTAAGGCATTATGGTTAACCCTTTGGGCAACGTTGTTTTAATTTTTTCGATGCGTTCTTTAACCGCTTGAACCACTTCATATGAGTTTGCACCTTTAAGCATGAGCGTTTGACCTCCTACAACTTCTCCTGTTGCATTGTACGTTAAAGCTCCGTAACGTGGAGCGCTACCATACCCTACTTTAGCAATATCTCTGATTAGAATAGGAATTCCCCCGATATTTTTCACCACAATATTTTCGATGTCCTCGAGATTTTTTACAGTTCCCTCACCTCTTATAAAGTAGGTGTTGTATTTCTTTTCTATATAGCTACTACCAAGGTTTTCGTTATTTTTTTGTACTGCTTCCATCACTTGAGCAATGTTGATTTCCAAACTATTAAGCTTGTTCGGGTTGATTGCTACTTCGTATTGTTTTAAATGACCTCCCCAACCACTGACTTCAATTACACCGGGTGTTCCTGCCAATTGCCGTTTTACAATCCAATCGTTAATCGTTCTTAGCTCGGTATCTGTGTAGGCTGTGTCGCAATCTTCGGTTGTGGTTAAAATATATTGATACACTTCTCCTAATCCTGTTGAGTTTGGACCAAGTTGTGGCGATCCAAACTCCTTTGGTATTTCGTTTTCAGCAAATTTTATTTGCTCTGAAATAAGTTGACGAGCCAAATAGGTATCAAAATCATCGGTAAAAACCACGGTAATTACAGAAAGTCCGTAACGAGAAACAGACCGTATTTCAACTACTTCTGGTAAATTAGCCAACCTCGATTCGAGAGGAAACGTTATGTATTGCTCAATTTCTTGAGGTGCAAGATTGGGCGATTGGGTAATTACTTGAACCTGATTGGTCGTAATATCTGGAACCGCATCGATAGGGATTCTACTTATCGAAAAAATACCCCATACAATTAAGGCAAGTATAAATACGCCTATTACTAACTTGTTGTTTATGGAATAATGGATGAGTTTATCAATCATCACTTAAATTGTTAATGTGTTATTGAATTGCTGTTAAATAGTAATATTAACAGCGTTAAACCAGTTCAGTGGCTTTTCTGAACGAACTACATTAACAAATTGGTGGAGCTCTGTCTTTTAGGTTTTGTGTTCTAAAAGCAGAATGGACAAAATGTATTTCTGATAAAACAAAACCACTTAATTGGACCTGATTTAAAACTTCAAAATCGTGAGGAAATAAAAATGCTAAATGGTGATTTGAATATTTAGGACTTGTATCTTGAACAGCCAAATGTTGAAACTGATCTTGATTGTCGTGGATTTTAGATTCTGATAATACGCTAATTAAAACGCTCCAAAAATCAGAATTCTCATGTCCGCGAAGTGCTCCATCGTGCTGATGTTCTTCATGGTTTTTAGTAAAAAAATGATTAATCTCAGAATGATGGCAATGTGGAATAATGTTGTGTCCTAGAATTAAGGCATAACAAAACAAAAAGAAAAAAGCCCAACGGGTTGATACCATTTTCATTGGTGCAAAAATAAGTATAAGTTTATTGGTGGGTGAGTTAGTGGGTTTACAGCTAGATAATTTGGTGTCTCGGCTAATTACTGTTTACCGTCAACCGAACAAACCGACAACTAAAGTAAGACAACCTTTTCTTAATTTCACCTACTTATCAATGATGCAAAACATGGTTATTGGTCTGTTTTTTATTGATGATAAATCGGGGTTACCGAGTATTCAAACCAACAAACTTTATGGTGGTATAAGCTATCGAAAGAAGGTTAGCATGCGCGAGTTTTCTGCCAGGCCAAAATAAAGCTAACCGCTGGTATTCAAGTTATACTATGTTAAATTGTTTAAAGTGCTAATACGCAATGTTACCAATAAGATTTAGCTACAGCTAAAGTAAGTCTATCAAATAAGCAATTCCCAAAGAACCTTCTGTTAAGCTTGTAACAGAACTCATCCAAATAAAGTTGAAGGTATTTACCTTTTATTTTATGATAGATTCCAAGTAAGGTTCTCTTTGCATTACTAATAGCAACATGTACCCATTTCAAGTGAGATTGAGTTGTGGTTTTGTTGGATTTAAACATTACATGAGTTTCTACAAATCGAGATATGTCCAAATATAATTTGCTTTTATCACTGAAAACAATGGAATTGTCATCAATATTCTGAGTTACCACATCGTTGATTTGTGAACCTGCATGACCAGTTAATACCTTCATTTTAAAATAACGACAGTACTTACTTGTTTTCCCTGTTTCAATATCTTCTAATGGTGTTGACTCTGCTATAACAGCTACGTTTTGTTGTCGTTGACTGCCCTTTCCTCGCTTTAGTTTAATCCCTGATGGAGTTGCTTTAGAGAAGTAAGCTTCATCAAATTCTATCATACCTTCCAAAGTTTAAAGATTATCTCTATTACCCATTGCATTTCTGATACGGTGCATTAAAGACTATACAGTTGCATAGCGATTATGTTCCAGTTGCCTTTGCAATTCATGGGCTGATAACCCTTTTTTACTGAAACTCATAAAGGCCATTGCTAAATACCATGTCCGAACAGGTAAATTACTATTTTCCATCATACTACCACTGCGTAAAGTAGTACGAAACCTACATTTCTTACATTGCCATTGTTCTTTGGAGTTTAAAAAGTAATGATCTTTTGATTTACACTTTTTGCAAATAATCCCTTCTTGCTCTCGTTTCATGCGAAAATCTGATCGGCATGATACTTCTGTTGGGTACTCTTCTAGAAATTTTAATATTGTCATTGCTATTTTTTTTCAAAACAACAATCTCAGAGCGTAACCTATTTACGTTGTGGTATAATTATGTATTAGCACTTGTTTAATATCCCTATTAATCTCATTATAACTCAAACCAAAGCACTTACTTCTTCCCAACCTAAATAACTTTTCTTCCAGCTAAATTAGTCGCCAACGTAACAAATCCAACCACGGTAACCGAACTAAGCGGAATTAACAAGACTGCATAAAGAGGTGATAATTGACCGATAACAGCAAAGCTCAAACCTACGATGTTGTATGAAATTGAAATAAGTCGGCTAAAAGCAAATTATTTTTTCTCACAAAAGTGCTAAGCAACATTTTTAAGATCATTGGCCCTCGAGCGCTGCCGAGTGGCTACTTTCTTTTTTCTTCTTTCTGTTTACTAATTTCATTTTCTTTGCAAGATGCAGCTACCATCAAAACATCTTGACAAAGCAGTTGAGGCCATAAGCAGTTTACCAGGCATCGGTAGAAGAACCGCTTTGAGACTTGCTCTTTTTCTCTTAAAACAACCGCAAGATTTTGCACTAGATTTTGGTGACGCGATTCATAACTTGGTGAAAAATGCTAAACGCTGTGTAGTTTGCAACAACATTTCCGACCATGATACTTGCTCTATTTGTGCTTCAGTTAAACGTGATAAAAAAACCATTTGCGTTGTGGAAGACATTCGCGATGTGATGGCCATTGAAGGCACACAACAATATTTTGGATCATACCATGTTCTTGGCGGATTGATTTCGCCAATGGATGGAATAGGACCTGCTGATTTAGCCATTGGGCTTTTAGCAACACGCTTAAATTCAGGCGAGGTTGAAGAAGTTATTTTCGCGTTAAGCGCTACAATGGAAGGCGATACAACCAATTTTTATCTTTACCGTCAGTTCAAAGAAATTGAGATAAAACTCACAACAATTGCAAGAGGTGTAGCAGTAGGTAATGAACTTGAATACACCGACGAAATAACACTTGGCAAATCAATCAGAAACAGGTTGCTTTACGAATCTTCATTAACCCATTGATGGAAATAGAGTTATCGGTAGTCATTGTTAATTACAACGTTTCTTACTTTTTAGAGCAGTGCTTGTTGAGTGTTCAAAGAGCAATGCAACATGTAAACACTGAAGTTTTTGTTGTTGACAATAAATCTTCCGATGAATCGGTTGAAATGGTTCGTGATAAATTTGATTGGGTTCATGTTATAGCAAATCAGGACAATGTTGGATTTTCGAAAGCAAACAATCAGGCGATTAAAATCAGCAAGGGCAAGTACGTTCTACTTTTAAACCCAGACACTGTTATTGAGGAATATACCTTTAAAAAGGTGTGTGATTTCATAAACAAAACTCCAGATGCTGGTGGTCTTGGAGTGAAAATGATTGATGGAAAGGGACTCTTTTTACCCGAATCAAAAAGAAGCCTCCCTACTCCTACCGTTTCATTTTACAAAATCTTTGGGCTTTCGAGTTTATTTCCTAAATCAGAAAAATACGGCAAGTATCATTTGGCCTATTTAGATAAAGATAAAACGCACGAAATTGACGTTCTTTCTGGTGCATTTATGTTGATGCGCAAAGAAACCTTGGATAAATGTGGGCTACTAGATGAAACCTTTTTTATGTACGGTGAAGACATTGATTTATCGTATCGGATTCAATTAGCAGGTTACAAGAATTATTACTTTTCTGATACAACCATCATTCATTACAAAGGTGAAAGCACTAAAAAAGGAAGTATTAATTATGTGCTTGTTTTTTACAAGGCCATGATCATTTTTGCTAAAAAACACTTTGCACTCCAGTATTTGTGGTTGTTTTCACTTTTAATATATGTAGCTGTATATTTAAGAGCTTTTGGTGCTCTCGTTAGCCGGATGATTAAAAATTTAATTGTTCCTTTCGTTGATGCTGCAGTAATTGGTGGAGCCTTTTATATTACACACACCGTTTACACCTTGTATTCAGGCACCTTTTTTCCTGATGACCTGATCTACAATGCTACTTATTTGTTACCTATAGTGTGGGTTATTAGTCTTTTCTTATCCGGTGGATACGATAGACCTTTTCAGTTAAAGTACATCACTAGAGGCAATTTAGCCGCCACTTTTTTGCTGTTTGGGATTTACGCTTTTCTGAGTGAGTCCTTTCGCTTTTCGCGATTGGTAATGGTTTCTTCTATTTCAATCTCTTGGATTTCGATTTACGCTATTCGAACTATTTTTAACATGCTTCCTTTTAAAGGATTAAAACTTAAGAAAAGAATTGCCAAAAGAATCGGAGTTGTTGGTGATGCTAAAAACAAAGCCTCTATTCAAGATATTTTAAATCAAAATAAAATAAACTACGAGCGAATTTTCAATATTTCGCCATCAAATGAAAGACAAAAATATGGAGGCTATATAAGTTCGTTAAACAACATTGAGTCTGCTGTAAAAGATTTCAAAATAAATGAATTGATCTTTTCCGGAAAAGATGTTTCCAATAAAGTAATCATTGATTTAATGGAGCGTCTTTCTCATCAAAAAATAGAATTCAAAATTGCTCCCGTAAATAGTGAGTTCATCATTGGTAGTAATTCATTAAACACCTCTGGCGAGTTTTACAGCTTGCTAAATAAAGTTACTATAAACCAAACTACTAACAGACGAAACAAAAGAATATTCGATATTTTCACCTCTGTTATTTTAATTCTTTTAAGTCCAATACACATATTTTTTCAAAAGAATAAGCTCAAAGCAATTGCAACAACTATGGATGTAATTACCGGAAAATTAAGTTGGGTGGGCTATTGTAACGATGCTAAAATGAACGTTTCACTACCAAAAATAAAAATTGGTGTTTTCACTCCTGCAAACGTTCCTGATAAACCTGTACTTTTATCGCACGAAATTGAACCCTTAAATATTGAATACGCCGTTAAGTATTCTGTAGTAAAAGATGCTTACATATTAATAAACA
Source organism: uncultured Flavobacteriales bacterium (assembly GCA_905181855.1). Taxonomy (GTDB): domain Bacteria; phylum Bacteroidota; class Bacteroidia; order Flavobacteriales_G; family Salibacteraceae; genus JAAZVO01. Next base: position 13,150 of record CAJIZE010000012.1, read on the forward strand.
ACCTATTAAAAATTTAAAATGAAATTCATATACAGCATCGCTTTAATCCTATTTGTTAGTCCTTTATTCGCTCAAATCCCCACGGGTTACTATAATACAGCAGCGGGATTAACTAAAGCTCCATTAAAAGCTGCTTTAAATAATATTATAAAAGGGCATACTGGTTTTCCTTATACAAGCTCATCTACTGATGTTTGGGATATTTTATCGGTTATTGATGAAGACCCGAACAACAGTTCAAACATTATTATGATCTACACTGGCCGTTCTGAACCTAAAGTAAACAAGGCCAGTGGTTCTGCATCTAGCAATCAAAACTATTGGAACCGAGAACATGTGTGGGCTCAATCACATGGCGGATTTGGTACATCAACAGGTGCTGGTACAGATGTTCATCATTTAAAACCTTCTGATGTATCGGTAAATTCAGCAAGAGGAAATTTAGATTTTGACAATGGCGGCTCACCTCATTCCGAAGCAACAGGTTGTAATTTTGATTCCAACTCGTGGGAACCTCGTGATGAGGTTAAAGGAGATGTAGCTCGTATGATTTTTTACATGGCTACACGGTATGAAGGTGCAGGTAGCGAACCTGACTTAGAGGTTAACGACCTAACCTCCAATAGCTCAACTCCATTGCATGGTAAACTTTCAACACTTGTTCAATGGCACTATCAAGATACGGTAGATGCTTTTGAAAAAAACAGAAACAACTTGATTTATTATAACTACCAAGGCAACAGAAACCCTTACATTGATCACCCTGAATACGCTTCATTTATATTTGATAGCAACTATGTTGCAAATACAGTAGATCCTGAACCTACTCATCATGTTACCGATTTTAAAGCATTAAAAAGTGCAACTATTGATTGGACTGATGCCACTGGTGCAGTTCTTCCCACAGGTTATTTGGTTGTGCTAAGCGAGCTTGGTTTTAATCAAATTCAAAGCCCTGTTGATGGTGTTACAGCAACAAATTACATGAATACTAAAGTGGTTCCTTATGGCACTCAAACAGCAACATTCGGACTTTTAAAACCAGGCACAAACTACTTTTTTAAGGTATTTTCATATACTGGTTCAGGTGCAACTACCAATTACAAAACAATAGGCTCTATTCCTTCTATAATGGTTACAACAACAAATTAGGTTATTTTTTGGTCGAACAAAAAACATTTACTTTTCGCTTAAAATTAAAATTTTCATGAGAAAACACGCAAGCATAATTTTATTAGTTGGTTGTTTTACATTTAGTTGCAGCAACAATTATGATGACTCGAACCCAGCCACCATTCAGCTAAACGAGGAAAACCACAAATCTGCTTCTGAACTATCTTCAATAGAAAATGAAAAAGCAGAAAAACTTGATTTTGTACTTCCCTCTCCTCTTCAAATAGCGGCCATTTTCCAAAAATCAGGCTTAGAGTATAAAAAATCGTTAACACATAAGCTTGGCATTTCAAGTATCTACAGTACTGAATTTCAGCAGGCTCTGAATTTTGGAGTGTACAGCGCCGATCTAAATTACTGTGTTTTAAACAAGCAAAACCAAGTCTCAATTGATTACTTAAGTGAAGTTAGATACATGTCGGATCAGCTTGGTTTAATTGCCATTTTTGAAATAGAGCCATTACTGGAGTCTTTTGAAAGAAACATTGACAACAAAGACTCAATCATCTATATTTTAAGTAAACTACAACGCAATTTAGATTTGTTTTTAGAAGAGAACGAAACGAGTTATAAAGCGATAATTTACTTTACCGGAGCCTGGATTGAAGGAATGTACCTTGGCTCTAACTCTGTTGATCTTAGAAACAAAGAAAAAATCAGTAATCGTTTAGTTGAGCAATTACCATTGCTTAAAAACTTGATAAAAGGTTTAGAAAATTACCCGCGTCAAACCAGCGAATTTGCTGATTTGGTTTTTAAATTAAAGAACTTAAAAAGTGCTATGCAGGTTATTTCAGATAATGGTACTCAAAATGAAACAGGATTTACCAACTATTATATGGATGATGCGACATTGGATCATATTACCAACATTGTATCTGACGTGAGAACACACATAACTAAAAGCTAAAGAATGAAAAAGTTGTTCCTTGTTTTATTGGTTTTACCACTTTTTTTTAGTTTTAGAACTGATATTTTCGATTTATGTGACGATGAAGGTTCACGTAATAAAGCCACTTTGCTTTTAAACGATTATGCCTATTCCGCGGCTAAAACATCAAAATTCTATTTTATTAACAACGAACAAATTAGAGAAATTGAAGTTAACCTCTTTGAAGGTGAAGACTATCGAATAGTATTTAACAACGAATCGTTGCCTCAAAATATTGAAGTGAGGGTTTACGATAAACCAAAAGATAACAAGTTCAGAAAAATGCTTTTTAGCTCAAAATCTACACCTAGCGAAAAAATATTTCTTTACGAACCCTCTTGGAAAAATAGAATTTTATACATCACGTATGTGGTGCCTCCTTCAACTTCTGATAAAATAACAAAAGGCTGTGCTGTATTTGTTATGGGTTACAAATTGAATTTTATGTAAGTTTAATTGGCTATCTAAAAAGCAACTTTCTTAAACACCTTTACCTCATTGCCCATTCTTACTTGAACCAAATACAACCCTGAGTTTGGCAGTACTATTTGCTTGTAAGAATGTACAATGGCTTGGTTTACCATTCGGCCATTAGCATCAAACAATTTAACCTGAATCGGTAAAATAGATTGTGACTCAATTTGCAATTTTCTGCCAAGCAAGTTAACATCAACTAATTGATCAAAAACTATAGCTTTTATTCCCAAAGCTTGCTGATTAATTTGAATTGCTGCCGATGCGTTTCGAAGTGAGATAAAAGGCTTGATTCCCCAAGGTACATGATTAGCTACTTGGTTTTTTAAGGCGTCGTCAAAATCAGAAATGCTAAATCCATAATCGAGCGAATAATAAGTATCGTGTAGCAAGGCAGGTCTTATTAATTGAGCGGTTGAATCAATTACATCAAAAATATAATCCTGGTTGTAATAATTTGTAATGAACTGATTCACAAACTCCGTATACATTTTATAAAACTCATCAACCACCAATAAATTTTCAAACAAAGGTCTTGATTCGTTCGTTCTGCTCCAGGTGTAAATGTTTCTATCGGTCCAATCACGGCCAATGAAATCAACACCAAGTGTATTGTCAACATCGTATGGAATTACCTCCATTTTACCCGTTGCTGTGTTTTGGTATAAATAGAAATTATTCTTGTTGTAGGCGTATCCATCCCAATGACCAATCAGCACTTCAACAGCCAAGTATTTTAAGGCTCCTTCAACGTTTAAAGTCTTGTAAATATTATCTCTAAAATTGCCAAAAGTTGAGTTGTTTAACACATCCAAAAAGTTTTCTAAATCAGATCTATCGTTGGTTAATTTATTTGTTTCTAACTCAAACAAACCATTGTCATAAGCATCGTTGCCAACTGTTAAATCAGCACCCCAAAAGCACTTGTAAAGGTTTCCGTCTTTGTTTGCAAACCTGCTCTTTAAATAGCGTTTGTCAATTTGCTCAATGTTTAAATAAACCCCCATAAATTCATTATTCACATACAATTTAACATGACTAGTTCTGGTTGCCGGTAACTCAATTGCCCTCAGCAACCTAAACGAAATATGCTCGCGCATTACTAATGGATCGTTGTGCGCTCCTTTTAAATTCAACTTACTTAATCCATAAAACTCTGTACCGGGTGCAAACTCGCTAAATTTCACTTTGAATGATTTTTTGTCCGCTTGGCGCGAAGTGTTTCCTCTCAATCTGAAGCCAATGTTGTTAATTAGAACACTGTCGTTGTTTAAATAATATTTAAAATTAGCCGTTTTGTAAACATCGCTGTACCAGTTTGCTTTATCTAGCATCCAATTTAAATCAACTTGTGCCATATCAATTTTCACAGTAGCTATGTTGTTTTGTTCAAAAGGAACTTCATAAGCAGGGTTTAAAACTTGCCCTTTTAACTCTGCATAAAATATTAAGTTTACTGCAATTATTAATATACCAATCAGCAAATTAATCCATGCCGTTTTCAAACTATCCAAAATCGTTTTTTTTAGAGGAGCTAAAAATACTTTTAAAAAACATACAACCCGAAACAAAACCTCAGTGGGGAATCATGACACCACAACACATGATTGAGCACTTGGTGGGCGCATGGCGCATTTCAAATGGTAATGCAAGGGTAAAGTTATCGGTTAAACCGAATGACGTTCCAAAAAGAAAAGCTTTTTTGATGTCGGATATGTTGTTTCCTAAAGGCGTACAAAAACCAGTTACTAAGGGAGGTTTAGGTAAACTAAGAAAAGCCAATCTAACTGAAGCTAAAAATCAGCTTTTTTTAGAGGTTGAGGCTTTTTTCATCTACCATGAGGCTAATGCTGATGCTTTAGAAATTCACCCAGCGTTTGGGCCTCTTACAAAAGATGAATGGATCAGGTTTCAATCAAAACATATGTACCACCATTTATCTCAATTCGGATTGATGTAATTTCTTAGCCATAAAAACATCACAACTAGTATGACCCGTAGCCCCCATACGGGTATTGATGTATTCAAACCCGTTTAACCTGTACAATTTTTGAGCAGCGGTCATGTTTGGAAGCGTTTCCAAATAGCAGTTTTCAAAACCTTGTTGTACTGCGAAACCCAAACATCGCTCAATTAATTTTTTTCCAAAACCTAAACCTCTAAGCTCAGGTTTGAAATACATTTTTTGCAATTCGCACCAACCTCCTTGACTCCCTTTTAAAGGTCCAACGCCTGCTCCACCCAAAACGGTATCTTGCCTATCTACAATTATCCAATACGCAGATTTTGATTTATTAAAAAAATCAGACAAATAATTCAACTCCTCATCTTGCGATGCATAGCCTGGGCCTTTTGCTCCAAAGGATTTTAGAACATCTATAATTATCATTTTTAGCAATGCGTTGTCTTTTGGCTGTATTCTTCTTATGTTCATTTTGCTTTTAAAAATATTCTAAGCGGTGAATTTATTTTAAATTCTTTAAACAATAAATCAATTATTTGATGCGAATAAACTTGCATTATTAATCAATTATTTGGTGGTTTAAGAACACACGTTGCTTAATTTTGCTGCTTGAATTTAGCGGCTAACTCCATATTCAAATACTGTAAACACAATTATTATGGCACAAAAAATAATTTATACTTTAACTGACGAAGCTCCGGCATTAGCAACGTACTCGCTTTTACCAATCATTAAAACGTTTACTAAATCGGCAGGCGTTGCAGTTGAAACCCGAGACATTTCTTTATCTGCACGAATTCTTGCTGTTTTCTCAGATTTCTTAAATGAAGATCAAAAAGTACACAATGCTTTAGAAGAGCTTGGTGATTTAGTAAAATCAGCCGATGCCAACATCATTAAATTGCCAAACATTAGTGCTTCAACCTCACAACTAGAAGCTGCAATAACAGAACTACAAGCAAAAGGGTACCCCCTACCAGATTACCCGAAAGAGCCAACCAACGCTACCGAAAAAGATACTAAATCGCGTTACGATAAAATAAAAGGAAGTGCGGTAAACCCAGTTTTACGTGAAGGTAACTCAGACCGTAGAGCACCAAAAGCGGTTAAAGAATTTGCCAGAATGAATCCTCATTCAATGGGTAAGTGGTCGACAGATTCAAAATCGCATGTAGCAACAATGAATGAAAACGATTTTGCTTCAAACGAAAAATCGATAACGTTTGCTGATCAAGATTCTGTTCTTATTAAATTAATAAAAGCAGACGGAACTGAAGACGTATTAAAAAGCAATTTTCATGTTTTAAAAGGTGAAATTATTGATGCTGCTTTTTTAAGTAAAAAAGCACTTATTGCTTTCTTAACCGAACAAATAAAAGATGCCAAAGACAAAGGCGTTCTTTTTTCATACCACCTAAAAGCAACCATGATGAAGGTTTCTGATCCCATCATTTTTGGACATGGTGTACAGACTTTCTTTAAAGATGTTTTCGCAAAACATACTTCTACTTTTAGTGATTTGGGCATCAACCCTAACGATGGATTAGCCAATTTAATGACTCAAATTGAATCACTTGCAAGTGATAAAAAAGAAGAAATTAAACGTGATATTGAAACAGCTATAGAAAATGGTCCTGCTTTAGCAATGGTTAACTCTGAAAAAGGCATTACCAACTTGCATGTGCCAAGCGATATAATTATTGATGCTTCAATGCCAGCAATGATTCGTACATCAGGGCAAATGTGGAATGCTGAAGGAAAATCGCAAGACACCAAAGCAGTTATTCCAGACAGCAGTTATGCGGGCGTTTATGCTGAAACTATTGAGTTTTGTAAAATACACGGCGCTTTTGATCCTACCATTATGGGTACCGTTCCTAACGTGGGTTTAATGGCTCAAAAAGCAGAAGAATATGGCTCGCACGACAAAACTTTTGAAATTAAAGCAGCAGGTAAAGTTCAGGTGATGAAAGCGAATGGCGATGTAATTCTTGAACATGATGTAGAGCAAGGCGATATTTGGAGAATGTGTCAGGTTAAAGATACACCAATTAAAAACTGGGTTGAGTTAGCTGTAAATAGAGCAAGAGCTACTGCATGGCCTACTATTTTTTGGTTGGATGCAAACAGAGCACACGATGCTGAACTTATTAAAAAAGTAACTCTTTATTTAAAAGACCATGATACTACTGGACTTGACATCAGCATTAAATCGCCGGTGGAGGCAACAAAATTTACGTTGGCAAGAATCATAAAAGGTGAAAATACCATTTCTGTAACTGGTAATGTATTGAGAGATTATTTAACTGACCTCTTCCCTATTTTAGAATTGGGTACAAGTGCTAAAATGTTATCTATTGTTCCGTTAATGAACGGCGGAGGATTGTTTGAAACCGGTGCCGGTGGATCTGCGCCTAAGCATGTTGAGCAATTTACTACTGAAAACCACTTGCGTTGGGATTCGCTTGGTGAGTTCTTAGCACTTGCAGTTTCGTTGGAACATTTGGCTGAAAAATCTGGTAACAAAAAAGCTGCTGTCTTAGCTCAAACGTTGGATTCTGCTACGGAGAAATTACTTTTAAATCAAAAATCGCCATCACGTAAAGTGGGCGAAATTGACAACCGAGGAAGTCACTTTTATCTAGGCTTATTTTGGGCTGAAGCACTTGCTAATCAGAACGATGATGCCGAATTAAAAAGCGAGTTTACTACAATTGCCAAAACGTTAAAAGTAAACGAAACCCAAATAATGAACGAACTAAATTCTGCACAAGGAAAAGCGTTGAACATAGGTGGTTACTACTATGCTGATAGTGCGTTAACTGAAAACGCTATGCGACCAAGCAACACACTTAACTCAATTTTAGCATCGCTTTAAGCGGTTAAAAAAATGAAAACGATTAAGGTAATAAAAGGGCGAATTTTACAACGCGAGGGCGATGTTTCACGTAAGGTTTACCATATAAAATCAGGGTTGTTACGAAGTTTTTATATTGACCATAAAGGCAAAGAACATGTATTTATGTTTGCGCCTGAAAATTGGATAATTGGAGATGCAGTTAAAGAAGGTATGCCTTGTGTTCTTTTTATTGACGCACTAGAAGATTCTGAACTTGAAGTAAGGGATCATCTGCTTGAATTGAACCCAAATTCGGATATAAAAGCATTGTACAATAGAATGGTGGTTTTACAAAACCGTATAATAATGCTTATGAGCGCAACTGCAATTAAACGCTATGAGCATTTTGTTGATACTTATCCAAATATAATACAGCGAGTTCCGCAACGCATGGTTGCCTCTTATTTGGGTATTACACCCGAAGCTTTAAGCAAAGTTAAAGGCGATAAATTTAGGGGCAAGTAGCTTAAAGTTATTTACAACACTATTTAAAAGCAGTAGCAATTTGGATGCGTGGAACTAGAGCTATAAACTATTGTGAAGTTTTCATCATACCGAGAAAATAACAATTTATCATTTTGGAGAAAAGTAGTTTTAGGCATTAAATACAAGAGAAATGGATATATATGAAACAGATAAATCAACTAAATGCGTTATGAGCCAATGGATTGAAGGCTCGAAATTATCCTTAAAATTAGTGTCAATGTCATTACATTAATAAATAGAATTAAAGAAGAAATCGGCCTAAAGAATGAAACATAAAGATTGTCAAGAAACAGTTCTGATAAATAAACAAAGGTAACGTTGTAAACCCTAACTATTCAATATCCTTCTCAACTTGCGGGATATCGCTAAATGATGGCAAATTTTCCGTAATACTACCCGCACCCTTTTTATTAATTTTAAAAGTTACGTCCTTTGTTGTGGTAAATAACAAAACAGATGAAAAGGACTTTCTTAGATATGATTTCAAGACTACAAAAGCCTCTTCTAGTGTAAGCTTCTCCTCCTTATCCACAGTATCTCTAGAACGATAGCGCAATTTCAGTAAAACCTTAAAGCTATCTTCAGAATAGACTGGTCTGAGAAATATATTTCTCAAGTTAGGCTTACCAATGGTCTTTGCCATAGTTAACTTGGCAAAGCGGCCTTCTTGGGCACTTTCTTTTACCTGTTCCCAGAAAAGAACAAACGCATCTTGGTACGGCATAAACTAAAAATTGATGAGGAAATAATTTGGTAACTCAAAAGTAAGACTAATAATTCAATTCATATATCCGAGTCCATCTTCATCACTCAAGAATCAGAAAATAGTAACTAACATAACGTAAGGCCTTAGGTTTAACTCTTTACTTTAGTCCTGTATATGGGAAATACCTTGTTATTGGAATGAAATAAATTGACTTTTGCATTGGTGATTCGGGATGGGCTGTAAGACACTTAAAACAATTAGCTCTATAATCAAAGCTAACCACTTACATCAACAATCCGTCTCGACTTTTAAAGCACTATCAAAATGAAGTCTTTTTGTGATTTTTCACTTATAAGCTGAATGGTATAAGTTCCTGCTGCGAGTGATTCAATGCGCAGTGCATTTTCTCCTAAGTTAACATTCTGAGTCAACAGTATACGTCCAGTATTATCGATCAACTTTACCTTATTAAAACTAGCGTTTTCCAAGTCCACAAAAACGGTATTGGTTGCTGGGTTGGGATAAATTCTGACCTCGGAATTTTCCTGTTCTAAAATACCAGAAATTCCGTGGATTATCGGTTCCGAAATTTCAGAAGGACATCCCAAATCGCTGACAACGACCTCATAATTTCCATTTGACATAGCAGGGATTGACTGGGTCGTAAAACTCAACAGTTGACCATTGTTCCACCAAGCATAGCTTCCGCCTAAAATGGTGCATGTTAGGCTATCTTTTCCGATTGGAAGGATGGAAGGTGTGGCTGGAATTGGATTGACTGTCCAGAGCAACGAATCAGAAACGCCTGTACAACCTATACTGTCTTCCAATTGGCAATAGACAACATCACCATCCATGAGCTGATACGATTCAAATAAAGAATCTGGACCTGTGGATGCAACGGTACTATTTTGATAGAAAATGTATTGCGTTAAACCTGATTGTGTTGCCATCAGAACTGTATCACCGGCACAGATAGTCAAATCCGGGTTGCTGGACCAAAGCACGGCTTCGTTTAAATCGGGCTGCACTTTAATTAGCAATGATGCACTAGAAATGGAACAAGTGGCATTGATATAGTTTTCTACATGGATGCTATTACCGTTACTTACAACTACAGGTCCCAAAGTTGAACTTTGGCCTGTTTGAATCAGAGAATTTTGAATGTAAAAGCTATAGTTTGATCCAATACCTTGCGCTGAAAAATTGGCCAATGCACCTGCACAAAAGGTATTATGTAATCCGTCTGAAACCAACGTAGGCGCACCAAAACTCCCAACGTAAAACAATTGAGAATCAATCAAAGTATCTGATCCTGTACTGTTATTTGCGATAAGTTGAACACTATACCAACCTGTATCAGTAGGTGAAATAATTGGGGTCACACTTGAATCGTTTCCTGAAGTATAAGTAAACGTATTGGGTGAAATGGTCCACTTATAGCTCGTTCCGTAAGTTGTTGGGTTTTGTAAGGGTACACTTTGACCAAGGCAAAAGCTGTCGTAAACGGTTTCAAAAGCAGCTAGCGGAAAAGTGGATAGGTTAATGTCGTCCAACGCTAAATCACTTGCATAACCATAGCCCGTTCGCCCTCTAAACCGAACTATAATCTCCTTTCCAATAAAAGCACTTAAAGATGTTTGTTTCTGAATCCATTGGTTGCCTTTCTGACCGATAACAGGCGGAGCAACGTCTAAATGCCATTTTCCTTCTGCCAACACATCTACATGAAGCGAACCAATTCCACTCCCATAAGAATGGTACCAATACGATAAAGTAGGATTGTTGGTTCCCGACAAATCAAGACAAGGCATTAGTGCTTTAGCTTCTTTGTTGGTACAGCCAGAACCTCCGTTTCCACTCCCTTCCAAATACAAGTATTTACCACTTCCAGTTGTGTGATCACTTGCTGGGCCAGTACCTCCTGTTCCTGTTGCGCCACTGTGGGTGCGCCAGTCAATGCTATCCACACCAATAATATTGGGTAGGTTGTACCATCCCTGAAATAAACTACAGGTCACAGAAGCACACCCCCAACTGGTGCTACAATTGGTGAAATTATCGAAGTTTTGGACATATGGAAGCGTCCCTGCGGAACTGCTATAAACTACGATGTCAACTTCCATGGTATCATTCGCTGTATTGCCATCACCAGGGTAAGTACTCCATGTTTTCAATGTATTGGTCCCGAATTGCAACAACACGGCCTTAGGAAAGACATACACATCTTCTACTGCAGAATACAGTGTTGAAAATAAGGTATCGTTTAGAATATTTCCTCCGTTTAGTTGAACTGCAATTGGCATATAAGAAAGCGTTGATACCCCTTTGTTTTTGATTCTTAATTCAACATCCATCGAATCGGTCGCTATACAGTCGGCATAATAGCCGGGAAAAGGACTGATTATTTCTTGCATGGATAAATCGAACGCTACACAATTAAAGTCGCCGGGCTCAATGGTAATGGCAATGGCACGCCTTCCCGATCCAAGATCTGGTAAAACTGTTTGAACACTTACCCACTCTGTTTCATTTGCAGAAAGGTTGTATAAGGTAGTGAATGTATTTGTGGTAAAACTTGCGGTATCCATGTATTTATTCCCCAACCGATAAACGCGGTAACCCAATGCACCTGGAACCGAATCCCATGAGAAAATAGCTGAATCAGCACAACGCCAAACCAAATCGAGGTTGGTTGGTGGTGGTGCAATGGTAAAACGGCTGCTGCTAATATCTTGCTGAGCTGCAGTTTTTACTTTCAGCAAGCAATTACCCGACAGGCTATTTGGAATCGTCCAATTGTAGGATCGGATATTACTAGCCAGACCAGTGGTAATGGATTGCCAAATGCTGCCACTATCGATAGAAAATTCAAGATCGAAAAGCGCACCCGTATCAAAAGCATCCCAGCGAATTCTTCGACTTTCCCCAGGAACCAATCCTTCACCTCCATTGGGATATACGACACCAATTGAATCGTATACAAAACTGTAAATCACTCGATACACTTGTGGTCCAAAAGGAACCAGAGTTCCAGTAATCTCAGCTGTATAATTGCCAGAAGTTGGATTATCAATGGTTACAAGTTCAACATTGTTTAACGTATCTGTAGAATGGGTTGCTACTAAATTTAGGCTATCAGGATGGGGAAATGAATTGAGAACCCATGGCTGAACCCATGCATTGCTAGGCTTATTCACTCGAAGATCGAGGTTGTTTACCAGCGTTTTTCCCATAATTCCAGCTGTTGCTTCATGATCGTTCCAATAGATACTGATCTTTAATTGACTTACTCCAGTTGGAATATTGATTGTATGTGTTTCCACTACCCCATCGGCTATGCTATCTGTCAAAAACTGATTGGCTTCAATTACTTTTAAAGCCCGAGTAGCATTGATTCTTCCAAAGCCTGTTTTGTAATCCGGTCCAGGGTTTTCGATGTCATCGGCTGTATTCAGAATAATTGCTTTTATCAAGCCGGAGTTTGGCCACTGGTTGCTATTTTCGTTTCGGTAAGCTTCTATTAAAAGCGCATTAACTCCTGCCAAATTGGGAGATGCATGAGAAGTTCCTCCGGGGCCTGCAGCTGTAATATCAGGCAGGATTCTGCCATCCATCGCTGGTCCGCGACTACTAAATCCAGTTAGCTGATCGTCAGTATTCATGGCTCCAACGGCAAAAATATTTTTTGCTGATTTTACTAGCCCCGTAATATTACCCCAGCCGGCACCTGCTCCGTAGTTGGCACAAGACGAGTTGCCTATATTGCCGCATGAATAGGTAATCATAAAACGTTCGTAGGTACGCACAAGAAAATCATTGGTAGCTGCACCAGAGTTATACGTTGGTCCTAAAGGAATACAGCCATAACCAAAGGAATTGTTAACTATATTAATGTTGTTTTGGGCTGCTGTAGTAAAGTTAATTCCTCCAGACACCAATTCTGCTCCCCAAGCTTCTCCTCTGTGAATTGGATTGATGTTGCCTGCGGATGCCATCCGCAGACCAACTCCTGTTTTATGACCGCTAGTATTGCCTACCTCCAGTGTTCTATCTATTCTATTTTTAAAGTTAGGATCAACCAACGAGTCAACAATTCCACCTTCGTTAACAGCAATGGTAATGTTGTGTCCGGTTAGGCCGTCCAACTTATAGTAGCCGTTTATAAAAGCTCCCCTACCAAGGGTGATTTCATCTTCAAACTCCAATTCTGCTGGTGGTTCTGGAAGTTCAACAAAAATCACAAATGGCAGTTTTGCCACAGAAATCAATGCGTTTTCAGAACCTTTCACTTGAAGAATTCCAAGGGGAGTAAATACATCCACAATGGATAAATCCTCCATTTGCAACTGTTCTATTATTCGATCATACACGTTAGATGCTGCTACAATTACAGTGGCTGTGACTTCCAATCCAGATTTGGCATAATCGGGAACGAAACCTCTAAAAATACGCTGATCTGCTTTTTCAAGAAGTGGCTTCACAAAAACCTGACGAACTCCGACAGCATATAACATGTTTGGATCCACATCAAGCGGCATTGAAGCAAACCAATTAAGGTCGGGTTGGTATTGATGCAAGTATACATGAGCCTTAACTAATTGATCTTTCTGCTCTGCATTTGGAACCGAACCAAATCGAAGGTAACACCAAAGCTTATTTTCGAACTTATAAGTACTGCCTTGTTGCAGTAGTTCATTTAGCTCTTCACCAACATCTTCGCGAAGAGCAATTTCATCAGCGCTTTGTTGCGCAAAAAGAGCAAAAGGAAAAAATATTAGACCAACTAAAAATGCTCTTTTCATACGTAGTTTATACAATTACATGTTGCCGCCTAAATTACAGAAAATATTAGTGTGGGATTACTCGGTGAAGACACAACAGGTTATGGCGGCTATAAAATAGGAATTATTTTTTGGGTTTTCATTTTAACAGTAACTTCGTCTTCTACAATGGAGTTTCCCGGTAGACAATTCTATCTTGGAAAATAAAATACCGGTTGGTGAGGATTATAGACAATCAAGGTAGAGCTAAAATTAACGTTTGGATTTTAACAGTTACCTTTGTTTTTATGATAAAAATTAGCTTGAATATATTTGCTACTTTGCCGCTACTAAAAATAATCGGGCAATTAAAACTCAATGAAACAGACGTTTTCTGCAAGTCAATGCTATTGGTTTGTTCGAGAAAAACTACATAATTATTTTAAAGGACTAAAGCTAATTTATGAGAAGTCAATTGGAATCAATAAGGCCGATAATTAAAACAATAACTAATGAAAAGGAGACAAGTACAATGGAATCTTTTCAAAACCAGACGCTTCGCCCTATTCTAAAATTTCAGAACAGTTTAGTTTTATCCATTTTTCTCAACCACCTAGAAAAGCACAAACAAACTTTTCAGCACTTAACTGATGCAAAACGCAATGAATTCATCGAAGAGATTATTAAAAAAGATCGAAAAATTAATCAATTGCTGTTGGGTATTGTAATCGGTCATTTTACAGACCAAGAGTATCAATCATATAAGGAAAATGAAAAAGAACTTAATCGTCGTGCTATCAATATGCTCATGCAGAGATTACAGAGTCAATTATAAAATGCATCATTGTTTAATTGTTTTGTTCCTTTCTTTAACTGGTTTCAATAAGTAGCTATATGTCTTCTATCAAAACAAACATTTCTAATCATTTTATGTCATCAGATAACAGCTTACTTTACTTTGAAACACACCAGCGTTCAAATAACGACACATGGATGCTTTTGGTACATGGTGCAGGAGGCAGCATAAGAACCTGGAAAAAGCAAACCGAAGATTTAGGAGTACAATACAATTTATTGATTGTGGATTTGCCTGGCCATGGAAATAATGCAGGTAATTCTGAGCAATTTCCAAATTATTCTTTTTTATTTATGGCAGAAAAAATGTGGGAAGTTGTTGATCATCTTAAGATAGCAAAACTTCATATTGTAGGTGTTTCGTTAGGGACTATTATATGTTTACAAATGCGTGTTTCACAACCAGCTCGCATACTTTCAGTGATTATGCCTGGAGCTATTGTAAAGCTAAATACTAAATTGAAGGTTTTAGCTAGCTTAAGTTTAACTCTTGCAAAAATTATAGGATATCGTAATTTTTATAAACTGAGTGCTCGTATAATGCTACCCCGAAACAACCACAAAAAGTCAAGAGATGTGTTTATTAAGGAATCGAAAGCATTAAGTATTAATGAGTTCAAGAAATGGACAGCATTGTATTACAACCTCAATAAAAAGCTTATTGAGTTTTTTTATCTGAAATCCGAAATTCCGCATTTATTGATCATGGGGAGTCAAGACCATTTGTTTCTTCCTCCAGCCAAAGATTTTGTTGTTCAACATGTTAATGCAGAAATATCAATAGTTGCAGATTGTGGTCATGTTGTTAGCATTGAACGTGCTCAAAGTTTCAATACAATTTGTTTGCAATTTCTAAAGTCACTTTCATAAATGATTTTAGGCGGAATAGATGGTTTCCGCACAGGTTAGATCTTGGTAAAATTTCAAGACGACAAGTATTCGTTTGGTATCTATGAAACGTTTAAAAAGCTAATAAATAATCTGCAATGAGCATGCTTTTTATTGATATGCCCATAGGTTTAAGTTCCTAATCTCATAAAAGAACAATTGATGAAGTGCTGGAAGGAACTTAAAGAAAGGACCTCAACCGTTTTTAATGCCCCTTGCCGAGAGGCTGTTTATGCAGCTGATGAGGAAAAATAGAAGCAGATAAATAAAGAAACAGAAGGTAAAAGCTTATCCATTTTTGCAAGATGACAATAGCGTTGATGAAAAACAAATAGCCTTAAAAATTGGTTACTGCAAAGCGTAGTGCTTTTTGTTAATTTCATTTACTAGTTGATTAAATAATATTTGTTTGCAATTCCTTTTATCGTAATATTGCAATATAATAATCAAACAATGGGCGTTACTAAATCAAATCTTTTTACCGAAAACCAAAACAACATAGCCAAATCGGCTAAATTGTTTGCTCATCCTGCAAGGGTTGCCATACTTCAATACTTGGTAAAATCCAACCAGTGCATCAACTCTGACCTTGTTGAAGAACTTGGTCTTGCGCAAGCTACTATATCACAGCATTTGCGCGAATTGAAAGATCAAGGTTTAATAAAGGGCAACATTGAAGGAACCTCGTTTTGCTATTGTATTAATGGAGAGCGATGGAACGAAATAAAAAACGAATTCAACCTGTTGTTTGATAACATCACAAAATCTTGTTGCTAATTAAGCAACCTAAAATTAAAAAAAATGAAAACAGAACAAGAATTAAAAGATATAGTTAGAACGAAATACGGAGAAATAGCTGAACAAAACGTGGAAGATAACGCTGCATCATGCTGTGGATCTGGCGGTTGCTCTACTGAAGTATACAACATTATGACCGACGATTATTCGGAAATTAAAGGCTATCAAGGCGATGCTGATTTAAGTTTGGGTTGTGGTTTACCTACTCAGTTTGCTCAAATAAAGCCGGGTCATACAGTTATCGATTTAGGCTCAGGAGCAGGCAACGATTGCTTTGTAGCAAGGCACGAAACCGGTCCAACAGGCAAAGTAATTGGTATCGACTTTACCGCTGCTATGCTGAACAAAGCAAGAATTAATGCCGACAAACTTGGGTTCAACAATGTTGAGTTTAGAGAAGGCGATATTGAAGCCATGCCAGTTGCGGACAATTTAGCAGATGTTGTTGTAAGTAACTGTGTTTTAAATTTAGTTCCAAATAAAAAGAATGTTGTTAAAGACATTTATCGTGTTTTAAAACCGGGCGGTCATTTTAGCATTTCAGATATTGTTTTGGTTGGTGAATTACCACTTGAATTAAAAAACGATGCAGAAATGTACGCTGGTTGTGTTTCTGGTGCGATTCAAAAAGACGCTTACCTTGGTTTTATTGCTGACGCAGGATTTGAAAACATTACTTTACCAAAGCAAAAAGACATTCTTATTCCAGATGATATTCTGTCAAAATATTTTGATGCAGAAAAACTAGAGCAATTTAAATCTGGCTCAACAGGTATTTTTAGTGTTACTGTGTTTGCTCAAAAACCAGGTATTAATTCGAGCAAACCAAAAGTTAACGTTGCTGATGTTGAAGCTTGTGTTCCAGGTGGTGGGTGTTGTTAAGCATTACCCAACCTAGTAACAATATCAGCTACGGCAGGACAAATAGCGCAATTCTTTTTCGTTATTTCTAATTTTTGTTTCATGTTGCCATCATCGGTATGCGGGTATTCCCTACATGCCGTTGGTCGGTCTTCATAAACTGAACAGTAATTGTTTTCACCAAGCATTGGGCAAGGCATAGATTTAAAAACCCAATCTTCATCTTCATCTAATTTAAGATAAGTTTTTAAGAAAACACCAGAAGACATTTTTTTGGCTTTTGCTAACCGCTGAATATCAATAGGCAAAAGCAAAGGGCCAGTAGTCTTACAACAATTGGCACATTGAAGGCAGTCAATTTTTTCAAAAGCTTGGTTGTGCAGTTCTTTAAAAAGTTGGTCAACAACAGTTCCTTTTTGGCTCTTTAAACTTTTCAAGCCCTCCTCCATTTTGATTTCAGAGGCTTTGAACTTATCAATCAAAGATTTATATGATTCTTTCAACTTTCCATGCTTTTCAATTTATAATTTGGGTTACTTTTGCAGCAAATTTAAAGCAATAAAATCCGATGGCTGATATTGAATTAATTCTTCCTAAAATGGGTGAAAGTGTTGCAGAAGCAACCATCACTGCTTGGTTAAAAAATGTAGGCGACACAATCGAATCTGAAGAAAGTGTGGTTGAAATAGCTACCGATAAAGTAGACTCTGAGGTCCCTTCATCGGAAGATGGAATTCTTTCAAAAATTTTGGTTGGCGAAGGTGAAATTGCTCAAGTGGGCCAAGCTATTGCTATTATTACTACCAAAGGCGGTGGCTCTGCTCCTGCTCCAGTAGCTAAGGAAACTGTGGCTGCTCCGGCTCCGATTGTTGAAACCGCTGCTTTGGTTGAGGCCGTTGCAATTTCAAAAGAAGATTTTAAAAATTCAAGCAACTTTTACTCTCCATTAGTTAAAACCATCGCAAGTAAAGAAGGTGTTTCGGTTAACGAACTTGAAGCCTTAAGCGGAACAGGTCAAAACGGAAGAGTTACCAAAAAAGATATTTTAGAATATATCGATCAAAAAGGTTCAGTGCAAATTACCGCTCAGGCAGTTGCACCAAAAGTACCGGTTGCTTCTGCTCCAAAATCATATTCAGGCGAAGTAGAAATTATCCAGATGGACCGAATGCGTAAACTTATTGCGGACCACATGGTAAATTCGGTTGCTACCTCACCGCACGTTACTTCTTTTGTTGAAGCTGATGTAACCAATATCGTAAATTGGAGAAATAAAGTTAAAAATGAATTTCAAAAAAGAGAAGGTCAAAAAATCACCTTTACTCCAATTTTTATTGAAGCAATCGTAAAGGCAATAAAAGATTTTCCGCTGATTAATAGCATGATCGATGGAGATACCATTGTTCGTAAAAAATACATCAATATTGGAATGGCTGCAGCTTTACCATCAGGTAATTTAATTGTTCCGGTAATTAAAAATGCAGATCAACTAAATTTAGTTGGCGTGACAAAAGCTGTAAACGACCTTGCTTTAAGAGCTCGTACCAATCAGCTTAAACCAGATGAAATTCAAGACGGAACCTATACTGTAACCAACGTTGGTACGTTTGGTAACGTGATGGGCACACCAATTATTAATCAGCCCCAAGTTGCTATTTTGGCGATGGGTGCAATCGTTAAAAAGCCTGCGGTAGTTGAAACACCTGAAGGTGATGCAATTGCTATTCGTCATAAAATATTTTTATCTCACTCCTACGACCACCGAGTAGTTGATGGTGCTTTAGGTGGAATGTTTGTTCGACGAGTTGCTGATTATTTGGAATCTTTTGACATAAACAGAGAGTTTTAGAAAGCCTATTTTTTCTTTATTGCGTATTATTGAATTAAGTTACATGCAACTTTGCGCTCATTAAATGAGGAAAATATACTTTCTAGTAATTTTTGTTTTCACTTCTACACTGCTATTTGCGCAAAACACTGAACAAAAATTAAAAAAAGATCTTTATAAAAAAGTCAATAAGCACATGTATAATGAGAGTTACTTCGACGCGCAACAAAACTATCTCAAGATTCTAGAAATAGCTCCTAACAAAGACATGCGCCTGTTTGGAACTGGTCTGTCATACTTTTTCTCATCATTAAATAAAAACGAAAGTTTAACGTATTTTGAAATGGTCAAATCTGTTTCTAGAACAGACACACTTACTGAATTAGATTATTATTTAGGAAGAGGAAATCAATTGACATCTAATTTTGAAGTGGCGGTTCAGCATTACGAAAACATTCCAAAGCAATCAAACCAGAAAACGGTTTTTTAATGTAATTCTATGAAGCTAAATTACACCCGAAACCCAAATCCTATTGACCCACTTCATGGTATAACGCTTGCCATGATGATGGAACATCTTCATTCAAAATTTGGTTGGGAAGAACTTGGCGAACGAATTACTATTCGCTGCTTCACACATGATCCATCAATAAAATCGAGCTTAAAATTTTTACGAAGAACTCCTTGGGCTCGTAAAAAAGTAGAAGAGTTGTATTTGAGGAATCCTATCTCCAAATAATACCTTGCAACATACAATGTTGCGACATACTAAAACCCTCAGCTACTCCTTAACCAGCTTTTTAGTAACCAACCCATTTGACGTTTCAATTTTAATCAAATAAATACCGTTTGATAAAAACGAAATATTGATTTGATTATCTGTTGTAGATATAACTTTGCGTCCATCAATAGAGTATATATTTTTGGTTGCATCTAAAATGCATTGCGTTCCGTCAACAAACAAAACATTGCTACTAGGGTTAGGATAAACAACCAATTGATCTTCAATGGGCAACTCAATTCCAACCAATCTTACAGCTTCATTAATTGCCCTGGTTGCTGTTACTTTTCCCCATCCCCACCGAGTAGAGCCAGTAACTGGTAACACCCCAGTTTTATCATCTTGTCGGGCTGTATTTTTTAATATTTCCTTAATTTCTAATGGAGATAAATTAGGGTTAGCCTCAAGCAACAATGCAACAACACCTGTTACACATGGTGATGACATGGATGTTCCTGAAAAAGCTGCAAAATCATATGTTCTACCTTTGAAATTGTAACTCAATAGCCCGTTGTATGATCTGGTTGTAAAGGAGGATATTGATGAAACTACTCCAACTCCAGGTGCTGAAACTTCAGGCTTTATTCTTCCATCAAGGGTTGGCCCGTAGCTTGAAAAATGTGCGATACTTCCATTTAATATATTTCCTTGTGAAATTAAAAACTCAGAATTATGAGCAGCTATTGAAATAGCACTTTTTGTTGATGCAGGAGCGCCTAAGCTGTAAAATTCATCCCCCAATGTTGAACCTGCACCTGCTGACATGAATGGCTGCCCCCAATTACCGGCACCGTTGGTAAGGTGGGTAACGTTCCAATAATTAACCGTCCCTGCGCTTGCAGTTGATCGTATTACTACTGCATTTGCAGAAGCTCTATTTTGAATGGAAAAAATCAAATGAGGTCTTTTGTTTAATGGGTTATTGGCTTCTGAAACAACATTAATAATAAGCGAATCACTTCCATAATAAATAATGGTATCCGTATTACCTGCCATGTCTGAAGTACAGTAAAATTTTGTTCTAGCTAGTAAATTAGTCCCATTGTATACTTCAACAGCAGTGCAGAACGCTTCATTCTCCTCTCCCCACATTATTACATTTTGACCAAACATTGCCGGGTTTGAAGCAAAGTTGTCAAATCCTACTCTTGAAAAAATAGTGTCTAGTGTAAACTCTTTTTGAATGTGAAAAGGCGTATCACCATTATTACCAGCTGATGTAACCACCACCACTCCATCATTTGCAAGGTTATCCATTGCTTGACTTAGCATTGAGGTTCCATCCATATTTCCTAAATGGTAAAGGCCCCAACTCATATTAATCACTAGCCGCTTGTTTTCTTGAGCTGCTTTTTCTTTCATCCAATTCATGGCATCTATTACTGCACCTTCATCTAATAAAATTTGAGTAAATAAAAAATTGGCCCCATAAGCAGGACCCGATAATGCCAAATCATCCAATCTTCCACCAGCAATACCTGCTACATGACTGCCGTGGGTTGCATAGTTGTAGTATAAACAAGCTGAATCTGATTGAGCTGCTAGAAGTTCTGTTTCACCAACATGCTCTGCTCCATAACTAAAGCCATTTGGTTTGTTCCCACCCTGTTTAAACTGATCCCATGAAGCTATAATTCTTGTGTGCTGTTGCGCCGAATCATAAAACATGGGGTGTGTGTAATCAAAGCCCCAATCGGTAATTCCAATAATTACACCTTCACCGCTGTACTTTGTTTGATTAAACACCAACCCTTCATGAACTGAGTCCGCTCTTAGGTCAACAATCGCCTTTTTAATTTGCGGTATAATTTTACTTGCCACTTCAAAAATATCTATCCCTTTAATTGCTTCAATTAAATCAAGGTTATATATGGATACCTTCAATGTAACTATGTTAGCTGCCCTTGACCCAAAAATAACTTGTTTTGGTAATTCATTGCTATCAAAACCGTTATTAACGGTGGCTATTATAGATAAGTATAATTTATTGTTAATAAGCTGAACTGTATATTCTTCTAGCAAATTATTGTTCGATAGCTCTGCTTTTGTAGCTAAAGAAACTTCATTTTTTAGTTTATCAATAATGTACTTAGAGTTTGCGGAAGTTACTGGTTGAGCAAACAAGCCAGAAACAGAAAGCAATAAGAACAAGGTAAATAGATTTTTCATTTTTGAGGACTTTTTACAAACTAAGGCATTAATTGTTAATTGATGTTCAATAGTTCATGGTGTACGATAAGTTTAAGAATTTAACGGATTAATTATAGTGAATCTATTTGCTTTTTAAGCAATTAAAACTACATTTGCAGCCCGAAAAATGAACCATTTGTGGTTGGTTCTTAGTTTAATAAGCTTTCATCGTACCACAATTAGATGAAATACAAATACATATTTAATGTCAGAAGAATCAAAAAAACCTGAAGAAACTGTAGACAGCACTGCTGCAGAGGTTAAAGAAACAAAAGCGACTGAAACTCCAGAAGCTACTAAAAAAGCTAAACCAGCTGCTAAGAAAACAGAAAAAAAAGTAAAAGTTAAAAAAGCACCAGTAGAAACTGTTGTTGCAGAAACTGAAGCTGAAGAAGCTCCTGCGGCTGAGGTTGTAGTTGAAGCGCCAAAAACTGAAGAAGTTGTTGCTAAGGCAAAGCCAAAAAAAGCAAGAACCAAAAAAGTTGAAATGGTTAATCCAGAAACTGATGAAGTTGCTGCTGAAGAATCAACTGAGATACCAGTTTTTAATGAGCCAGAAGGTCAAAATCCTGAAGAATTTACAACAAAAAATGTAAATCCTCTTGAAGATTTTGATTGGAGTTTACTTGGAAAAAAAGAAGCTTTATATGCCCCAGAAGAGCAAACTAAGCTTGAAAACTTTTACAACGAAACATTAACTTCTATTTCTGACCACACGGTTATTGATGGAACTGTTGTTTCTGCAACAAAGAAAGAAGTTGTAATTAACATAGGTTATAAATCAGAAGGTGTTATTCCTTCATCAGAATTCAGATACAATCCAGATTTAGCTGCAGGCGACTCAGTTGAAATTTATGTTGAAAGTACTGAGGATAGAACAGGCCAATTAATTTTATCACACAGAAAAGCGCGTACTTTAAGAGCTTGGGATAGAGTTAATGACGCTCTTGAAAACAACGAAATTGTTAAAGGTTTTGTTAAATGTAGAACTAAAGGTGGTTTAATTGTAGATGTTTTTGGTATTGAAGCATTCTTACCAGGTTCTCAAATTGATGTTAAACCAATTAGAGATTACGATCAATATGTTGGTAAAAACATGGAATTCAAAGTTGTTAAGATTAACAAAGAATTCCGTAACGTAGTTGTATCACATAAAGCATTAATTGAAGCTGAGCTTGAAGAGCAAAAAGTTGAAATTATGCAAAAACTTGAAAAAGGTCAAGTTCTTGAAGGTGTTGTTAAAAACATTACTTCATACGGTGTATTTATTGATCTTGGTGGTGTTGATGGACTTATCCATATTACTGACCTTTCATGGGGACGTATTAATCACCCAGAAGAAATAGTTGAGCTTGATCAAAAAGTAAATGTTGTTATTCTTGATTTTGACGATCAGAAAAAACGAATTGCTTTAGGTATGAAACAACTTAACGAGCATCCTTGGGATAGTTTAAATACTGAACTTAAAGTTGGCGATACCATTAAAGGTAAAGTTGTGGTTCTTGCTGATTATGGTGCGTTTGTAGAAATAGCTCCAGGTGTTGAAGGTTTAGTTCACGTTAGTGAAATGAGCTGGTCACAACATTTAAGAACAGCATCTGACTTCTATAAAGTTGGTGACGAAGTTGAATCAGTAGTAATGACTTTAGATCGTGAAGAACGTAAAATGTCATTAAGCCCACGTAAATTGAGTACTGATCCTTGGGAAGATATCGAGGCTAAATACCCTGTTGAATCTAAACATAAAGGTAAAATCACAAACATCTCTAACTTCGGTGTATTCGTTGAATTAGAAGAGGGTATTGATGGTTTAGTTCACATTTCTGATTTATCATGGTCTAAGAAAATAAGCCATCCATCTGAGTTTGTTAAAGCAGGCGAAAAACTAGAGGCTGTTGTTTTAGAAATTGATAAAGACAACCGTAGACTTAGCTTAGGTCACAAACAATTAGAAGAAAACCCTTGGGAAGTATTCGAAACTGTTTTTACCGAAGGATCTGTTCACGAAGGAACAATTTTATCAATGGCTGAAAAAGGCGCATTAGTTGGATTACCTTACGGTATTGAGGGTTTTGCTCCAGGTCGTCATCTTGTGAAAGAAGATGGAACTAAAGCAAAAGTTGAAGAGAAATTAAACTTTATGATTCTTGAGTTCAACAAAGGAGCTAAGAAAATTATCGTATCTCATTCTAGAATTCATGAAGATGAAAAACGTTTTACTGACGACAAAGAAGTTAAAGTTCGTAAAACTCGTGAAAAAACATCCAGTAAAATGGTTAAAAACATCAACAGTAATCTTGAAAAAACCACTCTTGGTGATTTAGGCGCTCTTAGCTTATTGAAAAAAGATATGGAAAAGAAAGAAAAAGAAGGAAAGAAATAATTTCCTAATTAACTGATATTTAAAGGCCTGTTGCTTAATTGCAACAGGTTTTTTTTGCTCTAACATTTTACTTCTAAATTAAATAAGTGCAATGTGTTTAACCAAGCTGTTGTTCTATATTTGCACGCAGCATGAAACCTAGGGTATTGTTAAATAGCAAGCAGATTGAACTAACCATTAATCGCCTTTGTTTTGAGCTTATCGAAAACCACTCTGATTTTTCTAGCTCCGTAATTTTAGGTATTCAGCCTAGAGGAATAAATGTATCGAGGCGCATTATTGAAACCCTTAAAAAACTTAAAGGCATTGATAATGTTCAGTACGGCGAACTCGATATTACCTTTTACAGAGATGATTTCAGAAGAAGAGATATCCCGCTTGAGGCTACCTCAACCAAAATCGATTTTTTAATTGAAGACAAGAATGTAATTCTTGTTGACGATGTTTTATATACAGGTCGTACCACTAGGGCTGCTCTCGATGCACTGTTGGATTTTGGTCGACCAAATTCAGTGGAGTTTTTAGTTTTGATAGATCGACGTTTTAGCAGAGACTTGCCTATACAGGCCAATTACGTTGGTAAAACAATTGATTCAATTGATTCAGAAAAAGTGATTGTGAATTGGAAAGAACTTCACAATAAAGATCAAGTACTTTTAAATAACGTTGATAAAAAAGCATGAGCAGTTTAAGTGTTAATCATCTACTCGGCATTAAAAACATATCAAAAGAAGATATTGATTTAATTTTTGCTACAGCAGATAACTTTAAGGCTGTTATTAACCGTCCGATTAAAAAAGTTCCATCGTTAAGAGACCTTACCATTGCCAACTTATTCTTTGAAAACTCAACTCGAACGCGCTTAAGCTTTGAGCTGGCAGAGAAAAGGCTTTCTGCCGACGTCGTTAACTTTTCAGCATCCTCTTCAAGTGTAAAAAAGGGTGAAACTCTGGTTGATACCGTGAACAACATACTAGCAATGAAAGTTGATATGGTGGTCATGCGCCATCCAAATCCTGGTGCCTGTGTATTTCTATCAGAAAGAGTTGATGCACGTATTTTAAATGCCGGCGATGGAGCGCATGAACATCCTACTCAAGCATTACTTGATGCGTATTCAATTCGTGAAAAACATGGCGATGTAAAAGGAAAAAAAATACTTATTGTCGGTGATATTTTACACTCAAGAGTAGCTTTATCGAATATCTTTTGTCTTCAAAAATTGGGTGCAGAAGTAAAAGTGTGCGGACCAACTACTTTGATACCAAAATACATAGAAAGTCTTGGGGTTAAAGTGGAAAATAACCTCATTAAAGGCCTTGAATGGTGTGATGTAGCGAATATGTTACGGATACAATTGGAGAGACAAGACATTCAGTTTTTCCCATCACTTAGGGAATATACTATGATGTATGGATTAAATCAAGATATCCTCAAAGGACTAGGTAAAAAAATTACAATAATGCACCCAGGTCCAATCAATAGAGGTGTTGAAATCACATCAGACATTGCAGATTCAACTGATGCGATAATTTTGGGTCAGGTAGAAAATGGTGTTGCAATAAGAATGGCTGTTTTGTACTTGCTTGCAGCCAAAATTAAGCGATAAATTTCGCATTATAAAAAATATCACCAAACTTTACGACATGATTGAAGTTCAAGAATTAGACAACATATCAGTTGTAAAAATTGTTTCAAAACTTTACTCAGTTGATAAATTGATACTTACAATTACCAAACTGCTTGAATCGGGTACAAATACTATTGTGAGCTTTAACTCAGAAATTAATATTGAAACAAGTTTATTGCAAAGGCTATTCACTATGAATGTATTAGCAATCAAGAACAAATGTTCATTTTTAATTGCCAATTTTACATCCACTCAGTTGAACATAATAGAAAACTCAGAATATTCTGAAAAGTTTACCTTTGCACCGACACTTTCTGAAGCACAAGACATTGTGTATATGGAGGAAATAGAACGCGAACTTGATCTTAAATAACATGAAAAACATCTTTCTTTTAGCAGCGCTTATACTTATCTCATTTACCGGGGTTACTCAAATTTGCACACCAGATACTTCTCTTAAAGATCCAGGAATTTACCCGTCGACCTTACCTGCCGCTCAAAACGGTATTGCTTATGAACAAGCAATGACAGTGGTATCGTTAAAGGATACAACGATTGATTTGTTTGGAATTCCGATTCAAATCACAATAGATAGTATAGTACTAACAAGTATAGATAGTTTACCGTCGGTATTTACATATGAATGTTTACCAGTAAATTGCACATATTCATACACCAACCCTGGGTGCATTGTAATTAAAGGAACCCCGAATGACATTACTCTTGTTGGCAGCTACCGTTTAATGGCAAACATTACAATTTATAGTGCCGATGCTGCGCTTCTAGGTCAATCCCCAGCATATGAAACAATTGACATGGGTGAGTTTAATATTAATCCAGGCGTTGGTATTGGTGAGTTATCAAATAGCGCTCAATTCAACATTTACCCTCAACCAAGTAACAACAAATTAAATATTGATTTTACAAATCAGTTTAACAAGGCTGTTATCTCAATAATGGATTTAACTGGTAAGTATATAGTAAGTCAAAAGTCTGATTATCAGCAAAGTATTTCTATAAATACCAATTTACAAAGTGGATTGTATCTTTTGGAAATAAACCTCGATGGCGAAACAACAACGGAGAAAATAATCATCTCTAACTAATGAAATTTAGCGTTATGGTATTAGGTGCAAATTCTGCCATACCTACCGCCAACCGTTTTCCTACTTCACAGGTCTTAAATGTAAACGAAACCTATTATCTAGTTGATTGCGGCGAAGGAACTCAAATCCAGCTTCGCAAAAACAAGATTAAGTTTCAGCGTATTACGGCTATTTTTATATCGCATTTACATGGCGATCATTACTTTGGCTTAATAGGATTACTGAACACTATGCATCTGTTAAAGCGTGAGAAACATTTAACTATAGTTTGCCCTGAAGGGTTAAAGGCCATTCTACAAATCCAGTTTGATGCAGGAAATACAACACTAAATTATCCAATTAATTTCCAGTTTATAACCTTTGAAAATGGTGCTCAAGCCTATACTGATAATAAAATAACTGTTGAAATATTAAAACTAAACCATAGAATTAATTGCGCAGGTTTTGTTTTTACTGAAAATAAAAAAGAACCGAACATTAATAAATCAGCAGTTGCTGATTATCAATTAACTACAGATGAAATTAAAGCCCTAAAACGCGGCGACACTTTAAATAAAAATGGTGTTGTTTTAGGAGACAATATATTGGATGTAGTGCATACTACTAGAAAATATGCTTATGTAACCGATACCAAAAAAAATTTAAAAATAATTCCATTTATTGAAAATGCTGATCTACTTTACCATGAAGCAACATTTTTAGACTCTGAAAAACTTCTTGCTAAAAAAACCTTTCATTGCACTACTTTACAAGCTGCTGACATCGCTAATAGGTCTAAAGCTAAGCAACTCATGATTGGCCACTACTCTGCTAGATACAATGATTTAGACGTGTTATTGGAAGAAACCAAAACGTCATTCCAAAATACGGTTTTAGCTCTTGAGGGAAAGACCTATGAACTTGGCTAAATACAAGTACATTATAAGTCTTAGATAACAGGAAAATTAAAGTAAACAAACTGTACTCTCCTTCTTCAGAATCTAAATTAATAGAACCTCCTATGTATTTAATTCCTTCATTGGCGATATATAGTCCCGTGCTACAGCGCTATCAGAAGTTGCATTAAGCCTAACTAATAAACTACGTCTCTAATAATCCAGTCGAGACCCGTTTTGATTAATGCTAATTTTTGGTGGTTTGAATAAACGAATCAATGGTTGTGGCGATTCGGTTGTTTAATCTATTGACTGCTATACCAAATAAATAATATAGTAAAATTACTTTATTTTGAATTATGTGGTGTAGTCCGTGAGTTGATTTATTATTATTCTAAATTAAATGATTTAGCAACCAACATTACCATTCATGTCGGTGACTAGTTTTCAGGTTTTGTCTTATTGTAACCGTTTGGCTTTTAAAGCCGATTTTACTATATTTAAAAAAACTAACATGGTCATTGTGACGATGCCACCCTAAAAACCGTAGCTATACAAAAAATATCATGCTGAACTCGGTTAAGTATCTATATATCCAATATCCCAGAGTCTAAACATTGATTATATACGAGATTATGAACAGCTGTTTCGTACCAATTTACTTTCGTCAATTTGGTTCAACTACACTTTCAGAATGACCTTAGCGGACTTTTTTAGTAAAACATAAGCTAGCTTGGAGTCTAAAACCTCAGGTAAAAGTGCAAAAAACACAACCCGTAGATAAAACTAATAGTTAAGAATAATTTATTCTTTGACATCAGCAAGCGCGTATTTCTATTCCGCGCTTGCTACATATCAATTCTTTCAACCTACTTCAGCGGGTTATTACCATCATTTTTAGATGGTTTGGAAATACTCTTGCGCATTTCGGTATCGCTTTGTATATTTTTTAATTTATAGTAATCCATAATACCAAGATTGCCACTTCTAAAAGCTTCAGCAATGGCCATAGGTATTTGAGCTTCTGCTTCAATTACTTTAGCCCTTGCCTCTTCGGCTTTTGCTTTCATTTCTTGTTCAGTTGCAACAGCCATCGCTCTACGTTCTTCAGCTTTTGCTTGTGCAATGTTTTTATCTGCCTCAGCTTGATCTATTTGTAAAACCGCACCAATGTTTTTCCCAATATCAACATCTGCAATATCAATCGATAAAATTTCGAATGCTGTTCCACTATCTAATCCACGTGCTAACACCACTTTTGAAATAGAATCAGGGTTTTCTAGTACTGCTTTGTGCGACGACGCTGAACCAATCGAAGAAACAACTCCCTCGCCTACTCTAGCCAAAATAGTATCCTCACCTGCACCACCAACCAATTGTTTGATGTTGGCACGAACCGTAATTCTTGCTTTAGCAATTAACTGAATTCCATCTTTTGCAACTGCTGTAACTGGAGGAGTATCAATAACTTTCGGGTTAACCGACATTTGCACAGCTTCAAATACGTCTCTACCTGCCAAATCAATGGCCGTAGCTGATTTAAAATCTAAAGAAATGTTTGCCTTATCAGCTGATATTAATGCATTTACCACATTTATAACATTACCACCTGCTAAAAAATGCGTTTCCAAATCGTCTCTACTAATTCCTAAACCAGCTTTTGTTGAGTTTATCATAGCTTTAACGATAACTCCCGGCGGAACTTTTCTCCATCGCATCAGCACCAACTGCAACAACGATATTCTAACACCAGAAAGCAATGCAGAAAACCACATCCCTACAGGAATAAAGTAGAACAAAAAATATAACGCGATAATGGCTCCTACTCCTAGTGCGATGATCATTCCTACGGTTTGTTCCAATAACAGAACACTTAATAAATTCAAATTCATTGTTTTGGTTTTACGATTATTTTATTGGCTTCAATCTGAACAATCTCAATTTCTACATTTTGATCTACAAATTCAGAGAATGAAGTAACTTCTACTAATTTATTTTTAATTCTTGCTTTCCCAACAGGGTTTAATCTTGATGTTGTTTTGCCAATTTCACCTACTTGAAAAAGCTCCTCATAATTATCGGAGTTACTTCTACCTGTTAAGGTTGTTTTTAGTGAAACGCGCTCCCATGTTTTTGCTCTCAACGATAATATTAAAATTCCCACGCTTGAAAATGCACCAACGGCCAATACCAAATGACCTGTATTCATGCTTCTTTCGTATGCCAGGTAAACTGAAAACAAGAGAAGTAAGAACCCAAATATGCCAACAAATCCAACGCCAGGAACCACAAGGACTTCAGCTATCATCAATAAGATAGCAAGGAACAAAATAATTAAAATGGCGGTTAATGTCATATAATTTTAAGTTGCATAAAAGTAATAAAACATTGAACTATAAAACAACCATCTACCACATTTATCTGTGATTTAAAAACAGCTTTAATAAGTGTTACTTTTTGTAGTAAGAAAGAGCCTCTGGCAAATATGTTTTCAGGTCCGAAATTCTGGTTTCATGGTTTGGATAAGTACTCATAAATTCAGGTGTCTGAGCACCTCCTGTTGCTGCCATGCGGCCCCAAAAGCTAACAGCATCTGATGGGTCGTACCCTGCTAAAGCCATAAAAATCAAACCCATTTTTTCTGATTCAGATTCGTGTTTTCTAGAATATTTTAATGACCCCAATTGAGTTCCTAATCCATAAGAGGAAAAAAAATATTCTGACCAATATCAGGTTGTTCTTCAACAGCTTTTGAAAGGCCAACTCCACCAATTTGAATGGCCATTCCTTGACTCATACGTTCGTTACCATGGCGAGCAATAGCATGAGCAATTTCATGCCCCATTACTACGGCCAATCCTGTTTCTGTTTGTGTTAAGGGAAGAATACCAGTATAAAAACAAACTTTACCTCCTGGCATACACCAAGCATTAATTACATCTTTATCTACAACGTTGAACTCCCATTCAAAGTTTTTAATCCTTTTATCCAGATGGTTTTCAATTAGATAAGCTTCAACCGCTTTGGCAATTCGATTTCCAACACTTCTTAACATTTGAACACGATTATCTGATTCTGGTAATGCTTCATTCTCTTGCAAAAAAGTACCGTACTGTGTTAAGCTCATACTCATTAACTGACTTTCAGGCAATAAATTAAATTGCTTACGACCAGTAATTGGAACCTTTGCGCAACTTTCAACTACTAATAGAACAACTATTAGCATTGAAACTTTAAAAATAATTTTCATGTTATTCTATTTCGGCAGTAAGGCCGCGGTTGAGTAGTTCAGAGCAAATTGGCTTCAGCTCATTGTACGTTCCTGATTTTACATCACACTTACCTTTATAATGCACCAAATAAGTACATTGTGTAGCTTGCTCTAATTCGTGCTCACATAAATCCATTAAGGCTTCTATTACAAAGTCAAAAGTGTTTTCTTCATCATTATAAAGAATGATAGATTGAGCTTCTTGTTCAAGGATTAAAACTTCTTCTTCACATTCAGTTTGTGTATCAGAATTACCAACAACTAATTTTCCAAAGTAACTATTTCTCATTATTAATCTATTGATTTCGTGCTTTTTCAACATCTATTCTTTGACCTCCTTGAAGAGCAATTATGAATGCATCGTTAAGACCAAGTTTAATCATTGCATTTTTAAATTCATCCGCTTCCCTGTAGTTTTTATAAGTACCAACTAAATATTTGGTTAACCCTGCTGTATTTTCAACAATGTCAACCCCAAATTTTGTAAGACCCAAAATCACTTTTGCCTCTTTAACAGGAATATCTTTTTCGTATGCACCAACTTGAATTCGGTAAACGATCGCATCTAGTGTTGGTCTGCTAACTGGATTTGTAGGAGCCACTGCATTTGGTATAGGTTTTTCAGTAGGTCGTACTTGAGGTTTGGTAGGTTGAGTTACCGTTTTATCAGCAGGCTTTTCTTGAACTGTTTTTGGAGTATTCGTTGGTTTATTTACTGGAGCAGATTGAGCAGTTAAGTTGTCAGGATTAACTCTGTTTTTATTTTCATATGCCGTTACAAAGGCATCTTGAACACCATTTGCCACAATTTTGTTTTTAGCGGTAATAGCCTCGTTAATGTTATCAAACACTCCTGAATTGTAGCGGTAAAAACCAGAAGCCGTTTTAAAGATGGCTATTGGTGAAATGTTATTTAAATCCTTTGGTTCAATAATCTTTCTATAAACCCCAATTTGCACTGTATAATAACTTCCCTCTAGTTTAGAAAGGTCTGTGTAGTCGGCACTTTTACTATTTGTTTGAATATCCGATACACTTGTTCTTTTGCTTGGTGTTGGTGGTAAGTTTTCAATTGAGCTGGCGGCTAATCCTGTGGTTGTTCCAGTATTCGAATTCGATGTTTCAGCTGATGATGGTTTTGGTAACCCTCCACTCAAATTTGCTGTAGGAGCGCCAACAAAGTTCTGTAACTCTCTAGCATCTGAAGTCTGGATTCTTTTACCATTATAGTAGGCAACCACAAATGCATCTTGATACCCAAGTTTTCGGATTTCGTTTTTAGCAACATCTGCTGTTCCGAATTGCTCAAACAAACCTGCTGTATACCTTAACAAACCTCCACCTGCATTTTCTGCTGTTATAGGTGCAAATCCTCTAAAGTTCCCTGGTGGAATTCTTTTATTAAAAGCACCAATTTGAACTTTATATACTAAACCAGATGGCAGTTCAGGGTCAAATTGAATTGGTTGTGCTTCATTGTAATATGCAGTATTCTCATCGCCAATTTTAAAGATTGACTTGGTATTCGGATCATACGATAAATCAATTTCCTTAGCACTAGCAACCGTTCGGAAAGCTGATGGATTTGGAGTAATATTCCCGTTTTTCGAAGAGCCTTGACTAATTGCATTGCCAGTGTTCTCACTTTCACCCTCATTTAAATTTGTATTGTTATCCGCTTGATTATTTGAATTTTGTTTATTGGTATTTTGGGCAATTTGACCTGAACTTGAGACAGGACTGGCTAATTGTTTGTTGTTATAGGCTATAACTAAGGAAGCTAGTGCTGGATCTAAACTTGCCACAAAATCTTCAAGTTCTTTCTTCTTTGTCATACCGGCATCTGATAAATCAATGGCCGCACCTTCCATTTTTTCCGCCTCTTTAAGTTTTTCTTTTCCTGATTTATTTAAATCCTCAGCTTGCGTTAACAGTCTTTTCCTTTCTTCTAACTCTGTTGTAGCAGATGCTTGCTGCTTTAATTTAAGGGCATCTCCAATATCTAATTGTCCTTTCTCTCGTGTTGAATTAGCCTGTTTATACAACGTTTCTGCTTCGCGCATTACTCGTTCGTAATCGCCTTTTAAAGTTGTAAATTTCTCAAACTCTTGTGTTGATGTAACTTGTTTCACTTCTGCTTCGGTAAGCGTTCGATCTGAAGTTGGGAAATTAAAGTTCGACAACGTTGAAGGTAATTCACTTTTTACTTCGGCAATTTTTTCTACTCTTTTCACGTCAGATGCCAATGAAACCACCTGTTTTGACAATTCAAGGTTTTTGTTGGCTCTGGTTTCAACCATTGCCGCTTCTCTATAAAGTCTTTTATTTTCAGTGGTATCGGCACTTTCAGCATCAGATTTCAATTTCACAGAATAAGCTAAAGA
This sequence comes from uncultured Flavobacteriales bacterium, assembly GCA_905181855.1. Taxonomy (GTDB): domain Bacteria; phylum Bacteroidota; class Bacteroidia; order Flavobacteriales_G; family Salibacteraceae; genus JAAZVO01. The sequence goes on from CAJIZE010000012.1 coordinate 46,395, forward strand.
ATCTTCACCCATTTGTTTTAGCTTTTTAGCGTCTTCTATTAATCCTTGAATTAGAGTTTCGTTTGCTTCAGGGTTTCCAACCGCATTTATTTCTGCATCCTTTATGGTTCTACTTTTCTTTTTAGCAAATTCGACATCTGCCTCGGCAAATGTTTTTTGCTGATTTAACTGAGCCAATCCTTGGAGCATTTCTGCCTTTTTAACAGGGTCACTTTCTGACTCGGCCGCAGACTTAATTGTATTAATTGAAGCCTCAATTAATATCACCTCTTGATTTGCCTGCTCAACCATAAAGTCTGCATTGTTTTGAGCATAAGTTTCACCCGTAAACAACTGCTGATTTACCCTAAAGTCATTTACTGATGCCGAATTGTTGATTGCAGAACTAACTGCTGATGAAGGGTTGTTTGTGCCATTTGATTTTGAACTACTCCCTAATGAACCTAGGTCAGCATTGTTGAACTCAGATTCAGAATTAAATGCAATGGTGTTTGATTTTGAAGTAGAATACCGTCCTAACGCAGCATAAATGTCGTTTGCTTGCTTCGCTAAAAACAAGGATTGGTCATAATCAAGGTTCGCCTGTTCAACAGCTCTATTTTTCTCATCAGGATCTGTAATTGAGCTTGCATTTTGACTCTGTTGCACCGAACTTAATAACATTTGTTGTGACTGTGCTGCCAGATATTCTGCCCTATCCTTGGTAACACCTGAACTTGGCGGTGGTAGGTCTGTAATAGGATTGTCTACTGCATATTGAACGACCAAGCCTGTTGCTTGGTTCATTTCCTTCTCCTTAATTGCCTTAAGTTGGGTCAAGCTAGAAATTCTTTTCTCTACTATCATTTTTCTATGTGGGTCCGCATCAGCAGCAGCTATTTGTTCAAGCTCCGCAACTTCTATTTGAATATCAGCAACCCATCTTTCACTTATGTCTTTTGTCTTTAACAATCTTAAATAATCATTGTCAATTTCTCCAACATCCCCAAATTCTAGGTTGTAGGCTTTATTGTAGCCACTTTTGTTCACATTACCAATGCTTTGATAGGCAAGTTGTGCATTTAAAACCGGGTCATCGGTTGCTCCAACAACAATTTGACCATTTTGCTTTACGCTTAAATATTCATATGTTCCAAATGCAGCATCTTCAATTTCATCAATCTGAACTTGTAGCTCATCTATTTCTGTGGTAAGCGTTTCTTTTTTAGAGTCTGATGTTGCATTTCTTCGTTTTTGTTTAAGGTAGAATAAGTCTGTTTCAAGCTTATTGCCCCAATTGTCCATAATCTCAGCCTTACTAGTTTCTCTTTGTATCTCATCTTCTATCACATTTGCTTGTTCAAGTTCAGCAGTAAACTTGCCAGCGTAATCATTATTCTGCGGTAATTCTGAAGGTTCAATTGAACTTGGCTTGTTGGGCTTTACATTAGGTCCCCCAGATATTGAAGCACTAAGAGGCAGTTCGGCTCCTTCAGGAACCGGTAAAAAGAAACCAGCATTGTAATCAGAATTATAATTGTATGAATTGTTGTCAGTATTTGGATTGCTGTAACCTATTTCTTGGGAACTTTCAGACGAAGAATTTTGGTTACTTGCCTGCTCGCTAGTTGTGGAAGAATCTTGCGATGAGCTCTGAGAAGAGCCTTCGGTTGAGCTTTCGCTTAATGAGGATGCATTTGAAGTAACATTGTCATTTGAATTAGAATCTGTGCTTGTATTTAAGTTACCATATTGATTATCAGCTAAAGCTGGAGCATCTAAAATGCTTGAAGTTGTTGCTGTTCCGTTTGGTGTATTCAAAGCAGTTAGAGCTGCAGCTGATTTAAAAAAATTAGGTACAAGAACCATCTCTGGGTCAACTCCTGAGTTGTTAATAGCTACGGCCATTTCTTGTTCGATTACATTATCCGAAATATCAGGATATTGAATTTTGGTTAACTCGGGAATCATTGCAAGTTCATATTTTAAACTTTTCCGTTTTTTCTCAGCTTTTGCAATTGCAATTTTCGCATCTAAAATACCGGCTTTACTTGTGGCAATTAATTCCTCTTTATCATCTATCAATGGTTGAATTTCTGCTTTATTCTTATCCTTCTTTGTTATGTTCAGTTTAGTATATAAATCTTCAAGAGCCGATTCTTCTGAAGCTAAAGTCCTTTCAAGTTCATCTGCATAAGCTTGCTTTTTCTCAACCACTTTTTTACTATCCTCATAATCAGAAAGCACTTTCTTGGTTATTGCAAAAGCAGAACTCACTTTTTCTTCCTCTTTATATTGGCTCACATATTCAACAAAATCAGATTGGAATGAATCAGCATTCTCAACATCTGTTAATGATTGATTGTTTTGGTCTGCCTGAGTAGCTTTAGCGCCAAGCTCATTTGCTTTGATTGATTGATTTGAATATGAAGATGAAAGTGCTGAATATTTTTCCGTTAATGATGCTGCTGCATTTGCTTGTTCTTGATGTGTATCTAATTCTGCCATTAGCGCATCAAGCTCCTTTTGAGTTTCAGGTGTAATTTCTTCGTCACTTAAGGTGAGTTTTTCTATTTGGGCAGATTCATTATCAGCAAGCTCTTGTTTGCTTGAAGAAATTGAATTTGACAATGTACTTTGTTTACTTAAATTCTTGGAGCTCTCTTCAAAGAAAGAACTCATTTTTTCGGCTTGATCTGCAACTTTAGTTGGCTCTGAAAGCATTGCCGCATATTCAGCCTCTGCAATTTTTGCCGAAGAATTAATTGATGAGTTGTCGGAACCACTAGAATTACCCTGATCTGCTGTCAAATCAGAAATTTGACTGGTTTCACCTTCTTGATTGTTAATCAATTCAGTGTTTTCGGATGGTTTTGCTTGTGCAACTAACTGTTCTTTTTCTTGATAATTTACTTCGAGATTTGCCTGATCTACAAGTAACTCAACCGACATTGGTAATTCATCTTCTCCTATTCCTTCGTCAAGCAAGTTGGTGATAATTAACTTTTCCTCATCACCTTCCACTACAATCTCCATTTTCTGTTTAAATGGTTTAAATGAGCCATTATCAGTCATTTCAACCACCCCAGCATGGGTTAAAAGAGAGTTTTCTTGCTCTACTAAGAAACGAAATTTACCACTGCTAGGTAGTTTAATGGAATAGTTTCCAACAGCATCAGTTTCATAGCTACCGACTGTTTCGTTGTTGTACATGTTTTCAACGGTGATTTTAGCGCTTTTAGAACTGGGCGCATTAAACTCACCCATTATCACCGAATATTGAACAGGAACTCTCACCATTCCTATGTTGTATACGTTTACTTTATTTCCTGCCATTGACCTATTAGAAGTAAAATAGGCTCTATCGTTGTCTTTATTTGGAATAAAGAAATAGTCGTCTTTTGGTGTATTGATAGCAAAATCAACATTTACAGGCTCACTCCATTGGCCTGTTTCAGTATTTAGGAATGACCGAAAAATATCATACCCCCCCATACTGTTGTGACCAGTTGATGAAAAATAAAGTTCCGTTCCGTTTGGATGTATAAATGGATAATTCTCGTCACCTTCAGAATTCAGCACTCCTTCAAGCTTAATTGGTGTTCCCCATTCACCTTCAACTGTTTTATCAACATAAAAAATATCTAAAGCTTGAGTTGTTTTAGGGTCGGTCATTGAAAAATATAACCGCTTGGCATCATCTGGCAAAAACATTACCGTGTTAACGTTGTTCTTTTTTTCAAATTCAGATTTAAAATCTTCGGGCTTAACAATTAACTTGCCTCCGTATCCTTCCATATTATAAGCTCTAAAAAAATCCTCATGCGTTGATTGACTTTTCTCATAAACTACTAAATCAGTAATATTTCTAAGAAGAGACAAGCCACTTTTACACATTTTAATTTTCGCATCAGCATCGAGTTCTTTCAAGGCTTTTCCTTTTGCTTTCACCTTAAATTTTTCATAAAAGTTTTGGGCTTTTTTAAACTCATAATTTTGATGATAAGCCAAGCCTAGATAATAATATGCTGCAGGATCAACATCTTGTCTTGAAACAGCAAACTCCAGATAATTAATCGGCTCTTTTGAATCGTCACTAAAATCAAGTAAACACGCCCCATATTTGTAATTAAAATTTGGATCTTTTGGATACAATGACACTAATTGAGAGAAAAGAGGAGCAGCTTCGACGAAGTTTTTATCCAAAAAAAGCTTTTCAGCGCCTTTTTTAAGGTCATCTTCGGTTTTATAATCTTCTTGCGATGATGCAGGAAAAACGCCACCTATTACTATAGCAAAGGCAAGTAGCACCCTAATACCGAAATGATTGATTGTCTTATTCATTAAAACGTAATAATCGCAAAGAAAACCAAATAATGCAAGTGGGATGCACCATACTTTTTAACTCAAGATTCTGAATAACAGGAATTAATATGTAATTATTTAATGAATTACGATAATTATTCATTGTCTTGAATTCTTCTTAAAAATATGGCTTTTTTTGCTTCAGAAGAAAGCATGTATCGATACTTAGCTTTTCCTTTCTCTTTTTCAAGTTTGGTCTTCTTTGCATCTTTGACCGCGGTGTTAAAATCTTGGTTGGAGGAATACGCTTGAAATATTTCTGCTCTATAGTTAAAATAGAACCAAGTTGAACGGTCAATTTCAAGATATATATGCAATTCATCGCCAGACCTTTTCTTGATAAACTCAATATTACCATCAACAAATTTGTTGACTTCTGTTTTATCCATGTTGCCAATACCAATTTTACCTACAGATCGATACGACTCACTTTCGTTGTTCCATTGCATCTTCAAATCGTTGAAGAAAATAGGCTTCGCTAAACCTTTAGGGAACTTTTTATACTTCTGATACAAACTCTGTTCAGACATTATTCTATCGGCTTCTTCTTTGCCAAGGATTTCTTGAACAGATCTTTTATAAACGTTACGGTCAAAATCGGTTCGACCAAGGCCTTCATCTTTTATAATTAAATCTTCCATAATGCTTAATGCTTTTTTATCAAAGTAAAAATCCATTAACCAAATCATATCCATTGTTGTGCTATCTCCATCAGTATAGTTTACAATGCTACCTGCAAACTCGTTGTCTATTCTTCCAAAATTCACATTTGGACGAATCATTCCTTCACCTTCAATAGCGCAAGAATTTTTGTTGAGGACAAGGTAATTTCCCGGTAATGTTTTTTGTGTTATTTTTTCTATGCTCGAAACAATATAGCTTTGAGCTGGCTTATCATAAAACAAAAATCCTTCTGAATTAAACAATTGATAATCAGAAGATTTAGTCGGTTCAGTTAAAAAGTTAGAATAAGTCCCATATGGATCTGAACTCATCATTATACCTGTTAATAAATTTGACCTATCATCCTCGGTCATAACAGAATCAATAGGGATATAAATTTCTTTAGGATCAATTTCTGAATTGAACTCAAACCATTCTATTTTCAACTCTTTACATGTATGGGAAATTTTAGAAAAACCATCGAAATTGAATAGTGGTTTGGCCGCTTCTAATCTAATGTTGCCGTAATATTGAAAATCTGGTGAGAGAGCAAATGATTGTTCTTTTTTAATCTTACCACGACCAACAGTCTGGTATGTTGTGTCTAACGATACATTCTCTAGAAAAATAACTTGCTTTTGATTGTCTTGATCAATGTAGTCAATATTCCCCTCTCCCTTATACTCTAATCTACCTTTAACTTTTACTGAAACATCATAGATACGATGGTATTCTGTTACCGTATTGGCAACAATAACTGCATTTTTCAATGGATCCATATTGGCTTTGATTCTTACTATGAGTTTGCCGCTATCAGGGTAAAAATAAGAATCACCAACAAGGAATAACTTTACATTTCGGGCCTTGATAATTTTATTGTTGTAATCAAACGTTGCCGCTGATGAATAAAAACTTAGTGAATCTTGATCAGGATGGACAGAAGTGAACTTTGAACCTTCGAGACTTAAATCTTTTTTAGAGGCCTCCTCTGAAACCTCACCTCCTGAAAGTTCAATTTCTTTACTGTCCATGAACCAAGTAAATCGATCTATTTTAGCTATGTATTGATTTTCAGGCAGGTTAATGATTGTTGATCCAGCATTGGATATGAACAAAGCTTTTCTCTCTTTAAAATCTACATGAGCATTTACATTAGTCGTGTTAAATGTCAACAAATTATCTTCTAAGGATTCCAATATAAAGTCTGCTGTATCGCTATCAAACTCCATAAATTTAAATAGGTAATCTCGCGAATAAAGAGTAGCCTCTTGAAATTCATACTTTCCTGCTCCTCTAAGTTCTTTAGGGTTATATTTTATGCTTCCATAAAATTTTGATTCGCCGTCATAAAAGCTTAACGGTTTTTCTTTAGTATATACTTTCATGTAATCTTTTATTGGCAACCATTTCACAAATACATCGTTTCCTGAAACTGGTGGATATTGCACATTGTCCATTTGCTCTTCGATTACATAATTTTCTCCTATCCCGAACATTGAATCAGGATGAAAATTTAGATCTTTCGACTCGGTAGTAGATGTTAAATATTCAAGATATCCATCACCTTTAAGACCTTCATTACTTAGCTTAATCTCGTTGTAAAATTTTCCTTTTCCATTGTAAACATCAAAACCTTCGGGAGGTGTAGGTCGAACAAAACCAAGTGAATAATCGGGTTGAATGCTAAGTGTTTCGTTAAAAACAGGGAAAATGCCGGCTGATTCAAAAGTTCCTTCAAAGTTCAAACCTTGGTTCTTAAAATTATCAAGGCTATCCAACTCAAAGGGTTCAAGCTGAAAACTAAAGTTATCGCGGTTGTAAACACCACCCTGCACTGCTTTCTTGTCGTAGTAGGCATATGACTCTTTAAGTGAATTAAATTTCGGGAACTTATGTAGTGATTTAAGTCCCGATTTGTTTCCTGGAGAATCAATTAACAACTCCCCTTTTACATCTACAATCACAGTTTTTAATCTCGTTGTTTTCTTTCTTCCAAATTCATCGATAACTTTTGTATTCACATAAATTCTAATTGAATCAATATTTGGTGAGTCGAATTTAAAGTTGTCGTAAGAAAACTCATGTTGGTTACCGAAAATTTCAAAGTTTCCTGCGTTTATTATACCATCAAAAGAAAAATCACGGTTTTTTTTCATGATTAATTCTTGTGTTTTAGGGTAAATATAAACCATGTGAGAGTCACTTAAAAGAACCCTCTCTATACCCGAAATGGTTAATTCGTTGTTCGATAGGTTAAGTTTAGCATTTTTTCCTTGCTGCGGTTGACTATTAAATGAAAGTACATCATAATCTATTTTTTTTGCCTTCGCTTGAATAAACGTGAATAGCTTAGGCATTACTTGTACAAATTCTTTTTCTGAATCATAAGCTAAATAACCAAATGAGGCTAATTCGAGGATTAGCAGTTTTGCCCCAGTTAAAGAAAGTCTCATTTCTTTTGCCGCTTCTTTAATATAAAACTGGTCCATTCCGAATGCACGGACCACCCTCATAACTCTAACTAAAGGATGCACGTTATCTATTCTATATAGGTCATCATACCGTTCTTCTTCAAAATAATCTAACGATTCAAACAACCCCGTCCTGTTGGTACTATTCACTAATGATTCCATTGTTATCAGAGGGTCATCAATTTTCCAATACATAGCTTCGAAACGCATATCAATATTGTGGTAGGTATCGTAATACGGTGATTTGGTAATGTCATCACCGGTTCTTATTAATGATAGCAGCCTTTCTTTAATAAGAAATTGAAATTTAACACCAGGATGAAATATGGAGTCTTCATCGAGGGCTAATGTAACCTTAGCTCTTTCTGTAGTAATTCTGTCTTTTCTTATCGCAAAACTTGATGCTTTTGCTGTTAAAAATGGTTCACCCTCTCGATAAAAAATAAGCTTTGCTTTTTCATCACCTAAACCTTTACCTAAGAATTTTCCACCAAGTTGAGCAAAACCACCCTCATAATCTACATTTCGAACTAAATTCTTGATTACTAGTGTTTTGCTCAAAGAATAAAATCTTGGATATAAGGCGTTTTCTTCTGTAACATTTGCTAATACTTTTTCTTCAAGTTTACCAGGTAAAAAGTCATCGCCGAAATATTGCGGATTATGAAACAACACTGAATTTGCATTAAAATAAGGATGCTTGGTATCTATTTCATAATCGTTTAGTAAGGCATAAACTTTATCTGGATCGAAGCCTGCACGTTTCCAATCTACTTTACCTGCCTGTCCAACCCATTTCCCTTTCATTGGGTAATACTTCCCGCTGGTTTCATATATAACCGATGTGTCTCCTTTAGATAAACAGTATAAATCGATTGAAGGAAAATAAACCACCGGCTCTTCTTCATTGCCAAAAATAAAATCAGAATTACTTGATTGCCAAGTTATTGTGTTGGTTTTGTATAACGCATTTGATTCTAAAAGATCAACACTGAATTTTAAATATTGATTATATCTACGTTTAGGGCCTGCAAGTAATTTGTCAATAACAACATGCCAGTTTTGAAATATAAAATAAGGTTTTTCTGAAAGTTTGTAATTCATAACCGATTTTAAATAATTATGAAATTCAGGAAAAGGAAGCATCTTTTTATCGTTCATTTTATTGCATACTTCATAAATTTTGGCCCGTTCTTCATCGGTGTAATACCCACCAAACCATACATCTTCAAATTTCCTCAGGAATTTTCGAGCTTCAGGTTTTTTGGTACTTTTAAAGTAGCCATCAACTTCTTTGAAAAAACCTGTGGAATCAGATGGAAACATTTCAGGTCTTTGAGCAAAACCAGTTAAAGCAAAAACAATGAACAATATGGTTACGATAAATTTATTCATCTTTTTGAAAACTTAGACATGCCCAGTTGTTCTTATTTAATGATTTCTGTTTTTTTAATCCGTATGATATTACTAAATCAGACACCTCTTTTTCGTCACTGATTAAAAAACCCGATAAAAACATAATCCCACCTGAAGCTAAGCTGGATATATATTTTTGAATTTCTAATTTTATCACGTTTTTGTTGATATTGGCTAAAACTTTTTGGTACTGTTGATGCGCAATATCATCTATTGTGCCTAAAACAAATGAGCAATTATTTAAGTTATTAGCCTTGGCATTTTCAATTGAATTGTGATATGCCCATTCTTCATTGTCTACTCCTATACATTTTGATGCGCCAAAAAATGATGCAGCAAAAGATAAAATCCCTGTTCCTGACCCAACATCTAGCACCGTATTATCAACCCAGGAATGCCCTAACATTTGGGTTATCATCATTGACGTAGTTTCATGATGCCCCGTTCCAAATGACATTTTAGGCGTAATAACTATTTCATATTGGTGCTTACTAGCCGGGTGAAAATCAGCTCGAATGTGAACCTTATCAGCAATAGTTAATGGATCAAACTGAGCTTCCCATTCTTGATTCCAATTTTTATTTTCAAGCTTTTGGATGGAATATTTAACATTTGAATCAATTTTATTTAGCGTAGTTGCTAATAATGCTTCATTTAACTGCTGGCTAGGAATATAAGCTAGCAATTCATCTTCTTTTTCCTCGAAAGAATCAAATCCAATCTCAGACAACTCAGCGATAAACAATTCATAGATATCAAACTTTGCCTTAATATTAACAAACAAATAATCCATTAAGCTGCATCAATAATTTTGCAAAAATCATCAACATTAAGAGATGCACCTCCAACGAGACCACCATCGATATCTGATTGCCCAAATAACTCAGGAGCAGTATTCGGCTTCACGCTTCCACCATATAATATTCTAATTTCGTTTGCTATCTTCTCTGTTGTTGAAACTTGAACAACGTTTCTAATTGCTTGATGCATCGATTGTGCCTGCTCAGGAGTGGCCGTTTCGCCTGTTCCGATAGCCCAGATTGGCTCATAAGCTATTACCAAGCTTGCAATTTCTGTATTATCTAAATTACCGAATACTTGAGTTAATTGGCCTGAAACAAATTCTACATGTGTTTCTTTCTTCCGGACTTCTAAAGATTCACCACAACATAAAATTGGGGTTAAACCTGATTCTAAAGCTTGTTTTATCTTAGCTGTAAGCAAGGTTGCATCCTCCTTAAAATATTCTCGCCTTTCACTGTGTCCTATTAAAACATAGGTAGCTCCTACTGAACTTATTTGCCTTGCAGCTACCTCGCCAGTGAAAGCTCCTGAACTATGTTGAGAACAATCTTGTGCACTAATTTTTATTGATGATCCGTACGTCCAATTGTTTCCTTTTTCTAAATAAAGATGAGGAACACACAAAACAACTTCAGCATTTGGCGCATTTTCAATTGTATGTTTAACTAGTGCTTTGGTAAGTGTTCTCGCTTCCTTTTGTAATAAATTCAACTTCCAGTTTCCTGCTACTATTTTCTGTCTCATACTAAGTTATTTTTATACTTCAAATATAAGTAAACTACCTAGGCCAAATAGATCTAATGCCACTTAGAATATGGGCATCTTGACAGAAATAAGCATTAGGAATTTTCTTAAAATATATCAGCGTAAACTGGTAAATCATCACTGTGCCATTTGCCTTTTACTGTTCCTTTTTCAAGGTATACAAGGCCTGGGTTTGATCTAATTATAGTTTTTAGCATAGTGCCATCTGCTGTTAAAAACGGAAACATATTTTGATTTTTATGTCTAAAATCATTTACCGCTTCATAATTTGACGCTGTTAATCCATACATAGGAACACCAGCTTTTTCGGCTAAAGCTGCTATGTCGTTTAATGCCTGCTGATTCGACTCGTCTGTTTTATCCAGATCGTATGACACTACTAATAACACTCTATCATAACTTAACACCGAATAGGTAATATCGTCACCAGTTTCATCGTCAATTAAATTAAAATCATGAACAGGGGGCTCATAACCTTCTTGGATAGTTATCGGATTACTAGTTTCAACAATCTCCCAACTTGAATCTTCCCAAATTCCTGATGTCAAGTATTCATTATCCGTCATCTCCTTTTCAGAACCATCTGTGTTTCTTAATGTGTATATATAACCAAATTTTGGGCAGGGTAAGCCTAGTTCATCACACCCTTTAATTCCATCTTCTATGTTCTTTTCAACAGCATAAGGTCTGAAATCTCGAATCGGTAAGTTCATGACACAGTATACTGAAAAAACTGTAGAAATCACTGTTGCTGCACCAGCCAAAATCCAATCGTTTTGATCCAATTTAACGTAGTTTTTAATCAAATAAATTACAACAAAAGTAATTAGAGAGAAAACTATTGGAAAGGTCCAAGAAATAACCCCTAATGAAAATAAAATAATGAAGAGTAAAGAAAATGAGAAGTAGACTAAATCACCGCGTTTTAAGTTACGCTGAATATGTTTTTGGCGAATAAAAATTACTGAAATAAAAAAGAACAGAATCAAATCTTTGGTGAAAGATTGCCAAGGAGTAAATTTTAAGGCATCACCAAAACAACCACAATCTGTTACTTTATCAAAATAAGCTGAGTAAAAGGTTAAAAAAGTAAAAAACACAATCATTGATAAAAGTGACCATGAAACTAATTTTGATTTAGAACCCACTAAAACTGCCACACCCAAAACAATTTCAACAACACAAATAAATACTGCTAGATATAAAGCTAAAGGCTCTAAAAATGGTAGATTTAAAACATCTGTCGAAAAATATTCTTCTAGCTTGTACGAAAATCCCATCGGGTCGTTGGCTTTGATTAAGCCAGATACTATAAATAAGGAACCTACTAAAACACGAGATATAAACTCTAAAATTTTCATCATTCTATTTGATATTTTCTGCTAAAATATTGGGCTTTAATTTTAACGTTAATTAATTTAACATCTAATTAACCCTCCTGCTCTTGCATTTGAATAAGAGCAAAAACTCCATAATTTACTATGTCTAAATAATTAGCATCAATTCCCTCCGAAACTACTGTTTTGCCTTTGTTATCTTCAATCTGCTTTATTCTCAATAATTTTACTAAAATTAAATCTGTAAATGAACTAACTCTCATATCACGCCATGCCTCTCCGTAATCATGGTTTTTAGCTTTCATTAAATTAAAGGCAATATCAAATTGATTTGTAAAATGTTCATCAGCATCGTCGGTTTTCATGTCAGCATTATTTGACACACCAAGATTTAGTTGAATTAACGCCATCAAACAGTAATTTATAATCCCTATAAATTCAGGTTCAATACCTTCATCTACCTTGGTAACGCCTGTTTCTTCAAGCGTTCTGATTCGGTTAGCTTTGATGAAAATCTGATCTGTTAAAGATTTTGTTCTTAGCACTCTCCAGGATGCACCATAATCTTTCATTTTGTTTGAGAAGATATCTTTGCACTTTGACATCACTTGGTTGTACTGAGAAATGGTTTTTTCCATTTTAACACTTTAAATTATGGCTCGAAAATACACTATAAGTTGCAAAGGAAAGCTCATAGATTTATCAATTCCTAAAGTAATGGGAATTGTAAATATTACGCCAGATTCGTTTTTTGATGGTGGCAAAAACAATTCAATTGATGATGCTTTAGCGCAAGTCCAAAAACATTTGGACCATGGTGCCGCATTTATAGATGTTGGGGGATACTCTACTCGTCCTGATGCTAGCTTGGTATCAGTTGAAGAGGAAAACCTGAGAGTTATTCCTGTTATCAAACAAATCGTCACTTCTTTTCCTGATGCTTGTATTTCTATTGACACCTTTAACAGTAAAGTTGCTCTGCAAGCAGTTGAAGCTGGTGCTTGCATTATAAATGATATATCGGGAGGTGATTTTGATTCTAATATGTTTACTACATTAAAGCAAGTGCAAGTGCCTTATGTTTTGATGCACAGCAAAGGTAGTCTCAACAAAATGCACCAAAAGCCCCAATATGCTAATGTTACTCAAGAGGTAATCTTAAAACTTTCAGCAAAACTTGAGGAGCTGTCCTACCTTGGCATAAACGATATAATCGTTGATCCTGGTTTTGGGTTTGCAAAAAACCTTGATCATAATTTTGAGTTATTAAAAAAATTAGAACAGCTTCAAATACTAAACAAGCCTATTTTAACAGGTATTTCAAGAAAATCAATGATTTTTAAAACCCTTGAATCAAATGCTGTAAATGCCCTAAATGGTACCACAGTTTTAAATACTATTGCATTGCAAAAAGGAGCTACTATTTTAAGAGTTCACGACTCAAAAGAAGCTAGTGAAGCAATCACTTTAACAACTAAAGTTTACCACTAAATGAAACTACCAGAAATAAATTGGATAGAAATAATTGACGTTCTATTAGTAGCCTGGTTGATTTACCAGCTCTATAAGATTGTAAAAGGAACCGTGGCTATTCGAATTTTTGGCGGCCTGTTTGCCATTTATCTATTCTGGAAAGTAGTTGCAGCGTTAAAAATGGAGTTACTTACTGAGATTCTGGGACAATTTATTGGTGTTGGGGTTATAGCTTTAATTATTGTTTTCCAGCAAGAATTAAGACGGTTTTTACTCATTGTTGGTACACCAGATTTTTTAAACAACAATAAAACAGCAAAAAAGGTTTTTGGTTGGATGAAGAAGGATGAAGATGAATCTAAAATTCATTTAAACGAAATTGTTGGAGCAGTAAATAAAATGGCTAAAGCCAAAACCGGAGCGTTGATTGTAATGGAAAAACAATCAGGCATTTCACCATTTGTGTCTTCATACACTACCATAGATTCAGTGATTTCTGAAGACTTATTAGAAAGTATATTTTTTAAAAATTCTCCTCTACACGATGGGGCACTAATAATTGCGAAAAATAGAATTTTATTTGCAGGCGCGGTATTACCAATATCTGATCAAAAATTAGCAGGAAAATACGGAACAAGACATAGAGCTGCTTTTGGAATTACTGAATTAACAGATGCCATTGTCATTGTAGTTTCAGAAGAAACTGGTGATGTTAGCTTGGTTAATGACAATAAGATTCAAAAAATAAAAGATATTGAAGCTAATCTAAAAAAAGAACTGGTTATTTTATTTGGAAATTAATCTTTCTTGCCATAGCACCAGCCTTTCATTGATTCTTTAAACTTAGCTTTTTCTTCTTCGCTCATCCCCTCCATTTTTGTTTCAATCTTCTTTTTCCAGTGTTCTTTTTTATTGTCCAACCTTTGTTCATGTTGATATTTATCCATCATTCCAAATCCAAAAACAATTTTAGCCATTGCTAAAAGCCCTAAAGCCTGCCAATAAGATATTTGTATCAAACCAAATATCTCAGGTATTAACATGTTCCAGAGCAACATAAAAACATAACCTAAGATGGCTAATCCCACAAGTATCATTAGTATATAACCAAATCCCTTTTTCAACCAATAGCTTCCCATGACTTATGTTTTAATCATTAAACATTTCATCGTAAATTGACTTTAAATTTTCACGTAATTTAAGAATAGCGTAACGCTTTCTCGTAATTAATGTATTCTCATTTTTACCGGTCATTTCTGCCATTTCTTTGAAACTTATTCCTTCAAACTCATGCATTTCAAACACTTCGCGTTGGCTCGCTGGCATATCATTTAAGGTTTCCTGAATCGTATCTCGAACCATTCCTCTTAACAATTCAAATTCTGGACCTCGATCAGAGGAAGGAATAATGTCATAAAGGGAGATTTCATCTCCATCATCATTCCCATAGCTGCGATTGAAATCTTCAATCCGCTGTGTTTTATGCTTTCTAAAAAAGTCTATTATTTTATTTCTGGCAACTCTGAATATCCACGCACCACCACTTCTTATATCTTTAGCAAGTACATAGGCATCTGCTAATTGATAGAATACGTCTTGAAAAATATCTTCTGCGTCTTCGTTAGTAGGAACCCTACTTCTAATAAACCTAAATAGCTTATCGCCCTCTTTCTTAAATACCTCTTGCACAGACTCATTCATAAACTCTGATTGCAATTGTTGTACTTTCACTTCTACACTCATCATAAGTGTAAAGACGAAACAGCGTCGCAAATATTTGATTTAATCAAAAAAACTATTTAAAAAGTTAGGAGAATTTAAATTTATTTTATCTAAATTCTCCTCCAAGTTTATTGTTTAGCTATTCTAAAATGGTAAACCTCGCTGTTTTTAGTAACCGATAAAATGTAAAACCCGTTGGCTAAACTCGTAAAATTTACAGTTTGGAACGAACCATTATTACTTATCTTGATGCTTTCAATTAAGCTTCCATTTAGAGTATGCATTTGAACAGAACTAATTTCATTGTTCTTGTTTTCAATATTAACAATACCATCTGATGGATTTGGATATACTTTTAATTCGTTGTTTTCAAAAACATCGTTTATAGAAACCAATTCAAAATAGAAATATTCTGATTTTTGAGAATTACAAGTACCATTAACTGCAGTTACTTGATACCTTCCTGAAAGTAAAGCGACTATATATTGAAGGTTCCCAGGATACGTTTGCCCTTCATATGACCAAATATAAAGAGGTGCAACAACCGAGGCTTCTAATGAATCAATCCCAATCTTATTAATTATTGGAGTTGAAGGTATAGCTTCAATTAAAATGCTACTATTTGATAAGTTTGTACAACCTACTGAGTTTGTGAAAGTATAGGTTAACTGATTGTTCCCTGGCCCGGCTAACGCAGGATATAGCGTGTCGTTAACTATTCCATTTCCTGAGTAAACCCCTCCATTAGGTGAGCCTCCTGAAATTGGCAACGGTGAATAATTTTCGCATATATTGCCAAAAGCTCCAAAATTCACTGTCGGTGATTCCAACAACTGAATGGTCTTTATTACTGAATTACTACAGCCATTTAAATCTGTAAATGTGTATTTAACTAGTTTATTACCAGGGCTACCAGCATTTGACGGATTAAATAGTCCGTTTAAAATTCCCGGACCGGTATAAACGCCTCCTAGAGGAATACCTCCGGTAAGAGTAACAGATGGAGCGTTATCGCAATAATTTTGGAAAGCGCCCATGGACACACTAGGTATTGTATCTACCGTAATAAAACCTTTTGCTAAATTTGAGCAACCATTACCATCCGTATACATATAAGCTACAGAATCTTGCCCTACTCCTGCTAAAGAAGGGTTAAATAGTCCATTGCTCACGTTAGGACCTGAATAAATACCACCAACAGGTAAACCTCCTGATAAAGATATTGGTGTTGAATTCGCACAAACATTGGGAATTGATGGGATGGAAACATTAGGCAAGGAGTCTATCGTTACCATAATTGTATCACTTGCAATACAGCCATATTGATCTGTTCCGATTACTGAATATTGGGTAGTAATAATAGGTGAAATCAATATTGAGTTACTATTACCTCCAGTACTCCAAACATATGATGCTCCACCACTTGCATTAATTATTCTGCTCGACCCTATACAAACACTGGTATTTCCTCCTGCTGAAATAACGGGATAAACACGAACACCAACAACCACAGTATCAGCATAACTTTCACATCCATTCTGATCTGTTTCAGTAATGTAATAGGTATGAACTCCTACCGTGCTAGAGGCTTGATAAGAAGAATTGTAAGACAATGTAAAAGATGAGTCTAGACTTGCATCTGAATACCAGGTAAGTGTTCCTCCTGAGCCAATTGCAGAAATTGGAGAAACCACATCTCCAGGACAATAATTTGTATCCGCTGAAGCTATTGGCGTATTTGGTAACTGAAGATTATTCAAAATTATTGAATTGGTATCGTTGACGTGAAGGGTATCTCCTGGTACGTTTACCCAAGCTTTTATGTTTTGATTTCCAGTACCGCCAAAAGGAGCCAATGAAGAAAAAGTTAAAGTTTTTTGAATATTCGGATACAATGTATCCACAAATAGCTGATTAACAGCAGCGCCATTATTGATACTAAAGCTTGCCGGCACCCAATAAACGGTATCTGTTCCAGTGTTTGTTAAATGAATTTGAACATCTGAACTACTAATGTTACAAGCTGTTTGAGTTGAAGTACCAATTGAATCAATAACGATATCAACTAAACCTGTGTCAGCATAAGGTATATCGACATTAACAAAAACAGTATCTAGAATAAGACCGCACTGAGTATTAATACTTGCGACATAATTTAAAACGCCATTGTTAAAAAATGGACCAACGTTAGTTGTTGCATTTGTATCAATCAAATTAGTATCCAAATACCAATTAATGCTTGCTGCAAGCGATGAATCTAATCCTGGGTTAAATGTACCGATTGTTTGAGGTGTAGCACTAGAGAGTGTCCAGTCGCTTGCGCCATCAGTATCAGCACCGTATCTTGAAATACCGGCCATTCCACTTGATGAAGGTAAACTACCCGTCCAGTCCGTTGCAGAAACACCTGCAGTTGTTGGAAAAATAAAACTGTTGGTTGCTACTGCATCAACGATGTTGTTACTAGCATCTTTTAATACATACCCTTGTTGCACATTTGATGAAGTAGAAAATGTATTTGTAGACCAATACATGTTATTTACAAGGCTATTTGCTCCTGCACTAAAGGCATATCCTACAGTTAAAACATTGTAAGCTCCGATATTAGCCCCGCTGGGTATAGTATAGGTCAAATCCAAGCCCGATGCCCCATATATCTCTACTGTATAGCCTGATAAGTTTGCTACTCCTCCTCCAATATTAGCAATTTCCACCATATCCCAATCGAAAGTTGGCATGTAAGCTGGTATCGGATTGGTGAACCCTGAACCAGTTTTAAATTGTACTATTTCAGAAAATAAGACCTTGCTTTGTGTTGATGATATCGCTACGAGTTGAGCTGAGTCACCTGGTAAAGTAATCGTAACATCACCACTAGCAGTAAGTAAGTTTGGCGAAATAATTTCTATTGAACTTAAAGTGTCATTTAAATTGGTGGAATCCCAAGCTGCTTGGATGTAGAAAGAAGCTTCATAGGTTCCATAACCGCTAAAATCAAACAAATTAGTCAGTGTAATAATTGCAGTATCATTTTGAGCTAAAGAATCTGTAATTATCAGCTGTGACCCAATTGAAGGAGTGGGTCCTGATATGTTCCAGTGGATTAAAAATGAATCAGCGGCAAAATCAAGATTGCCTTGTCCGTTGTTTGTGATTTTAAGTACGACCATATCTGTATCGCTGTAACATGGGCCTTGTTGTGATAAAAGTTCTACCAATCCTAAATCTTTCGGTGGTAATGTATATTCATCTGCTCCTATATCAACCGCTGTGGCTAAAGGCGCAGGCCTTGCATCTCCATCAATATCAATTGCTAACCCTATTGAATTGTCTCCATTATCATTAGCTAGGGTCCCGTAAACTATATGCAAATTGGTTGGTCCTAAAATTTGCGGATCACCAACCAATGAGTTAAAATTATAGATTGGTAGCGTAATGTTGAGTGCTGCTAAATCGGTATTGATTACATTGTTGTAAAAGAACAAATCTGGCCCAGAGGTGTAATATAAATTGTAATCAAACTGTACAAAAGATGCGTTCGCTGCTCTTATCGCATAGCCTTGTTTTCCAATAAAAATATTGTTTCGCATGTCTACACTTTGAGCGCCATTTAAATTAATGCCTTCTGTTCCATAGAATGTATTGTGAAACATTTGAGTGCTATTTACATTGAAAAAGGAGGTTGCTTCTTGGTTTAATGAACTTAACATGTTATTGGTAAATGTTCCTAAAAAGCCTAAGGTATCGTTTCCTCTTGACATATTAAAAGGCTCATTCAATGAATGAAATTCGTTATCCGTAAACTCGAAATTTCTAACATCTGAAGCAAGCAAACCATTAAACGTAATGCTTGATGACATATAATTCCCTTTAACAATCAACGAATCAACATTGTCTACATTTATCGCAGCATCTTGATTATCAATGAAATTACAATCGGTTATACTAAAATATTTCCCAGGGTCTGGTAAAAAATGTTCAATTTGAACACCATATTGTGTTCCAATAAAAGTACAATTGTTGACCACTAAATTATCACCGTTATCGCCTTCGGTAAAGTTGCTGGTAAAACTAGGTCCCATAAAAACGCCAACGACTTGAAGATTGGTGTTTGCTGTTGGGTTCGTCGCTTCTATTATACAATTGTCAACAGTTATGTTGTTTGAGTTAAACCTTACCATAATACCTCGACCTAAATTTGTTCCTTCATTTTTAATGGTCATATTTTTGAAGGTTATAAAACTTGAACTATCAACTAAAATCGTTGCATTGTTTGTTCCCAATCCATCTGAAGTTAAAATTGAGCCTGTTTTTGAGGCGCCTTCAATGGTTAAATGGTTGGCCGCGGAAAGCCCCATAATGTTGTTTAGCTCAATTTTTTTAGTGTAATTGCCCGCTGATAACACCAACGAAGTCGGCCCAACAAGCCCACAGTTTTTAAGAGCATCGATAGCCAACTCAATATTCGGAAAACTATCATTCGGTGTCCCGACAGTATAAACACCACTTAATCCACTACAAATTACGGATCGTAATGTATCGTTTGATGCTACCTCATCAACAAAAGAGTTAGGGCTCTCAGTCCAGGCTTTAAGAATATTTAAAGGTTTAGTAAAGTTGTAGGCACCAATTTGGATATTAGATTTTGTTTGATCTACAGCCAATTGATTTGAACCTGTTAAAACTAGGTTGTAGCTAGGTTGAGCTGCTCCGTTAATACTCCAATTAATAATTGCATTAGAAAGTGTATCAACTCCAAAGTTTTGAACGGTAACTTCAACATTTTGAGTTCCGAACGTGATTGGGTTTACTGGGTTGTCTTTTTGGGTTACGCCAACATCATGAATAGGAATAGGCTCCCAAGTAAGGTCATCTATGAATGCATCAATATTTGTAAAAGTTGTTGTGTTATAATATTTAATAGCAATGCTTCCTAAAGGCCCACTATAACTGCTAAATTTAACCAAATGTTCGTCCCATTGATCTTGAATATTTACTGTTGCTAACGAAACAAATGAGCCTGGGTTTAAAGGATCGGTCATAACTCCAACTTGAATAAAAACAGGTTGTGGTGAACGTGCTCTAAATCTCAATCGGTTTAAGCCTGTATTTACATCCAATACGTTTGGACTAATACAATAGATTGTATCGGCAGTTGTGCCACCATAGGTTGTTTCTAGTTTTAAATAATTTGGCCCGTTATAAGATGTTGGATCTCCAAAAAGAGATCCATTAGCGGTTGTAGCACTAACTGTTGAAAACGTATAAAACCCTTTTAAGATATCAGACCAGCCTCCAGGTAAATTTGGTATAGTTGCGTTATCAAAACTTTGGCTGTGTGTTGCATTTATTGAGGTTACTGCTGCGGTAGGGCCTGTCCAAAAGGATGACCCATTTCCTCCTCCACAAGTATCTTGCACATAAAAGTCAAAAGGAGTTCCCGCAGGTAAATTAGATACCGTATAGTTTGAAGTTGAAACATTGTTGATGATGGCTCCTCCTCCTATTGAAAACCCAGAAGTACCGTACTGAATGTTCCAAGCAGCTGCTCCTCCTGTCGTCCAACTTAATGAAACAGAATTTGTATCTTGATTTGTAACCGCAAGATTCGTAGGGTTTGGGCAAGGAGGTGGAGTAGCTAATATATTTATGGTATAATCTTCAACTCCTCCATAAGTGAAAATTCCACATGGATTTAAGGGATGAAACCCAGACTCCCAAATCATTGCTCTCATTCGAGTAGTTCCTAGAACAGCAGTAGTTGGAACTGTAAAATTAAATGTTTGCCACATTGGAGGCAAACCAGTCCATGTTCCAATTTGCTCATTGGTTGAAAACGTATTGTCGTTGTTCCAATCAATCCAAACCGCCCCGACTGAATTATATTGACCACCACAAGTTCCAAACTCAACGGAAACATTATAACTGTTGTTTAGAACTACATCAGCAATATGTTGAGTAAAATCCGTTAAACCTGTTCCTGCTGGACAGGTATTTAAATTTGAGATACTTCTGGCCGCACCCAATAAAGTAACGCCTGTAATCTCAGTATCAAATGTACTTGTTGGGCCCGCATTGCAATACTGGGCATAGCTGTTAAAGCCCAATCCTGCCATAATTATAATTAAGGCAACTGCTTTATTGATTATTGTAATAAAACTCTTCATTTTCATCTAGTTTAAGGAACGTTTCCAACAAAAATAACTGATTTTGCTCGGAGTAAAAATTTTAAATCTACCTGACTATTAATTAATTACTCTTTAACCAATACCATTTCATCAATTAACCTTGTTGCGCCAGCATATTTATCTACTATAAACAAAACGTAATTAACGTCTACCATAATATTTCTGCATCGATCAGGATCAAACATTATATCGCTCATTGTCCCTTCCCAGCAGCGGTCGAAGTTTAAACCTTTCAAGTTGCCATTTTCATCTAAAACCGGCGACCCAGAATTACCCCCTGTTGAATGATTTGAAGCAATAAAACACACCGGCATTTTATCACCGTATGCATACTGGCCATAGTCTTTAGCATCATATAAATCAATCAGTTTTTGAGGCAAATCATACTCTCTATCCCCAGGTATATATTTTTCAATAACTCCATCTAATGTTGTATAAAAATTATACTCTACCCCATCCTTTGGCTCGTAACCTTCCACTTGACCATAACCAACTCGAAGTGTGCTGTTTGCATCAGGAAAATATTTTTTATCCTCTTTCAATACGGTCATCAAACCATCAAGATATGTTCTATTTAGTTCGTCAATTTGGTTACTCAATTTAGTGTAATTTATTTTAATTTCTGATTGATAAAAATCCAAAAGTTGATTTACCAAAACAAAAACTAGATCTTTTGATATTTTTTTAGCGTTTCCTCTTGATGGATTGTAAAGTATTTCTGAAAGATTCACTCTATCAACAAATACCGAGTTTGAGTAAACTTTATTCGTGTATTTGGCATAATCGTTTTTATACTTTTCGCTAATCAATTTTGCATATTCAGGTTTCATTGATGTTTCCATGTTATCAGCATACATCTTCATTAGTTTTTCAAAAATTTGTTGATCAGTTGCTTTGTCATAATCTTTAAAAAACGAGTTTAAACGAGGCTTTAACATTTCGGCAGCCTTGCGAAGGTCACTTTCGGTTTTTTCTTTGTCCAATCCAATTTCAACAAACCTTTTATAGGCTAATGCAAACCGCAAAACCTCTGGCCCGTAGTAAAGCATTTCAATAAACATTTCTCGAGCAAATTGATACTTGTTGTATTCTTCGTACAATTCATCATACTTGCCTAAAACATGACCATATTTTTCAGACCACTCTTTATTGCCTACAAGCTTTTCACCGAAATTGTTTTCAGCCTCTTTCTTTACATTTATTGCATCTAGTCGTTTTAATCCATTTAACTCTCCAATCCATTTTTTATGTGAATTGCTAATGCTCGATTGTTTTGCTGCATACTTAATTCTAAGTTCATCGCTGCTAGCCATTGCCTTATTGATGATGGCCAAACTTTCATCTCGCATATTAATTTTTGCAGGATTACTTTTTGTCATGATGTATTCAACAGCTTGCGAAGCAAGGTATTCTTGAGTCCTCCCAGGAAATCCGTACATCAATGTAAAATCGCCTTCTTGTATTTGTTTTAACGACATTTTAAGACTTCTCTTTGGTTTGTAAGGAACGTTAGCCAAAGAGTATTCAGCAGGTTTGTTGTTTTTATCCGCATATATTCTAAATATTGAAAAATCGCCTGTATGACGCGGCCACATCCAATTGTCTGAGTCGAAGCCATACTTTCCTATAGACGAAGGTGGAGCTCCCACCAATCTAACGTCTTCATACGTTTCGGTGATAAACATATAGTAGTAATTGCCATAATAAAATGGTTTTATAATGTAGTTGTAATGTGATTTTACAACCGCCGAATCGCCAATTTTTTTCATGTTGTCTTCAACAATTTTTTTTCTTTCTGCTTCGGTCATATTTTCTTTATGACCTTCCAAAATCTGTGAGGTAACATCTTCCATTCTTACGATTAAAGTTGCTGTTAACCCTTTGTTTGGTAATTCGGAAGCATTTGACATTGACCAAAAACCATCACGCAAGTAATCGTTTTCAACTGAGCTATGCTTTTGAATTTGACCATATCCACAATGGTGATTGGTAAGCAACAAGCCTTTATCTGAAATAATTTCAGCCGTACAACCTCCTCCAAAATGTACTATCGCATCTTTTAGGCTTGAGTTGTTCACGCTGTAAATTTCCTCTGCAGTTAATTTAAAACCCAACGACCTCATATCGTTAATGTTAAGTTGCTCTACTAACATCGGCAACCACATCCCCTCTTTTGCAGATAATCGAGTAGTTGAAAGAATTAGAATTAAAAATAATAGTTTTCTCATTTCAAAATTTTGTTGATTCGGCTAATCTAAAACATAATGTTAAACTTTTGTTAGCATATTGAACAACGGTGATGCTAAGTTTTTAAATTCGTTTGCTTATGAATAGAAGTACCATCCGATTTGTAATTGGACTTTCAGTTATGCTGCTTATTGGGTTAGTAAGCACTCAAATATATTGGGTTCGAAATGCTTATCAATTGCAAGAAAGCCAGATTAATTATGATATAACTAAAGCACTAAAAAGAGTTGCTCAGCAAATTTTATTAGCTAACAGCGATTCAACTCAACTTTACGATCCTATTGAACAAGTTACTCCTAACCTGTTTAAGGTAAGAATCAGAGAAACCATTCAGCCTTATTACTTAGAAACGCTTCTGGCTAACGAGTTCAAAAAAGAGGAAATTAATTTGTTGTTTGAATACCATCTTTACGATTGTTTTAACGATTCGGTGGTCTTTAAAAAGTTAGTCCAACTTGATCAACAAAACAACAAGTTTGAGAGTAAAACACCCGAAATGAACTGGGACAACGATGCTCATTATTTTAGTGTGTTTTTTCCGAATAAAAAATCAAAATTGCTTGAGCAATTCGATTTTTGGATTATTTCATCAGTCATTCTGTTGTTTATCGTTTTGTTTTTTGGATATACAATATGGATTATTCTAAAACAAAGGCGGCTTTCAGAAGTAAAAACCGACTTTATAAATAACATGACTCATGAGTTAAAAACACCTATTTCTACAATTTCTTTATCGGCAAAGGTTTTGCTTAAACCAGATATTATTGATAATCCCGAAAGGTTAAAAAACTATGCAAGTATTATTAACTTAGAAAATGAACGTTTGCATCAGCAAGTTGAAAAGGTGCTTCAAATTGCAACCCTCGAAAAAGAAAAGGTTGATTTAGTAAAAGAGCAAATCAACGTTCACGAATTAATAGATCAGGCGGTAAATACTATTCAATTAATAATTAAAGAAAAAGGGGGGGGGGTCACTTCGGACTTAGCAGCCAAAAACGCTACCATTAATGCTGATAGGGTTCATATAAGTAATGTTTTATCTAACTTATTGGACAATGCAAATAAGTACACGCCTGGCAATCCGTTAATTACTATTTCTACAAAAAACGAAAAGAAAGGAATACTTATTTCGATAGAGGACAACGGAATTGGCATTCCTAAAAAAGCACTAAAGATCATATTCGATAAGTTTTATAGAGTACCAAAGGGCGATGTTCATGATGTTAAGGGTTTTGGCATTGGTTTGCATTATGTAAAGGTGATGATTGATTACCATAAAGGTAAAATTGAGATTAAAAGTGAATTAAACCAAGGAACGACAATAAACATATATTTACCTTTTTAAAAATGGAGAAAAGCAATATTTTACTGGTTGAAGATGACCCTTCGTTAGGTTTTATAACTAAAGACCAATTAACGGAAGCCGGATTTGATGTAAAATGGTGTAAAGACGGTAAAGATGGATTTGAAGTTTTCTATAAAGAGACTTTTGATATTTGTGTGCTTGACGTAATGCTTCCAAAAAAAGATGGATTCACTTTAGCTAAAGATATTAAGGCAATAAATCCTGATATTCCAATCATTTTTTTAACGGCAAAATCACAAATAGATGACAAAATTAAAGGCTTTAAAACGGGAGGAGATGATTACCTCACCAAGCCTTTTGTAATAGAAGAACTAGTAGCACGTATTGATGCAATTTTAAACCGAACACAACAAAAGCTAGCCTACCCTTCTTCATCAAAACAGAGTTCTTTTACTATAGGACAATACCAATTCAACCATAAAAACTTGGAGTTGATTCACCCATCGAAAACAAAAACTCTTACAAAAATTGAAGCTGATTTACTTCGCTTACTTTGCATCCATCAAGAACAAGTTTTAGAACGCGACATGGCATTAAATATAATCTGGGGAAAAGATGATTATTTTAATGGAAGAAGTATGGATGTTTTCATTACAAAGCTTAGAAAATACCTCAAAGAAGATGAGCTTATTTCAATAATCAACGTTCATGGTGTCGGCTTTAAACTTTCTACCAAGTAAGCAAATGAAAATAGTTGCCTTTATCACTTTACTTTTTATTAGCTTATCGTCGTTTGGACAGAATATTTCTGTTCAGTTCCCGGAGTATCAATTCACTAGTATTAGTAATGAAATAAAGATAAAAACGGAAGACAATTCTGAATTAAAATCAATTAAAGTAAATGGTGTTTATTATTCAGTTAATACTATTGATAATGAGTCTATTATCAATTATAATTACGATGCATCTGGAAGTCAGAATCTAGTTTTTAAAATTGGAAAAACTGAAATAAAAGAAACGGTGAGCGTAATTCCCCTTTGGTTATCGATTTTGCCACCATTGATTGCCATTATCCTTGCCCTTTGGTTAAAAGAAGTTATTATATCCTTGGTATTAGGTATTTTTCTAGGGGCTGCAGTTTTGGGCTTATACACTGAAGGCCTTTTCGGCATATTAACGGCCTTTGTACATGTTCTTGACAGCTATATAATTAACAGCTTAAATGATTGGGGACATTTATCAATCATACTATTCACCTTAATTATTGGGGGCATGGTTGCAGTAATTAGTAAAAATGGTGGAATGCAGGGCGTGGTAAATATCATCACAAAAAAAGCACACAATGCAAAAAATGGTCAGCTTGCAACATGGTTTTTAGGTCTAACTATTTTCTTCGATGATTATGCAAACACCCTAGTGGTAGGAACCACTATGCGTTCCATTACCGACAAATTAAAAATATCACGCGAAAAACTTAGTTACATTGTAGACTCTACCGCTGCGCCTGTTGCAGCATTAGCCTTTATTACTACTTGGATTGGAGCTGAATTAAGCTATATTGAAAGTGGAATGAAAGACATTCCAGTACTAATGGCAAACGAAACACCTTATGGGATTTTCATCAGCTCTTTACAATACTCTTTTTACCCATTGTTTACCATAGCCTTTATGTTTTGGCTTATTTGGCAGCAGAAAGACTTTGGTCCAATGCTTAAGGCAGAAAGAGATGCAAGAAAAGGACTTGCTCCTACCACCGAAGTTAAAAATGCCGACTTGGAAGAATTTAATCCTAAAGAAGGAATATCCTCCAATTGGTTGCTTGCTTTTTTACCGGTTTTAACCGTTGTAATTGTAACTGTAATTGGTCTATTCAGTACAGGATTAGAAAGTTATACTTACGACAACTCACATGGCTTTTTCCGCAATTTATCAGTAATAATTGGGAAAGCAGATTCTTTTACTGCATTGCTTTGGGGCTCGTTTGCTTCCTTGTTTGTAG
Source organism: uncultured Flavobacteriales bacterium (assembly GCA_905181855.1). GTDB lineage: Bacteria > Bacteroidota > Bacteroidia > Flavobacteriales_G > Salibacteraceae > JAAZVO01. The sequence goes on from CAJIZE010000012.1 coordinate 73,130, forward strand.
CTATAATATTGAGTGTTGCAACAAAAAAACTCAAGCTTTCAGAATCTATTGAGTCTGCCGTTGGAGGCATCAAAACCATGTTGCCTGCTATTATTATTTTAACTCTTGCTTGGAGTTTAGCCGAAATCACTAATGTGATGCATACTGCAGATTTTTTAACAGGATTAATGAAAGACAATGTTTCGGTTTATCTTATACCCTCAGTTACATTCATTTTAGCTGCCTTGGTTTCTTTCTCTACCGGAAGTAGTTGGGGAACAATGGCTATTTTATACCCGTTGCTTTTACCTGCCTGTTGGAAACTTGGTATTGAAGCTTCATTACCTTACGAGGTTCTATTTGGGCTTTTCGCAAACACAACGGCTTGTGTTTTATCAGGTTCGGTTTTAGGCGACCACTGCTCACCCATTTCTGATACAACCATTTTAAGTTCTTTAGCAACCGGTTGCAACCACATTACCCATGTTCGAACTCAATTGCCTTATGCCATAGTTACTGGGGGCATTGCTTTGTTTGCAGGTGTTCTTCCTACATCTTACGGCTTACCGAGTTATGTTGGATTTTTGTTTGGCTTGGTGTTAATTTATTTGACCATAAAATTTGTAGGGAAAAAAGTTGATTATGCATAAAGTCATTTATTTAATTGTTGCTTGTGGTGTGCTCCTTTCGGGATGCAATAGCCTTGAAAAAGAACTTAAAAAACAACAAGATGAAGTTATGGTTGTGCATGACGAAGCCATGGCCCAAATGGATGCATTACACAACTTTGAGGTTTCGTACAGAACAAAAGTTGAAGAACTTAAAAAAGACAGCTTGGTATCTGCTCAAGTTTTTGATTTAAAACAAAACATGGTTTACGACTTGGTAAAGGCTCAAGATGCAATGATGGATTGGATGCATGAATACAACCCAAGCGAGGCTGCCAAAGAAAACCCTGGAGCTAAAGATTACCTAAAATCTGAAATGCGAAAAATTACAGCGGTACACAAACAAATGTTTGATGCGCTTGAGGCAGCTAAACAAAATGATGTTCATTAAGTTTTAGTAACAATTTTTTTAATTCATGGCCAAAATTAAAACAAAACAAACCGACGCAAGTGTTCTTGATTTTATCAACTCAGTTGATGATGCTCAAAAAAGAGAAGATTCACTTAAACTACTAGCTATTTTTGAAGAACTCATAGGTGGAAAACCAAAAATGTGGGGACCAGCAATTGTTGGTTTTGGTACGTATCATTACAAGTATGAATCGGGGCGTGAGGGCGATTGGTTTCTCGCAGGGTTTTCACCACGCAAGCAAAATATTTCTATTTATGTAATGTGTGGCTTGACTAAGTCACAACAACTGCTTGATAAACTTGGTAAGCACAACACAGGTAAAAGCTGTTTGTACATTAAAAGGTTGGCCGATGTTGATGAATCTGTTTTACGTGAACTCATTTTAAATTCGGTTAAAAAACTAGAAACAGGAAATTTATCGTGCTAAAACAAATTTGCTTTCTTTCCCTAATCACAACATTAATTTTTGGTTGCTCATCCAATCAAAAACCTGAACCAACACCTCCTACTCTACCAAAAAAGGTTACTGTTTTATTAACCCCAAACAGCAGCATTAGAGCTATTGAAACCAAAGGAGAAAATGGAGTTTGGTGGGCAGGCTCAAATGGCAATTACGGTTATACAAAAGATGGTGGTAAAACGTGGACGATTGACAGCATTGTAATGGACACCATAAAACCTCAATTTAGAGCGCTCGCAATTACCGATTCTGCCGTTTTATTGATGTCAATAGCTTCGCCTGCGTATGTTTTCAGAACTATTAACAGCGGTGAAACATGGGATACAGTTTACAAAGAAACCCATCCAAAAGCATTTTACAATTGCCTTAAGTTTTACAACAACCAAATTGGAATTGCTGTTGGTGATGCCACCGACAGCTGCATGAGTATTATTAGAACTGAAGATGGTGGTAAAACTTGGGTTAAATCACCTTGCACAGATCAATTAAAAGTTGCCGTAGGCGAAGCCAATTTTGCTGCTAGCAATACCAATATTTCAATTCACAAAAACCATTGCTGGATTGCCACTGGTGGTAAAAAAACTAGAGTTTTTTACTCGAATGATTATGGACTTAATTGGAGCAACTACCGTACTCCAATGGTACAAGGCAAAACCATGACAGGTATTTACTCCGTTGATTTTTATGATGCTAAAAACGGTGTATTAATAGGTGGCGATTGGGAAAACAAAGAGCTTAATGATTCAAACAAAGCCATTACAAAAGATGGAGGCAAAACATGGCAGTTGTTAGCGAACAAACAACCGCCTGATTATCAAAGTTGTGTTCAGTTTCACCCGAGCAATAAATCAACATTGATTTCATCCGGCTCAATTGGGATGTACTTATCTACTAATTCTGGTACAAGCTGGGATACTTTAACTACAAATGGTTTTTACACTACTCGTTTTAATCAATCGGGCAACAAGATTTGGGTTGCAGGCAAAAACGTGGTTGGGGCAATAAGTTTGGATTAATTAAAGATGTGTTAATTGGTTTGAGAAGGTTGTTGGTTTTAGATTCTATCAACCAATCCAACAACCAATTCAATCAACTTAGGCTCAGCTTTGCCGGCAATTTCAATGATTTCTGAAATATCAACAGGTTTTAAATTGTCAGGATCACATTCATCGGTTAAAACGGAAATAGCACAACATTCAATGCCTGCATGATTAGCAACAATAACTTCTGGCACGGTGCTCATACCAACTGCATCGGCACCAATTATACCTAAATATCGATACTCAGCTGCGGTTTCTAAATTAGGCCCTTGTACGGCTGCATAAATGCCATGATGGAGGTTTATGTTAAAACCAACAGCTAACTCTTTCAACTGATTGTTCATTTTAGCTGAGTATGGTTCTCCCATATCAGGAAACCTTGGGCCCCATTCCTCGTTGTTTTTACCAATCAAAGGGTTTTCCGCCAACAAGTTAATATGGTCAGTAAGAAGCATTAATTCACCTTTTTTAAACGATTTGTTAATTGCTCCACTTGCGTTTGATACAATTAGCTTCTTTACCCCTAATTCCTTCATTACTCTTATAGGAAAAGTAATTTGTTGCATATCATAACCTTCGTAGTAATGAAACCTGCCTTGCATGGCAAGTATTTTTTTACTTCCTATTGTTCCGAAAATCAATTTGCCTTTATGAAACTCAACGGTTGAGGTTGTAAAATTTGGGATTTCTTCATAATCAAATGTAATTGGGTCCTTTATCTCTTTAACAAACTGACCTAATCCTGTTCCTAAAATAACAGCAAAATCAATATTCTCAAACCCCTCACCTTTCAAGTATTGAGCGGTTTCCTTAACTTTTTTAATCATTATTTTGGTTTAAATCAGTTGTTATTAATTTTGATAAATTGCCTAAATCTTGTTCATTATCAATGTCACTTAAAACTGGTAATAAATAGTATTTAAAATTTAATTCTTTAGCCTCAAATATGGCCTCTTTAAAAACGGTTGGCGTGCTCCAATTCTTGTAAACAAACAATTTTGGATGCAGTTTTTTCATTCCAATCAAATAATAACCTCCATCTTTTGCCGGACCGATAACCAAGTCATTTTCATCCAATGCCCTGATTGCATGTTCTAAAACCTCAGGAGTCAACTCGTTGCAATCGCTTCCAATCAGAATAGCTCTCTCGTAACCCAACTTAAATGTAACTTTAAAAGCATTTAACATTCGCTCCCCTAAATCATTACCTTTTTGGCAATATTTTTCAAATACAACTGCATTAAAAATATCATTGGTATCAACAAAATCGCTATAAAAAATAAGTTTTTTAGTTTTGACTTTAAGTATAAGGGTTTTGGTGAATTTCAGTAATTCATTGTAAATCAAAAGAGCGTTTTTATCACCTACCGTTTTCGCCAACCTAGTTTTAACTTTACCAAGCAATGCGTTTTTAGTAAAAACAATTAGTGCTGAATCCATGCTAATCAAACAACAACTCCTTGGCAACTTGAACCCTCACCTGCGGTGCAACCAAAGCAATGTTGGTTGGTTACAATAGTGCGATCAGCAAGTTGGTTTGCATTAAAATTTGAAATATGACTATCTCCTTTGTCAGCTGTTCTTAATTTTAGCATCTGATTAAAATCGCAGTCGTACATATAACCTTGCCAATCCACAGACAACGTATTTTTACACATTAAGCCATTTATGGCAGCTGGATTAAAGCTGTCTGACAATTTGTACATGTAGTCTTCGTAATTATCCGATTCAATTAAAAAATCTAAAAACCTACTTATTGGCAGATTGGTAATGGCAAGTAAACTATTAAACTCAATGTTAAAATTGGTTAGCAGGTTTCTTTTAAAACTAACCTCTAAATTTTCTTGATTATCAGGCAAAAAAGCACCTGACGGATTATAAACTAAATCTAATATTAAATCGGAATCACTTTTACCGTAACCCACTTGGTTCAATCGTTTTAACGCCTTAATTGAATTCGAAAAAACACCTTCACCACGTTGGCTGTCGGTTCGTTTTTTCTCAAAATAAGGCAGTGATGAAACTACTCGTATGTTGTGCGATTTAAAAAAATAAGGTAAATCATGGTACTTTTTATTAGATTCAATAATCGTTAAGTTAGACCTCACAATTATTTCATCCACCAAATCTGAAATCTGCTCAACGAACCATCTAAATAATTTGTGCATCTCAGGTGCTCCGCCAGTAATATCAACCGTTTTGAAATTATTATTCCTTATAACATCAACACACATTCCCATAACCTCTTTGGTCATCATTTCTGTTCGATGTGGCCCTGCATCAACATGACAATGGCTGCATGTTTGGTTGCACTGGTAACCTATATTGACCTGAAATATTTCTAGTTGATCAGGTTTTAAAGGATACTTTTTTAAATCTTTTAGATTTTCGTTGAATGTTTTTTCTTCTGAAGCAAACATTCCCTTATTCAACCATTTTAATTGGCTCTGAGGGTCTTTAAATGTGCTGTACTTAAACTGTTTAACAGTCATTACATTGACAATTTTTGTGCCTTGTTCATCATTTGAACTCCATGAACCATTGTCGCTCCACCTCTAATAGCACCTGCAACATGAACTGCTTCCATCATTTGTTCTTCGGTGTAACCTTTTTTTAAAGCATCTTCGGTATATGCATCAATACAATAAGGACATTGCACTGCGTGGGATACTGCCAAAGCAATAATCGATTTTTCTTTTGCTGATAAGGCAGAAGATTTAAAAACTTCACCGTACCACGAAAAAAACTTGTCTCCAAGTGTTTTTTGCCAATCAGATATTTTTCCAAATTTTCTTACATCTTTTGATTCGTAGTAGCTCATGCCTTTAATTTTTAGGAAGCTGATAAAATAACAACTCTTTTAGATACTGCAATGTTTTAATACTGACAATTATACACGTAAATCGCTTTGTTTGCTTTGGTTTATATCGTTCATTTCAAATTATAAATTCACAGGCATAAGCCAATGAAAATAATTATAGCCGGAGCAGGCGAAGTAAGCTATCATTTAGCCAAGCTATTAGCATGCGAATCAAAAGACATTTATGTTATCGATAATATTCCTGAACGTTTAACTTACATTCAATCGCACATTGATGTATTTACCTTAGAAGGTGATGCAAAGTCCATCATCGTTCTTGAACAAGCAAATATTGCAAAATGTAATTTTCTGATTGCAGCGACTTCTTCTGAAGAAGTGAATTTTTTAGTTTCAGTTTTAGGTAAAAAACTAGGTGCTAAAAAAACAATTATTCGCTTTAATGAGTCTGAAGCTAACAAGTAAAAATACATTGATTTATTTGAGATCTTAGGTATTGATACTATCATAAGTCCTTCGAAGCAAGTCGCTGATGAAACTGTTCGGTTGTTAGACAAATCTGCATTAACAGATGACGCAGAGTTAGAAGATGGAAATCTTGTTGTATATGGAGTTCAGCTCAGCTCTGATTGCCCGTTAATTGGCAAAACAGTTTCTGAAAATATACTCTGTGAATGTGCTCAAGAATTTAGACCGATTGCTATTCATCGTCAAAACAAAACATCTTTAACAGGATTTGATTTATCGTTGCGTATTCGAGATATCATCTATTTTATTGGTAAAAAAACTTCCATAGAAAAAGCCATGAAATTGTGTGGTAAAAAGAAGCGAGAGATAAAAAAGATAATGATTCTAGGTGGTTCTAGAATTGGTCAACTTACTGCTAAAAAACTTATGTTAAAGTATGATGTTACTTTGATGGAAAAAGACCCTGAGAAGTGTTTCAAATTAACTGAAACGCTCAAAGAGTGTTTGATTGTAAATGTTTACGGAAGAGATGCTTCAGGTCTAGAAGAAGAAGGCTTAGACTCAATGGATGCATTTGTTGCTGTAACCAGTGATTCTGAAACCAATATAATTTCTACTTTGGTTGCCAAATCCCGCCACGTTAAAAAAAACACTTCCCAGGTTGAAAACTTAGATTACATTCATCTTTCTCAAGATATTGGAATTGACACATTAATCAATAAAAAAATGGTTGCTGTAAGTTCTATTTTAAACATGTTCATAAAGGGAAAGTTGATGCTTTCGCTCATTTACATTGTGTAAATTCTGAAATTATTGAGTTTAAAATAAGGACTGTAAGGCACATTAAAAAAATCCATTTAATTGAATGGATTTTTATTTAATAAGTCGGGGTTAATGCCCTCGAAATTTATAGGTTTAGTAATGGTTAGAACGGGTATTTTACTTTGTGCAATAACTTTAGAATCAGTGCTACCAAAAAGATCATGATTCAACCTTTGTGCGCATTATAATCAAATCAAACCCATGTATTTGGTTGAATTTATCAATTACTGATTCTAAATAGCCGCTTTCTGAAATAACGTTATAGGTGGGACCTTCAAAAGCATTCTTATGATCTAGTCTTCGCTTAAATTTGTTTAGTTCTTTTGATGAATCTTTCGCTAAAACTTGATCAATAAAAATTAGCATTCCTGAACCTCCGTGTGGAGATATAAACCTATTTAAGAAGTATAAATCCGCCTTTCTTTTTTATGAAAAGTCAATCACATAATGAGCCGCATTGTTGGCTTCATCCGAAAAATCAGTTGAGATTAATACTTTCAATTTGTTAGTGGCTTTTTTGTTGATCGTTATTACCGATAAACAAAGCTGCGAATGTTCCAAAAAGAACAATCACAAAACTGGTTAAAGTATAGACATTACTGCTTGTATCCATGTTGTTTAGACCTGGAGTAAAAAAAGCAAGAAACACTAAAGCGATAACACCTAGCGCTATCCATTTATTTTTAGTCATAACAAATTAATTAGAGGGTTCAAAAAAAATTAAATTATACAAATAAATACTGATTAAAATCAAAACTATAGCCGACATATATCAGTAATTGATATTTTTAGAGTTATACTTCAGGAAAAATAATATTATCCAATTTTTTAGAATCAGCGATTATAATACTCATAACAGGAAGTGGAAAGTGGTTTGTGATTCCTTCAGCTATAGACCCATTCAATATTCTCGCAAGGCCAGTTCTTCCATGCGTATTCATGGTAATTAAATCCATATTATTCAAACGGCTAAACTCAATGATACCACCATCAATGTGGTCATCATTAAAAATATGAGTAATGTACAATTTAGTATTGGTATTTTTCGCTGTTTGCGAGCCCACCTTCACAGCTTGGTAAGAGTACTTTGAAAAGTCAACTGGAACAAGAGTTTTTTTCATCTTAATTAATTTAATCCAAAATTCAGGTTAATAGTCTAATCTAAAAATGATTGGTATCACCATTTAGACTTACCTAATTCTTTTTATTAGTTGGTTTAATTGATTTCAAATTTAAGTAATTCATTTTTTGTAGCGGGGTGAATTTTGGTTTGAACCTTAAAGGCTCTACTTCTTTGAGACTTTCCTCATATTCTTTAGGCAACTGCTGATATATAGCCGTTCCTTCAGATTTCCAATTTATCATTTCATCAGAAACATCTTTGATCACCTTTGCAGGGTTACCGACAACAATTTTTCTTTTTGGAATTTCCATTCCTTCTGGCACAAATGCCAATGCTCCTATTATACATTCATCGCCCACTATCGCGTTGTCCATAATAACTGAGTTCATCCCGATGAGGCAATTCACCCCTAATTCAGCACCATGAATAATAGCACCATGCCCTACATGGGCAGATTCTTTAATCTTTACAGTTCCCCCTGGAAACATATGAACGATACAATTTTCCTGAATATTTGCTCCGTTTCCAACTTCAATTTTACCGAAATCGCCTCGTAAAATTGCTCCTGGACCGATGTAAACATCTTTTCCTATTTCAACATTACCTATTACCGTAGCCGATGGATGAATATATGCTTTAGGATGAACATATGGAGTTATACTTTTAAATTGATAGATCATTATACACGCTCAATTATGGTTGCGTAACCTTGTCCTACACCAATACACATAGTACATAGAGCATATTTTTTGTTTTGTTTGTGTAGCTCAATTGCTGCTGTTTGCAACAATCTTGCTCCACTCATTCCTAAAGGATGCCCCAAAGCTATTGCACCACCATTTGGATTTAATCTTGAATCGTTGTCATCAATTCCCCAAGTTCTTGTGCAAGACAATGCTTGAGCGGCAAACGCTTCATTTAACTCAATAATATCCATGTCATCTAAAGATAATCCTGCATTTTTAAGCGCAATTTCAGATGCCTTAACAGGGCCGATTCCCATAATTCGAGGTTCAACCCCTGCAACCCCATTTGATACAATGCGTGCCATTGGTGTAAGGTTGTTGTTTTTCAATCCGTTTTCTGATGCCACGAGTAATGCAGCAGCTCCATCGTTTAATCCTGAAGCATTTCCTGCTGTCACAGTTCCAACTTTCCTAAAAGCAGGTCTTAACTTACCTAGAATTTCTAAGGTTGTACCTGGCTTAACGAACTCATCTTTATCAAATACTAAATCGTCTTTTTTTCTTTGAGGTATTCTAATTGGGATTATCTCTTCAGTCAACCTACCATTGTTTTGAGCTTCGGTTGCTTTCATGTGCGACCAATAAGCAAACTGATCTTGATCTTCTCTTGATATTTTATGTATATCTACCAAGTTTTCAGCAGTGTGCCCCATACCATCAGTACCATACATTTGCTCCATTTTAGAGTTTACAAAGCGCCAGCCAAAACTTGAATCGTGCATTTGAGCATCTCTACCAAAAGGTTTTGACACCTTGGAAATCACCCAAGGGCCGCGGGTCATATGTTCCATGCCTCCGCTTAAATAAACGTCGCCATCACCAACATTAATTGCTCTTGAAACATTTATAGTTGACGCCATTCCTGAAGCGCAAAGTCGATTAACAGTTTCTGCTGGAACCGTATGAGGTAAACCTGCCAACAGCGTTGCCATTCTTGCAACATTTCTATTGTCTTCGCCTGCTTGGTTTGCACATCCGAAAATAGCATCGGTAATTGACGATGGATCCAGAGAAGGATATTTTTCAGTAACTCCTTTGATAACAGCTGCTAGTAAATCATCTGCTCTTACTGGAGATAATGTTCCTCCAAAACTTCCGATTGCGGTTCTAACTCCACCAACTAGGTAGGCTTCTTTTAGTTTGCTCATATTATACAAATTGCCTAATTTAGGTAGGTCAAAAGTATCAAAATTAAGCGTAGTGGTTATGTTTGCATAAATTATTGAGTTACAAGGTTGAAGCATTTTTTATCACTACTTTTTGCTGTTTTTATGCTTGTTTCGGCCCAAGCACAACAACCAGGATTATCTAATTCAAACTATTTTTCTACTCAATCGATTCTACTTAACCCTTCATCAACATCAGACTCTGGTAATAACCAAGAAATACAGCTAGGAAGTGTAAAGTTATTTGCAAGAAACAACTATCTTTTTCTACCAAAAAAGGATTTCACTTATGCTATGTTAGGCAATCTATCACTTGCTAATTTTAATGACGAGTTTACAGAAGAGAAAAGGTATAATGGAAATATTGAAACTGACATGAATCTAGTTTCGATAACTAAAGCCTATGGCAAATTTGGTTTTGGCTTATCTACCCGGTTTCGTTTGATGTCGAACATCAATAATTTTCCATCTCATTTGGCCAAGTTTTTATTCGAAGGTTTTGCCTACGAAGACCAACATGGTAAACCCTATGAAGCAGGTGATTTTAGTGTTAAAAGTATGAGTTGGGGAGAAGTTGCGGCAAATGCTAGCTATATGCTTTACAACTTGGAGCATGATATGATTAAGGTTGGAGCTACTATAAAAAGGCTTTATGGTGTCCATAATTTGGGTTTTTATTTTGGCGAAATTGACTACACTGTATATAATGACACAATTGACTTTCAACTCCTTACTGGCAGGTATGCTATGGCAACACCTGATGTAGATCGAGAAATGATTACAGGTAAAGGTTGGGGTTTAGACGTTGGGATTACGTATGTTCATACGGATAAAACTTGTACACACTACACACCATTTTCAAGGGCAGTTGGTTGTAAAAAATTGAGTTATGATTACAAAATTGGAGTAAGCTTAATTGATATTGGTGGAATTAGGTTTAACAAACAAGCAAGAATTAGGGATCTAAACAACGCCAAAGGCTTTTGGGACAATTATTCTGAATCTAACTTATCCAGTCCCGGTGTCATAGATAACGCCTTATTATCAAAATTTGGAGAAGCTAACCCTACAATCACCAAGGATACCTTGTTTGTGACCATGTTGCCTACAGCAGCAGCTGTTGAAATTGACAAGCGTTTTGGTAAACACTTTTACCTGAATGCAACCGGATTACTGGGTATCAGTCTCAGAAAAAACATGGGCGCATTTAGAAGCAGTTATTTCGCAATAACACCTCGATTTGAACATCCAAAATTTGGCGGGGCTTTACCTATTACAATGTACGGTTACAAATCACCAACTGTTGGCTTTATGTTTAGAACGCAAGGAGTTTATTTTGGAACAAACAATCTACTTCCCTTCTTAGGCCTAACCAATTGGTGGGGCGCTGATTTATACATAGGTATACGTTTTCAGATAGGCACTACCCCAATTTGTAAATTTGAATTAGCTAAAAACAAAAACTTTTGGTGCCCGAGTTGTAAGTAGTTTTCTGTTTTCCTTTAATTTGGCTTCTTGATAAATTTAACTTCACCATCAAGTTCAGCATTTTATTACCTTCGGGTTCTACTAATCTGATATTCTTAAAACATGGCTTTTTTCACCCAAGATTACCTAGACTTTTTTCAAGAACTTTCTAAAAACAACCACAAAGATTGGTTTGACATTAATAGAAAACGTTATGAAAAATCTGTAAAGAAACCATTCAATGCTTTTGTAACGCATATGATTGAGCTCATTCAAATTGAGGATTCTACTGTGCAAGTTGAAGCGAAACATTGCTTGTTTAGAATAAACAGAGACATACGATTTTCAAAAGACAAAACACCGTACAAAGTGCAAATGTCGGCGGCTATTAGCCGAAACGGAAGAAAAGAAATGGGCATACCTGGTTTGTATTTTCACCTTGGAAACAATGGTGTTGGCGTTTTTGGAGGCTGTTACAATCCTGAAAAAGCGATGCTTGCTGACATTAGATATTACATTGCTGATAACCAAGCTGAATTTAAAAAAGTAATTTCTAACAAAGCGTTTAAAAACAAGTGGGGAGAATTAGAGGGTGCGAAAAACAAGATTATCCACAAAGATTTAAAAGAACCTGCTGCTGAGCAACCATTGATTATGAACAAGCAGTTTTATTATGCCGCTCAAATACCGAAACCTAATATTTTGGATGATGATCTTGACACTCAAATACTTGCTTATTTTAAAGCATCAAAATCAGTACGGGTATTTTTAACAAAGGCCATAGGAGCTTGGGTTTAGGTTTAACTTATAGGTAATTTACAAGTAAACCTCTTTTGCCTGATCGCTAACTTTTACTCACGCCATTTTTATTAGTTTCCTTTTTTCAAATGCATCAATTGTTGCTTTGCTGGTTGATGTTCTGAATCTATTTTCAAACATTTTTCGAAACTTTGAATTGCTAATTCCTTATCATCAACATATAAATAGTAAACTCCAAGATAAAATTGAGCATCTGCAGATTTAGGGTAGTTTTCTATATTCATTTCAAAAAGCAACTTAGCTGAAACTTGCATTTTCTCCAAAGAAACATCATGTTCAGCCTCAGGCTCTAAAAACTCCATGGCAACGAAATTCAATAAAAATTCAGGATACTTCAAATCATATCCGTATTGTGATGATCTTTCATTAATGTACGTTTTCAGTAATTCAACATCTGCATTTTGAAATACCTCTATGGGGAGTTTCCAATCTTAAAAGATGTATTGTAACCCTTTGTACATCCCAATTAAAGGAATGCTCCAATGGTCTTCATTTTCAATTAAATTGAATTTATACTCGATATTTTTCAAGCTAATGGTTTTAAACAAACTATCGAGCATGTAATAGGAGTTCTCCAACAGTTTTTGTGGGTCGTTTTCAGCTGCCCAATGTAAATCCGCTTGTTTTCAGTTCTATAGGTGCTATCAATTAATGGAATTAACTCCTTTTTCACAAATTTTATTGTCTTCAAAGCACTGCTGTCGGTAAATGTGAAATTCTTATTTCTATTTGAGCCACTGCCTATTGCTACAATTATCATTTCGGGCATGTTTTGAAAATAGTTGGATTTAGTCTTTACAATACTAACGGCATTTTCAAAATTATCTTCACCATCCGTTAAATACAGCACCGGTTATTGGTATAAATTGTTGCCATAAGTTTGAGGTAAATAAACCTGTATAAGTCTGGACTCTTCTAAAATTTTAGATTCAATTTTAAGTGAATGACCAATGGTTACTCCATTAGCCTCCGATTGAGTATATCCTTCTATATTAATAAATACGAAGCATATCATCATTAGGAAAGTAATTGATAATGGTTTTTTTTATGAAGTTTTTTATGTCTCTAACGATTCAAATGCAAACAAAGTAAAGCATTAAGAATACTGCTAGCCCTTGGTAAACGATTTTATTTTTTGCTAAATTTAGTTTTTAACCTCATTTTCAAGTTGCTTTTGGTCTCACAAAATAAATAAGTAACCCCAACTGTTTACTCAACCATTTGGCTTCTCCAACTCCTACTGGTGAAAAGTTTCGTGCTATTTCTCTTTCAAAATAGTGGTAAAAATGTGCGAAATCTAAAAGAGAATCTAAACCAATAATAGCCATTGGAACAAGAAAAGTACTTGAATCTTTTATGGCATTTATTGCATATCTAAAAAGTAGGGCAATGTTATAGTTAACAACCTGCTTGGCGATGATTTTATTTCAGATATAACAATGGTAAATTTATCAACGCATTCGTTGATCATTCTACAGCCAAACAACTCTTTAGAATCTGGAATTTACATTGTTAACTTCAACATTAACAACCGTCAATTTTCTAAAAAAATGATTATTCAATAGAATACTTGTTACTTAAGAGTAAAACTTTTTTTCTTCTTTAACCATTTGGCGCATTAATCTACTTGCGCGATAACGATCTTCACCATAAACATGGTGAAGTCTATCAAGGGTTCCTAAAACATCGTCTAAGCCAACTTCATCGGCCCAAGCTAGTAATCCTTTTGGGTAGTTAACTCCTTTGGTCATGGCTTTGTCAATTCCATCACGGTCGGCAACATTTAAATAAAGTGCTTCAACAGCTTCGTTAATAAGCATAACCAAAACCCTCCAATAAATATCTTTCGACAGTTGCTCATCAATTACAGGTTCAGCTTTAACAACTCCTTCTGCATAATTGTAATAGCCTTTTTTGGTTTTTCTACCTAAAAGGCCAGCCTCTTTCATTCTTTTTTGTGTGAACGATGGCTTGTATCTCGGGTCAAAATAAAACTCCCTGAAAATAGTTTCCGTAACCGTATAGTTTATATCATTTCCTATTAAATCCATTAATTCAAAAGGCCCCATTCTAAAACCTCCTTGCTTTTTTAAAGCTGCATCAATGGTAGCAAATCCAACTTCTCCTTCAGGTACTAAACCTTCGTCATAAATTCTCAATGCTTCGCCATAAAAAGGCCGAGCAACTCGGTTAACAATAAAGCCAGGGGTATCCTTGGCATAAACCGGAATTTTACCCCAAGTTTTCATTAATTCAAAAACAGATTCCGCAACTTCTTTATCAGTAAGTAAGCTAGGAATAACCTCAACCAATGGCAGTAACGGTGCTGGGTTAAAAAAGTGTAAGCCCACTACTCTATTTGAAAGTTCGCATGAAGCTGCAATACTAGCAACAGATAAAGATGATGTGTTCGTTGCGATAATAGCATTCGGACTAATTACCTTTTCGAGTGAGGTAAAAAGCTTTTTCTTAATTTCAATGTTTTCAATGATTGCTTCGATAATCAATTGACAGTCACAAGTCTCTTCTAATCCAAGGCGGTATTCGATTTTAGACAAAACATCATCAGCTTTTTCTTGAGTCATTCTCCCTTTTTCAACCAGACGGTTCATAATTTTTTGATGTCCTGACCTTGCTTTATCCAAAGCCACATCATTGGTGTCAATTAGAACTACTTTACACCCTGCGGTAGAAGCAATTTGAGCAATCCCTGAGCCCATCGTACCTGAGCCAATTACAGCTACATTCTTAACATCTTGCATATTATTCACCTTTAAAAATAGGTTTCCTTTTATCTAAAAAAGCATTCACACCTTCGTTGTAATCAAAAGATTTACCTGCTTCAGTTTGAAGTTTTTCTTCTAAATTTAATTGATCCGTTAATGTATTAGTCATGGATTCATTCAGCGCTTTTTTAGTTAACCATAATCCTTTGGTAGGCATTTTGGCTAATTTCTTAGCGGTGTTCAAAGCTTCATCCAAACCCTCTACCGATTTGTAAATCATTCCGATTTGCTGTGCTTCATCAGCTGATATTTTATCGCCAAGCATCATCAAAGCAGACGCTCTTTGAAAACCAATCAATCTAGGTAATGTAAACGTGCCTCCACTATCTGGTATCAGTCCTATTTTACTAAACGCTTGAATAAATGAGGCTTTATTTAGTGCAAAAACAACATCACAAGCAAGTGCAATGTTAGCTCCAGCACCTGCTGCCACTCCATTTACACCACAAACTACTGGCTTTTTTAGGTTTCTTAATTTCTCAATAATTGGGTTGTAATGTTCTTTAACTATATTTTCTAATTCAGGGCCTTCTTTTGAAATTGCTTCGGCTAAATCTTGCCCAGCACAAAAGGCTCTCCCCTCACCTGTCAAATAAACTGCCCTTATTTCAGGATTGTAGTTTGCTTCATCTAAAGCTTCTTGCAACGCAAAAGCCATTGGCCTAACAAAACTGTTTAACTTATCTGCTCGGTTTAAGGTTATGATTAAAACGTTGTCTTCAATACGACTTAAAATATCGCTCATAGTTGTGCTTTTAGCAAATTAAATACATTTAAAATAATCAAATGGTTCAAGGCAATCGGCGCATTTGTAATGTGCTTTGCAGGCGGTTGAACCAAACTGGCTTACCATAATTGTGTTTTCTGATTTACACAAAGGGCAGCGTATAATTTTAGGGCCCTCAGCCGATAGCCAACTTTTATTTGGCGATGTTTTTTCAGGTGGCGCTATCCCGAATTCTTCAAGCCTTCTTTTGGCATCATCCGACAACCAATCAGTGGTCCATACTGGTGTTAATTTAGATATGACTTGTACCGAGTCAAAGCCTTTACCAGCCAAAGACTCATGAATCAAATCTTCAACTAATTTCATAGCCGGACAACCAGAATAGGTTGGTGTTATATCAATAAAAACTTGGTTATTTTCAATTTTTACACCTTGCAATATACCTAAGTCTTTAATTGAAATTACTGGAATTTCAGGATCCGGAATTTGAGATAGAACATTAAATACCTCAGTTTCTGTCATTTTAATCCCATTTTGCATCAGGATATGCTCTAACTAAATATTGCATTTCAGATAATAAAAACCCTAATTTTTCCGAATGTATCCCTGTTCTGCCACCTGTTGCCATAAAGGTTTGGTCAGGTCGAATTAAAGTTGCTTCAGCAAGAATTTCATTCACCTTAGCATCCCATTTAGATTTTAACGTTTCATAATCAGGTATTATACCTGCTTCGGCTAACGTTCTATGAATTTCATCGTTCTCGAACATTTCACCTGTATATCTCCAAATGAAATCTACTGCCTCTTGAATTTTAGCATGACTTTCTTCAGTACCATCACCAAATCTTAAAACCCAATTGCTTGAATGACGTATATGGTAAGCTACTTCTTTAATAGATTTTTGAGCAAAGCCTCGTAAAAATTCATCCTTTGAATCTTGCATCCCTTCTAATAAATAGAAATGGTAAACATCATAGAAAAAGTGACGAGCTATCGTATTTGCATAATTGCCATTTTCCTGTTCAACAAGCAAGCAATTTTTAAATAGGTTTTCAGGCCTTCTGTAAACATAATCATCAGCAGTTCTACCATTACCCTTAATTTGCCCGGCATAGTTAAGTAGACTTTGGCACTGACCTAATAAATCTAAACCAATGTTTGACAAAGCAATATCCTCTTCCAATATTGGACCATGACCACACCATTCAGTAACTCTATGACTTAGTACAACTGCATCATCTCCTTGTCGAACACAAAACTCTCTTAGCGCTTCCTTCAAATCCATAATTAAATGTGTTTGGCACCTTCAGGCATTGTGTAAAAGGTGGGATGGCGGTAAACTTTTGAGTTTGAAGGTTCAAAGAATTCTCCTATATCATCGGGCGATGAAGCTGAAATTGATTCGGCAGGAACAACCCATATACTTGTTCCCTCACTTCTGCGCGTATAAACATCACGTGCATTTTCAATTGCATTTTCGACATCCGGAGCGTGCAAACTACCCACATGCTTATGGCTTAATCCTGGTTTCGATTGAATAAATACTTCCCAAAGAGGCCAATTAGAATTTTCTTGACTCATAATATTATTTTAAGCTGCTTTTGTTCTATTTTGTTTTTTGTTCGCGTAAGCCATTGCGGCCTCTCTTACCCATTTTCCATTTTCTTGAGCAGTTTTTTTAGCAATCATTCTATCCCTATTGCAAGGACCATTGCCTTTTATTACATCGTAAAATTCTGACCAATTAATTTCGCCAAAGTCGTAGTGCTTTCTTTCTTCGTTCCACTTTAAATCTGGATCAGGAATTGTTAGACCTATTACCTTTGCTTGTTGAACTGTTCTGTCAATAAAATCTTGACGCAGTGCATCGTTTGATTTTCTTTTAATCTTCCATTTTGTTGATTGCGCTGAATGAAGAGATTCGTCATCGCGTGGGCCAAACATCATTAACGACGGCCACCACCAGCGGTTCAGGGAATCTTGAGCCATTTGTTTTTGCTCGGCAGTGCCACTAGCCATTCCTCCTATTAGCTCGTAACCTTGGCGTTGATGGAAACTTTCTTCTTTACATATTTTCACCATTGCTCTTGCATATGGCCCGTAAGAAGTTCTGGTCAGCATTACTTGATTCATAATAGCTGCACCATCAACCAACCAGCCTACCGCACCAATATCGGCCCAATTTAGTGTCGGATAGTTAAAAATAGATGAATATTTTGCTTTTCCAGTTAAGAATTGTTCAAATATTTCAGATCGGTCAACACCTAAAGTTTCAGCTGCACTGTATAAATATAGGCCATGTCCCGCCTCATCTTGAATCTTGGCAAGTAAGATCATTTTACGGCGCAAGCTTGGCGCACGAGACAACCAATTGGCTTCGGGTAACATTCCTACAACTTCTGAATGTGCGTGTTGCGAAATTTGCCTTACCAAAGTTTTACGGTAAGCATCAGGCATCCAATCTTTTGGTTCAATTTTAATTTCAGCATCTACTTTTTGTTGAAATTCTAATTCTAAATCTTTTTCGGCCATAATTTGTAATAATTAAGTAATAAAGTCAACTAATTTAAAAAAAGAGCAATGTCAACCGACACATAAAAACAAAAAAAGAGGCTTATTTTTATAGCATAAATGTACGATAAAAACAGCCTCTTAATGAATTTGTTTAGGTAGACTTTATCTTATAACCTAAAGCAGGTCATTAACTTTTCTAACCCCTACAGCGCTTTCAGTAAGTTTTTCTTTTTCAGCATCAGATAATTCAATTTCAACTATTTTTTCGATGCCATTTTTACCAATAATACATGGTACACCTATCGAAATATCATTTAAACCATACTCTCCTTCTAACAAAGCAGAACAAGGAAACATTTTTTGCGCATCTTGAGCAATTGCTCTTACCATTTCAGAAACAGCAGCACCTGGAGCATACCAAGCTGAAGTTCCAAGTAATTTAGTAAGTGTAGCACCACCAACTTTGGTGTCTTCAACTACTTGATTCATTCTATCTGAAGATAAAAATTCAGATACAAGAATACTGTTTCTTACTGCTCTACCAATTAACGGTACCATTCCAGTATCAGAGTGACCTCCGATTACCATTCCATCAACATCAGAAGCAGGGCATTCTAGTGCTTCTGATAATCTGTATTTAAAACGAGCGCTATCTAAAGCTCCGCCCATTCCGATAATTCTATTTTTAGGTAAACCAATAGCCTGGTGAGTTAAATAAGCCATAGTATCCATTGGATTGGAAACTACGATAATAATTACGTTTGGAGAATGAGCTAAAAGGTTTTTAGAAACCGTTTTAACAATACCTGCATTAATGCCAATCAATTCTTCACGGGTCATGCCAGGTTTACGAGGAATACCACTAGTAATAACCGCTACATCAGTATCAGCTGTTTTTGAATAATCGTTTGTACTTCCTACAATTTTGGTATCAAAACCATTTAAAGATGCTGTTTGCATAAGGTCCATCGCTTTTCCTTCTGCATAACCTTCTTTAATGTCAACAAGAACTACTTCTGAAGCGAAATTTTTAATGGCTATATACTCTGCACAACTGGCGCCAACTGCCCCTGCTCCTACTACTGAAACTTTCATATTATTAGTTTTTTTATGTAGCGAAATTAGTAAATATTAAAGCCTTAAAGTTGCCGTTTTACCTTTATTTTTAATGACTTTTACATTTTGTTGTTTTCCAGAAAAATCTTAGGCAACCATTTAAATAAATTACCGTCTTTAAATCAAAGTAAAAATGAAACTCGAAAAAACTGATCTCCACAACATACTGGAAGGGTGTAAAAGAGGAGACAGCGATTGCCAAAAATTGCTCTTTGACAAGTTTTTCGGAAAAATGCTAAGTATTTGTAGAAGATACTTAACTGATGATGAGGAAGCAAAAGATGTAACTCAAGAGTCTTTTATCTTGATGTTTAATAAACTAGAAGCCTACAAAGGAGAAGGATCTTTTGAAGGTTGGTTGAGACGTATTGTTGTGAATAAAGCAATAGATACTTTTCGTAAAAAAAAGGTAAAGACCTATAGTATTGATGAACACGATTGGTCGGATGTAAAAGATACAACTGACAGCGAAGATGAGTCAATATACAATGTCATTAAACCTGATGTTGTTATTGAACACATTCAAAACCTTTCTCCACAATACAAAACAATCTTTAATCTACATGTGGTTGAAGGTTATACACATCAGCAAATTTCAGACGAACTAAAGATAAGCGTTGGTACATCAAAATCGAATTTATCAAAAGCAAGAGCAAGACTTAAAATGAGTTTAACAAAGTATTTAAAAAAAGTAAATGTCTAATTCAGATAAAATATTTGATCAATTAATAAAAGATTCTGTGAAGAATCATGAATCTGGCTTTAATGCTGATTCTTGGAAAGCTGTTAAGAGCGGAATTAACTCTACAACAATTGGCTCTGGAGCCAAAAATTCTGTTTCACTAGGTAAATGGTTTATTGCAAGTATTGTTTTAGGTGCTGTTGCCTTTTCAGGTTTTTTAATTATGGATTCTGAAAGTCCTAAATCTGCAGCTATTTTAAGCGAGAGTAAAATTGAAAAAGAAAAAGCAGTGGTTGAGAGTAATCTTGCTTTGTCAGAAACTGAAACTTTAAAATCAAACGTCGCTTCTGACGAAACAATAGAAGATACAAAACCAGAATTTAAGCAGACAGCTTCTATCACAAACAATCAAGTTAAGGTTACACCTAAAGAAACTGGTGCAGTAAATAAGAAGGCAAAAACAAAAGTCGCACCTCTTAAGGTTTCACAAAATGAATCTTTAATTAAATTGAATTCCAATTTGGTTTGCGAAAGTGATATTGTAACATTTAAAGCTTCTGACTCCTTGGGGAATGCTAGTTATTTATGGCATTTTGGTGATGGAGAAAAGGCCATTTCATATAAGGTAAAGCATCCTTATAAAGAAGAAGGAAATTACGAAGTAACACTTCAAGTAAAGCTTGAAAGCGGCGAGATTTTAAAGTCTACTAAAAACATTTATGTGAACAGTAAACCACGGGCAGA
Organism: uncultured Flavobacteriales bacterium; assembly: GCA_905181855.1. Classification (GTDB taxonomy): domain Bacteria; phylum Bacteroidota; class Bacteroidia; order Flavobacteriales_G; family Salibacteraceae; genus JAAZVO01. The sequence continues at coordinate 93,687 of CAJIZE010000012.1, forward strand.
CTTTAATTTTGAAACCACAGATTACAATTGCCATAATTCGTCTATCTGCTTTAGTTCTGACATTAGCGCAAGTTTCAATAAATTGTATTGGAATTTTGGCGACGACAAATTTTCAGATGATCCAAACCCAAAGCATACTTATCATAAAAAAGGGCATTATAATGTTAAACTAAGAGTGGAGTCATCTGCAGGTTGCAACGATTCAACACTTAAACAAGTGTATGTAATGAGGGCTTTCAATTTATTGGCCACTAAAGATTTTTCGCCTAATGATGATGGAAAAAAAGATACTTGGATTCCTATTGCACTTCAAAACAGAGATCAAAATTTTACAATAAACATATTAAATCAAATGGGACAACCAGTTTATTCTACATCATCTGCAGATGCTCCTTGGAATGGTAAACTTAACAACGGAGGAAACGCTAAAAGCGGTGAATTGTATATATGGATTGCCTTAGTTGAGGACTCGTTAGGTAATTTAAATGAATATGGTGGGTCAATTCTTATAACTGATTAAAGAGAACTAATCTTAAATTTAAAACCTTGGATACGTTAGCTATTCGGAGTTTTTAGATTTGAAACCCGCCTCACTAATTCGTTCATTCGTAGACTTGAAACCGGTATTAAATGACCAAATAGTTCAACCATTTTTTCTCTTTTTAGTACAGAACTAACATTACTTACATTGATTAGGTATGATCGGTGGCACCTATAAAAATGTTTCGTGTATTCCTCTTCAAACAACTGAATACCTTTCTTTATTACAAGCTTTACGCCATCTTTAAAAAACAAATTACAAGATGTATTCTCGGCTTTTAAATAAAGGATATCCTCTATGTGTATTAGATGAATCTTTTTGTTTATAGATTCTATGGTAATTTTCTCTAGAGCGTAAGATTCTTCAATTTCTCTTTTAAGGGATATTCTATTAATGAGCTTATCAATTGCTTTTGACAATTCGTTTCGATCAATTGGTTTTAACAAATAATCCACCGGGTCAACTTTTATTGCCTGAAAGGCGTACCCTGCATATGCAGTGGTAAAGATAACTTCAGGTTTGTTAACCAAGTTTGCATAGAGTTCAAAACCTGTATGATCCTTTAACCTGATATCTAAAAATAAGGCATCAATTTTATTGTAGTTTAAATAATCTAGAGCTTCATTAAAATCTAAAAATGAATCCGCAACTAATAACTGAATGTTTGTTTGTTCAATTAAGACTTTTAGCAACTCAATGTTGTTTGGCTCATCGTCTATAATTACTGCTTTAATTTTCATTATAATACTATTGGTAATTTGATGGTTAGTTTAAAACCAGGTTGTTGATTTAAAATTGGTTTAAATTCAAATTTACCCTTGTGTTCTTTCGCGAAAAGTTTAATTCTCTTTTCGGTAAGATGCATCCCATTACCGGGCTGATAGGAGCCTTTAATCCCTTTACCTTTATCAGAATATTCAATTTTAAGGAATTGATTATCATAACTAAACATTATGAAAATTTCGACTGTCTCGTTTCCTAAGTATCCATATTTAAGGCTGTTTTCTACTAACGGTTGCAATAAAAAAGATGGAATTTTTAAAAATTTTGCATCTTCCCTGATTTGGTCGGTATCAGCGTTAAGTATTATTTCTCTTTCAAATCGAACACCTTCAATATTTAGGTAATTTCTAACACTTGTAATTTCGTCATTTATTGGAATATTGTATGCTTTGGCATTGGTTAAAATCGAATTAAAATACCTAGAAAATTTAACCAAGAACAGCTCAGCTTTTTCTAGTTTCTTAGTGATAATTAAATTTTGAAGTCCATTCAAACTGTTCAATATCATATGAGGATTCAATTGGGATGATAGAGCCAAGTTGCGCTCCTGAATTAGCTCATGTTCTAGCTTCTTTCTTCTGTAAAAAACAAAAAACAAAAATGAGATAATAAATATTAAAAAACTCAGCCAAAGAATCGTAAACCACCAAGCTTCATAAAAAGGTGGTAAAATTGTAAAAGAATAAATGAGTTGTGGTTTATTCCAAACCCCATTTTGGGTCATGGTTTGAA
>CAJIZE010000013.1 GCA_905181855.1 uncultured Flavobacteriales bacterium
GTGATTATTGATCCTTTATCAGAAACGGTAACTGAAGATTATTTTATTTTAGAAATTTACAATGAAACTGATAATATAAAGGACACCATCATTTTTAAAACAGCGTTTGATGCAACGGTAGGTTTAAACCAAATTATTGAAGAAAAAGTTAATATATCCTTTTACCCTAACCCTGCTGAAAACACCACTTTTATAGAAGTAAATACTTCAGAAAATGAGATGGCAACAGTATCAATAAGCAATGTTTTGGGTGCAGAGGTTATGAATCTATTTGTTCCTACAAATGGTCAATCAACAGAAATAGATTTATTTGGGCTTGATAAAGGCTATTATTTCTGTAAAGTTCAAGCGAATGGAAAAACATTAGATACTCAAAAACTTGTTATTAAATAGGTAATACAAGAATTCGAATGATAAAAGCCTCAACTAATAGTTGGGGCTTTTTTATGGTCTAATATTTTTGAAATAGCATGTCCTTTTGAAAGACACACAGCCACTCAAACTAAAGGATATGAATGCTCTTATTGCTTTAAATGGTACATTCAGAATTTGTCCGCTGGATTAACTTAAAGTTTGTTGAGTTTTCAGGTTGTAAAATCCCCCTTTAATATAATGTGCCAATGAAATCAAAGTTCTTGGAATAGCATATTGTATTAGTTAGTTATTAAAGTTTAGAGCAAAAAAAAGCCTGTGGTATTACCACAGGCTTTAAAATAAATAAAGTTAAATTCTTATTTAATGGTAAGTTTTTCAGAAATTACTGAACCATTATTTTCAATTTGAATTAAGTACAATCCTTTAACAAATTCGCTAGTGTTTATTTGAGTTTGATTTGAATTCATAGATTCAGAATAAACTAAATTTCCAATTGCGTCAAAAACAGTTACTACACCATTTGATCCTTCAACTGCTATATTTACTATATCAGATGCTGGGTTTGGATATAAGCTATAGCCGTTGTTACCAATCTCTGCTTTTACCGATAATGGCGGGCCAGTAGGATCGTTTGGGTCAACTGTTCCATCAACACCATTTGCAGATTCAACTAAAACAGCAAAGTTTGATTGATGAACAAATTTTGAAGTGTTGTCTTGAACCCATACAGCAACTATTATATCATTAAATTCTTCTACTGAGTGTTCAGTAGAATGATTAACAGGACTATTAGCATTTGGAGGTAAAGTTTTAGACCCACTAAAAGTATAGCTGGTAGAGTAATCTACAGGCGTGTTCGCTGTTAAGCTGCTTCCTAAGTCATATCCTGATGAACCAGGAACCATTTTTTTCATTACATAGTCAAATTCAGTTTCGCCATTTGAACCTACATTGTCATAAGTTGTTCTTTCTAAAATAGCAACGTATAATGCAAAATCGCCAGATATGTCACTAATCGCGTTTACAGTTAAATCAATACCTAAAGTTTGATTATCGGCATCGATGCTGTATTCACCTGAAACTTCAACTAATGCACCATTTGATTTGTAATTTTGATATACCGTTGAATTATATGATTGAGAGTTTCCGTCCCAACCACCATCAATCATCATCCAAGGAACAGAATTAATGGCGTAAAAATTTCTTCTAACTCCTCCTTCATCCGTATAATAAGGGTCACCATCACCTGGCCATGACATTTGATATTTTACTATCACTTCTTCCTCTGAAGTAGCAGCCATAACTGCCTTTACATTGGAGTTTCCTGCAACACATGGGCCACAAGTAGAACTTGTAAATGACTCATGAAGAGGAACTCTATCAGTTGTTGCAGTATAAACTTCAAATGACCCGGTACCTTTATCGTTGCATGAAAAATCATCTGTAGCTCCATTAACCTGTGATGCCCAAACTTCAACATTAAAAGCACCAGCAGCGCTAGAAACATAAGGAGTAGAAAAAGTATAATTATAGCTTCCGCCAGAAGCAATTGTTGCTGACATCATTTCAGTTACAGCTGAACCTCCATTTATTGAATAAGACATTTCAACTGAACTAATTACGGCAGAACCGTTATTAGCTAAAACGCCAGAAATAGAATGGTTACCAACTTCGTTAATAGTTGGAAAAGTTAGGTTGTTTGCCATTGCATCGTTCGCTGGGTATGTTGCGCCTGGTGCAAATCTGAACACTTTGTTTAAAGCAGGAGTGAAGTTTCCAACCACCGGAAACTCTTCCATACCAGAACCAATTTGTGCAAAATCTGTTGCTGTTGGCCCGGTACATCCAATAGACCCACTGTAGCCACCGCCATTTGTCCAGTTACTAATTAACTCAAAATTTCCACACTCATAAATTCTAATTGCTAAATAGCAATAGGTTCCTGCAGAACCAACACTTGCGCTTGGTGTAATCGATACCCACTGGATGGTATGAATTCTATTTGGCGAAGATCCAGATGTAGAAGATCTAATTGCATCAGGAGTTCCTGCTCCAGTGCCAAGTTCAAACGCTTCCCAAAACGAAAAAAGCGCGTTTCTTGGAGCGGTTCCTAAACTTAAGTCTTCGTTAGCACTGACACTAGCACCAGCTGAATTGCCTAAAACGATGTATCCATTATCACTTGCCTGATATGAAGTGAATGAGTTCCCCCAATAATCAAAAGTAAAAGGAAGGGTTTGCGGTGCTGACATCGTTTCATCTGCAGGGTTAGACATTACGGTAGTTCCTTCAGGCAAAGTAGGGTCATAATTGGCATCAACACCAGTTGTTGTAATGTAGTCGAATTGCGCAAATGCATTAAATGCAAAACCACAAACTACTAATAATGTAAAGATTTTTTTCATAGTTTATTTTTTATAGAATTTAAGGTTGCAATATACATAAAACACCAATCCACTAAAAAAAAGATGGCCTTGCTATATGAATTGTAAAATTATCCTGAAGGTTTTATTTAATCATCGACTTAAAGCTTGTAAACTGTTGATTACTGGGCTAATAAAATTAGGGCTTTTATCTTAGATTTGCCTAAACTTAAATTACCGTGAAATTACGTAAAGGAGAAGCTTTAGAATACCATCAACAGGGAAGACCAGGTAAGATGGAAACCATACCATCAAAACCTTATTCTACCCAGCGAGATTTATCTTTGGCATACTCACCTGGAGTAGCCGAACCTTGTTTGGCAATTGCGGAGAACCTTGATGATGTCTACAAATACACGTCTAAAGGGAATTTGGTTGCTGTAATATCCAATGGAACTGCGGTACTTGGTTTAGGTAACATTGGCCCTGAGGCATCTAAACCGGTAATGGAAGGAAAAGCTTTACTCTTTAAAATATTTTCTGATATCGATGTTTTTGATATCGAAATAAAAACAACAGACCCTGAAGAGTTTATCAATACTGTTGTGAACATAGCTCCAACATTTGGAGGTATTAATTTGGAAGATATTAAAGCTCCTGAAGCGTTCGAAATAGAAAGAAGGCTAAAAGAGAAGCTAGATATTCCTGTGATGCATGATGATCAGCATGGAACAGCAATTATTTCTTCTGCTGGGTTGTTAAATGCGCTCGAGCTATCTAATAAAAACATAAGCAATGTAAAGGTGGTAATTAGTGGCGCTGGTGCATCAGCAATTACTTGTGCAAAATTGTATGTTTCTTTAGGTGTAAAAAGAGAGCATATTATCATGTGTGATAGCAAAGGGGTTATAAAGCCATCTCGTGGAAATTTACCTCCTCAAAAAGCACTTTTCGCTAACGAGGTAGAAGCTAAATCTTTAAAAGATGCGCTGGTAGATGCAGATATGTTTCTTGGTTTGTCTAGAGCGAATATCGTTTCGAAAGAAATGGTAAAGTCTATGGCCGACCATCCAATAATATTTGCTCTTGCAAACCCAGACCCTGAAATAGCTTATGCCGATGCAGTTGCGGCAAGACCTGATGCTATAATTGCAACTGGAAGGTCGGATCATCCAAATCAAGTAAATAACGTGCTTGGTTTTCCATACATTTTTAGAGGCGCACTTGACGTTAGGGCAACAACTATAAATGAAGAAATGAAGTTGGCTGCTGTTAAAGCAATAGCCAATTTAGCAAAGCAACCAGTTCCTGAAGAGGTAAATATTGCGTACAACGAAAAAAACATGTCTTTTGGAAAGGAGTTTATTATTCCAAAGCCTCTTGATTTTAGACTTATTACAGCGGTAGCCCCAGCAGTGGCTAAGGCTGCAATGGAATCAGGGGTGGCTAAAAACCCTATTACCAATTGGCGTGAATATGCGGAAGAGCTAAACAAACGATTAGGTTTAGATGATAAAATTATTAAAGGCCTAATTCAGCGAGCCCGTCGTGATTTGAAGAAGGTGGTTTTTGCTGAAGCTGATAATTATAAAGTACTAAAAGCAGCTCAAATAGTTCGTGACGAAGGCATAGCCATGCCAATACTGCTGGGGGATAAGGAAAAAATAAACCAAATAGCAAAACATTATCAATTAGAAATTGATGATTTACCAATTATAGACCCAAGAAGTGAGCAAGAAGAAGCTTCCAGAGAAAAATTCGGGGAGTTTTATTTTGAAAAACGAAGAAGAAGTGGAGTTACCAGATATGAAGCTATAAAACAAATGCGCGAACGTAATTACTATGGCTCAGCGATGGTGAAATTAGGATTAGCTGACGCTTTAATATCAGGTATTACAAGAAACTATCCGAATACACTGAAACCAGCTCTACAAATTATTGGTAAAGAAACGGGGCTAAATAAAATTGCGGGTATGTATGTATTAATCACTAAGAAGGGCCCTCTTTTTTTAGCAGATACTACAATCAATTATAATCCTACTGCAGAGGAATTAGTTGAGATAACACTTCTTACCGCAAAAGCAGTGGAACGGTTTAAGATCAAACCACGTATTGCAATGTTGTCCTATTCAAACTTTGGTTCTTCTGAAGGCGAAGATTCTATCAAAGTTTCCAAGGCTGTTAAAATACTCCATAAAGACTATCCAAAACTTATTGTAGACGGAGAAATACAGGCAAATGTGGCTTTAAACAAAGAATTAATGAAAGAAATGTTTCCGTTTTCTGTGTTGTCAAAAACTGGTGCCAATACACTAATTTTTCCAAATCTTTCTGCTGGTAATATTGCTTATAAATTAATTCAAGAAATGGGTGCTCGTGAGGCAATTGGACCAATTCTTTTAGGAATGAAAAAGCCAGTTCACGTTTTGCAGTTAGGTTCAACAATTCGAGAAATTGTTAATATGGTTGCCGTGGCTTCTGTTGACGCACAAACAAGATAGTAATGATTGAGTTTTTAAGTGGAAAGTTAGTAGAAAAAGCACCTACTCATGTGGTACTTGATTGTAATGGTGTTGGTTATTTAATTCACATTTCGTTGAATACATTCGAACAGCTACCTAATGAAGAGTATTGCAAACTACTCATTCATTACAGTGTTAGCGTAGATGTTCGAAGCGGTGCGTCAAATCATTTGTTGTTTGGATTTAATAAACCTTCTGAACGTGAGCTATTCAGATTATTAATTTCAATTTCGGGCATAAGCTCAACAACAGCTAGAATGATTCTATCATCGCTAAGCTCTGATGATATAAAATCTGCTGTTGTGCTTGATAACGTTGATGCATTCAAATCAATCAAAGGAATTGGGCCAAAAATGGCAGTGAAAATCGTCCATGAATTAAAAGATAAAATCGACAAAATTGAAAGTGGAGGCCAAATTTCTATTTCATTAGGCAATACAAGCCAAAACGAGGCGTTAACTGCGTTAATTGCATTAGGTTTTGATAGATCAAAATCTAAAAAAGTAGTAGCTAAAGTAGTTGGTGAGCATGGTTCTGGTTTAACAGTTGAAGAACTAATAAAAACTGCTTTAAAACAACTTTAATAGAGAGTTGAATTTTTGATTTGAAGCAAGTAGCCTTTATATATTTACGAGTTGTTTTTGTATTCATTCTGATTTTGTCTGGGCAACAAACTATTGCTCAAAATTCAGGATCTGTAAGCGATTCAGGAGAGGTGGTTCTGCCTTTTCCTTCAAGCGATAGTAGAAACCCATTTGGCTCAGGTAGCTCAAATAAAATGTTTCTTAATGATCCACCAAACATAAAAAATGAATCAGAATATAACCCTGAAACAGGCGAGTACCAGTTTAATAAAAAGATAGGAAATTTTGATTATCGGCCTCCTTCCTCGATGGACTTTAATGAATACTTAAAATATACCAAAGAGAAAACTGTAATAGATTATTGGGAAGAAAAGAAAGCAGAAGAGAAAGGTGAAGAGTCTGCCGAAGGGTTTAGACCTCAACTACAAATCGAGAATAAAACATTTGATAGAATATTTGGAGGAAATACCGTTGACATTCGCCCTTCGGGTTCAGCAGAATTACGATTTGGTATTAGAACGTCTAAAACGGAAAACCCTGCAATTCCTATTAAACAAAGGAGCGTTACCACCTTTGATTTTAAGCAAAACATCCAAGTTAACTTGATTGGAAATATTGGTGATAAATTAAAAATAACCACCAATTATAATACCCAAGCTACTTTTAGCTTTGAGAATAATATAAAGTTAGATTATACTGGTTATGAAGATGAAATATTGCAAGACATAGAACTTGGAAATGTGGCTATGCCTTTGCAGAGCTCCTTGATAACAGGCAGTCAAACATTGTTTGGAATTAAAACCAAAATGAAATTTGGCAAACTTGATGTAACCACTGTAATATCACAGCAACAAGGTAAAAAATCAGAAATTCAGGTAAAAGGAGGGGCGCAAGTAAAAGAGTTTGAAGTTAAAACGGACAACTATGAGGACAACCGGCACTTTTTTTTAGGACATTTTTTTAGAGATTTATATGAGGAGGCAGTGGCAACTCCTCCTATGATTAATTCAGGAGTAAATATCTCTAAAATTGAAGTTTGGGTAACCAACACAAGAAATGCTACAGAAAATGTTAGAAACGTTGTTGCGTTTCAGGATTTAGGTGAAGGTAATTTTAATGATAGGTCAGATGGGCGAAAAAGAATTTATAACAACAACTACATTCAAGATACCGATCAACAGCAATTTGCAGGTAGAACACAAGACGGTAGTTATGAAGCAAATAATTTATACAACAAAATTTCGAATATTGTAGGTATTAGAAATTTTGTAGATGTAACGAATATATTATCAGGTCAAGAAGGATTAGACCCACGATTAGACTTTACTAAAATAGAGTTAGCTCGCCGGCTTAACGAGAACGAGTTTAAATTTCATCCGCAACTTGGTTATGTTTCTCTGAATCAAGAATTGCAACCCAATCAGGTTTTAGCAGTTGCCTATCAATACACTTTTAGAGGGCAGGTTTTTCAAGTCGGTGAGTTTTCAACCGATGGATTAGGTGGGTCAGATCCATTAATTGTAAAAATGCTGAAAAGCAATCAACTGAATACTAGAGTGCCACTTTGGGATTTAATGATGAAAAATATTTACAACCTTGGCGCTTACCAAGTTTCTCAAACTGGTTTTGAACTAGAAGTTTGGTACTTGGATCAAAACTCAGGTGTTGATATAAATTTCATTCCAGAAGGAGCTTTAGATAATAAGCCATTAATGACTGTTTTAGGGCTTGATAAACTTGATATGAATCAGAAACCCTTTGCTGATGGATATTTTGATTTTATTCCAAACATTAATATAATTCCACGTAATGGAAGGTTGATTTTTCCAATTCTTGAACCTTTTGGGTCAAGTTTGCGAAATTTATTTATAGACACTGAAATCGCAAATAAATATGTTTTCGATTCGCTCTACACAAGAACACAAGCAGATGCCAAAGTGCTTTATCCAGGAAAGAATAGATTTACCATTAAGGGGCAATACGAATCCAACAACTCTTCTGAGATATATTTAAACGCTTCTCAAATTCCTAAAGGTTCTGTGGTCGTTTCTGCCGGAGGGCAAAAGCTGGTAGAGAACAATGATTTTAGAGTTGACTATTTAAGCGGAAGAGTAACCATTTTAAATCAGGCCTTGCTTGAGTCAGGAACGCCCATTACGGTATCATTAGAGAGCAATGAGCTATTTGCCATACAAGAAAAACGATTGTTGGCAACACGGTTTGACTATAAAGTAAACGATGATTTAGCTCTAGGAGGTACGGTAATGAGATTATCAGAAAGACCACTAACGCAGAAAGTAAATGTCGGTAGTGAGCCAATTGCAAATACTATTTGGGGAGCGGATTTTAATTATAAAACCGAATCTCAATTTGTAACAAGTTTAATTGACAAAATTCCTTTAATTGATACAAAACAGAAATCAACGTTTACTTTTAGTGGCGAGTTTGCACAGCTAATACCAGGTCATTCAAAGGCAATAGGAAAAGAAGGCAACAGTTACCTTGATGATTTTGAAGGCTCTCAGTCATCTATTGACATAAGAACGTTTGTGACCTGGAACTTGGCAAGCACGCCACAACTACAGCCAAATTTAATTGAAGCAGGAACCAATTTAGGTAAGATAGATTATGGTTTTCAGCGTGCAAAAATTGCATGGTATGTAATTGATCCACTTTATTTTAGAAACAATAGTTTAACGCCAAGTCATATTAAAGATGATGTAGATGCACAATCGAACCACTACATGCGTGAAGTTCTTGAATCTGAAGTGTTCCCAGAAAAAGATTTACCTCCAGGGCAGCCAAACAACATACCCGTATTCGATTTGTCATTTTATCCTGAAGAAAGGGGCCCTTATAACTACGACGCATCAAGTATTGATGTAGACGGAACCATGATAGATCCAAAAAAGAGCTGGGGTGGTGTAACAAGACGAATTGATCAAAGCGATTTTGAAGCGGCAAACATCGAGTTTATTCAGTTTTGGGTCATGGACCCTTTTCATCCCGACAACGGCGTAGATGTCGGAGATTATCCAGATGCGGTTCAGCAGATCCATACTGGAGGAAACCTCTATTTTAATCTTGGTAATATTTCAGAAGATTTACTCAACGATGGATTAAAAGCTTTTGAAAACGGCTTACCTACTGACCAAAACATTGTAAGTGATACTTCACAAGGAAACTTCACACAATGGGGTAGAGTATCTGATGGTCAACAGCTTATTAATGCCTTTGATAGTGACGTTTCAACTAGACCTTTTCAGGATGTTGGATTAGACGGATTGAGAAATCAAGAAGAAAAACTGTTTTTTGGTGATTACCTTTCGAGCCTTAAATCAAAATTAACGAACGAAGCATATTTAAATTTTGAGGCAGACCCTTCGGGTGATGATTACAATTTCCATAGGGATGATGATTATGATCGGGATGAGGTTAATGTTTTGAATAGGTACAAGAAGTTTAACGGACAGGAGGGGAATTCAGCAACCAACGAACAATCACAAAATATTAATGCAGATGGTTATCCTACTTCAGCCTCAACTTTACCGAATGCCGAGGATATAAACCGAGACAACACATTGGACGATATTGAATCCTATTTTCAATATAAGGTAAGTTTAACTCCACAAGACTTAAGTCCAAGTAACATTGGACGTAATTTTATTACAGATATGCTGGAAGTGCCTGTATCGACTAAAAATGGGGAGGCCAGAGTTATAAGATGGTATCAGGTGAAAATTCCTTTAAGGACAAGAGATCGTCAAAAAATCGGAAATATTGCTGATTTGCGGTCAATTCGATTCATGAGAATATTTATGACTGGTTTTGAACAACCAATCACATTAAGGTTTGCCAGACTTGAGCTAATCAGAGGTGAATGGAGGCGATATGCTGAAGAATTAGACGGTAAGCCAGAGAGTTTTGCAAATGATGAGTCAACAGAGTTTACTATTGGGGCTGTTAATATTGAAGAAAATTCGCAAAAGGAACCGGTAAACTATATTCTTCCTCCTAATATTAATAGAGAGGTGAACTTCGCTGGTACAGGTTTGCAACGTTTAAATGAGCAATCCTTAGCTTTAAATGTGTGTGATTTAGGAGATGGTAATGCCATTGCTACTTACCGCAGCATGAAAATGGACATGATCAATTATGGTAATTTGCAATTGTTTGTTCATGCTGAATCGGCTGATTTAGATCAACCGGTTTTAGATAAGGATTTAACTTTTTTCATTCGTTTAGGTTCGGATTTTAATGAAAATTACTACGAGTATGAAATTCCATTAAAAATCACACCTCCTAGACAATACAATGAGTTAGAAGGTGATTTGGTGTGGCCAGAAGAAAATCAACTGAACCTTCCATTGGACTCATTAACCCGAAAAAAACTAGTCCGAAATGCTTTAATGGGAGATGCAAGCAACTCATATAAGTTGAGACAAAGAACCTCTTTCCCCTATAAGAATGCAGATGGTATTGAAGTAGGGAGAATCTATGTTGTAGGTAACCCAAATTTGAATGATGTAAAACAGGTAATGTTAGGCGTTAGGAATCCCTACAAAAAACTTGATAACCTTGAAGATGATGGATTATCAAAATGCGCAGAGGTTTGGGTAAACGAAATGCGTCTTACCGATTTTGACGACAACACCGGTTGGGCTGCAATCGGAAGAGTTACATCGAAACTTGCTGATTTAGCAACCGTAAATTTAGCAGGTAACATTAGTACTCCTGGTTTTGGTTCTATCGATAAAAAGGTAAGCGAACGACAAAGAGAAACCATTCAAGGAGTTGATGCATCAGCAAATGTTTCACTTGGCAAATTTTTTCCTGAAAAGGCAAAAATAAGTCTACCAATGTATGTTGGTTATAGCAGAAACTCAATTACTCCAATGTTTTCACAAATTGAACAGGATGTAGCGTTTGATGATGCCCTTGCTGCAGAAGAAACACAGGCAGATAAAGATGCTTTAAGAGGATCATTACAAACAGTTACGACCAGACGCAGTATAAATTTTACAAATGTCAGAAAAGGGAGAACAGGAAATATAAAGCCAACACCAATTGATTTATCCAATTTTTCTTTGTCTTATTCTTATTCAGAAGAATTAAAAACATCGTTTAATATTGAGCGTGATTTGAAGAAAACGTATCGTGCTGGTTTAGGTTACAACTTCTCACCTGAATCAAAAAATTACAAACCTTTTTCTAAGATAGCCTACTTACGAAACTCTGAGTATTATAGATTGTTTCGTGATTTCAACTTTTATTTAGTACCTCAACAATTCAGTGTAAGAACTGACTTTAATAGAATATACAATGAACGGCAAATTAGAAACAACACTCCTGGTATTAGAGCAGATATTCCAGCGTATTACAGCAAAAACTTTACATGGTCAAGAATGTACAATGTCAAATGGGATTTGTCAAGATCATTAAAGTTTGATTTTAATGCCAACAACCAGTCGTTAATTGACGAACCTCAGGGCATAGTGAATAGTGAGGTTGATCCTGATGGATATGAAGTGTGGAAAGATTCCGTTACCACCAGCATAAAAAACTTAGGTACACCGCTAACCTATAATCATTCAGTAAACTTGTCGTACAACATACCAATAAACAAAGTGCCAATTTTAGATTGGATAAACTCTGATATCAGGTATGCCTCAACCTACAAATGGCAGCGTGCGCCATTTGCAGCCGACACAATGGGTAATACTATCCAAAACTCATCAAAGGTTAGTATTAACGGTAGGTTTAATATGACAAGTCTTTATAACAAAGTGCCGTATTTTAAAAGTGTCATAAAGAAGCAAAGAATGGTCCAGAGGTCGAGAGGTCGAAATCAGAAAGCGGCGCGGCAAACAAAGAACGAAAAAGATGGGGTTAAATCTAAAAAAGATAAACTCAATATTTTAGAGCATGGAGCATTGTTTATGTTGGCTCTTAAAAATGTTTCAGTATCCTATTCTGAGGATCGAGGAACATTGTTGCCAGGATATAATGAAACAATATTTGGGTTAGGTATGTCGCCAAGTTTTGATGCACCAGGAGTTGGCTTTATCACAGGACAGCAATCAAGTTTTGGAGGTGATGAGGTGTCGTTTCAAGAGTTTGCAGCAAGTAATGGATGGCTTGTGCAGGAGGAAAATCTAAACTCGTTCGTTTCCAACACCTATTCTGAAAATTTAAACATTACGGCTAGTTTGGAGCCAATTAAAGATTTGCGCGTTAATTTAACGGCAACCAAGAATAGAGGAGTAAACAATCAAGAGTTTTTTAGATGGAATGATTCGCTTGGCGTCTATACTTCAGAAAGTCCAATAACAACTGGGAACTTTACTACTTCATATTCAACTTGGCGAACGGCATTTGTTCCAAGTAATGTAAATAAATCGTCAACCTATGATAAGTTCATCGAAAACCGTGCTATCATATCACAAAGGCTAGCAAAGGGAAACAATAACTCAAATGGCGACCATCAAAACGATGATGGATACCAAGAAGGATATGGGGAAACACAGCAAGATGTTCTGGTTCCTGCTTTTATGGCTGCTTATTCTGGAGCTCCAGTTGGGCTTGCAAGCTTGTCGCCATTTATTCAAATCCCGAAATTTAATTGGAGAATAACGTACAATGGTTTGTCAAAGATTCCGGCCTTAAAGCAATACTTTCAAAGTGTTAATTTGAGCCATTCGTACCGAGCAACATTTCAAATGGGAGGTTACAATTCAAACTTAATTTATCAAGAAGACAGCGATGGCTGGCCTTTAGTATTTGATTTAAACCAAAACTTCATACCTGAATTTCAATTTAACACGGTTAGTTTTTCAGAGCAATTTAGCCCGCTAATTAATTTTGATATGACATGGAAAAATTCATTGATTACAAAGGTTGAATTTGGTAAAAGTAGAATGGTTGCCTTAAATATGAGTAATGCCCAAATTACCGAAGATAGAAGTAAAGAGTATGTTATTGGATTAGGTTATAAGTTTAAAGATTTGATTCTTCCATTTGAAATTACGCCGGGTAAAAAACTTAAAAGTGATTTAAAATGTAGAGCCGATTTTTCGATCAGAGACAATAAAACAATCATTAGGAAAATAATTGAAGAGCAGAATCAAGAAACGGCTGGACAATGGGTTTTTACCATTAAACTCAGCGCTGATTATCAAATGAGCAAACAAGTAACGGTAAGATTATTCTTTGATAGAGTCGCGAACAGACCAGTGCTGACAAGGTCATTCCCTAACTCCAACACCAATGCAGGTATTAGTTTACGCTTTTCTTTATCATAATCATTCATTCTTTGACATTATCAACAACCTTAGAAAAGGTAAAAAACTACTTTTACAAAAATTGAATAGACTGATTTGAAAAAAGCAGCCCACGTAGTTATTTGGATTTTCTTTATAGTGTTGCCTTTCATTAAGTCAAGCAGTACACTTGATCCTGTTTTACTGCCTCGATTCATGTTTATTTCATGTACCCTTTTGGCTTTGTTGGGTACATTATTTTTTTCAAAAGAAAAGTTATTATTCCCTAAAATACCTGTTTATTTTACAGTTGGATTAATAGGATTTGTAGTAGTAAGTTTAGCAGGTTATTTCTATGCCCAAAACCAATACGAAGCGCTGTTCACAGGGAGTAAATGGACTGTTTTGGCGCTTTGGTTTATTACGATATTAGCTCTTTTAAAGAGCAATCTCCTTGCTAAAGAAGTACTTGTAAAAGCTATAGCTGTGTCGGGGCTAATTTTTGCGACACTTAGTTTGCTTCAACTAGCAGGAATTGATATTACCTCAACTTCATCATCAGGAGTAAAAGGAAGTTTAGCGAACAAAAATTTAGCTGCGTCATTTATGTGTATGGTTTTCCCATTAGGGATGTGGCTATACAAAATCAAAAACAACTGGTTTGGAGTAACTTTAATTATACTTTCTACTGTAGTAATTGGGTTTACTGAGTCAAGAACTGCTTATTTAGTTTACATAATTGAAGCTGTTTTAGGGTATTATTTGTTGTTCGTTAATCAACACCAAACAAAGCTAAAATGGATTGTTCCAGTTCTATTTGCATTTATATCAGGGATTGCTTTGTTTGCATATTACAAATTGGATGAATCTCATTTTCGGAATTTATATTCCAGTAATACTCTAAAACTAAGAACCAAGCTATGGAGTAACAGCGTTGAAATGGTTAAAGAATACCCGGTTTTAGGGGTTGGTTCAGGTAACTGGAAACTGTATTTTCCAAAATATGGCTTGGAAACGTTACAAGATGCAGCTCAGCAAGGGTCGGTTAGTTATGTAAGGCCACACAACGACTATTTTTGGATTGTAACCGAGAATGGGTTGGTCGGTTTTGCCTTATTTCTGATTTGGTTTATATCAGTTGGTTGGATAGGTCTAAAGCGCTTAAAAAAGAACGACAATGAAGTAAATAATTTCGTTTTTATCGGCTGGTTGGGTTATGCCTTGTCAGGACTTTTAGATTTTCCTTCAGAACGGATTACTCACTTAGCTTTGATGTTTGCTTTTTCAGCTATTATAATGGTAGAGAAAAGAGATTCTGTAAACATCAACAAACTTGGCTTAGGTGGTGTGGGGCTTTTGATAGTGCTTTTTATGCAGGTTATTTTTGGCAGAATAGAAGGAGAAAAGTATTCGAGAGAGCAGCAATATGTTTACATGTCTAGAGACTCTAAAAAGCTCTTAACATTTGTTAAAAGACCAAATCCTGGCTTTTACAATTTAGATCCTACTGTAGTTCCAATAGACTTTTTTAAGGCAATGGGATATGCATCTTCTAATAATTTTGTGGAGGCTATTAAGTATTTCAAGTTGGCGCTGGAAGCTCATCCAAATCATATGCTAACGCACAATAATTTAGGAACAATATACCGCAACAACAAGCAGTATGATGAAGCAATAAAGCACTTTAAAGCCGCTTCAGCAATTTCACCTGGTTATATAAGGGCTAAGTACAATTTGGTTGATGCATATGTTCAGAAAAAGGATTTCAAGAGTGCTGTAAAAACGTTTAATGATATTGAAAATAGAATTACAGAGCAAGATTATAAATACATTAAAAAAGTACTACTCAAGGGTATCTTAAGCTATTTGCTAGATAAACACCCTGAGCTATATAAGGACCAGGCTTACGTTCGATTCGTGAAAAACTATAAAAAATTCGAGACCATGTACGACCAATGCGTAGAGAAGGATTATTGGATACTGCAACGAGCTCTTCCATTCAAAGCTGATAGTTTAGGCAATAAGCTATAATAATAACAATGGTTGCATTAATCCAATCAATTTTAATAACCTTAAAGGCATTGTTATTGTTTATGACTTGGGTGGTAAGCTAGTTACTTCTCAAAACTTAAGCAACAATATGACTCAAATCAATTTGCCGAGAATTGGAATGTATATTGTTTCCGTTAATGCTGAAAGTAAAATATTTACAGAAAGATTAGTCTTGAAATAAGATAATTATCTATCAATTTTTAAAAGCCGCAAGATTTCTTGCGGCTTTTTTTATTTTTACCCAAATTTAAATTATGAATATACCCGTAGAATTAAAATACACCAAAGATCACGAGTGGGTTAAAATAGAAGGAACAATTGCAACTATTGGTATTACTGATTATGCCCAAGGCGAATTAGGTGATGTAGTATATGTAGAAATTGAAACATTAGACGAGACTTTGGATAACGAAGAGGTTTTTGGAACTATCGAAGCAGTAAAAACTGTATCCGACTTATTTATGCCTGTTTCAGGAAAGGTAATCGAGGTAAATGAAAGCATTGAGGGTTCTCCAGAATCAATAAATCAAGATCCTTACGGTAAATGGTTGATAAAGGTTGAAATGTCAAACGAAGTTGATTCATCTAGTTTGCTCTCAGCTCAAGAATATGAAGACTTAATTGCTTAAGAATAAGTTTTTAAGAACTATTTGGCCCACACTGCTGTGGGCTTTTTTTATTTTGAGTGCTAGTGTTTTGACTACACCTAAAGTTGATGGAGTAAAATTATTCCCTCATGTGGATAAATTAGTTCATTTTATTCTTTATGGGATATTAACTTTTCTAATGATTCTCTATCGGAAAGAAAAATTCATTGAAGAGTCAAAGTTAATTTTGTTAATTGCTTTTTCGTGGGGATTTACAATCGAATTACTTCAACATTATTGCACAATAAACCGGCAATTTGAGTTGCTTGATTTAGGAGCGAATTTTTTAGGAATAATATTTGTTAAGTTGCTGCTGAGTAGAATTAAAATTAATTTAACCTGATTCTTTAAATCATTTTTAATTTTTTCAATTAAATCAATTATTTTAGCACTAATTCTAGAGATTATGGATTTAAAGAAAAACCCAGAAGTAAACGTTGAAAAGAAGAAACATCTTCTTTTTCAAGTTGGTTTGGTTACAGCACTAGCTGTCATTTTGATAGCATTCGAATGGAAAACCTTTGACAGAAGCGTTTCATCGTTAGGTCAATTGCAAGTTGAACTTGAAGAGGAAGAGTTAATACCAATTACTCAGCAAGAGCCACCACCACCACCACCACCACCACCACAAACTACTATAATCGAAATTGTGGAAGATGATGTGGAACTTGAAGAGGAGTTGGAAATAATGGAAACTGAGATAGATGAAGATACTGAGATTGAAATTGTTGAGATTGCAGAGGAAGTTTATGAAGAGCCTGAAATATTTACAATCGTTGAGCAAATGCCTAGCTTTCCAGGTGGCGAAGCGAAATTGTTTCAATATTTAGGTGAAAACATGAAATACCCAGCGATGGCTAGGGATGCCGGTATAACCGGCGTAGTTTATGTAACTTTTGTTGTAAAAGAAGATGGTAAAATCGATGGTGTAAGAATTCTGAGAGGAGTAGGAGGCGGATGTGACGAGGAAGCTATTCGGGTGGTGAAGAGCATGCCAAGATGGACTCCTGGTAAACAAAGAGGCAAATCAGTACGTGTACAATACAATTTACCAATAAGATTTGTATTGAACTAATAGAAACCATGCTAGAAAATTTAAATGCTGCAATTAATTGCGGCATTTTTTTTGCTCTGACCTTTCGGAATCTTAAACTCTGATTTTATAAGCTGAGCCAAAAAAACTTTCGCATAAAAAGATAAATCATTCCTTTTTAATATTGGAATGGCCACCTCAATCTCAATTAGCTTGTTGGTTTTTGAATGGCAAACTGAAAAAAAGGAGCTCCAATTGGATGATGATAACTTTTTAGAAATAGACTTTGAAGAAGCGATTCCCATAACTAAAGCTGTTGAAATTAAACCTAAGTTAAAGCTAAATTTAGGACCACTGGTTTTAACCGTAGTTTTGGATTAGAACAAGAAGCCATCCGGGTTATAAAACTAATGCCGAAATGGACACCAGCTCAACAAGGTTTAAGAAAAGTAAAAGTACGAGTTAACTTACTGGTGTCGTATTCTATGACACGTTAAATTATCATTCCTGCACCTACAGTTGCATTTGTAGCTTCATCAATAAAAATAATACTACCTGTAATTCTATTTCGGTTGTATTTGTCAAAGAACAATGGTTGAGTGGTACGAATTTTTATTCTACCGATATCATTCATTTTTATCTCTTTGTCTTCTTGGTCCCGGTGCAACGTGTTAATGTTTATTCTGTAAACTACTTCTTTAATAATACAACGAGCATCGCGCGAAGTGTGTTTTACAGCATATTTACCATTTGACTTAAGTGATGTTTTGTTCAACCAACAAATCATAACATCTATATCTTGGCTTACTTCAGGAACATTATTCTCACGAACAATCATATCGCCGCGACTAATATCAATATCATCTTCCAGAGTCATGGTTACACTCATAGGTGGAAAAGCTTCTTCGATTGGCCCTGTTAGTGTATCGATTGATTTAACCTTTGAGCTAAAGCCTGAAGGAAGCACTTTCACATCATCGCCTGGTTTGAAAACTCCACCAGCAACTCTACCGGCGTAACCTCTGTAATCATGGAATTCATCTTTTTGAGGACGAATTACATATTGTATAGGGAATCGACAATCAAGGTGGTTTTCATCACTTGCGATATGGATGGTTTCTAAAAGGTACATCAAAGTTGGTCCTTGATACCAATCCATGTTTTTAGATCTATCAACCACATTATCACCGTTTAAAGCACTAATTGGTAAATACCTTATGTCTTGTGTGTTTAATTTAGATGTAAACGCATCTAAATCATCTTTAATTTTCTGATAAACTTTCTCATCGTAATCAACGAGATCCATTTTATTGATACAAAAAATAATGTGCGGTATTTGTAACAACGAAGCAATGAAAGAATGACGACAGGTTTGTTCAACCATTCCATGTCTAGCATCTACCAAAATAAGAGCTAGGTTAGCACTAGATGCACCAGTAACCATATTTCTGGTATATTCAATATGACCTGGAGTATCGGCAATTATGAATTTTCTTTTTGGTGTCGCAAAGTATCTGTAAGCAACATCAATCGTTATTCCTTGTTCTCTTTCGGCCTTTAGTCCATCGGTTAACAAAGCAAGATTTATACCCTCTTCACCTCGTCTCTCGCTTATTTTAGTAATATTTTCTAGCTGATCCTGGAAAATAGATTTGCTATCGTACAACAATCTTCCAATTAATGTACTTTTTCCATCATCAACACTTCCTGCAGTTGTAAAGCGTAACAGTTCCATGTTTAAATATCCTTCGTGGTCGTAATTTTTTTCCATGATAATAGCTTAGAAATATCCTTCTTTTTTTCTGTCTTCCATTGATGATTCAGATCTTTTGTCATCCGCTCTTCCTCCTCGTTCAGTAACTCTAGTCGATGCAACTTCCGATATAATTTTTTCTAAAGTATCCGCACTTGATTTTACTGCTCCTGTAGATGTAATATCGCCAATAGTTCTAAATCTAACTTGCATTTTTTCTGCAACTTCACCATCTTTATTTGGCAATACATCACTGTTGTAAAGTAGTACACCGTTGCGGTCTACCATTTCCCTTTCGTGAGCAAAGTATAAATTAGGAATCGGAATGTTTTCATGTAAAATATATTGCCAAACATCCATTTCGGTCCAGTTACTTATAGGGAAAGCTCTGAAATGATCGCCCATGTTTTTCTTTCCGTTAAAGATGTTCCAAAGCTCTGGTCTTTGATTTTTTGGCTCCCATTGTCCAAATTCATCTCTATGTGAAAAGAAACGTTCTTTAGCTCTAGCTTTTTCTTCGTCTCGTCTTGCTCCACCAATAGCACAATCAAATCCGCCTCCTTCAATTGCATCTAGAAGTGTCGTGGTTTGTAACCTAATTCTAGATGCGTTTACACCAGTTTCTTCTTGAACTTTACCTTCATTAATTGAATCTTGAACAGAGGCAACAATTAAGTTTAAATCAAGCTTTTTAGCAAGGCTGTCTCTAAATTCAGTAGTTTCAGTAAAGTTGTGACCAGTATCAATGTGCATGATCGGAAAGGGAACAGCTGCGGGATAAAACGCCTTTCTTGCGAGGTGTAGACAAAGTATGGAGTCTTTTCCTCCTGAAAATAAAAGAACTGGATTTTCAAACTGAGCAGCAACCTCCCGGATTACATACATCGATTCGGACTCAAGTTCACGTAAGTGAGTTAAATTATAGGATTTCATTGATTTAATGATACTTTAGTTTTAATAAATTGAAAGAGTTTGTCAACACTTTCTTCAACAGATTTATTTTCTGTTTTAATTTCAATTTCCGGTAATAATGGCGATTCAAAAGGAGCCGAAACTCCAGTAAAATCTTTTATCTCTCCGCTTCGAGCTTTTTTATATAAGCCTTTAACGTCGCGCTGCTCGCAGATAGATAAAGGTGTATTAACAAACGCTTCAACATAATTCTCTGAACCAATAATGTTTCTAGCCATTTGGCGAATCGCAATTGTCGGACTAATAAAGCAGTTTATTGTAATAACACCGCAATGGTTAAAAAGCTTTGAAACTTCTGATATTCTTCTAATGTTCTCTATTCTGTCCGTCTCAGTAAATCCTAAGTTATTATTTATTCCTGTACGTATATTATCTCCATCCAAAATTTGAGATAAAAATCCATTTTGGTGAAGCTTCTTTTCCAATCCTTTAGCAATGGTTGTTTTACCAGAGCCAGACAGTCCGGTCATCCAAATTGTAACCCCTCTTTGTTTAAGGAATAGTTCTTTGTCTTCTTTTTGAAGAAGCTCATCAAAAACAGAAAAAATATTACGTCCTTCGTCTTTCATAAATTGGCTGCAAAGGTAAAAAAACCCAATACTTAGATAAGGTAATATCATCAATTGAGCACAGCCTTAAATATTTATCTTTGAAACTTATTAAAACCATTAAAAAATTGCACAAACCAGATAAAGTAAAAGTTGATCAAACTTCTGTTTTAGAGAGAGTTGCACGGTTTCAGACGAGGAGTATTAAAAAGGAATCGAAAGAAATTGGATTAAAGCTAGTATTGAGCATGATCGATTTAACCACACTTGAGGGTAAGGATACAGATCAGAAAGTGAAGCAGCTTTGTTATAAAGCAATGCATTTGCATGATAGCTATTCTGACTTGCCTAATACGGCGGCTATTTGTGTATACCCAACGATGGTAAAAACCGCAAAAACTGCATTAAGCGGATCCAACATCAAAGTAGCCTCTGTTGCAACAGCTTTTCCTTCGGGTCAGTCATTGTTACAGATAAAATTATTGGACACTAAAATTGCCCTTGATGCTGGAGCTGATGAGGTTGACATGGTTATTTCAAGAGGTAAGTTTTTGGAAGGTAATTACAACTTTGTTTTTGATGAAATTGCTGAAATTAAAGCTGCTTGTGGCAAAAAAGCTAGACTTAAAGTGATTTTTGAAACAGGTGAACTGGTAACTTTAGATAATGTTCGCTTAGCAAGTGATTTGGCAATTGCTGCCGGTGCAGATTTCATAAAAACATCTACTGGTAAAATAAGCCCAGCAGCAACTCCGCAAGTTACGCTAACCATGCTTGATGCTATTAAAGACCACTATCTAAAAACCGGTATAATGATAGGAATGAAACCTGCCGGGGGTATTTCAAATGCTAAAACCGCGTTACAATATTTGGTAATGGTAAAAGAAACATTAGGCATAAAGTGGCTCGATAACAATTGGTTTAGATTCGGGGCAAGTAGCCTTGCAAACGATGTTTTAAGGCAACTTGAAAAGCAAAGAACAGGGTATTATCAAAGCGCAGATTATTTTTCAATAGACTAACATGAGTAAGCAAAAAACAGAATATAAAAACAAGCTTCAATTTGAAGGGTTTTGGGATTATGATCCTGCGCCAGAAACAACTTCGTTTGTTAATATTAAAGAGCAATACGATCTGTTTATAGATGGAAAATGGGTTAAGCCTGAAGGGGAGAAATACTTTTCGTCAATTAATCCAGCAAATGAGCAAAAGCTGAGTAATATAGCCGAAGCTTCTGATAACGACGTGAACAAGGCAGTTAGAGCGGCAAACAAAGCGCTTCCTAAATGGCAAAAATTAAAACCTCAAGAGAGAGGAAAGTATTTATTTAGAATAGCAAGGTTGTTACAAGAGCGAGCCAGAGAATTTGCAGTTGCAGAGTCTTTGGATGGAGGTAAGCCAATTCGAGAATCTCGCGATATTGATATTCCTCTGGCTGCAGCTCATTTCTTTTATTATGCTGGTTGGGCTGATAAATTGGAATTTGCTTTTCCGAATAAAAAAACTCAACCAATTGGTGTTGCTGGCCAAATAATTCCTTGGAACTTCCCACTATTAATGGCCGCATGGAAACTTGCACCAGCCTTGGCTTGCGGAAACACGGTCGTGTTAAAACCAGCTGAAACTACTTCAATAACAGCATTAAAATTAGCGGAACTAATTGCTGATGCAGGTTTGCCTGACGGCGTAGTTAATATTGTTACAGGAGCTGGTAAAACAGGTGCAGCTATTGTTAATCACCCAGAAATAAATAAAATTGCATTTACTGGATCAACAGAAGTTGGCAAACTAATCCAAAGAAGTATTGCGGGCAGCAATAAAAAATTAACGCTTGAGTTAGGCGGAAAAGCGGCAAACATTGTTTTTGCAGATGCAACAATTGACCAAGCGGTTGAAGGGATTGTAAACGGAATCTATTTTAATCAAGGTCATGTTTGCTGTGCTGGTTCACGCTTATTTGTTGAAGAACCTGTTTATGAAGAAGTTTTGGCTAAACTCAAATGGCGAATGGAAAGCCTAATTGTTGGTGACCCGATGGACAAAAATACCGATGTTGGAGCGATCAATTCGAAAAGCCAATTAGAAACCATTCAAAAATACCTGCAAATTGGTTTAGATGAAGGGTTGTCAATGTATCAAAATAATGCTGAGCTTCCTGAAAAAGGGTATTTCTGTAAACCTTCCTTGTTTACCAATGTCGCACAAAGCAGCGTAATCTCAAAAGAAGAAATTTTCGGACCTGTGCTTGCAATTCAAACGTTCAGAACTATCGATGAAGTAATTCAGAAAGCTAACAATACCATGTATGGATTGTCTGCCGGAGTATGGACAGACAAAGGATCTAAAATATTTAACATGACGAATAAACTTCGAGCAGGAGTAATTTGGGCAAACACTTTCAATAAATTTGATCCCGCATCTCCTTTTGGAGGGTATAAGGAATCAGGTTTTGGACGCGAAGGAGGAATGCATGGTTTATCAGCTTATTTAAAATAAGGTTATGGAAAGATTAGAAGTTCAAAAAACATACAAACTATACATTAATGGCGCTTTTCCTAGAACTGAGTCAGGAAGATATTTAAAAATAGAAGATTCGGACGGAGCATTTTTAGCTAATGTTTGCCACGGTTCTAGAAAAGATTTAAGAAATGCTGTTGAAGCTGCAAGGAAAGCATTTTTCGGGTGGTCACAAAAAACGAGTTTTAACCGAGGTCAAATTCTGTATAGAATGGCTGAAATGTTAGAAGATAGGAAGCAAACTTTTATGGAGTGCCTTTTAAAAACAGGAATGTCGAATCAGGATTCGCAAAATCAAGTAAGCGATTCAATTGATTTGCTAGTTTATTATGCAGGTTGGGCTGATAAATATCAACAAGTTTTTAGTTCGGTAAATCCAGTTTCAGGGAGTTATTTCAACTTTTCTGCATATGAACCTTCAGGGGTAGTTACAATTTTTTCTGAAGGAGAGAAAATATTGTATGACATGATTGCCTCATTTATCCCAGCTATAACCGGAGGAAACTCAGTAGTTATTATCGTAAACCAAAACTCAGCTCCTTGTGCATTGAATTTTGCAGAAGTCATTGCAACAAGCGATGTCCCATCAGGGGTAGTAAATATCATTTCATCAATTCCATCTGAAATCTATGAACATGCAGCTGGCCATATGGATATTAACAACATAATTGCCCAAAGTCTATCAGATGATGATTTAACTCAAATGGAGAAATTAGCAGCAAATAATGTTAAAAGAATTATTAGATCAGAAGAAATAGAACCTTCGCCATATCAAATTTTAAACACATTAGAAGTAAAAACAACTTGGCATCCAATTGAGAATATATCATCAGGAGGATCGGGATATTAGTTATGAAAAAAGAAAAGATTGAAGAGCTGCTTGTTGCTGCAGTTAAAGCATCTCTAAAAGCAGGAGAAGATATATTAGAAGTATACAATTCTGATTTTTCAGTTGAGCATAAAGATGATAAATCGCCATTAACTATGGCGGATAAAAAGGCGCACAATACAATTGTAGCCGAGTTAATCGATACAAAATTACCTGTTCTCAGTGAAGAAGGGAAAAGTATTCCATTTGAGGAAAGAAAAGATTGGAGTCATTTCTGGATGGTTGATCCGTTAGACGGAACAAAAGAGTTTGTGAAAAGGAATGGCGAGTTTACAGTGAATATTGCTTTAATCGAAAATGGTTATCCAATAGCAGGAGTAATATATGTACCAGTTCACAAACAACTTTATGCAGCAGCGTTAGAAGTAGGATCTTATTATGTGCAAAACCCAACGTCCGTTGAATCGTTTCAGAACATAATTGCTTCAGGAGAAAAACTACCTATTAATATAGATCGTACATTTTCGATAGTTGGCAGTCGATCACACATGTCGCCCGAAACTGAAACTTTTATTGCAGAGCAAGAAGCTAAACAAGGGAAAGTTGAAATTGTATCGATGGGAAGTTCATTAAAACTTTGTTTGATAGCGCATGGTAAGGCAGATTTATACCCTCGTTTTGCTCCAACAATGGAATGGGATACTGCAGCTGGTCAGGCCATAGCGGAGGCAGCTGGTAAATCGGTAATAAACTGGGAAACCAAAGAAAGAATGCAGTACAACAAAGAGAACTTATTGAACAGCTGGTTTTTGGTGAGTTAGAATTTAAACTCCCATCCAAAAACAAAATTCCATTGTAAAAATGAAAAATGTTGGGCTGCTCTGTCTGCTTTGTAAGGAGTTGTTCTAATATCTGGCATATTGATGTATCCAGCTTTTACTTCAGTTTGTATAAACAGGTGGTCATAGAACATTAAACTTATTGATTGTACCGCGCCCAAACCAAACCCCGCCAAATGAAATTCATCGTGCCTGGGGTAGTTCGAAAAAGTTACATTAGTACGTGGCAACATAAATCCAATACCCAATCCTGAAATGGAATTAACCTTTATTTTTTCAAAATGAGGAGCTATCAATTGCATTAAATTGTAACGATAACGCAATTCAAAATTTACATAATTTAAGCCATCGGTATGCTCGTATTTCATGAACTCTGGAGTAAATTTAATTGAATCGCCGGTGTTGTAAGTATTGTTAAAAGCTGGGTTAACGCCATCAATAGTTCCTGTAATTGGCATTGTTTGGTTTCTCTTAACAACATATTTCATATGATCGTCACCAAAAGAAACATCCCAAGTTTCATTTAATCGATAGCCAATTCTTAAATTGGTTTGTGGTATGGTAATCTTTGCGGGATGAAAATATGGATCCAAAGCAAATTTGGTCTGGCGATCAGTAGCAACGGCATTATGCAGGGTGAAATCGTAATTTGTGCCGGTAAAATGAATGTCTGAGTTGGTGTATTTCGCTCTATTCCACCCCCAAAAAAAATACATTCCTTTGGTCTTTTCTTCTTGAGTAAAACCCTTAGCAAAGAGTGTTACCAGAAAACCAACAATAAGAAATCTAAGAAACATTTGACAAATTAACGTCTTATTGAGGTATCTAAAAAAAATAATCGTTTTAATTTTTCAAGAACAAAACCACCGATTCGGTAGCCTTTTAATCCTTACGCAATACTATATTTGTCGTTTTTCGAATAACCTATGAGTAAAGTCGCATTAATTACAGGCATAACGGGACAAGATGGAGCGTATCTAGCAGAAATATTGCTTGATAAAGGCTATGAAGTTCACGGTATAAAAAGAAGAAGTTCTCTTTTTAATACAGGTAGAATAGATCATTTGTACCACGATAGGCATGAAGATGATGTTAAATTATTTTTACATTATGGCGATTTAACCGATTCAACAAATCTTATTAGAATTATTCAAGAAACACAGCCGGATGAGATTTACAATTTAGCAGCACAAAGCCATGTTAAAGTAAGTTTTGATTCGCCAGAATACACTGCAAACTCAGATGCCCTTGGAACACTGAGAATGCTTGAAGCGATTCGAATTTTAAAATTAGAGAAGAAAACCAAATTTTACCAAGCTTCAACATCAGAGTTGTACGGTAAGGTTCAAGAAATACCACAAACAGAAACAACACCTTTTTGCCCCAGAAGTCCTTATGGTGTCGCTAAACTTTATGGTTTTTGGATTGTGAGAAATTACAGAGAAGCATACGGCATGTTTGCCTGTAATGGGATCTTATTTAATCATGAGAGTCCACTGAGAGGCGAAACTTTTGTTACCAGAAAAATAACTAGAGCAGCAGCAAAAATTAAACTTGGGTTACAACAAAAACTCTTTTTAGGAAACTTAAATGCTCAAAGAGATTGGGGGCATGCCAAAGACTATGTATATGGTATGTGGTTAATGCTGCAGCAGGAGGAGCCTGAAGATTTTGTTTTAGCAACTGGAGTCATGAATACAGTACGTCAATTTACCGAATGGGCTTTTCAAGAAGCCGGCATTACTTTAAAATGGGCGGGTGAAAACGAATCAGAAAAAGGAATTGATGTAGCCACCGGAAAAGTATTGGTTGAAGTAGATCCAACGTATTACAGACCTACCGAAGTTGAATTATTGATTGGGAATCCTGCTAAAGCAAAAGCAAAATTAGGTTGGGAACCAACTTACGATATACATGCTTTGGTAAAGGAAATGGTTGCAGCCGACATCAAACTTTTTGAGAAAGACAAGTACTTGATGGAAGGTGGACATGACGTAATACGTTACAACGAATAATGAACAAGGCGGATAAAATTTATGTTGCTGGGCATTGTGGAATGGTTGGTTCTGCAATTGTTAGAGCTTTAAAGGCAGAAGGATATACGAATATTGTATGCAGAACATCTGCTGAGGTTGATCTAAGAAATCAACAGCAGGTAAATGACTTTTTTGCTACAGAAAAACCGAATTATGTTTTTTTGGCAGCAGCTAAAGTTGGAGGAATATCAGCAAACAACACTTATCGTGCGGAGTTTTTGTACGATAATTTGATGATTGAAGCGAATATTATTAATGCTGCTCATCAAAACAAGGTTGATAAATTGTTGTTTTTAGGTTCATCTTGTATCTACCCTAAAATGGCTGAACAGCCTCTTAAAGAGGAAAGCTTACTTACCGATTACCTCGAGCCCACCAACGAGCCTTACGCTATAGCTAAAATAAGCGGAATCAAAATGTGCGAAGCTTACCGCGATCAATATGGCGTTAATTTTATATCGGCAATGCCTACCAATTTGTATGGTCCAAACGACAATTACGATTTAAATAAGTCACATGTTTTGCCGGCGTTGCTTCGTAAATTTCATGCTGCTAAAGTTCAAAATGCAGCATCTGTAGAAATTTGGGGAACTGGTAGTCCGTTGAGAGAGTTTTTACATGTTGATGATTTGGCTGCTGCCTGTATATTTTTAATGAAAAACTATAACAATAGGCAGTTTCTTAATGTTGGTTTTGGCTCAGATTTATCGATTAAAGAATTGGCATTAACGATTAAAAAAATTGTTGGATATGAAGGTGATTTAAAATTCGA
The DNA here is from genome assembly GCA_905181855.1 of uncultured Flavobacteriales bacterium. Taxonomy (GTDB): domain Bacteria; phylum Bacteroidota; class Bacteroidia; order Flavobacteriales_G; family Salibacteraceae; genus JAAZVO01. The sequence goes on from CAJIZE010000013.1 coordinate 27,102, forward strand.
TTCTTCAAAACCCAACGGAACGCCACGAAAATTAATGGACAGTTCAAAAATTAACCAGGCTGGATGGAAACCAAAAATAGCTTTGGTAGAAGGTATTACATCCGTTTACAACGAAATAAAAGCCCAACCGTTTTTTAACGAGTTTTGACCTCATGAAATGGCTTAGTTCGGTTTTTCTATTGTGTTTTGCGTTAAACGGATTTTCACAGAATATTTTTATTGAGAATAACCAATGGAATTATGCTTTTAGGTATCAGCAAAACCAGAAAATAACTCACGGTATTGCGAAGCCATACACCACATTTAATTCAACAATAAACCGAGATACTCTTGAGTCTTTAGCGTTTGGCAAGCAACGCAAAACATGGTTAGGTAGGAAGCTGAAAGAAGAGAATCTGGTGGAGTTAAAAACTAAGGACCTTTTTCTGACCTCTGATCCATTGGTTTACATTCAGCAAAGCCGCGAACAAGGCAACCCTGAACAATTAAAACAAAATACAAGAGGAGTAATGATTACCGGGCAGATTGGCGATAAATTACATTTTTATACTTCGTTTTATGAAAACCAAGTATTTTACCCGATTTATTTAACTGATTTTGTAAAGCAACACGATGTTGCACCAGGTTATGGTAGAGTTAAAAACTTTAAAGCAACAGGGTTTGATTTTGCAATGGCATCAGCGATGATTTCATTGAACATTAACAAACAATTTAACGTTCAGTTTGGAAATGGTAAAAATTTTATTGGCAATGGTTATAGAAGTTTGCTACTGTCTGACAATTCATTTAATTACCCACATTTAAAGCTATCGTTTAAAAGTAAAAACAGCAAGTGGCTTTACCAATCAATTTATTCAACTTTAATTGATTTGAAAAGAATTGAAGCGACCACCTCATCAGAACCTCAATTTTATAGAAAATTTGGCGCATTTCATTTTATTCATTTTATACCTAACAGCAAATTGAGTTTTGGTTTGTTCGAAGGGGTGATTTATCAGCGACAAACTGTTGAAGGCACTTTGAAGTTCAATGCAAATTATCTAAATCCTGTTTTGGGGTTTAACTCTTTATTCAATGGTTTTAACAAAGCGAAAACCAATAATTTGATAGGGGTTTTAGCGAATTATTCGCCTTTTAAAAGTGTATTACTGTATCATCAATCAGCAATCGGGGCACTCGATAATAATGGTTTTGGTTTGCAAAACGGGATCAGAATCATGAATCCTTTTAAGATTAAAAATTTGGAAGTATTGGTCGAGTACAACGTAGCAGGATCTTCATTATATCAGCAACAGACAGGAGTTGAATACAGCCATTACAATCAACAGTTAGCATTTGTGCCGATTAATAGAAAAACAGAATTGGTGGTTCAAGGATACTATATGTTTCATTATTTTTTCATTTCAGGGCAATATAATCTACAATCTTGGTATGGCCTAAATCGAACATATTTATCTGGTAATTTTGGCTATTTGATAAATTCAAAAACCGGATTAAAAATTTCGGTAGGGTTTCAGCAAAGAATAAATATCAGTTATTTTCCTCTTAGCTCAAAAAGTAATTGGGGATTTATCGATTTTAGTTCATCATTAGGTCAACGCTACTATGATTTTTGATACTTTTGAAATTATCGATAATCGAATATGATTAACATATTACTAGGCTTTGCAACAGCATTTGCAATTGTATTTATTTCTACACCCGCTTTAATTCGAGTAGCTCGTTTAAAAGGATTGGTTGATTATCCTGATGATGATCGAAAGTTGCACAAAAGACTAATCCCTACCATTGGTGGAGTGATTATTTTTGGAGGGACTTTAATAGCCTATTTACTTTGGTATCCGGTAATTGAAGTAAACGATTTTAAGTACATCGTTGCCGCCATGCTGATTCTATTTTTTATTGGTATTAAAGATGATTTGGTTGGCACCGCACCTGTTAAAAAGCTATTAGGTCATTTAGCTGTGGCTTTTATTTTGGTGATTATTGCTGAAATAAAAATCACCAATATGTATGGTATTTTTGGAGTAAATGAAATACCAGACTGGGCAAGTATTTTGCTTTCTGTTTTTACCTATACCGTAATCGTAAATGCTTTTAATTTAGTTGATGGTGTTGATGGCCTGGCTGCTGGAATTGGCTCAATTTCGTGCCTTGCATTAGGAATGTGGTTTTATTTTGCAGGAGCAGAGGACAATGCCGTTTTAGCAATTTCGTTGGCTGGTGCCTTAATAGCCTTTTTGATTTTTAATTTTGAACCAGCTCGTGTTTTTATGGGAGATTCAGGCTCATTGACAATTGGTTTGATTATCTCGGTTTTGTCAATCAAACTCATCGAATATGAAACTTCAGATTTACCTGCAAACATGTTGTCTATTTCGAAACCAATATTTGCAATGGCTATTTTATCATATCCTTTAATTGATACGCTAAGAATATTTATTTACCGAACGATAAACGGTCAATCGCCATTTTCTGCAGATCGAAACCACCTTCATCATAACCTTATGGATTTAGGTTACAGCCATGCTAAAACAGTAATTATCATTTACCTTTTTAGCATTTTCATGATTTCGATGGCGGCATTCTCAGGTATAGATAAAAACCTTCTATTTGTAATACTTTCTGTGTTTGCCGTTTTGTCATCACAAATACCTTGGATGCTTGTAAAAAGAAAAAATAAATTAAGATAACTATAAGTGATGACTAGATGGTTGTTGCCCTTTATGTTAGTTCCGTTTTTTGGAATGACCCAAATTCCAATACTTGATAACACACATCGGCTTTTTGTGGAATATCAAAATATTGAAAATGACACGATTGATCATAAGCCTTTCTTGGGTTTTGTTTTACCTGATAAAACTGAAAAATTAGGGGGTGAAGTTTTTAATAAAAGCAAGAATGAGGGAGTCAACAATATAGAAGTACAACTTCTTTTAAATACGGCATTAGGCTTAAACTCGTCTAATGCTGCAGCGGGTTTAGCGCTGAGCGGACAATTTAAAAAATGGTCATTTTATATAGCGCCAAGCGTTGGCTTGTACCAAAACAATCAATGGGTAAGAAGGCAAACAGAGTTTAATTACATTCAAAACAATCAAACCATATTGTCTAAAAATAAATCTGGTATGATTGGCTTTTCTAGTCCTTTCGCGGTGCAATACAAGCCATCAAAGTATTTTACTTTTTCTGGTGGACTTGGTAAACAATTTATCGGTGAAGGTCAACGAAGTATTTTGCTTACTGATTTTTCAAAAAACCATCCTTATCTTTCTGTTGTAACTGAGGTTTGGAAATTGAAATACATCAATCTCATTAGCGGCTATTATTACGACCAAAACTCGGAGCCGACCTTTTATTTACCAAATAAATTTTCTACTACTCATTATTTAAGTTGGGATGTTTTTAAATGGCTCAATATAGGAGCTTTTGAAACAGTAATGTGGAAATCACAAGATACACTGTTAAATAGAGGTATTGACGTAAATTATTTGAATCCTGTTATTTTTTATCGACCTGTTGAATACTCAACAGGATCTTCGGATAATGTATTAATGGGTATAGCCGGAACCATTAAGATAAGGAAGAAACTAAAAATATATGGTCAATTATTAATCGATGAATTTCTTCTAAAATATATTAGCGCTGATATAAAACACGCAATAAATCCTAATGCAGTAACTGCCGAACCAACTGGTTGGTGGGGTAATAAACATTCTGGGCAGGCCGGGCTTAAGTGGTTTGACGCATTTAATCTGGACGGGCTGATTGTGCGAGGAGAGGTTAATTATTCCCGACCTTACACCTACTCTCATCTTAACCCTTCAGAAAGTTACAGCCATTTTAACTCACCTTTAGCTCATCCGCTGGGAGCGAATTTTAAGGAATGGATGGTTAATTTACATTATATACAGAAAAATTGGGCTTTTGAAGGTTATTTTAATTATCTGAAGAAAGGATTTGATTTCCCAACAAATTATTCTCAAAACCAACTTAATGGTCCGATAGTGTCAGGTAATTATGGAGGTAACGTAATTAATTCTTACAACACTAGAGTAAACGAATTTGGAACCTTCACTGGACAAGGCAACACATACAGCTACTCAACAATAGGAATTAAGGCAGGTTACTTTTTGAATCCAGAAATTAATTTAAAAGCGTTTGTACACGTCGCAGCAAGTTTTACCACTGCTGGAAAGGTGCAAGAAGTCATAAGAATTGGAGTTTCCACTAATCTTTCCAATTCATACTTCGATTTATAATAGCTTTTTTTGGTAAAAAAAAGAAGTAGAGTTATCTTTGCACTTCTTTTAAAGATACAAAATTGTATACCAAAGAAATAACTCAAACATCTGTTCAATCAACCTTTAAATCAAAGGTGTCTGATTACGCTCAACTTACTAAGTTAAGATTATCATTTTTAGTCGTTTTATCGGCGGTTTTATCTTTCTTTTTAGCTGTAGATCAGTTTAGTTGGATTAAATTCCTTTCATTGGTAATTGGAGGTTTCATGGTAACAGGAGCATCAAATACCTTTAATCAGATTATTGAAAAAGATTTAGATAAATTGATGTCAAGGACTGAGGACAGACCTTTGCCTGCCAATAGAATGCATGTAAATGAAGCCCTCTGGTTAGCTGGAATAATGGCTGTTGTTGGAGTTTCAATTTTGTGGTATTTCTTGAATCCGCTTAGTGGAGTTTTAGGAGCTTTAGCCTTGTTTACCTATGTGGCTATTTACACTCCATTAAAACGAATTCATCCAATTGCGGTGTTTGTAGGTGCCTTTCCGGGGGCAATTCCTCCTATGTTAGGTTATGTTGCTGTTACTGGAGAAATGGGCATGATCCCAGGAATTTTATTTGCTGTTCAATTTATTTGGCAGTTTCCACATTTTTGGGCCATCGCCTGGAAAGTTGATGACGATTATAAAAAAGCTGGTTTTTCCTTATTGCCTAGTAAAGGTCGAAAAGATAAAAGTTCAGCATTCTTGATGTTTGTTTATTGTCTTTTTCTTATTCCAGTTAGTTTATTGCCATTTTTATTTGGTGTTTCAGGCATTCTTTCTGTTTGGGTTGCAACAATTGCAGGCTTGTGGTTTATGTATTATGCTATAAAGCTATTTTTTGACCTTCAAGATAAATCTGCGACCCAATTAATGTTCGCTTCTTTTTTTTATTTACCAATTGTTCAAATTATTTATTTAATAGACAAAGTATAAAATGGATACATCAACATATTTAAAAGGCGAAATGCAAGAAATGCAAAACAAAACTGCCAAGCCAATGATGTGGATTGGAATTGTTTCAATTATCATGCTTTTTGCAGGTTTAACTTCAGCTTATATTGTAAGACAAGCAGAAGGAAACTGGTTACAATTTGATTTACCGAATCAATTTTATATATCAACAGTTTGTATCGTTTTTAGCAGTATCACCATGAGATACGCGTTAGGAGCAATAAAAGTAAACAATGCTAATGGGTTTAAAATGGGTTTGCTAGTAACCTTTATTTTGGGCCTTGGTTTCGCGTTTTTTCAGTTTTCTGGTTGGGAGGCATTGGTAGAACAAGGAATCTATTTTACTGGCGCAAGAAGCAATGCCGCCGGCGCTTATTTATTCGTAATTTCAGGTGTTCATCTTGCTCATATGGCAGGAGGAATTATAGCTTTAATTTTCACCTTGGTTAAGGCTTATAAGAACAAATATTCAAGGGATAATTATTTAGGAATCGAGTTAGTTGGTATTTATTGGCACTTTCTCGATATATTATGGATTTATTTGTTGCTCTTTTTGCTTTTTATTCGTTAAAATTGCAGCCAACAAAAAACTGTATTGAATGTCAGGAGAAGCTTCAAAAACAATAGACAACACAACTCTTTGGGGTGGAGGTAGATCACCTTTTAGTGTTAGTTATGGAAAAATGATGATGTGGTTCTTCCTCATCTCCGATGCATTAACCTTTGGTGCGCTGTTATCATCGCTTGGCTTTATGCGTCATAAATTTGCTGATACATGGCCAGTTTCGGAGGAAATTTTCTTTCACTTTCCCTTTACACATACTCATTTACCATTAATGTACGTGGCATTAATGACGTTTATACTTATCGTTAGTTCTGTTACTATGGTACTTGCAGTTGAAGCAGGTCACAGAATGAATCGTAAGAAAGTTACCATGTGGTTGGCTCTTACTGTTGTTGGAGGTTTATTCTTCGTTTGTTCTCAGGCTTGGGAGTGGAGCTCTTTTATTGCTGGACCTGATGGTATAATTTCTACTTGGGGCGATAACGCAACTTTAGCTCAAAATCCCTATCCAGGTAAAAATGGAGGGCCAGGGGCAGTTCATTACACCCAGTTTTTCTTTTTTGTAACAGGGTTTCATGGTACACACGTTTTAAGTGGTGTAGTTTTAAACTTTATAATATTACTAAACGTGCTTAAAGGCAAGTACGAAAAAGTAGGGCACTACGAAATGGTTGAAAAAGTTGGTTTGTACTGGCACTTTATTGATCTTGTTTGGGTTTTTGTTTTCACATTCTATTACCTGCTTTAAATCATTTGCATTATGAAAAGAGACGATATCATTGAATATTCATTAGACAATCACCACAGCGAAGAAGATGGTGTTAAAATAAGAAAAAAGATTTGGTTTGTAACAGCTTTGTTAACGATTATTACTGCTGCTGAGGTTCTTTTAGGAGTGTTCTGGGGCAACATGGGCGTTTCATGGGCAATTGTGAAAAGTGCTTTTATTATCCTTACGCTTGTCAAAGCAGGATACATTGTTATGGTGTTTATGCATCTTGGTGATGAGAGAAAAGCTATGAGATGGGTTATTTTAATACCTTATGCTTTCTTTATAATGTACTTAATATTCATTCTGTTTTATGATGCTACAGTACTTTATAATGTAAGAATGCTGTTTGGTCTTTAGCTAATATGAACATTAAACAGAAGTGGGTATTTTTATTTTTAATCCTACTTTTTCCTTCATTAACATATTTGGTTTTATCAACCGGTAAAATTCACTTTACCACCTTACCTATTTATGGGCCTCGCACTGTCGTTGATTCCGATACGGTATTTCATGCCATTACAAATTTTAATTTACCAAATCATAAAGGAGAGTCGGTTTCACTAACCGATTTTGAAGGTAAATATAAAATTGTTAATTTCATTTGCGCTGAATGTGAAACTTCGGTAGATAGACTTAATGGAGAATTTGCACAATTACAACTTCAATTTAAAAATCGAACTGATCTTAGCTTCTTAACTTTTATCATTAATTCGGATAATTTTGATAAGGCGAGCCTTGCGTCTTTCGTTAAAAGTCAAGAACCCGGCTCCTTTTGGTTTTTCATACAAACCGATGCATCAGTTGCAAAAGAGTTAGCACTGAAGTCATTCCTGTTAAAAGATTTTTCTCCTCAGAAAGGGAGCGATTATTTTGTTCTTTTAGATCAGAAAAACAGGATACGTGGCTTCTATAATGGGATAGAGTATGTAAAAGTAAAAGAACTTATAGATGCAGTAAAGGTCCTAAAAGCTGAAGAATTTAGACCAATGAAAGGCGACAAGAACAAAAGAGAAATAGTAAGAAAAAAGACGAACAAGAATGACTAAACGGATACCTTTAATAATTTGGCTTTTTACGGCAGTAGTTTATGCTTTAGTAATCGGTCTTCATGAATTGCCAGCACCAAACGAGAAACCTTTTTTTACTGCAGTGCAACCTTTGCTTCATGCTATTTTAAATGGAACGTGTTTCTTAGTATTACTATTTTCGTTGTGGGCTATTAAAAATAAAGATGTCGTTCTGCATAAAAAGCTAAATACGGCAGCAATGTGTTTGTCTGTTTTGTTCTTGCTAAGTTATGTAGTGTATCATTATTTGGCCGATGACACTATTTATGGAGGTAACTATAAAACACTTTATTACGTGATATTATCTTCGCATATAATTTTAGCAGCAGCTTCATTACCGGCAATTTTATTCGCTTATTATAGAGGATATATTGGAGATATTCAAACGCATCGAAAAATTGTAAGATATACCTATCCCGTTTGGTTATACGTTACTTTAACTGGTGTATTAGTGTATCTTTTTTTAAAGGATTATTACTAGTTGCCTAGTATCTTTGCAATGTTGAAAAAGCAGTTCCTTTTAATTCTATTTTTTGTTTTTGTTTTCATGATTGATTCATGGGCGCAATGCTCTATGTGTAGACTTGCAGCAGAAACTTCTTTCGCAAGTGGATCTGAAATAGGAAAAGGGCTTAATAATGGTATTTTATACATTATGATTATACCATATATTCTTTTTGCAAGTCTGGCTTTAATTCTTTTCAGTAAACCAATTCGTTCTAAAGTGTTGAAATATTTACCATTAAAGAGGTAGATTTACGGTAATTACCCTACTCAGCAAGGATTTTAGAAAGTTAATTTTACGAAGCATTAAATTGCAATTTGTTTAACCACAAAGTCAGTGTTATGAAACACTTAAAACTATTTCTATTCTTAACATTAACCTTTTCTATCCTTAAAATTACGCTATACCCAAACCCAACACTTAACGATGTAAATCTTGTTTTTAGCTCAACCATAAACACAATAGTTAATTTTAAAATTTTAAACCTTCAAGGAGTTGCAATTTAAGTAAACAGGTTCTTGTAAATCAAGGTGAAAATCAGTCCTTAAAAGGGCTTTTAAAAGGAGCCTATCTACTTAAAGGAGTATCAGGTTTTGGGCAGTTTAGTCATGTAATTCTACTCGAATAGCCAATAATTGGTGAAAACTATTGTTAGCAGCTCATTGCAATTAAAATAAAACCGTGCAAAAATAAATTTCACCTTTGCATCAATGGAGAATTTATTTAGAATTTTAATTGGCATCTTCTTATTAGTACCGCTTGTCAATTGTAATTCGCAACACAAAAACAACATGGCAACATTTGAGCATACCAACGATTTAATAAATGAAACATCACCATATTTATTACAGCATGCTCACAATCCTGTAAATTGGAGGCCTTGGGGCGATGCAGCATTAGCAGCAGCAACTAAGGAAAACAAACCCTTACTTATCAGCATTGGTTACAGTGCCTGCCACTGGTGTCATGTAATGGAGCACGAAAGTTTCGAAGACTCGATTGTAGCCAAATTAATGAACGATAACTTTATCTGTATTAAAGTAGATAGAGAAGAGCGGCCGGATGTAGATCAAGTTTATATGGAAGCAGTGCAGCTACTATCAGGACGCGGAGGGTGGCCGTTGAATTGTTTTGCTCTTCCTAACGGAAAGCCGTTTTATGGAGGCACTTATTTTCGTAAAGATCAATGGATGAGTCTTTTAGAGCAAGTAAGCAATGTGTATCAAACAAAGAATTCTGAAATTGTTGAACAAGCAGAAAACCTTACACAAGGAATCCAAACTGGCGATTTAGCCTTAATCAAAGAACCAGCTTCGGAGTTTAAAATGGAACAACTTGAAGCCATGGTAGCAAAATGGAAGGGCAAGTTTGATTTAAAAAGCGGAGGACCAAACAAAGCACCAAAGTTTCCTTTACCTAACAACTATGAGTTCCTTTTACAATACGGTCATTTAACACAAAATGAAGAAGTATTGAGTCAAGTTCAACTTACGTTGGATAAAATGGCCCGAGGAGGAATATACGATCAAATAGGAGGTGGTTTTGCAAGATACTCAACCGATAAAATATGGAAAGCGCCTCACTTCGAAAAAATGCTTTACGACAATGCACAGTTGATTGGTCTTTACAGTCAGGCATACAGAAAATTTAAAACACCATTATACAAAACTATAGTTGACGAAACCATTGCTTTTTGTGAACTAGAATTAAGCAATGGGAAGAATTATTTCTTTTCAGCATTAGATGCAGATAGTGAGGGTGAGGAAGGTAAGTATTACGTTTGGAAAAACGATGAACTAAAATCATTATTAGGTGATGATTATGACTTGTATGCGGAGTATTATCAAATTGGTAAATTAGGATTGTGGGAGCACGGCAATAATATTTTAATGCGTGTTGATGACGAAAAGTCAATTGCAGATAAATATGAATTAACAGAACTTAAACTAGATGAAAAAGTCCAAATTTTAAATGATAAACTTTTTAAGATAAGAGATAAAAGAATCCATCCAGGTTTGGACGATAAAACCCTAACCTCATGGAATGCGATGATGATTACAGCTTATTGTGAAGCTCATAAAGCAATTGGAAATGAATCTTATTTAACTAAAGCTGAAGGGATTGTGAAATTTATTCTTGAAACTCAAAGGTTAGAAGATGGAGGCCTTTACCACAGTTATAAAAAAGGAAAAAGTACAATAGTTGGTTATCTGGAAGATTACTGTTTTGTGATTGAAGGATTAATTAACCTGTACCAAGTTACCGGAAATGAGCAATACTTAAACGATGCAACAAGTTTAACAAACTACTGTTTCGAGAATTTTTACGACGATAAAAGCAAGCACTTTTTCTTTACTTCTAAATTAGGTGATAAGTTGGTTGCACGTAAAGTTGAACTAACTGATAACGTAATTGCAGCATCGAACTCAGTTATGGCAAAGAACTTGTTTGCCCTTGGCTCAATTTTAGACAACGAAGCTTATAAAGAAACCTCTCGCAATATGTTACTTTCCATTTCAGAGCAATTTACAGGTTACCCAGAGTCGTTCTCAAATTGGGCTCAACTTTACCTGAATCAATTAGTTGATTATTATGAAATAGCAGTTGCAACTGATAAAATTGCAGTGCCATTAGGTTTATTATATGAGAATTATTACATTCCAAATGCCATTGTTTTACCGATGAAAAAAGGAACAACACAAGTACCTTTGCTTGAAAATAAGTTCGTTAAAGGTCAAAGCACTATTTATGTTTGTGTAAATAAATCTTGCCAGTTGCCAGTAACCAAAATCGAGGAAGCTATTAAACAAATAACTACTCCAGTAAATTGAAAATAGCTGTATCTGTTTTATTCGTCTTTTTGACTTTGATAACATCAAGTCAAGTTCTTGTAAACAATGGTAATCACAACGTTTTACAAGAAAACTACTTTAATCCCAAGTTCATTGAACAAAACAAAATATCCAGGATAGTTGGTAAAGTATCAGTGAAGAAAAAACTACAACCCATCAACGATGTAGGAATAATTAAGCAGTTAAGTTTTGATGATAAAGGTGAACTTATTGAGAAAATAGAAACGTTTAAAGTTGGGAGATCTAATCTTGATACATCATCTATACTTTATAAATATGATGATGTAAACCAACTTTTATCTCAAACTAATTATCACAATCAAGCTTTTGATGGAATGGTGTATCATTACGACTCATCAGGTAATTTAGCTCAAAAGGATATTTTAAGAGGAAAAAATTTAAGTGAGTACAAGTACCAGTTTGAAAAAGGTAGTCCATTTCTATTGAAAACGGAATTTTACACATATGAAAAATTAAATCAATGTGAATTTAAGAAAACAACCTTTCAGGATAAGGATAGCCCTTACTTGGAGACGCTCATTAAATACGACTCTCTTGGTAACTTAACTGCAGAGTTTTCGCGTTATACTATTTCAAACAAAAAAAGCTCAAATGAATACCAATACAACGATTTTAGTAATCTGATTAAGGTTGTTCAATCTTCGAATCTGATGATGAAGGTAAAAATAGAATTTTCGTATAGTTATGATGAATTTGGAAATGTTTACGAAGAACTTAAAAAGAAAAATGGTATTTTGATTCAACGAAGACAATTTTTGTATGACCCTGAAAGCGCTTTGCTCAAGGCTGAGTTGTTTATGAATGTTAAAACCGAAGAAATCAGAATAGTTCAGTACGAATATCAATTTTTAAATACTATTACTCAATCAGATTCTAAATGAAGTAGAGGTTTTAAACTCGCATTGGCTCCGATAATACAATGAACAAATTAATGAGATAAAACACGAGCTTACCAAATACACATCTAGCCGAGAGTATATTCAAGATTCTCTGTTCGTAATACATCCGAAGTATCTTTTTATTCCTTAAGGGCTTAATTGCGAATAAAGTTTTATAAACTTTCCCCCAATCGTCCTAAAATTTGGCAGCGAGCCTGGCGTAAACTCTTTCTTGTCTAAAAGCAAATTAACTTGTTCGGCCATTTCTGTAACTGAGTTAAAAGCTATCCAGTTTGGTGAGTTTATGTCTGAAAACATTCCAACCGGTTTACTAACAACAAAACAACTGTTGTTCAAAGCTTCAACGGCAACCATAGGTCCTGCTTCGTACTCTGATGGATGTACCAATACTTTGCTTTTTCGCATAAGATCAAAAACCTGCTCGTTACTAAGATTGCTCAGAAAAAGCACTTCACTTTTAAGCGCTTTAGTTGATGCTTTCACTTCATTTATTAAAGGCCCTGAGCCTACCATAACTACATTAAAAACAAGGTTGAATTTCGATTCTAAGTATTTAATAATTTCAATTACCTGATCGTTGCGTTTTAATGGTATAAAAGAACCAACGGATAAAATATCAATATTTTTATATTGGATTTGTTGAAATGGTATCTCTACACCCCAATTAATGGTTGCCATCGGTGAAAGCCCATTAGTTTTGGCTAGTTGTCCAGTTTGAAAGCTACAAACCGTAGTTAGGTTGTAGTGAGGTTTTTTGAAATGTTTTAAAAAGTTGTTTGATGGTAAGGCATCTTGTCCCATTAATGAAATAAGATGTGGTATTTTTCTCCATAGCACGAAGCGCTCAACCAAAAAGGCACATTCGCTGAGCCAAAAACTATGAATCATTTTGATTGGTAATTGCTGGTCGAGGGCCTTTATTTTTCTGACGGCTTTGAACCAATATACAAGTCTTTTGGGGTAGCTGCAATTGGCCGCACCTATTGGATGAATATCTATATTGAATACACTGTACGGTTTATTTGTAAAAGGGTAGTGCAGGCTAACTACGGTAATTTTTATTGAAGGATCTGTTTGCTTTTTCAATTCTTTAGCTAGTAGGTAAATCGGCGGAACTACTATAGTATCGTTTTCATTTGCCAGAAACGACGGTGTAAACAAGATTATTTGTTTATTGTATTTCATAAAGAATGTATCCGTTTCCTAAATCATTCAACTTAATAATGTTGTAATTGGTAATAAGGTTTCGCCAATTAATCATGGGGTTTTTGTCTTTCCATTGAACCCTATTTTTTTCTACGTTAAACAAAAGCAAGCTCCCTTTTCTAAATTTAGGATAAACATCTTTCCATAAATTCTTAATCTCTTTGTTGCATCCATACGACGGTAAACTGATGTCTAAATCAAAGCCATACAAAGTTTTATTTGGATATGAATTTATCACCTGTGCAGTTTTTTGTTCGAGAATATTGCGTTGATAAATGATATTAAAAGTATAGGTAAAAACCCCCAATTGTATAAATATTACAACTACTGTAAACAAGGTTTGCACCTGATAACGTTTTTTAATCACTTTATAAAACCGAGTAAATGAGGGAGCCAAAATCATTGCCACAAATGGCATCGTGAGCATTAAAAACCTTTTATTTTGATAGGGAACAATTGCTAGAAAAAGTAAGTAGACACCTAATCCAATCCACAAATATTTTCTTTTGCTAATGTCTTTTTTTGGTTGAAAAAAATATAAAACGATTACTCCAGGCAGATAAAATAGCAAGTGCACGAAAGGGTATAAAACACCTAAAATGTTTGGAAGTAAGTATCTGTTGGTACCTGCAGCAGTTGTAAATTCTCGTTTAAATAAATTGCGGATGCTGATTTCTTGAAACAAGTCATGACTAAAGGCTTTTGCTAACTCGTCAGATTTAATCCAAAGTTGAGGAGCAATAATACTGACCACTATTAAACCACCAATAAAGAGATGAACCCACAGTCGGGTTTTAAACATTACTTGTAAAACTACAACCATAGGGACAATCAAAAGTAAAGGAGCTACATGCCTTGTAGTAACTGCAAATGCAGAAAAAACCGAGGCAATTAAAACAGATTTTAAAGCCAAGTTTTTTTTATATTCAAAAGAATAAAACCAAGCGCCCATTATAAAGAACAAACAAAGCATGTCGCTCATTATCACAATACTCGATTTTAGCATTATCGGGCTTAAACACAGAAATAAAAAGAAATAAGGGATTAGCCTTTGTTTGTTCTTTTTAACCTCGTGTAACTTGTAAGTGTAATAGCAAACCCCAGATAACGATAAGGCGGAAATTAGCTGAAGAATCAGGATTTCGTTGCCAAACACTAACGAGATAAAGGCGCCAATCAATGGGTAAATAATGGGCCAAATAAAATACGATAGAGTAGTAGTAGTAAAAAACCAAATTTGTAATTCTTTGGTATACCTTAAATAAGCATGACTATCCTGACCATAGAGTCCATTAAATTGATAACCGTACCTCACAAAAAGAAGAAACACCAGCGGAAAAGCAATCAATAAAATGAGTGGATATTTTTTCATGACGATTTATTTGTGTATTTCCATCATCAATCGGCTCAATGAGCTTTTAATTTTTTTCTTTAAAAAGTGATAATATTTTTTTGAAGATAAATCTTTGTAGCTTTCTACTTCGTTAACCACATACCTAACGGCATAGTCATAAAATTTTGAAGCATAAGTTCGTTTAAAATCTCTATCCCTGTCTGTAGATGTTTGCCAGTCGAAATTGTAAATCATGGTTTCTTCCACATCATCAAACAAACCAGTACCCTTTATAGGATAGGCTTTGGTTATAGTATATGAACTGGGGTTGGATACTTTTAAATGATGGATGGTCTTGTTAATGTCTTCAATTGTTTCACCTGGATACCCTATCATGATAAAGGTTCCTGCCTCAATGTTATAGGTTTGAGCAAGCTGAATCATTTCTCGCACCATGTTTACATCAACTCTTCGGTCCATGGCATCAATTATTTTTTGAGAACCACTTTCTGCGCCAATCCAAACTCTAAAGCAACCTGCTTTTTGCAATAAAGATAAAACCTCCTTATTCATTCTATCAGCTCGGCTAATGCATTCAAATTGAACCTTTACACCTTGTTCTGAAATGAGGTCGGCAAACTCTTTTAACCACCTGTGGCTAACTGTAAAAACATCATCAACAAACCAAAAATGGTCAGGCTTGTATTCGTGATTTAAAAATACCATTTCATCAATTACTTCTTGTGGTTTTCGACGACGATAACTTTGGCCATATACCGCCGTGCTGCACCATTTACAAGTGTAAGGGCAGCCACGTTGAGTACTTAAAGTAATTGAGCTTGCACCATGGTGCTTTTTCCAGGTATCTAAATACAAGTGTAAGTTTACTTTATGCCTTGCTGGTAAAGTAAGCTCCGATAGTTCTTTAACTTTTTGACGAGGTTTGTTTTTAACCAACTCGTTTTTAATGTTCAAAAAGCTTACACCATCAATGTTTTCAGGTTTTTGGTTTGGGTTTTTACCCCAATGATTTACCAGTTGAGTAAAGGTTAATTCTCCTTCGCCAATTACCAAAGCATCTACGCCTGTGTTTAAATAATCAACTTGATTGTAGGTTAAATCTGGGCCACCCAATATGAGTTTTATATGCTTTGTTTTCTCATCTGCTCTAAGCGATTTCACCAATCGTATAACATTTACTTTGGTCATTAAATTGGTGTAAAGGCCAATAACATTTGGTTGGTATTTGTTTATATACGCCAGTTGTAAGCCGTACGATTGAAAGGTGGAGTCAAATACTTCGGTTTCAATTTTTTCTCTTTCAAGGTATCCTGCAATATATAGTATGCCAAGCGGGACATACGGTTTCATGATTTCCATTTCTTTTGGATCATCATTTAAAAAATAACCGTGGGTAAGTAAAACCTTCATTAATTTTTTATCATTTCAATATAAAAATGATCTGCTATCGCAGCCGTTTCTGCATGAGCAAATAGTATCTCAAGATTATAATTTAATTGTAGTAATGATTCAATAGGCTTTAGCCCTTTACTCATATACGATGGCGGCACTAAAAAGCCTACGGGTAAAATCTTAGAAACTCTAAATTGTTCATTAAAAAGGTTTTGGTAGCTATTCGGAGTGAAATACCAAGTAGAAACAGCTCGCCCGTTAACATTAACCATTAATGGTTTCTTCTTTCTACGGCTTAGATCCTCATTTTTTCCTTTCAAAAAGAAATAGAATTTTTCTATCCAACAATTTTCGCTCATTATAACCGAAACAAATTTACCATTGGGTTTCAAGCACCTAGATATCGTTTGAGAAAATGATTTTAAACTAAAATCATCAACACAATTTAGTCCACCAAAATTCGAAAAAACAATATCATATTTATCATCTGTGAAAATGGAATTGTTGAAGTCAGTAAAATCTAAAACATCAAAACGAATTTTTCTATCTGTGTTTTTGTTTTTTGCAATGGAAACCATTTCAGGCGATATATCTGTAGCAATAACCTTGTTTCCAAACTTTGCCATCCATTGAGCATCAATGCCAGTACCACAGTTCAGTTCTAAAATATTTAAACCACCTTTTAATACTGATTTTTTAAAATAATGATACACTAATTTACGTTGAAGTTTACCAATTTTTGATTGGCTAAACTCCTCGTCATAAGTTTTTGCTGCGCTATCAAAAAGTGCCATTATTTAGCATTTGCCATTTGAAGTTTGAAATAAAAAGACATCAATTGATAATAGAAGTATTTAAAAACAGCCGATGGCTTTAGTTTTTTGAAATCATCTTTTGCTCTAGCCAGTTGAAATACTTTATGAACGTAGCGGTGCAATTTTTTGTAATAACTTTTGCTGAAAGTCCCATCATACATTAAATCAAGATCATCAGAATCAGTCCAGTTTTGTTTAGACACTAGTTGAGTTTTTACTATTTCAAAAAACTTTGTACCCGGCAAGGGATAAGAAACCGAAGCCCCAATTTCATCAGGCATTAAGTTCTTAACCATGTTGATGGTTTTGTCAATGTCTTCTTTGGTTTCGCCTAAATAGCCAAACTGTAAAAAGAAAGCAACTCTAATTCCTTTTTGTTTTAATAGGCGTGTAGCCAATTCAATTTGCTCAACCTTGGTGCCTTTGTCCATTGCATCCAAAATTTTCTGCGAGCCACTTTCCGCTCCAATCCAAACGGTTTCTAATCCCGAATCAGCCAAAGCCTGTATGTTGTCTTCTTCGAGCAATAAATCTGCCCGTGATTGTATCATGTATTTAATTGAAAGGTTGCGTGCATTAAGTTCATCTCTGAATCCTTGAACAAAACCGGGTTTAAGTCCAAAAATATCATCGCACATCCAAACATAATCTGGCTTGTAGCTGTTTATTAATAGCTCAATTTCATTTGTTACATGGATAGCGCTTCTGCTGTTGTACCTGTTGCCATAAATTGGTTTTGCACACCAATTACATTTAAAAGGGCAACCGCGAGTAGTAGCAACATTTAATGAGAAATAATTCCATCTAGAGTGCCAAACATCCCTGTAAGCATCAACATCAATCAGGTCCCAAGCTGCAATTGGTAGCTCATCCAATTTTCGCATTACAGGTCTTTTAGGAGTTTTCACAACTTCGTTGTTTCGCATAAATGCGATACCGGGAATGGTGCTTAAATCAGTTTTACCGCTTGTAAATAGTTCAACAATTTCCAACAACGTTTGCTCTGCTTCACCAAGTATTACAACATCAACACCTTCGCTTAAATATTCTTCGTAATGATCGGTTGAGTCTGATGATGAAGCAATAACTGGAATGTTAAGAGCTTTGGTTTTTTTAGCCATAACAAATGCTGCTTGCCTCATATTAGTAAGGCACATTTTGGTAAGGTAATTAAAGCCATCATCGTAAATGGCGAAAAAATTAGGATTGTCTTTGATATATGGATCAACCACTTCTGGTCCATTTGCAAGGCCTACATCACATAGTGCAACTTCATAGCTTTTGTTACGCATAAAAGCTGCTGCTGTAATGGTGCCAAGCGGTGGGTAAGGTTTTTTATTGTCCCATTGTTTTTGGTCGAACCGATAAAAGTAAGAGTGAGAAAAAAGAATTTTTGTCAAGTTGGTTTCGTTAGGTAATTGAAACAAATTTACTAAAGCAATCTGTTTTAATTAAATCTAATTTAGATCGGACTTTTCAATTTTTATCCATGGAAAGGGGGAATCAGAAAATAGTTTTTGCACAATTATGTTTGGTTTGTATAAAACTTTATGTGGCGGTAAATCGCGTAAACAATGATGAAAATAATAAGAGCCCATTTCAGGGACATTTGCTTTTTTGTAATGCCGAATAGAGTTTTGTTTAGCTCTGCTGATACTTTTCGTATTGTAAAAGTAGGTATCTAAAATATGCAGTTCACCATTTTTGTTAAGCACTTGATTGCAAATTGGAAACAAAGTTTTTAAATTCTTGAAATATTGGAGGCTTGCATTGAAAATGATAAAATCTACTTTATCAATATCAGGAAGTCCAAGCTGAATGTCGTGGTACCAAAATTCAATACCATTAAATAACTCATCGGCCTGCGTTAACTCTGTTTTGTTAACATCAAAGCCAAGAACAATATTTTTGGTTTGATTTAATTTATTTGTGAACCACCCATTACCACAACCAATTTCGAGTATTCGTTTGTTTTTGAAAGTTGAAAGATAATTGGTTATGCGATTAAGTGTTTTTAAGCGTAGTTGCCATTCTTTGAATTGAGCATGATTATTAGTTAGATTAGGTAACTTTTTAGCCACGTCATCGCTGTAAACCCGAGATTCTATTTCTCTTGTTTTAAGATAGAATGCTTCGAAATTGGTGTCAGCTACTTTGCCAATGTTAACCACTAAGTATATTTTTAGTTAATTGTAAACTGAATTGTTTTGAATTTCCAGTTTTATCAATATGTAATTGTAATAAATTGCAACTTTCTATGCTTTCGTCTAGTTATTGTAACAAAGCAATTTTCTGTTGATAAGCATTTAGCACTTTTTTCTGGAAATTTTGGGGATGATGTTTTGATACATACGACCTTGACTTTAAAGCATGTTCAAACTCTACCTGATCGAAATCAGAAAATTTATTTTTCCAGAAACTAAGCGTTTTTCGAAGTGCTTTCTTATCCAGATAGCTGCCAAGTGCACCACTAAGTACAAACTCTAAAAATCGTTTTAATAAGTTTAGACTTCCTTTTGGTATTTCTTTGAAATTAGACCAAGGGTGATTGGGTAAATATTGCTTGGTCCAGGTGTTTGCAAGTTTTATTTCAGTGAACATTTGCTGGTTAAAAGTAGGAATCATGGTACTTAATTCAACTGCAGTGAAAACGTTTTTATCTTCAATTTCGAGGTGATTTTCATCCACAAAATAATTAACACAGAAGTATTTGCGAGAGTTTAATAAAAACACTTTCTTAAACAGAATCAATAAAGTTCGAGCCAACCACAACCTACCAGGTTTGGTAACAATAAAGTAGTCAATGTCGGCATCTTCGCCAATGTAACCTTTTGATAATGAACCAGAAATAAATACACCCCTTACAAATGGAAATTGACCTATGAATTTTGAAATTAACTTTGCCTTTTTGAGATATTCAATGGCCAACTTATTTCCGGCAACTCTTTTTGAAACTAAACGATCATCGTTTTGTAGGCTGTAATAATCTGCAAGTTTATAAATTACTTGACTGTGCACCAACGCATTTAATTCTGAAATAAGCGTTCCGTTGATTGGCGCTGTTGAGGGTAAAAAGGCTCTTATTTCTTTTTCTGAAATGGGATAATTAAAAACATCAAAATAGGCCAAAGCCGAATAGATACCTATTTGGACAACTGATGATTTTATTGTTGGTGGCAGTTGATGCATTTATTACGGGGCATTGTATTAAATTTCTAATATTATAATTATTCAAAATTTAGAACGGATTGAAACTTGCAAAATTAAATTTTAAAGCAATATAAATTAGCATATTAGGATTTAAAGTCTTTTTTTCGGAGTTGTAGCAACAAACTCTTTTAGATAAAAGGGTTCAAAGTAAGCAACATCTTCAGTCTGATTTTTGCTCATTTTTAAAGAACAAATTGAAGCGGCATCTTTCGCTGAGGGATGAATATTTTTTATCGTTTGGATATGCTCATTTTTAATGAAAGTACCATCTAGTTTATCTGCACCAGGGCCAAAAATTAAAATCTTCTTTCCTTCAAAACCATTAAAGAATTCTTCGTGAATGATTGAGGCAGTTGTTGGCGCAATTTGTTCTCCTTGTTTGTTATAGATGCTCATATAAACTTCCATTCGTCGAGCATCAAGCATCGGTACAAACAAATCGAATTGCTCAATTTGGTTTTGAATTGATGTGTTCAGAAACATCGCTTCAAGCGATTCAAATGAGAGTAAAGGGATGTTTAAACCAAAAGCCAAACCTTTAGCAGTAGATACGCCAATGCGTAATCCAGTATATGAGCCAGGTCCTTTGTTAACAGCAATTGCCTTTAGATTACCCTTTGAAATGTTATTTAGTTTTAAAAGCTCATCAACAAAAAGAGAAAGGTTTTCGGCGTGAGAGTAGCCAGCGTTTTCTTCAATATGAGAAAAACATTTGCCATCTTTAAATAAAGCAACTGAACAATTGGTTGTAGATGTTTCGAGTGCTAAAATCACTTTTTAGGGCATTTTTTATTTGTCGTTTTTTTTGTCAAACAAATCGTCTTCATCAACAATAGTTACCAAATTTTCGTTTTCTAGTTTTTTAGAGACAGCAGAATAAGGCGCAAAAATCACTTCGTCGCTTTCTTCAATTCCGCTAAGTACATGAATGTTTTTACTGTCTTGAATTCCAGTTTTCACCTTCATCATTATTGCTTTTCCATCTTGATGTACAAAGACAACTTCCATAAGTTCTTCTTCATCTTTAGCAGTAGTATCTTCTCTTAACGTAATAGCTTGTATCGGAACTATAAATATATCCTTTTTACGTTCTGTTTTTATATTAACTGCTGCAGACATACCTGGTCTAAAAGGCGAGAGGTGAGGTTTTTCAGGGTCGATTAAATCATTATAACTTGAGCGTAATATTCTGATTTTTACAGTAAAACTTGTTACTTGATCTGCACTCATTGACATGCCACTCTGAGCTGAGTTGGCGATTTCTGTAATTACTCCTTTAAATTTTCGTTCTAAGTAAGCATCAACTTCAATATCTGCAGTATCTCCTAGTGTTACACGAATGATGTCACTTTCGTTTACATCTACGCTAACTTCCATATTCCCCAAATCGGCAACGCGCATAATTTCAGTACCCGCCATTTGTGATGTACCAACAACGCGTTCGCCTTTTTCAACTTTAAGACTACTTATTGTACCATCCATTGGGGCATAGATTCTTGTTCTTTTTAAGTTGTCAGAAGCTTCTTTAAGGCCAGCTCTTGCACTTTTTACATTGAACTTGGCTCCTTTTACGGTTTCTTCGGCAGCAGTAACATCAGCTTTAGAAACTTCATTTTCTGCTTTTGCTGCATCATAATCAGCTTCCGAAATAGCATTTTGATCGAACAGTTTATTGTTTCTTTTAAAGTTTGCTTGGGAGTTTATCAATCGGGCTTTAGCCTGAGCTAGCCTTGCTTTTGCGTTTGATAAATTGGCATTTGTACTATTCAGAGCAGCCTCCATTCTAACTCTTGCAGATTGCAGTAAATCAGGATTAATTACTGCAAGCAAATCGCCAATGGCCACTTTTTGCCCTTCCGAAATAGGCAATTCAATGATTTCACCAGGTACATCTGGTGTAATTATTACTTCAACTTCTGGTTGAACTTTACCATTAGCTGATACGGTTTCAATAATTTTACCCAACGCTACCTTTTGGGCAGCGACTTTAAGCCCTTTTTCAGAGTACTTGCTTTTTACAACAGCTCCAATAATTAAAGCTACTAAAACTGCCGCCGAAATTATATAATGTTTCTTTTTCATTTCAGTATTATTTAAGAGATATGGCGTTACCTTGGTAAAAATCTAAGATTTTCAGTTTAAAGATGTAATCGTATTTAGCCCTTAATAAAGCCGATTCAGCATTAGACAATCTTGTTTTTGAATCGGTTAAATCAACGGCGTTAAGCATACCTACTTCGTATCTTTTAAGCATGTAACCGTGTGACTCTTTCATTGCTTTAACCGCTTTCAAATTGGCTTTATAACTCTTTAATCCCGCTACAGCATCCGCATAAGCTCGCTCAATAGTCTGACGTACATCATTTTTAGTTTGTTCGTATTGAAGGTTTCGGCTTTCTAAATTAAGTTTGGCTTGTGAGACACCCGTGCTAACTTGAAAACGATTGAAAATTGGAATACTCAATGAAAGGCCAATTGACTGGTTAAAGTTGTCGGTTAGTTGTTCTCCAAAAGCTTTCGTTTCAATTGTTGAGGGAATAGAAATTGTTTCAGATACAACTTCACCTGAAGCAGTAGTTCCAATTGGGAAGCTCAGGTCAACGAAATCAGAATACGTTTCGCGTAAACCTGAATATCCTGAACCTATCGAGCCACTTAATGACAGTCTTGGGTAGTAATTTCCTTTAACTGACTTAAGTTGGCTTTCTGCTCCTAAAACATTGTTTTCTGCACTTTTTAGTTGAGGTAAGATGTTTAGTGCTTTGTCGTATACCTGGCCTGGGCGAGTTGCAACCGTTGCATTTTCGTCAATAGATAAATTAGGTTCTACAATCTTTAATTTCTCTGAAATATCAAGTTGTAACAACTGCTTTAATTGTAGATATGATAAATCAAGGTTGTTGTTGGCTTGAGTAAGATTTAACTCTTCGTTTGCTAATTGCGCTTCAACATCGTAGGCACTTCCTTTAGGAACGGTACCTGCATTTACTAACTTGGTTGTTCGTTCCAATTGTTTTTGAGTAAGATTAACTTGAGCCAGCGCTGCATCAGCCATTTCCATGTTAAATAATATTTGGAGATATCCTGCAGCAACAGCCAATGAAATGTCGTTACGTGCTTTGTCTAAATCGTATTGACGTGCTGTTAATTCATACTTGCTTTGCTCAAGGGAGTATTTATTTTGAAATCCATTAAACAAGTTCATGCTAGCAGAAACCCCTAGTGAATTTGAACGAACACGTTCGGTAGCAAATTGATTGGTAAAAGGATCAATAGTTTGACCAAAATTGTACGTGTTTGAAGCAAAGGCGTTTACGTTTGGTAACATACTGCCTTTGTTAGAGGTTACATTTTGCTCAGCAATTTTAGTAGATAGCTCGGATTGCTGTATAGATATGTTGTTTTCTAAAGCATACGTAATGCACTTTTCTAGATCCCAATTTTCTTGAGCAGATAATTGTATAGACAGAACTGAAAAAAGGGCAATAAATATTTGTGGTCTCATGTTGATTGCTTTAATGAACAAATGTAAACCATAACGGTGTTTTTGTCCTTTAAATTGAACAAGTGGAGTTTAGATGCTGGTACTGGTCAATAATTAGGATGAGAGGGTTTTTTAGAAATCAGACACTAGAAACCTATTGTAAGTGATCCGTAAAAAGTAAGTTGTTTAATCTCGTTATTAAAAACAATCAAAACTTATTGGCCATAGCATAATAGCGGGAAATATAAATCTGTCAACTGCTAAACTAAGCCAAATTAGGTCTTAACCATTTTTCGGTTTCTTCTATTGACATATTTTTTCGTTTTGCATAATCTGAAACTTGATCTGTGGTGATTTTTCCAAGTCCAAAATATTTCGATTCAGGATGTCCAAAATACCAGCCAGAAACTGCAGCGGTTGGCGTCATTGCCATACTTTCAGTAAGCAAAATACCTATTTCACTTGCTTTTAACAGTTTGAATATTTTTGTTTTTTCGGTGTGGTCAGGACAAGCGGGGTAACCTGGAGCTGGTCTAATACCATGATATTTTTCTTTGATTAAATCTTCCTTAGGAAGTTTATCATTTTGTTCATAGCCCCAGTATTCGCGGCGAATTTTTTCATGTAACAATTCTGCAAACGCTTCAGCAAGTCTATCGGCCAGTGCCTTTAAAAGAATAGCTGAATAGTCGTCGTGGTCCGCTTCAAATTGAGCAATTTTCGTATCAATCCCAATTCCAGTGGTAACGGCAAAGGCACCAAAATAATCGTCGTTTGGTGATACAAAATCTGCTAATGAAAAGTTTGGCGATTCTTTTTTATCGTGCTGTTGGCGAAGCATTTGGAAGCGTTCTAATTCATAAGTGTCATTTTTCAGAACAACCTCATCACCCTGAGCATTGGCTTGCCATAATCCAAAACTTGCTCTGGCTTCTAGCCAATTTCCATCAATTATTTCATTTAGCATTTTAAGACCATCATTATGAAGTTTTTTGGCTTCTTCGCCAACGTATTTATCTTCAAATATTTTAGGGTAGCTACCACGTAATTCCCACGAATGAAAAAAGGGCGTCCAATCAATATACTCTGAAATTTCGCTTAATGAATAATTTAATAAATGTTCAACACCTAATGTTTTTGGTTTCACAGGTTGGTAGCGATCCCAATCGATTTGAAATCTATTTTTTAAAGCATCTCCGTAAGTGCGGTATGTTTTTACTCTTCTTTTTTCGTTGAAGGCATCAACTACCTTCTTGTAACCTTCTTTTGATGATTTTAGGAATGCTTCTTTTTTAGTGCCTAAAAGTTGTTCAACTACCGTAACTGATCTTGAAGCATCGTTAACATAAAACGTCTTATTTGGATAACTAGGCTCAATTTTAACAGCTGTATGTACTTTAGAGGTTGTTGCTCCTCCGATAAGCAGAGGAATATTCAGGGTGGCTTTTTCCATTTCGATCGCAACATCAATCATTTCATCAAGCGAAGGAGTAATTAAGCCGCTGAGTCCAACAACATCAACTTTATTTTTAATGGCTTCCGCAATAATGTTATCTGAAGAAACCATCACTCCAAGGTCAATAATTTCATAGCCGTTGCACGCTAAAACAACACCAACTATATTTTTCCCAATATCGTGTACATCACCTTTTACTGTAGCCATTAAAATTTTGCTGTTGCTTGATCCTTCTTCTTTTTCAGCATCGAGGTATGGTTCTAAATAAGCTACAGCCTTTTTCATAACTCTAGCACTTTTCACTACTTGAGGTAAAAACATTTTACCTGAACCAAATAGGTCACCAACGATGTTCATTCCATCCATTAATGGCCCTTCAATTATGTGCAACGGGCGGTCATATTTAAGTCTTGCTTCTTCAGTATCATCAACAATAAAGTCAACAATCCCTTTTACTAGTGCATGTCCCAATCTTTTTTCAACAGTGCCTTTTCTCCATTCCTCTTCAACTTCTTCTTTTTTTACCGAGCCTTTCACGGTTTCAGCAAAGTCTACTAATTTTTCAGTGGCATCTGGCGTTCTGTTTAGGATAACATCTTCAACCAAGATCATAAGATCATCCGGAACTTCAGTATAAACTTCAAGTAACGCTGGGTTGACAATTCCCATGCTCATTCCGTGTTTAATTCCATGATATAAAAAGGACGCATGCATGGCTTCACGAACTGTTTGGTTTCCTCTAAACGAAAAGGAAACATTGCTTACGCCTCCGCTAATACTTGCATGAGGTAAGTTTTCTCTTATCCATTTAGTGGCATTAAAGAAATCAAGGGCGTTGTTGGCATGTTCGTCCATTCCTGTAGCAACAGGAAAAATATTGGGATCAAAAATGATGTCGCTGGGGTTAAAATTTAACTCCTTTACTAATAAGTTGTAAGCACGCTCGCATATTTCAATGCGCCTTTCGTAAGAGTCTGCTTGGCCCTCTTCATCGAAAGCCATAACGATAACTGCAGCACCGTATAATTGAATTAATCTGGCTTGGATTTTAAACTTTTCTGCTCCTTCTTTTAAGCTTATTGAATTAACAACGGCCTTTCCTTGAACACATTTTAAGCCTGCTTCAATAATTTCCCATTTAGATGAATCAATCATTATTGGAATTCGAGAGATTTCAGGCTCGGAAGCTATTAGATGAAGAAAAGTAGTCATTGCCGACACCCCATCGATCAATCCTTCATCCATATTTACATCTAAAATTTGGGCTCCACCTCGCACTTGGTCAAGTGCAACGGATAACGCTTCTTCGAAATTATCTTCTTTAATAAGGCGTAAAAATTTCCGCGAGCCTGTTACATTGGTTCGTTCGCCAACATTTATGAAATTAGATTCGGGTGAAACAATTAGAGGTTCAAGTCCTGATAATTTGAGCATTTTACTGTTTGTTAAAAGTTGTATATTTTAGATTGGCGGTACAAACTACCTGATTTTTGTTTTCTTTATAGTGACCAGTTAATTAACTAAATCAGCCATTGCTTTTATATGTTCTGGAGTTGTTCCACAACATCCTCCTAAAATTTGAACCAATCCATCATCCATATATGGTTTTACCTGAGAAGCCATGGTATCTGGGTCAAGATCGTATTCACCGAACTCATTAGGCAAACCAGCATTTGGATGGGCACTTGTAAAAAAGTTGGTTTTGCCTTTAATAGCCTTAAGATGTGGCTTTAATTGAATTGGGCCTAAGGCACAGTTAAAACCGATACTTAAAAGTGGAATATGTGAGATGGAAATAGCAAAAGCTTCAGGTGTTTGACCGCTTAGAGTTCTACCGGAAGCATCTGTTATTGTTCCCGAAACCATGATAGCTAATTCTGTTTTTTTCTCTTCAAAAGCTTCGCTTATCCCAAACAATGCCGCTTTTGCATTTAGGGTATCAAAAACAGTTTCTACCAATAAAATATCCGCTCCACCATCAATTAATCCAATAGTTTGTTCTTTATATGCAATACGTAAATCATCAAATGATACGGCTCTAAAGGCCGGGTTATTTACATCAGGACTCATAGATGCTGTGCGGTTTGTAGGGCCTATTGAGCCAGCAACAAACCTTGGCTTTTCTTCCATGCTAAACTCCATAGCTACTTCCTTAGCTAGTTTTGCTGATTGATAATTTAGTTGGTAAGCCCATTTTTCTAATCCGTAATCCGCTTGAGCAATGGTAGTAGAAGAAAAGGTATTAGTTTCCACTATATCAGCACCAGCAATGAAGTATTTTTTATGAATTTCTTTTATAATCTCCGGCCTTGTGATTGATAGTAAATCGTTATTTCCTTTTAAAGGATGTTTGTGGACTTTTAAATCTTTGTGATCTCTAAAATCATCTTCTGTGAGTTTATGTCTTTGAATCATAGTGCCCATAGCACCATCTAGTATTAAAACACGTTGGTTTAAAATCGATTCAAGTTGCTGTTTGATTGTCATTTTCGCTTTAGATTAATCTGTTCTAATTCTTAACAAATCAAGTAAAGGAAATAGGTTGAAGCTTGGTGAAAAACTCAACTTATCTCTTCCCGATTACTCGGAATTGGAGTTGGCACCTTTTCTTGAAAGTCAAGAGGTTGCCAAGGTTTAAACGGGCCGATCCCTACACCTTTCTTGATAAGTTAGGCAAATATAGCTAAGGAATTGTTCTATTTTAAAGTTATTTTGAAATGGAGGTCACTTTTTTGAGCACTCCACGAACCCAATATTCTACAGGGCTTAGGTTAGCCGCAAGTATGATGATGTTTTTTTTGAAATTCAATTCAGGAATCTGATGAGAAGTCTGGATGGTTACAACATTTAGAGCTCCCGTTGAATCAGGCATTAAAAGCCCAATTTCGTCATCAGCACTATCATTTTTTTCTTACAGATAAAGATCTAACAATTGATTGGTTGTATGTTGTGATAACACGCTAATAAACAGCATCAAATTGAAGGGCTCCTTTATTGTTACAATAAGCACATAAACCCTTTTAGGTCTTGTACAATTGCGAAATTTTGAGGTAATTACTTGTATTGTTTAGCAGTATATGATTCAACTTTGGTATACCCTAATTTGCTCGACTTACTTTGTGCAAACAAAGTTAGCTGCAATAGCAATAAACAATAAGATAGAATTGAGCATTAAAACAAAAGAAACCGAACGGGAGGGGGTAGGTTAAAGCTTTACCATTTCTTCAATTCGCACGTCAAAAGAGCGTGAAATTCCCATCGCTTTTCCTGTTACTTCACCCTCAATCCGGAGCAGCATTTCTTTACCCATAGCTAATCCGAATACACTTTTTAAGGTGTTTGACATTTTACCCCTGTATATCGTTTTAATTGTGAGGTGTTTTTTTTCTTCAAAATTTGCTGCAAGATTCATTTCACCTAAAAAAGTGGCATTGCCAAGAACTAAATCGGTGAGGTAAATTTGAAGGTCAGAATCGGTAACGTCTATGCCATAAAAATTCGGATTGTTAATCGTAACATCGGCTTCGATGATCATTCCATCGTTCTCAAATTTAACTAACTCAATATTTTCTATGCCATGTATTTCTACATCTTTATAAACCACACCGCATGAATTAAGCAATGAGGAGAGCAGTAAAAATAACAATGGTAAGATTCGGTTAACTCTCATGCTTAAATTACAAAGAAAGGATTTAAACGATAAAGTGTCCCATTATCGGGAACAATTTAAATTACCTGCTGAATATAAATTGAATTACTTATTGATTATTAAAATGTTACGATTTAAAGTAATGGTTTTATCGTTGATGAAAAAGGTAAGTCTTTTCATTCTAATTGTGTCCTTTATTGGGGTAAAAATATTGGAAGCTCAGATTACAACTACCAATTTTACACCGAACAATACAGTAGTAAATTTGGCAAACAATGTGTTGCTTGGTAATGGCGTACAAGCATTTAACATTCAAGTTTATGGTGCGCCAAATCAATATGGTTATTTCAGCAATGGTGCTAATTCAATTGGTTTAGACAGGGGGTATCGTTTTATCTACCAAAGATATTGTTGAAATTCCTTTACCTGCAGGTTTTGATACTACCATTCCAATAGGTGCTAATTCCGGTAATTGGGGCCAACAAACATGGGCACATAACCCAATGCATCTTAACATCTCAGAAAACACATCAATTTGTGCCGAGCAACCCATTATTCTTTTTGCAAATGCCAAAGAGGGTGCGGGTAATTATAAATACAACTGGAGCACAGGTAGTACCGATAATTCCATTTTGGTGCAACCAGATTATACTACAGCATATGGTGTTACCATAACTGATGATTGTGGCAATCAACTTCACGACAACGTACGAATTCGAGTTTTGCAGCCTGTAGCTGATTTTAGCTATTCGTATATTGATGGTCGTGAAATACGATTTTCCAATTCATCAAGTACTGAAGCTATCGCGTTTTTATGGAATTTTGGTAATGGTGACACATCAACATTAAAAGAACCAATTTATAGTTATCCTTTACCTTTTGAATATATCGTAAAGTTAGTGGTGGAAAACTCAATTGGTTGTCTAGATTCAACAGAACTAGAAATTGTGGAACCTTTTCAAGTTTTTATTCCTAATTCTTTTTAACCAAATGGGGATGGGTTAAACGACCAATTTACTTTGAAATTACAAGGAGTTAGCGCATTTGTTTTTAGAATTTTTGACCGATGGGGAAATCTTGTTTTTGAAACGAATGAGCCCAATTTTAATTGGCAAGGGTATTTTAAAGGAGAACCTTTAAAACAGGATGTTTATGTGTTTAATATGCAAGCTGAAGGTTATAATAGGCAGGTGGTTAAAAAGATGGGCTCGATTATGTTAATACGCCAGTAAATCTTTTAATTTTGAAGCTACTTCGTCACGAGAATGCTGAATTATTGTAAAATACTGATTATAACAACTATAGTGATGTTTAATAGTTTGTCAACTATTGCTCAATTACAGGTTTTACAATCTGGTCAGAATTCAAACCCAGATAATTTAGTCCGTAACGTATTGTTAGGTGAAGGCGTTAAAATAATTTCAGTTAATTATTTTGGCGATTCAACTACCCAAGTTGGATATTTCACTGATATTAATGGTACTATCATTGGATTAGACTCAGGTATTGTTATGTCTACAGGGAATTTGATTGAAATTGATCCAAGCTTCACCAATCAGCCACATCCAGCGGTGGATGTTTTTGATTCAGATTTATTAACCGTGGCAAATCAAGTATTTAATATTTTGGCCATTTCTAATGTTGTCGATACGGTGCGTCATTCATCTGTTATTGAATTTGAATTTGTTCCTGAGTCAGATAGTATTGAATTTAATTATGTTTTTGGCTCTCAAGAATACCCTAATTACAATGTAAACCCACCAAGCGGAGGTTTCATTAATCAAGAGTTTAATGATGTTTTTGGGTTTTTTATTTCGGGCCCTGGCATAACAGGTAGTTTTAGTAGCCCTTCACAATACCCTAACGGAGCTCAAAACATTGCATTTGTGCCAGGCACTTCACCTCAAATACCAATTACTGTAAGTTCTATTCATAATGGAGATGCTGTTATAACACCTTTAAATCAGCAATATTTTCAAGCAACAAATCCAAATGCAGTGGGTATGAACGGCCGAACTGTTACTATGACTGCAAAATTGTTGCTAACTGCTTGCGATACCTTTCACATAAAGCTTGCTATTGCCGATGGTGAAGACATTCTGTTGAATTCATATGTGTTTCTAGAAGCTAAAAGTTTTGGTTCGCCAAACATAATAGTAAAAGCAAAGCCATCATTTTATACTTTAAACAGCAACGGTAACCTTTATGAAGGTTGCGGTAATGTTGAACTCGCTTTTACTCGGTTTAATGATATTTCTGCTATGCAAAAAATTAACATTAAGTTTTCAGGAACAGCTCAAAACGGGATTGATTACTCTTTCTTGCCTGATTCTGTTGTTTTTAATTCGGGTCAATCTACGGCTATTTTGAGTGTAAATGTTTTAGACGATGGCATAATTGAAGGTAAAGAAACAATAATTATTGGAGTGCAGCCCGATACAGCTGCTTGCGTAACTCTCGATACATCTACTACAGTGCTAGAAATATTAGATCCTAAGCCATTGTTTGTTGACTCCAATCATGTTTATGTAGATTGTTTGGATGACTCTCTTATATTAACCCCTTTAATTCTTCAAGGTATTGAACCGTTTTATTACTCCTGGGGCAATGGGGATTCTAGCAGTTTTTTATCGTTTAATCCGCCAGTTGACACCAGTTTTAATGTTACAATTACAGACGCATGTGGTATTGATACAACAGCAACTTTTGTAACCGGGCATATTTCTACATTGCCATTAACGCTAAGCTCAGTAATAGATAGCATAAATTGCGTAGCAGACTCTTTGGCAATAACCCCTTTGGTAACTGGCGGCTCTAAGTCATTGTCTTACCTTTGGAGCACTGGTCAAAAGACAGACTCTATAAAAGTGAGACCAAATGCCGACACCAAGTATTATGTAACGGTAACAGATTTTTGCGACTCGTTAAATCCTTTGATTGATAGTATTTTAGTTAAATTTTTCTCTCCTGCACCGACCACTTCTACAAAGAACGACACAATATCTTGTACTCAAAGCAACACCATAACAGTAGATGTTCAAAAGGGCTCAAATCAATACAGCTTTTTATGGAGCAATGGCTATAACACGCAATCAGCTATTATTTCATCAGTTGGAAATGACATTACTTATTACGTAACTGTAACCGACCAGTGCTTACCAGGAGTTTCGTTTATCGATAGTGTAAAAGTGTTTGAGGTAAATGAGCCGCTGAGTATTAGTACAAAAGACACCATATTAAATTGCAACCTTAGTTTGATAGACATAGGGCCAAAGATTATTACTGGTGGACAATTTCAGCGATACGAATGGAGCACAGGCGATAAAACACAAAGCATAAAAGTAAATCCATCAACCACAACGAAATATTTTGTCACGGTTACTGATTCCTGCTTTTTAAGCAGTCCTTTAGTTGATAGCATTTTAGTTACAGTAACGACCCCGGCACTAACAATAGTAACCGCTGACACGTCCTTTAATTGTCCGTCAAACAATTTTAGTATTAGTGTTGTTGTTTTAACGGGGCAAGCTCCAATATCATACCAATGGAGTAGTGGGCAAACAAGTTCTTCGTTTATGGTTTCAATGTCAAACGATACCTCTTTTATTGTTACAGTAACCGATGGTTGTGGAGCTTCAAGGACTGATACATTGAATATCATTTTTAATTTATCTCCTGATCTAGTATCAACAATGAACGATACTGTTTTAGCCTGTTTAGGCGATACAGCTTTTTTGAAACCATTTATAAGTGGGGGCACCCCACC
This sequence comes from uncultured Flavobacteriales bacterium, assembly GCA_905181855.1. Classification (GTDB taxonomy): domain Bacteria; phylum Bacteroidota; class Bacteroidia; order Flavobacteriales_G; family Salibacteraceae; genus JAAZVO01. Next base: position 59,354 of record CAJIZE010000013.1, read on the forward strand.
TTATCAGTACATTTGGCTAACGGGACAAAGCTCTCAAAGTATAAATGTTGTTCCTGAATATTCAACCAATTATATTGTTCAAATATCCGATGAGTGCAGCAGTGTTTTTCTTTTTGATACTGTAACAGTATCGTTTGCTAATTACCCACCACTAAACATTAACGCAAATGATACTGCAGTTGATTGTAGTGGCGATACGATTACCCTTGTTACCGCTTATTCAGGAGGATTATTACCTCACTTGTTTTGGTGGTCTGATAAAGACAGTATTGTTTCTAGTTCAGATACCCTGAAACTAGAGCAAATTTTTGATCCTCAAGTTTATTATTTAACGTTAATTGATGGTTGTGGATATGAAAAAACCGATACCTTAACAGTTGGAGTTGCACCACAGGATTTGTTTCAAGTTTACTTACCTGATGACACAACTATTTGTGAAACTCATACCATTCAAATTTTGGCATTAGTAAATGGAGGTTATCCTCCTTACCAATATTCTTGGTCGATTAACGGAAGCGTTGAGCAACAGAACTCACCACAGCTTATATTCAGCAACCAGGATAACGCAGAAATTGGAATTGAAATTACAGATAATTGCAATCAAAACATTTTAGATTTTCAATACATTAGCATTGAAAGCTGCGAGATTGTTACCACCAATATAATTTCCCCCAATGGAGATGGAATAAACGACTATTTTGAAATTCCTGGTATTAATGTTTATGATGAGGATAACGCTGAAATACCATCAGCTGCAATTGACATATTTAACCGATGGGGACAAACAATATTTACTACTGATAGATATCAAAATAATTGGGATGCAAATGGCATTGTTGATGGGGTATATTACTATGTTTTGTATCTATCTAACGGAAAAATAGTTAAAGGGGATTTAACCTTAATAAGATAAATATTCTTCGTACCCTTCACCCAAAAAAAATCTTCAAAATGGTTTTTCGATTACTTTAAAACACACTTTTAGGTAAAATATACTAAATATAATTTGTTATGAAAAAGTTTAATTTAACTAACGTTTACGAATGGTTTTGGTACAGCTTTTTAGGCATATGGGCGAGTTTGGTTT
>CAJIZE010000014.1 GCA_905181855.1 uncultured Flavobacteriales bacterium
GATGAATTAAAGAAAGAGCAAGATGAATTAGCTGAAGAAAAACTTAACAATGAAAACAAAGAGGAGCTTGGTGAAAAACAAGAAAAATTAGAAGAAAAAGCAAAAGAACTAGAAAAAGACCTTGTGCAGCTTAAAGAAAAAAATGAATCGTTAGAAAACAAAAATGATGTCCCTGACACCAAAGAAAAAATGAATGAAATGAAGGAGCAAATGAAAGACGCTTCAGAGCAACTTAAAAAGAATCAACAAAAAGAATCCAAAAAATCACAAGAAAATGCCGCAGAAAAAATGGAAGAAATGAAAGATCTGCTTTCTGAACTTCAATCCGAAATGGAGTCTAATCAACCAAAAGAAAACTTAGAAGACCTGCGAGCGTTATTAGAAAATCTAATTCAACTATCCTTTGATCAAGAAGACCTAATGAATACGGTAAAAGGCCTTAAAAGAAACGACCCTGCCTTCACCATTGCAAATCAAGAACAAAAGAAAATTAAAGATAACGCTCAAATTATTGAAGACTCATTGTTTGCTTTAAGCAAAAGAGTTGTTCAAATCGAAGCAACCGTTAATAAAGAAATGAATGCCATCAATAACAACATGGAAAAAACAATTATTGATTTAAAGGATAGAAACGCAAGAATGGCTTCAAGCAGACAACAATACATAATGACCTCTACTAACAACTTAGCTTTGTTGTTGGATGAAATTGTACAAAACATGCAAAGCAGCATGAGTTCAAAAAAGTTTGGAAAAAAGAGTTGTAACAAACCCGGTGAAGGCATGCCTTCACTTTCTGAAATGAAGAAAAAGCAACAACAACTTAATAAGAAAATGAAAAAGATGTTGGAACAACAAGGAGAGGGTGAGCAGCCTGGAAAAGGTAAAAAGCCTGGCGAAAAACCAGGAATCACCGGAGGTAGCGGTCAATCAAAAGAAACAGCAAAAATGGCAGCAGAGCAAGCGGCTATTCGTGAAGCCATTAAACAAATGCAATCAGAAATGAATGGTGATAAACAAGGGGATGGTGGTAATGAGCTAAAGAAGATACAAGAGCTTATGGATAAAACCGAAGAAGACTTAGTTAACATGAGGTTATCGCAAGAAACGCTTAACAGGCAAGAAAAAATTATCACTAAATTATTGGAGTCTGAAAAAGCCGATCGAGAACAAGAATTTGATAACAAAAGAGAATCTAGAGAAGGGTCTTACAACGAAGAGGCATTAGGTAATCAGTTTTTAGAATACCAAAAATTAAAAGAAAAAGAATTAGAACTATTAAAAACAGTTCCACCGAACTTAAACCAATTCTATAAAAACAAGGTTAACGAGTATTTCAATTCACCGAATTAACCCTAATCACTTTACATGATCACTTTTCATAATGAAGACATAAAGTTCAACTTAAAGAACAAGCGTTTATTAAAGTCATGGATTAAGGATTCAACACAAAACGAGAATTGTTCTGTCGGAAACTTAACCTATGTGTTTTGCTCAGATGAACACCTATTAAACATGAACAAAGAGCATTTAAATCATAACTATTACACTGATATAATTACCTTTAATTATAATGTTGAAAAGCAAATTTCCGGAGATTTTTTTATCAGCATTGACAGGGTTGATGAGAATGCCATTCAACAAAACAATAAGTTTACGGATGAGCTGCACAGGGTTTTAATACACGGCGTACTGCATCTTGTTGGGTATAATGATAAAACCGATCTACAACAAGCCGAAATGACCTCTAAAGAGGATTATTATCTAAATTTGCGACTTCTTTAGTTTCACGTGGAACATTTCTATTATGCTTATTAAATATGATGTAATTGTGGTCGGTGGTGGCCATGCCGGGTGCGAAGCTGCTGCTGCTGCTGCAAATCTTGGATCAACAGTTTTACTTATCACCATGGACATGTCCAAACTTGGACAGATGTCGTGCAATCCCGCTATGGGGGGAATTGCAAAAGGTCAAATTATTAGAGAAATTGATGCTTTAGGTGGTCTTTCGGGTATTGTTAGCGACAAATCTGCGGTTCAGTTTAGAATGCTCAACCGATCTAAAGGGCCAGCTATGTGGAGCCCTAGGACCCAAAACGACAGAACCCTATTCACTATTTACTGGAGAGAAGAATTAGAAAAAATTCAAAATGTACACTTCTGGCAAGATATGGTCGTCGGAATAACACACTACAAAAACAAGGTTACAGGAGTTAAAACTAGTATTGGTCAAGAAATAAAAGCCAAAACCGTAATCTTAACTAGCGGCACCTTTTTAAATGGATTGATCCATATCGGTATGAAAAACTTTGGCGGAGGAAGGTCTGGCGAAAAAGCTTCACACGGAATCACTGAACAGCTTATAGAATTAGGTTTTGAAGCAGGTCGAATGAAAACAGGCACACCTCCTAGAGTTGATGGACGGTCTTTAGATTACTCGAAAATGGAAGAGCAGCTGGGTGACGAACATCCCACTTCTTTTTCCCATTTACCCAACCTCGCCTTAAAGAAACAGCTCAGTTGTCACATTACTTATACTTCACCAGAGGTGCATGAGATCCTTAAAGAGGGCTTTGATAGATCCCCAATGTTTAATGGTACCATTAATTCTATCGGCCCTAGATATTGCCCTTCAATTGAAGATAAAATCAACCGCTTTGCCGATAGAGAACGACACCAAATATTTGTAGAACCAGAAGGTTGGAATACAGTAGAAATTTATGTCAATGGATTCTCTACATCCCTTCCTGAAGACATTCAAATCAAAGCGATTCAAAAAATTGAAGGCTTTGCTGATGCTAGAATTTTTAGACCCGGCTATGCTATTGAGTACGATTACTTTCCACCAACCCAACTCACTACAACACTAGAAACTAAAATTATTGAGAACCTCTTTTTCGCAGGGCAGATTAACGGAACAACTGGTTATGAAGAGGCGGCCTGCCAAGGATTAATGGCCGGCATTAATGCGCATCAAAAAATTAATTCTCTTGAAAAATTTACTCTTTCCAGAGATGAGGCATATATTGGCGTATTGATTGACGATTTAATTACCAAAGGAACTGATGAACCCTATCGAATGTTCACGTCGAGAGCTGAGCATCGAATTTTATTAAGACAAGACAACGCTGATGTTAGATTAACAAAAAAAGGACATAAATTAGGGTTAGCCGATCAAAACAGGTTAGACAGAGTAGAACAAAAGCTTTTAAAAACTAATGCTTCTTTATATTATTTGGGAACCAACAGCATCAAGCCAGAGCAAATAAACCCAACCCTGGACGGGGTAAACTCCTCTCAAATTAAGCAAAAAACTAAATTAGCCTTGTTGTTGTCAAGACCTCAAATAAACATCAACCACATTTTGAAGCTTGATTCTGGTTTCGCTACATTAATTGATTCATCCGATGACCTTAAACCAGAAGTCCTGGAACAAGTGGAGATTTTAATCAAGTATCAAGGCTACATTGATCGTGAAAACGAAACTGCGCTAAAACAAAAAAGACTCGAAAACATAAAACTTCATGATGGTTTTAATTACCGAGGCATTTCCTCTCTTTCATCAGAGGCTATAGAAAAGTTAACAAATATTAAACCTGCAACTATCGGTCAAGCAGCACGAATAAGTGGTGTGAGCCCTGCCGACATTTCAATTCTTATGGTACATATTGGGCGTTAGTTTCACGTGGAACATTACCTGTCACTAAAAACAAAAAATGGAGGATAGCCTCCATTCAAATTGTGCACCCGGAAGGATTCGAACCCTCAACCATCAGAGCCGAAATCTGATATTCTATCCAGTTGAACTACGGGTGCAATTTAAAGGTGTAAAATTATAAATAAAAACATCATTTTTACAAACAATATATATTATCCTTAGCGTTTTAAGTTGTTGCGTTTATTTCTGACTTTTCTTTTTATATTACCTGGCTTTCTGAAAGGTCAAGAACTATTTACTTGGTCTGATTATTCATCATACAACTCAATTAAAAAAATTATTCTTGCTGATGGTTTAGTTTACGGCAATGCTGAACACGGTTTAATTTCACTAAACACTGATAATCAATCTGTTGAGAGGGTTTCTAAGGTTAATTACCTTTCGGATGTTAGTATTGCAGATATTGATTATTCTAAATCGCTTGATCTTTTGGTTATTGGCTATAGCAATGGAAATATTGATCTGCTTAGAAACAACACCGTTTTTAATATTCAAGATTTAAAAAGAACCTCACAAATAACCAATAGAACCATTTATGGTGTTCATGTCACTGATTCAGTAGCATTTATATCCTTTGGCTCCGGTATCTTAAAGCTGAACTTACTTAAGTCTGAAGTAGAAGAAACCTTTTCTATTGGAACCAACACGAACCCAATTGAGGTTTATTGTACTGCGGTAAAAGACGACACAATATTCGCTGCTACCTCTGAGGGGGTTCATTTCTCTACGTTAAGCAACCCTTTAATAAAGTTTCCTTCTGCTTGGTCGAAAAAAACAGGGATTATTCATCCTAACGATCCATACCAAACCATTATTAACTTTAATGGAGCCATCTTGTTTCCCAAACGAACCTTAACTTTTAAAAACGACACCTTATATCAACTTGCAGGAAATACCTCAGTGGTTATACCATTCAAGAGTAATGACGACTTAAATGGTCTTTCGGTTACTGGAGATAAAATTGTAATTTCTCATAGTTATTCAATCGGGGTTTATGATCAGAACTTCAATCTAATTTCTAACTATTACGATTATTTTATCGACACAAAAGCACCTGCCCCAAATTTTGCCGTATTGGATGACCAAAATACATTATGGGTTGCCGACAAAAAACAAGGAATTGCAAAATCAATAAACGTATTCAACACAGCGCTTTTTAAACCGACTTGTCCTGAAGGTTCAGGAAACAGATCTTTAGCTACAAATGGTAAAAAGCTTTATGTTGCTAGAGGAGAGAAAGGGAACAATTGGTTTAGAACCTTCACTCCAGCTGGTGTCTATATTTATGAGGATTACGATTGGACATCAAAAAACCAGATTAACGAACCCGTTTTTGATACTATCAGCGATATAGTTTGCGTTGCGGTTGACCCAACCAATTCTAAACGATTAATAGTAGGCTCATTAGGTCATGGTATCTTCGAGTTTGAAGATGATATTTTCAAAAAGAGATACATTTCAGAAAATAGTACCTTAGAGTATATCGATGGGTTTGGAACTGGTGTAACGCATGTTGATTTCGATAACGGTGGTAATTTATTTGTTTCTACATCGATCACGGAAAACTTACTGAACGTTCAGGACCCTGATGGGAACTGGGCGTCATTTGTTAACTCAAGTGTAAACGGGGAGAAACCAACTGCCCTTGAGATTACATCCGGCGGGCAGGCATGGTTAGGTATTCAAGCAATAGGTATTATGGTGGTTGATTATAACAATACTGCTACAGACGTAACCGACGATCAAGTTAAAATTTTAACCTCATCAGTTGGCAACGGAAACTTACCCGGAAGCGAAATAAACACCATTGCCGAAGACAAAGATGGTGAAGTTTGGATTGGCTCAAACAAAGGGCTTAGGGTAGTTTATAACCCCTCTAACGTGTTTTTAGATGGAGGAGTGGACGCTGAAGAGATTCTAATCAAACAGGGTTTATATTTTCAAATCTTGTTAGAAACAGAAGCAATTACAGTAATTGAAATTGATGGGGGCAACAACAAATGGATAGGAACCGAAAACTCGGGCGTTTTCTTAATGTCACCAGATGGAACAGAAGAAATATATCATTTTACAGAATCCAACAGCCCGTTATGGTCTAATACTATTCATAGTATAAAGGTAAACGAAACAACAGGTGAGGTTTTTATAGGAACCGACAAGGGTTTAATCTCGTTTAAAGGTTCCGAAACAGAGCCCGCTTCCAGTCTAAGCGATATTTATGCTTATCCAAACCCTGTAACGCCTAATTACGAAGGTGATATTGCCATTACTGGCTTGGTGCGTGGTACGGAAATCAGAATTGTTGATGTAGCGGGCAACATTGTACACAAAACAACATCGACCGGTGGTCAAGTAATTTGGGATAGATCTACCTTACAAGAAAAAAAAGTAAACACGGGGGTTTATATTATTTACGCTTCCTCTTTAGATGGACAATATAAAGCCAATGCTAAAATTGTAATTCTGAATAAGTGATTGTAACAAGCAGTGGTGTTGTTTTAAATAGAATTAAATACGGTGAATCAGGATTAATCGTAAAAATATTCACAAAAAACTATGGTTTAAACTCGTTTATAGTTCAGGGTGTTCGCCGCAAAAACGCCAAACTGAATAGCCTCTTGTTTCAACCCTTCAGTTTAATTAAAGTCTCGTTTTATCAAAAGCAAAACAACACGCTAAACACGCTCAAGGAAGCCGAATACAGCACCTTAACCGATAAGGTTATTAGTGACCCTCGCAAGACATCAATTGCGGCATTTTTAAGCGAAGTTTTTCTAAACTGTCTTCATGAAAATGAAGCTGATCTAGAATTTTATGAGTTTTTGAACCATAGCTCATTACTTTTAAATGAAACTCAGGATAACCTAAGAGTCTTTTCCCCATGGATTCTTCTTAAATCCACAAAATACTTTGGGTTTAAACCTAGGTTTAACCGATCTTCATCTGCACGGTTTTTTAATTTACAAACCGGTGATTTCATAACAAATCAAGGCGAACCAAACACATTGTCAGCAAACGATTCGGATGTATTAATGGGTTTTTACAACGCTTCTTATCCTACTAACAAATTGTTTCATTCACTTGATCTGTTGGCTATTGCTTTGAAATATTATCAATTACAAAATCAATCTTTTAGAAACCTAAAAACCCTTAGTGTTTTAAAGGCTGTTTTTGCATAACCACGATGTTGTTTTTAAGCGTTTCAATATCATCTATACAGATAACATTTAACCAGCTAAGCCTCTTTGAATAGTGTTTTAAAACCTTAGGGGTTTCCTAATACAAAAAAGTCACCGTAATACTGGCTTTTACTCCTCCTATTATTAAAAGTTACAACACAATTTCTTCTTTTGACGATCCAATCGCTTGGCTACAAAAGGCAATGGGGCATTCATCAATCCATATAATTTTAACCTATTTGCGAGGATAAGAGATAATGGAGTTAAAGAAAAAGATATGCCGCAAGTTAAGGTTAAAGGGTAAAAAATATTTTGATTTACCTACCAACGCGTTTTCTACTCCATCAAAACTTTAAACTCTTCAATTATTCCCTTCGTGTGCACCTTGATTAAGTAGAGCCCTTTAGGTTGACGTTCAAGGTTAATTATATTTGATTTTGATTTGATGATTAACCTTCCTGTCGCATCAAATACCTCGGCCTTTTGAAGCTGTTTAGCGTCTATTGTAACAATGCCGTTTGTGGGGTTAGGGTATAATTTTATTTCTGATTTTACAAAATTGTTTTCTAAGCCCACATTTTGCACTAAGTAACAATCTGAAGTATCCCTGCAATCTCCTCTTGAAACCTCAGCAGCATAAGAGCCGTTTGTTAATGCTGTAAAAGTTCGCGAAGTTTCATTCGGGATTATTGCAAAATTATCTGTACAATTCAACCATTGATAATTAGCTGTTAAGTCATTTGCTATTAAAAGAGTGGGGGAGCTATTTAGATTCTCTGTAACAGAGTTATCAAGCAGATTAATTGTTAGGTCGTAACTAATGATGCTATCACACCCTAGGTGATTGAGAGTAGTGTCAAAGTATATACCCGTTGCATCAAAATACTTGCCCGTTAAAGAAAATATGCCGCTGCAGGTGTCAACTATTAGAGAGGTGGCGCTTGTTTTACGAACATTTAAAGTCGTTTCAATCACCGAATCACAACTTAATGCAGATTGCAGCGTGTCTAGATAAACTCCCGCTTGGTTATAGTTGTTTCCATTAAAAGTGTAAACCGCATCATCACAAATGGTTGCTGATACTTGAGTGAGGTGCCTTGAGTTTATCTTAAGTGTTGTTTCAATCACACTATCACAACTTAAAGCGGATTGTAAAGTGTCTAAGTAAGTACCTGCTGAATCGATTATTTGATTACCAGCAGTGGTGTATGTCTCGTTATCACATATCGAAGCATCAACCTGAGTAAAATAAGCAGGATTAATCACAATACTTAAAGGTAGAGGACAGTTTGGATGCAACGAAAGAACCCTTACGTGTCCTGCATCTATTCCATTTCCATCGTTTCCGGTCGCCCCAATTGCAACTGTTAAGCCATCGCTGCTCATCGATAAGCTAGAACCACTATTATCATCAGCGGCCTCTCCTTCGATGTCTTGCCTTACTTGTGTCCAAGCGCTGCCGTTGTAAGTATAGATTTTTACGTGTCCTGCATTTATTCCATTTGCATCATTTCCGGTTGCCCCAATTGATACTGTTGAACCGTCGCTGCTCATTGATACATTTTTACCACTGTAATCAGAAGCGGAATCCCCTTCGATGTCTTGTCCTGTTTGGGTCCAAGCAGTGCCGTTGTAATTATAAACTCTTACGTGTCCTGCATCCATGCCATTTCCATCGTTTCCGGATGCTCCAATTGCAACCGTTGAGCCATCGCTGCTAATTGATACACTACTACTGTAATCAGAAGCAGCCTCACCATCTATATCAAGTCCAACTTGTATCCAAGCAGTGCCGTTGTAACTATAAACCCTTACATGGCCTGCGTTAATTCCATTTCCATCGTTAAGGGATGCCCCAATTGCCACTGTTGAACCATCGCTACTCATTGATACACTTTCACCACTTCTATCACCAATGGCCTCACCATCTATATCAAGCCCAACTTGTGTCCAAGATCCTAAAATGTATTCGTATATTCTTACGTGGCCTGACTCAAATCCATTTCCTTGGTTATAGTATGCTCCAATTGCAACGGTTAAGCCATCACTGCTCATTGACACTGTACTTCCACTGAAATCAGCAGCAGTCTCACCATCGATGTCTTGCCCTACTTGTATCCAAGCACCACCGTTATAACTATAAATCCTTACATGGCCTGAATTAATTCCATTTCCATCATTGGAGGGTGCCCCAATAGCTACTGTTAAGCCATCGCTGCTCATTGATACGCTGTAACCACATGCATCACCAGCAGCCTCACCATCGATGTCTTGCCCTATTTGCATCCAGGCAGTACCGTTGTAACTGTAAATTCTTACGTGCCCTGCAAACGGTCCATTTGCATAGTTTCCCACTCCGCCAATAGCTACTGTTAACCCATCGCTGCTCATTGATACGCTCCAACCACTGAAATCACCAGTAGCTTCCCCGTCGATGTCTTGTCCTATTTGTTGGGCAACTAAAGTTGGAGTATAAATAACGTCGTAAGTACCTGATGTAGCAGAATTTAAATCAATGGCTCCTGTTAAAGAATCAATTATTAAACCACCACTAGCAGTAAACTTACCCCCTGTTGTAGTTGCTATAGTGGCCATGTGATTGGTGTCTCCCAAACAAAAGGAAGTTGCTCCTCCGTAATTAAATCCTGTTGTTCTAGGGGTCAACGTAAGCGTTGTCTCAATAATAGAGTCGCAGCTTAAAGCTGATTGTAAAGTATCTAAGTAAACGCCCGCGGTAGTTACATTCTGATTACCTGCTGTGGTAAATGTATCGCTATCACAAATATTTACAAATAAATTAGTAACAGGTACATTGCACTGTCCGTATGTATATAAGGAACAATTGACCGACATAAATAGAAATAGCAGCTTCTTCATGGTGATAATTTTAAATTGATGACAAAGAAATAAAACATTTAAGACTCACCTAATTAAAAAAGAGTTAAACTAGCAGATTAAGCTATACCGAGTAAATGAAGATTGAACGCATCGAGGTGAACCCAAATGGTTATGCTAATCAAAAAAGCCGGAAAATAATTGTATTTGCCTTTCTATGTTTTAAACCCATTTGGTGAACATTACACATGACAACCAAATGAGCTAAAGTGATTTCCATGTAGAACCAAAGAATAGAAAGCTACCAAAATAGCA
>CAJIZE010000015.1 GCA_905181855.1 uncultured Flavobacteriales bacterium
ACCAGGCACAGCAACAGATATAGGGTTTGATAACCCTCTGTAAAAAACATTCATTTTAGTAGGTGAAACAACTAAACTTGGCTCCGCAGCAGTAAAAACGCTAGAAAAGGGATAACTAATTAAATCACCGTTTGGTTTTTGAACTCTTAATACACCACCCCACTCATATTCTCCAGCGCTTTTTGGCACTACAGCATAAGTTGCAATTCCATTATTATAACTTACATTAGTTGAATCAGGATTATCAACTTTAAAACCTACAGAGTCAGTTATTTCTCCAATATCCAAAATAGGATCAGAAGTAGTACTATATGCAGCAATCAAAACTTCTGCTTTGAACGAATCTCCGACGGTTATGTAGGTTCCATTAGTAGGTTTAACCGCTATTTTAAGGTTATCGAATGTAAAATCATCTGCACTTATTTTACTAAATAAAGTTCTAAGTACTTCTGCTTCTACATTCTTAATTTCTGCTTGTAATCTTGTCATATTCGTGATCACTGAAGCTATGGGCATGTGGTAAAAATTACCTACCAACCAAGTAACAGTTTGATCACCTTCTGACATATCATCCATCTTTATTTCAAGATCCATTCCTTCAACATCCTCGATAGGTAATACATCAGAAATATATTGCCTAATGGTTTTGTTAAAATTATCCAATCTCATCATCAATGCAACTCCAGATTTCTCATGATTTACGGGGTTATTTGCATCAGGTCCAATCAACAAACTAGTAGGCACATCATGATTATCTTTAGACGCTACCATCATCAAATCTATAGTATCAGCAACCTCATATGGTATTTGTTCAACTTTTGAAATTATCGTACTTTTTAGATCCCTAATAAACTCATCAGCTTCTTTCGATAAGTCTCTTACTTGTTTTGCCGCGATATAATACTTTCGCACTTTTTCAGGATCTAACGCAGCCTTTTTTCCAAACTCAGCCATGGTATAAGCGTTTTTATGCTCAAAGCCCTCGTTTGTTCTTTCTAATCCATCATTGATAATAACAAATGAATTTAAGATCTCTTTAGACACATTCATTGCGAGAAGTGCTAAAAGTACCAAATACATCATACTAATCATTTTTTGCCTTGGAGGCAAATCACCCATTGACATAAGCTAGTCTTTTAAAATTTAAAAATAGTATAAATTAATATGTTACCCTCTTGTATTCATTGCAGTTAGCATATTACCATAAACGGTATTTAGCTGACTTATATTCTCTGATAATTCCGCAATATTCTCTCTATATTTCTTAGAGTCCTCAACAGAGGCATTTAAGTTTTCCAAAAGGCCACTGATACCACCAAATAATTCTGAAGATGATTCTAGTTGATTATTTGCTTCTTTCAATTGCATTTCATAAGTAGCATTTAATGCGCCTAAATTCTTTGATATTGTACCCATATGCTCTCCTATCTCAGAACCGGCTGTGCTTGATTCAGATATACTAACTAAACTCGATGCTGCTTTTTCATAAGTAGTAGATAATTCCCCAACTTTAGTTGAAGCGTTTCTCACATTCTCCACATAATCATTCGTTGCTAAGCTCGCATCTGAAATATCAGAAATATTTTTTGCTTGACTAGAGAAGTTTCTCAAACCATCGCCTAAACTTTCCATTAAATCAGGACCAATTTTAGCTTCCTCAAGCATATTATCTAATTGCTGTGTTATTGGCAATTCATCATCGTTATTTGATTCTTTTAGTACAACATCAGCAACTTCATGTGAATCTCCTTCTGCTTCCTCATCTCCTTCTTCATGATGAGCCAATTCCGGATAAACTTTAGACCAATCCGTAGACAGGTGTTGTGGTTCTATTGATCCTACAGCAAATAAAAACGCTTCAGTCAATAGCCCAATAATCAACATCATACTTGCACCAGGATAATGCTGAATTTTAAACAATGCACCAACAATTACAATTGCTGCACCATAACTCATCATATAATTTACAATTTTCTTTCCTTTTAGGGTTCCGTATAAATAATGCGATAATCCACCTTTTTTTCCTGACATATTCTTTTACTTATTAATTATTATTTCCTATTTTAAATATTTGATTTACCCATTCCAAGATAGCTCATTACCGTTCTAAAACCGATATAACTTTTAGCAGTATCTTGGTATTCATATGTTCGAGTGCTTGTCTGAATATAATATCCTATATCTTTCCATGAACCACCACGAATTGTTTTTCTTTTAAGCACAGGTGGATCGTCATCTTTCGCTTCATATACATAATCCATGTTTAAGTCATGCGCAAAATCATACGACGATTCATCAAATGCATTACTTGTCCATTCTGCAACATTTCCTGCCATACAATAAAGACCAAAATCATTAGGATCATATGAATAAGCAGGCACAGTATGAATACCCCCATCATCATAATAATTACCTCGTAGCGGTTTGAAGTTTGCCATAAAACAACCTCTGGTATTTCTTATATAAGGTCCACCCCAAGGGTAACTGGAAATAGCCAACCCACCACGTGATGCATACTCCCATTCTGATTCGGTAGGTAATCTAAAGTTTTGAACTGCGTTAACTCCAACACCACCTCTGTAACTATTAAGAAGCTGACTTCTCCATATAGAAAAAGCTCTAGCTTGCTTCCAACTAACCCCAACTACCGGGTAGTCATCATAAGACGGGTGCCAGAAATACATGTTTGTTAAAGGCTCATTGTATGAATATGTAAAGTCATGAATCCAACACAATGTATCCGGGTAAACGTTAATCACATCTCTTTTAATAAAAATCGAACGATCAGTTAAGCCTCTTTCTCGTAGCTCATCTCCATTAATTGTCGGACTTTTTCTTGCAGCATCTTTGAAGTCAATCCAAAAATACTCATAGTCCAATTTTCTTGTATCTATATCCCTATGCCCATAAAACCTTTCGTACTCAGGCAAAAACATAACCTCTAAAGCTTCTCTTTCATCTGGCTCATTCCAACTAATATCTTCATCCCAATTAATTTTTGGAGGCTCAATATCTTCATCATATTCATTAACGAAAACCAAATGTTCTTCACTAACTTCCTCACCTAAGATTCGATGAGCAATTGAATCTCTTACCCAAAAAACAAACTGACGGTATTCGTTGTTTGTAATCTCAGAGTCATCCATATAAAAGGGAGAAACAGAAACTGTTTTACTTTTTGTGGTATATGATGTTGGCACATCAACGTCATTTTGCCCCATTACGAAGCTCCCTGGAGGAATATACAAAGTTCCATAAGGATCCGCTTGATACCATTGAGGTCTACCTGAAACACCGGTCAACTGACCACTGTCTGTAGTTCCACAACTGCTCAACGCAGTCAATCCTGTTAATATATAAAGCAACTTTTTCATTTGTTACACAATTTGAAAATCGGTCAAAAATACCTTTTTTTATTAAACTACTAAAAAAATTTAACTTTAACTAATTAGTTAAGCACCTTTTATAACGTGCTGATTGAATTATTATTAAAGGTAACGTACGGATTTATGTCTTGTAATTTTCATCTTTTTAGGAATGTTAAAACAGTAATTTAATACTATTTCATGAGAACCTGTGCTTCCAGAGCTCAATTTATTGGTAGTAACATCATATGCATACCCAAATCGTAAAGTCCCTCCGGCAATACCAGTACCACTTAATCCATAATCAACACCTGCCATTATAGACACCGCATCTTGAAACCTATATGTAAGTCCTCCAAAAAACAGATCATTGTATACTGCAATTGCATTTAAATCCATTTGAGCATGAGCTCCATCAGACTTCACAAATATTGAAGGTTGTAACTCTATTGATTGCGTTAAAGGCATAGAATAACCTGCCATTAAATAATAATGTCTAGCAATTCTAAATGCAGCGCTTTTTTCAGCCACCGTCGCTGATGGAACATGTGTAGATGATATACCAGCATATACTTTATCATTAGAAAAATAAACCCCTAAATCTAAATCAAACACAGATTGAGCAATACCAGCAACAGGAATTTGAGCATCAGGTAAATTGGTAGGCGGAATCCAGGCTGTACCTATTGTTTTTTGAACCATTCCTAACCCTATTCCTCCATTTATTTCACCAAAAGGAAAACTATGATGATAGGAATAACTAGCCTTTAAGTGCAAATCAGATATTTGAGCTAAGTTATCTTGAGCAATTGACAAACCAATGCCACCATGCAGAAGCTTAACCGGACCATGTATTGAAAACAAATATGTTTGAGGTCTTCCTTCAAAACCAACCCACTGCTCACGACCTAACAAAGTAGCACAAATAGAACCATTGGCTCCAGCAACAGCTGGGTTAGGAAATAACTTATTGTACATGTTCTGTGTAAACTGAGGGTCTTGCTGGCCATACGAATATGACACTGAAAAAGACACCACAATAATTAACAACAATAATTTCTTCATGAACTTTTTTTATTCCAAAAATTGGAAGTGGCTAAAATATGCAAAATAATAAATTTACAAAATTTGTTTTCTAGAATCGGGTTTAAAACATATAACCTGCTGCTATATAAGCTTTTGAAAAGTTTTTATCCACCTCTCAGGCATCTCATCATTACAGGCTAAAACATAATCTGAGTATGAACATGGAACCATCTGATGTCTTTTAAACTTTAATACGTCGTTTTTAGGATGTGGAATATCCATCCACCAACGATCTGTTTTCACGTTTTTAAGGAAAATCAATTCCCTTTCATTCTTATCTGAGTTAACCCTGTATTTTAAATAGTTGTTTTTATTAATTTCCGGAATTTCACCTTTTCGATGTCCAAACCCTTCAATAAAGTACCAAACCATTTGAGCTAAAAGAAAGGCTGTTTGCCCAAAATCTTTTACCAAAGGATTAAATTCATAAAACCCTATAGAGCTAACTTTATCACTAATACCAGCATAACGAGCTAATGCACAAGCATCTTCACCATAAAAACCATTGGGCGTAACATTTTTATTAGCTGGAGCATCCGAATTCCTTATTGCCGATAAATCAAAACTCACCAAATCTGCATTTCTAATAATTGGTTCAGCTTCCTTAAGGTCTGCTTTTATTTCACCTAGCCTAGTACAATCAAAGTGAAGTTTATCCATTAAATTACGCTCCTCCTGAGTCACAAAATAAGATTGATACCCAAGGTTAGAAAAATTAAAAAGATAGCTAGGTTGGTGTAAAATAATTTTATTTACATAGCCGTTTGACGTTATCGGTTCACCTACATCCCCAATATCAAACGATGGATCAATTGTTACAACATTTATTACTTGCTCTAACTTTTCGTATGCTTTAAAATTGGCGAAAGTTAAATCTTGGCTCCCTCCAATAATTATAGGAACAACTTTGTTTTCCAATAATTCAGCAAGTACAATTGCCAATCCAATATAGGTATCGTCAACTGTCTTTCCTGGAATTAAATTACCCAAATCAATTATCTGCAGATTTGAATGTACCGTTGTTAATTGATAAAAATACTCACGAAATTCATCGGCTCCCTTATCACAACCCTTGTTTCCTATGCTATTTCTATCTTCAGGAACACCTAAAATTGCTAAAGAATATGACTTAAGATCAGCATTCTCAATATTAAAATCAATTTGATTCCCTAAAAACCCTTCCAGAAACTGTGCTTTTTCTTTGTTAACAGGCTTAAGAAAACTACGAATCTGCATTTACTTAGTCTTTTTGGTTTTAGTTTTCGGTTTCGAATCTTGAGCCTTTATTAATTCATTGCAATCTGCAAGGGATAGATCTTTAGGTTCTACATCTTTTGGTATTCGATAATTCTTCTTTCCAAATTTAATGTATGGACCATATCTTCCGTTTAACACTTCAATGTTTTTATCCTCATCAAATTGTTTAATCATTCTATTCGCTTCAACTAGTTTCTTCGCTTCAATTAATTCTGTAGCTTGATCCTTGGTTAAAGTCATGGGGTCCTGATCCTTTGGTATGGATACAAACATCTTTTCATACCTCACATAAGGTCCAAATCTTCCTATACCAACATTAACATCAACACCTTCATACTCTCCAAGAGATTTTGGTAATTGAAAAAGTTTTAAAGCTTGCTCAAGTGTTACTGATCCTATGGACAATGGTGATTTTAGTGACGCGAATTTTGGTTTATCCTCACTTTCAGTGTCTCCGATTTGAATCATCGGTCCATATCTTCCAATTTTTGAAAATACATTCAACTTCGTCTTAGGATCTATCCCAAGCAACCTTTCTCCATTAGCTTTTTCTGAATTTTCTTTAGCAAATTCAACATCTTTATGAAATGGCTCATAAAACTCACCAATCATTTTTTGCCAAGCGACATCACCATTGGCAATATCATCAAATTTCTTTTCGACATCTGCAGTGAAATTATAATCCAAAACTTTATTGAAATTTTCAACTAAAAAATCATTTACTACAATTCCAATATCTGTTGGAAATAACTTTTTCTTTTCAGCGCCAGTGTTCTCCGTATTAACCTTGTTGCTTTGATCAAAGTTCTTATCAAGAGTTACTACTTCAAATTCTCTTTTAAACCCATCTCTATCTTCCTTAACAACGTATCCTCTTTTTTGAATGGTTGAAATAGTAGGTGCATAAGTAGAAGGTCTGCCGATTCCTAAGTTTTCTAACTTTTTCACCAAACTTGCCTCTGTGTATCTTGGTGGATGATGAGAAAACCTTTGAGTTGCAGTAAGGTCTGAAAAGTTAACTTTTTCACCTTTATCTATAGGAGGCAATAAAGTACCATAAGCAGAATCTTCTTCTCCGTCATCTTTAGATTCAGAGTAGATTTTCAAGAAGCCATCAAATTTTAAAACTTCACCAACCGCTTGAAAATTAATTGAATTATTAGAAATAATTACTGTAGTTTTTTCCAATTTAGCTTCACTCATTTGAGATGCAATAGCTCTTTTCCAAATTAGAGAGTATAATTTCTCTTCTTGATTGGTGCTTCCTGCCTCTGAATTTTTGAAATACGTTGGCCTTATGGCCTCGTGCGCCTCTTGAGCTCCCTTTGATTTAGTTGCAAATTTTCGTGGCTTAGAATAGCTTTCGCCATAATTAGCTGTTATTTCATCTTTAGCACTTCCAACTGCCAGTTCTGACAAGTTCACAGAATCCGTTCTCATGTAAGTAATATGTCCTGCTTCATATAATTTCTGAGCTACTGACATTGTTTGCCCAACAGAATAACCAAGTTTCCTTGAAGCTTCTTGTTGCAAAGTAGATGTTGTAAACGGTGGAGCTGGATTTCTCTTAGTTGGTTTTTTATCAATTGAGCTAATCTCATAAGGCCCTTTCTTCACCAAATCTAAAATCTGGTTTAATTCTTCATTATTTTTAGCGTTTTTTGAATACTCACCAATTAATTTCTCACCTGAGGCTAAGAGAAAATTGACTTTTATTTTAAACGAAGACTCTGATTTGAAATTTTCAATTTCACGTTCACGCTCAACTATAATTCGCACAGAAACGCTTTGCACTCGCCCTGCCGAAAGTGATGGCTTAACTTTTCTCCACAATACCGGAGATAATTCGAACCCTACAAGTCTGTCTAGAATTCTTCTAGCTTGTTGGGCATTTACCAAATTGTAATCTATGGATCTTGGATTTTTAATTGCATTCTGTATAGCAGTTTCAGTTATTTCATGAAAAACAATACGTCTTGATTTCTCCTCCTTTAATTTCAAAACATCTGCAAGATGCCAAGAAATTGCTTCTCCTTCACGGTCCTCATCCGTTGCTAACCATACAGTATCTGCTTTGTCTGATAGTATTTTAAGCTCTTTAATGATTTTCTTTTTATCAGGTAAGACCTCGTACATAGGTGTGAAATTGTTCTCTTTGTCTATTGACTTTTCACTCTTTGGTAAGTCTCTAACGTGACCATAGCTCGATTTAACGGTAAATCCTTTACCTAAAAATTTTTCTATGGTTTTTGCCTTAGCTGGTGACTCTACAATTACTAACTCCATGCTATTTCTTTGATTTTTTATTTGTTCTAAATATGCTGCAAAGAAAAAAATTTTTACAAGAATCTGTCGGAATAAGATTTTTTAGTTGCTCAAAGACTTCTATGCTGGCATATAAATTCATGAATCTTTATGCATATTTCTATGCCAAATTGACATAAAACATGAGGTTTGGTTAGTTTTGCATGCTTATTAACAGTACATGACTTAATGAATAAAGATATAATAGAAGAATTTCAAGGTTCAGCATTGGATATTCCTAAATCCACAGGTGGCACAAAAAAGCTTTATTTGGAAAGTTATGGCTGCCAAATGAATTTTTCGGACAGTGAAATAGTTGCTTCAATTCTATCGAAAGATGGTTTTGACACCACCCAAGACCCCAAAGAGGCTGATGTTGTTTTACTAAACACATGCTCTATTAGAGAGAATGCTGAAATTAGAGTGCGGAATAAATTAAAACAATTCAATAAGGTAAAAAAAGACAAACCAGAACTAGTTGTTGGGGTGCTCGGCTGCATGGCTGAACGATTAAAAATACAATTACTAGATGAAGAGAAACTTGTAGATATTGTTGCTGGCCCAGATGCTTACAGAGATTTACCTAACCTTATAGAAGAAGTTAATGACGGCAGAAAAGCTGTAAACGTTTTACTATCTAGAGAAGAAACTTACGAAGACATTAGCCCAGTCCGTTTAGATTCTAATGGAATAAGTGCTTTCATTTCAATAATGAGAGGTTGTGATAACATGTGTTCTTTCTGTGTTGTTCCCTTTACAAGAGGTCGAGAAAGGTCAAGGAGTCCTGAATCGATTATTAAAGAAGTTGAAAGTTTGGTTTCATCAAGCTACAAAGAAGTTACTCTTCTAGGTCAAAATGTTGACTCGTATAGATGGAACATGACGAAAAAAGGCGAAATTATTGACCCTAACAAACCTTCTCTTGACTTTGCTGATTTAATGGAAATGGTTGCCTTGGTTTCACCTGAGATTAGGGTTCGTTTTTCTACTTCTCATCCAAAGGATTTGACCAAGAAGGTTGCTGTGACAATGGCAAAACATGAAAATATTTGTAATTACATCCACCTTCCTGTTCAATCGGGAAACACGGAGCTTTTGTCAAAAATGAATCGAAATTACAGTCGAGAATGGTACTTAGACAGAATCAGCATGATTAAAGAAACAATTCCTGATGTTGGATTATCAACAGATATGATATCCGGGTTTTGTTCTGAAACTGAAGAGCAACATAAAGAATCAATGTCGTTAATGGAAGACGTAAAATTCCATTTTGCTTACATGTTTAAATACTCTGAACGACCAAAAACTTTGGCCGAAAGAAAGTATGAAGATGATGTACCTGAAAAAGTAAAGGCAAAACGTCTTCAAGAAATCATTGCACTGCAATCAACCCACTCGTTGTATCAAAACACAAAAATGCTTGGGAAGAAATATAAGGTCTTAATTGAAGGCACATCAAAACGATCAAAAGAAGAATTGTACGGAAGAACCACTCAAAATGTGGTAGTAATTTTTGGTAAAGAAAAATATAAGAAAGGTGATTACGTTATTACCGAAATTGAATCCTGTACCGCAGGTACTTTAAGGGGAAAAGCATTAGGATATGCCTGATTATAACATTCAAAGTATCAAACAGCGTTTCGGAATTATTGGAAACTCGAATTTATTAAATCGAGCTCTCGATGTGGCTATCCAAGTAGCACCTACTGATTTATCCGTTTTAATTAATGGAGAAAGCGGCGTAGGCAAAGAGAGAATGCCTCAAATTATTCATCAATTATCTGCTCGTAAACACAATAAATATATTGCTGTTAACTGTGGAGCTATTCCTGATGGAACAATTGACTCCGAGCTATTTGGACACGAAAAAGGATCATTTACCGGAGCTCAAGCTATGCGGAAAGGGTATTTTGAAGAGGCTGATGGAGGAACAATATTTCTTGACGAAGTTGGCGAGCTTCCTTTACAAACACAAGTGAGGCTATTAAGAGTACTAGAAACAGGTGAATTTATAAAAGTTGGTACTTCAAAAGTTCAAAAAACCAATGTAAGAATCGTTGCAGCTACAAACGAAGATGTTCCTGTCGCCATTTCTAAAGGGAAATTCAGAGAAGATTTATTTTATAGATTAAACTCAGTGCCAATAAAAATGCCCTCGTTAAGGGAAAGAAAAGAAGACATTCATCTGTTGTTTAGAAAATTTGCTTCTGATTTTTCGGAAAAATACAGAATGCCTGTAATTAGGCTTACCCCAGATGCCACGCTGATTCTTGAAGCTTATGGCTGGAAAGGAAACATCAGGCAATTAAAGAATTTAGCTGAGCAAATATCTGTTATAGAAAGCACCAGAATCATTACTCGTGAGGTTCTGCTTAATTACCTTCCTGATCATGGCGACACCAAACTTCCAGCGGTTTACAAGAAACCAGAAGACACTGATTTTTCAGAAAGAGATATTCTTTATAAGTTTCTTTTTGATATGAAAAAAGATTTAGGTGATCTTAAAAAGGTTGTTTTTGAGTTGGTTGATGGTGGAGGCAGCATTAATAAACCAGAGAATAAAGATATTATTGATAGAATTTATAATGAAGTGGAAAAACCAAGCCCTGCGTTCAATCCATTGCAACTAAACCCTCATCAAAGTAATTCTGATTACCAAATTAACAGAGCTGACGAAATAGAACACCATGAAGAGGTGGTTGAAGAAAACCTTTCTATTGAAGAAAAAGAAAAAGAATTGATTAAAAAAGCGCTTGAAAAATACCATGGACGTAGAAAAGGTGCGGCCAAAGAACTTGGCATTTCTGAACGAACCCTTTACCGTAAAATAAAAGAATACAACTTAAATTGAAATTTCACAACTCCATATTGTTTTTGATTGTGGTTGGTCTAACTGGCTGCAAAGTAAACTACTCGTTTACTGGAGCTAATATCAGTCCTGACGTAAATACAATTTCAATTGCAACTTTCCCGAATTACGCTCCTCTTGCTCAACCAACTTTAAGTCAAGTGTTTAGCGAAAGCTTAAAGGATTATTTTGTTTCTCAAACATCTTTATCCTTGGTAAAGCAATTTGGCGATTTAACGATTGAAGGCGAAATCAAAGATTACAGAACTTCACCTTTAGGCATTAGTCAAAATGAAACTGCCGCAGAAAACAGACTAACTATTATAATAGCAGTTAGGTATGTAAACACCAAAGATGATTCTCAAAGTTTTGAAAAAACCTTTTCAAGGTTTGAGGACTATTCAAGTGCCAAGAGTCTATCTGAGGTGGAAGATGATTTAATTTCTTTAATAAACGAGCAACTTATTCAGGATATTTTTAACGAAAGCGTAGGAAACTGGTAATGAATCCAAATGAATTCAATTCTTTAATTGTTGGAACTAAACCTAGTACAGATAAGGATTTAGCCCAGTATCAAAACGTCAATGAGTTTCCATATTGTCAGTTGTTTCACATTGTTGATGCGAAAATATCTGAACAAAACGATTCGATAGACTTAAGTACTAAAATATCAAAGGCGGCTTTATATGCGTCAAGCAGAACTAGCTTATTCAATTTTATATTTAAAGAAACACTTCAAAAAAGTTTAGAATTAGCTGAACAAAACAGCAATTCAGAACCACTATCAATTGATTCTGAAAAATTAGAAGACGAAAAAACGATTGAACCTGTTGAGGCACTTAATATTAAAAAAGAATCCGATGAAACAGAAAGTTTCGATAAAGCGGAACTTTATAAAAAATTAGAAACTCAAATTTTAGCAAGTGCTGTATCATCTAGCATTTTACAAGAAGTATCTGAAGCGGCAGGCAGCGATTTAGTCGAAGCTCTGCCTATCGAAACAAAAGTTAGCTCAGAACCTAAAGTTTTTTCTGACTGGTTAAAAACCTTATCAGGTAAAGCCGAAAAAAAGCCGAAATTTGACAAACAACTAATTGACAAGTTCATCCAAAACGATCCTCAAATAACTCCGAGTAAAACAGAATTCTTTTCACCAATTGAAAAAGCAAAGCTCAGTTTAGCTGAAGACGAAACGTTTGTTACAGAAACATTGGCTAAAATATATGCTCAACAAGGCAATTTTAAAAAAGCCATTACAGCATATAAAAATTTGATGTTGAAATATCCCGAAAAAAAGCGTTTATTTGCAGCCCAAATTAAAAATCTGGAATCTCTAATTAAAAAATAAATTATCATGTTATACACAATTATCGGAATCTTAATTTTCATTGACTGCCTTTTATTGGTAGGTATTATTTTAGTTCAAGAATCAAAAGGTGGAGGTCTTTCTTCAAACTTTGCTTCATCAAACCAGGTAATGGGTGTTAAACGTACTGGTGATTTCTTAGAAAAAGCTACTTGGACATTAGCAATTGTTTTATTAGGACTTAGTTTGGTTGCTGCTGCAGTTCAAGCTCCAGATACTGCTGTTGGAAATGCTCAAGAAAGTGAAATTAAAGACTTTATTGATGGAGAGCCTGTTTTACCTCCTAGTGGATTTCAAAACAACCCTGCTCCTAAGCCTGCTAACTAAATCACATAAAATGTCATTTTAAATGTCAGTATGTCACTACATACTGACATTTTTTTTGCCATAAACTTTAATACGTTAATTGGCACAAAATTCGAATGGTCATGGTTAGATTAAATTTTAATTTTAAAACCAAAAATATGTCACAAATTAATTTTAAACCAAACGAAGATCGAGTGCTGGTTGAACCATCAGCGGTTGAAGAAAAAACAGCAGGTGGAATTTACATTCCTGATACTGCTAAAGAAAAACCACAAACTGGAACTGTTATAGCAATAGGATCAGGTAAAAAAGATGAACCTATTACAATTAAAGTAGGTGACGTTGTTTACTATGGTAAATATTCAGGAACTGAAATCAACATTGAGGGCAACGATCTTTTGATCATGAGAAACTCAGATATATTAGGAAGTAAATAATCCATAATTAATTAAAAAATTAAAGATAATGGCTAAAAAAATCACATTTGATACAGAAGCAAGAGATGCTCTAAAAAGAGGAGTAGATGCACTTGCTAATGCTGTAAAAGTAACATTAGGTCCAAAAGGAAGAAATGTTGTTATTGACAGAAGCTTTGGCGCACCAAGCATCACTAAAGATGGTGTTTCAGTTGCGAAAGAAATTGAATTAGAAGATCCAGTAGAAAACATGGGTGCTCAAATGGTAAAAGAAGTTGCTTCGAAAACTGCTGACATTGCAGGTGACGGGACTACAACTGCTACTGTACTTGCGCAAGCAATAGTAACTGCTGGTTTAAAAAATGTTGCTGCTGGAGCAAATCCAATGGACTTAAAAAGAGGAATCGACAAGGCAGTTTCAGCTGTAATCGTTAATCTTAAAAAGCAATCAGAAAAAATTGGAGCGGACAACGACAGAATCAAACAAGTAGCCACAATATCAGCTAACAACGACCACGAAATTGGTGCTTTTATAGCCAATGCGATGAAAGTTGTTGGTAACGAAGGTGTAATTACAGTTGAGGAAGCAAAAGGAACCGATTCAGACGTAAAGACAGTAGAAGGAATGCAATTTGACAGAGGATATCTTTCTCCGTACTTTGTTACTAACGCTGAAAAAATGATTACAGAATTAGACAATCCGTACATTTTAATATACGACAAGAAAATTTCTACAATGAAAGACATTTTACCTGTTCTTGAGAAAACTGCTCAATCAGGTAAAGGACTAATGATTATTGCTGAAGACCTTGATGGTGAGGCTCTTGCTACTATCGTAGTTAATAAATTAAGAGGGTCTTTAAAAGTTGCTGCTGTTAAAGCTCCAGGTTTTGGAGATAGAAGAAAAGCAATGCTGGAAGATATTGCTATATTAACAGGTGGAACTTTAATATCAGAAGAACAAGGAAGAAAACTTGAAGACGCTACTATTGAAGATTTAGGAACAGCTGAAAAGATTGAAATCGACAAAGACAACACTACTATTGTTAATGGTGCAGGTGACAAAGGTGCTATCAAAGCTAGAGTTAATCAGATTAAAGCCCAAATAGAAACTACTACTTCTGACTACGATAAAGAAAAATTACAAGAACGTATGGCTAAGTTAGCTGGCGGTGTTGCTGTTCTTTATGTTGGGGCTGCTACCGAAACTGAAATGAAAGAAAAGAAAGACCGTGTTGACGATGCATTAAGTGCTACACGTGCTGCAGTTGAAGAAGGTATTGTTGCTGGTGGTGGTGTTGCTTTAATAAGAGCAATTGCAACTTTAGGCTCAATCAAAACTGATAACGACGACCAAGAAACTGGTGTTGCTATTGTAAGAAGAGCTCTTGAAGAACCATTAAGACAAATTGTTGCCAACGCTGGTGGTGAAGGTTCAATAGTTGTTCAGGCTGTAAAAGATGGCAAAGGTGACTTTGGTTTTAACGCACGTAACAATACTTATGTAAACATGCTTGCTGAAGGAATCATTGACCCAACTAAAGTAACAAGAGTTGCTGTTGAGAATGCTGCTTCAATTGCTGGATTATTACTTACTACCGAATGTGTTCTTTCTGAAATAAAAGAAGAAGGTGGCGGTGCTCCAGGTATGCCTCCAGGTGGAATGGGCGGCGGAATGCCAGGTATGATGTAAAAGTCAGTTTTATTTATAAAATTTAAAGCCCGTTGAGCAATGCTCAGCGGGCTTTTTTTATATTTTAACGCCAAAACACATAGCCGATTGAAACTAAATAAAACCGTTTATCGGGTAATTATTACCATTTAATAAAGAGCCTATTTAATAATTATTATTTAATATTGATATAACAAAAATTTATTAAACTGTTTATTTAATTGTATAACCCCTTAAAAATCAAACTTATGAAGATGAGAAAGTTGTTCTCACTGCTGGCTTTAATGGCCTTCAGTATTTTTACTATTGCTCAGACTAGATCTATTTCTGGGAAGATAAAGTCTTCCGAAACAGGAGAAGGCCTGCCTGGAGCAACAGTATCTGTTAAAGGAACCACCAATGGTTCAATTACGGATGTTGACGGAAACTTTAAAATTGAAGTAGGATCAGATGACCCTATTCTATTATTCACTTTTATTGGATTCGAATCAAAAGAGTTAGCCGTTGGCAACCAATCTACAATCAATATTTCACTTGAGTCTGACTCAAGGGTATTAGATGAATTTGTTGTAACTGCATTAGGTATCTCTAGAGAGAAAAAATCTTTAGGTTACTCTTCTCAAACTGTTTCTGCTATGGAACTCAATGGCGTTAAAGACGTTAACTTCATGAGTAACCTATCAGGTCAAGTAGCAGGAGCTCAAATTAAAAATAGTGGCACCATGGGCGGGTCTGCCAACGTAATTATTAGAGGCTACAAATCTATCGGAGGAAACAACCAGCCTCTTTATGTTGTTGATGGAATTCCAATTAGAAATGACGTTACTAATACCGGTAATCAAAATACAGGTAGAGGTGGATACGATTATGGTAACTCAGCAATGGACATTAACTCTGAAGACATTGCGTCTGTTGAAGTTCTTAAAGGTCCCGCTGGAACCGCTTTGTATGGCTCTAGGGCTGCTAATGGTGTTTTAATTATTACGACTAAAAAAGGAAGCAAAAAAGCTAACAAAGGTCTTGGGGTAACAATCTCCTCCAGCATTTTGGTTGGGCAAATAAATAAAAACACAATGCCATTATATCAAAAAGATTATGGCCAAGGTTATGGAAAGTATTATGGCCCTGACACTGTTTTTAGTGGTGAAGTATATAATGGCTATGTTGAAGAGGTAGATGTTGATGGAGATGGAGTTCTTGATGGTTTGTCTACACCAATGGGTGAAGATGCGTCATTTGGATTAGCATTTTCTGAAGCTGATAAATTATTGACCTGGGAATCTGTTCACCCTGAATTAACAGAAACCTATTTAAAACCTCAACCGTATGAGGCTGCTGAAAACGATGCTAGCACTTTTTATAGAAATTCATTAATGTTAAGTAACAATGTAGCTATTGATGGAGGAAATGAAAACGGAACTTTTCGACTAAGTTTAAGCGATACCCAAACCAAAGGTATTGTTGACAATAGTTCATTAAAGAAAAATAATGCTGCTCTTAATATTAATTATAATTTAAACGAAAAAGTGTCCGTAAGCTCTTCTATTAATTACGTTCAAAATAGTGGTCGTGGTCGCTACGGAACTGGTTACGATAGCCGTAATCCTAATCAATCATTCAGACAATGGTATGGAGTTAGTACCGATATGTTAGCTCAAAAAGATGCCTATGAAAGCACAGGTAAAAATTTAACTTGGAATCCTTACGGTTTCCAAGCTGGAGAGGCAAATAGAGCTAATCCTCATTATTTTGACAACTATTATTGGACTGTAAATGAGAATTATTCAACTGACTCACGTAATAGGTTAATCGGTAATTTTGTGGTAAACTATCAACTTACCGATTGGTTTAACATAATGGGTAGAGTTAGTAATGACACCTATAATGAAATTCGTGAAGAAAGAATTGCCGTTGGATCTACAGATCCTGCAAGCTATTCTAAATACCAAAGAAGTTTTACTGAAAGAAATTATGATTTAATCGGATCTATTAAAAAAGATCTTTCATCTGATTTAAATTTAAATGCCGATGTAGGATTAAACATTCGTAGAGAATCATGGAATCAAACTACAGCCGAAACAAATGGAGGTTTGGTTGTTCCTAATGTATATTCATTCAGTAATAGTGTTAGCTCAATGGAGGCCCCTTCCGAAGTTGAGGCTCAGCGATCAGTTGATGGTTATTTTGGTAGAGCTTCACTTGGATACAAAAGATTTTTATTTTTAGATGTCTCAGGCAGATATGATATCAGTTCTACTTTACCTGATGGCGAAAATGCCTATTTTTATCCAGCAGTTGCTTTAAGTATGGTTTACTCTGAAATTCTAGGAATTTCAGGAATGGATTTCGGGAAAGTGAGAGTAAATTTTGCTCAAGTTGGTTCTGATGCACCAGTACAATCTATAAATCCTGTATTTACTTTAAATACTCCTGTATCAGGTATTGCTTTGGCCAGTGCTACAAATACAAGACTAAACGCTAATTTAAAACCTGAAGTCACTACAGGTTTAGAACTTGGTTTTGAAAACAAATTTGCAAACAACAGATTGGGTTTTGATTTAACCCTATACCAATCAAATACAGCTAATCAAATTTTAGCAGCAAAAGTTAGCAGTTCATCTGGTTCTTACTATAAATATATCAATGCAGGTGATATTCAAAATCAAGGTGTTGAATTATCTCTTTATGCTGACATAGTTAAAACAGAAGATTTCATGTGGACTACCAAAGTTAACTGGGCTAAAAACGTAAATGAAGTAGTTGCATTAGATGGTGATCTTACAACTTACCAACTTGCATCGGTTCAAGGTGGTATTACTGTTGAAGCAGAAGTTGGCCAGCCTTATGGCGTAATAAAAGGAACAAATTTTGTTTTAGATGGTGCTGGTGAAAGAATTGTTCATGATCACCCTTCAGGTGGTGTTCGCTATGCCAAATCTTCTGAACCAGAAGTTATTGGTAACATGTTGCCAGATTGGAATGCAGGTTGGTCTAATACATTTAGATACAAAAATGTTTCGGCTAGTGCATTAATTGATATGCAAAAAGGTGGTCAGTTCTTTTCTCTTGATACTTGGTATGGTTACGGTACAGGTATCTATGATATTACTGCCGGTACAAACGACAAAGGAAACCCTGTTCGTGATGCTGTTGAAGACGGCGGAGGAATAAACATTGGTGGAGTTGTAGCTGCAACTGATGCTGACGGTGCTTTTATCTTAGATGATGATGGCAACAAAACTTCTGACGGAACAGTAAATGAAGTTTACGGTTATATGGGTAGCTATTCTAACGCATTAGGTTGGGCGACCGCTCCGGGCGCTCTTCATGTGCATGATGCAACTTATATCAAGTTACGTCAAGTTTCGATAGCTTATACAATTCCACAAAGTAAATTAGAAAAAATACCTTTTACTGCAGTTACCGTTGCTATCATTGGTAAAAATCTAGCTATTTTGCATAAAAATGCTCCTTATACTGATCCTGAATCAGGTTTAAGTGCAGGGAATATTCAAGGCTATCAATCCGGCGCGTATCCTACAGTCAGAGAGATTGGTTTAAACTTAACTCTTAAATTTTAAAAAAGATGAAAAAAATATTAATATCAATTTTAAGCTTAATACTTATTTGGGGTTGTACGAAGGATATAACTTCGGTTAATAAAAACCCAAAAGCTCCAGAAGTAGTTCTTGCCAACAGTTTGTTTTCAAATGCTCAAAAGGAATTATTTGATTACATGGCAAGTCCTAATGTAAACGTCAACACATTTAGATTATGGAGCCAACACTGGACCCAAACAACTTATGTTGATGAATCTAATTATGAACTATTAGAACGTAATATTAATGGTGAGGTGTTTGATAGATTATACGCTCGAATTCTTCGTGATCTTGCTGAAGCTAGAGTTATCATGGATGCTGATGAGTTCTTATCTGACGCAGATAAAGCTAATCAATTAGCAATGATTACCGTTTTAGAAGTTTACAGTTACCATGTTTTGGTTGACATATTTGGCGATGTGCCTTATTCAGAAGCACTGGATGGTAATAACAATGTAACTCCTGTTTTTGATGATGCAGCTGGTATTTATAAAGACTTATTCACCAAATTAGACGGTGCAATAACAGCTTTAGGTGCAGGTTCTGCAGGTAATTTAGCTGATGGAGACTTCATCTATGGTGGTGACGCTGCTTCTTGGCAAACTTTTGCTAGTTCATTGAAACTTAAACTTGCATTAAGAATGGCAGATATTGATCCTGCTATGGCTCAATCTGCGGGCAGTGCAGCTCTTGCTAATGTTATTAGTAGAGATGGACAAAGTGCTCGTTTTTCTTATCAGAACAGCACACCTAATACCAACCCTCTCTGGGAAGATTTAGTTCAAAGTGGACGTACTGATTTTGTTGTGGCTAATACTTTAGCTGATGTAATGAACAGTAGTGAAGATCCAAGACGTGGTGTATATTTTCGTGAATTAGATTCTCTAGGTGCTCTTATAGGTCTAGCTCACGGAGCTGGTGGTTCATATTACACCCATTCGCAACCGGGTGATGCACTTGAAAATAAAACTTTACCAGGTGTTTTAATGGACTATACAGAAGTATTGTTTTTACAATCTGAAGCTGCTGCACGTGGCTGGGGTGGTGATGCTTCAGCTTTATATCAAGCTGCAGTTAACCAATCTGTAACTGATTGGACAGGTACTGCTGCTACTGCAGCATTTTTAAATAAGGTTCATTATGATTCTTTAATGGCTGCTCCAAACAATAAAACTTGGAAAGAAGTAATTGCTACTCAAAAATGGGTTGCTTTATACAATAGAGGCTTTGAGGCTTGGTCTACATGGAGATTATATGATGCTCCTACAATGAATGTTTCTGCTGAGGCAGGAACAACTCCTCCAACACGATATAACTATAGTGTGGATGAATATTCAATAAATGGCACAAGCGTTAGCGCTGCCAATAGCGGTTCTGATCTAGTAACTGATAAAGTTTTCTGGGACGTAAACTAACTTTAATTAACTATTCTATTAAAGCCCTTGCATGCAAATGTAGGGGCTTTTTATTTTAATATGTTTGTTTGTGCTTTCAACATTATATAAAAACAAACCTTTACTAGCAATCGTATTCTTTGGAATAATCACAAAACTGGTTTATCTAGTGGTTGTTCAAAACATCAACCCTAATTCAGTTTTCCTTGCTGACTCGAACGGATATGTTAGACTTGGTGAAAACCTATACAATCATTTAATCTTTTCTCAATCCGGTGATTCTAATCTGTTAAGACCGGATTCTATGCGGCTTCCGCTCTATCCTCTTTTAATATCGCTTCTCTACTGGCTGGATTTAAGTATTTTATATTTATTAGTATTTATCATCTTACTTACGGGGATTTGTACCCTTTTTATTTACCAAATCACTTTTAAAATGACTGGTAAATACAAATTTGGTTTGTTAGCCGCTAGTCTATATTGTTTGGATCCAATAACCTTATATTTTTCAAATACTGTGTTGACTGAAACATTATTTCAGTTTCTGGTGTTGTCTTCAATTTGGTTGGTATTAATTCCTCAATATAAATCAAAATACATTTATGCTGCCTTAACCTTTGGTTTGGCTTTGTATTTAAGACCTGTAATTGTTCTTTTACCGATATTGTTGTACACCTATTGGGCGGTTAAAAATAAAAACTCAATACAATCAAAATCAATAGTTCATTTGGCAATAGCCATTTATTTAATGTTCCCTGCAGTATGGATAGCAAGAAATTACATCACATTTAATCAACCATTCTTGAGCACAGTTTTAAGTATCAACTTGTTTCATCATTTTATACCACAGCTAATTGAAAACAATGAGGAACAAGTCCTGTACAATGCCAAATATCAAGAAATCGAATCGATTGAAACAGTCCAGGAATTTAGGCTAAAAACACAGGAGTATTATTTAGAAGCTATTCTAAAAAAGCCCTTTAAGTCAGTCCTAATTATAGCTAACACCAGCTTAATGGTTCTAATAAAACCTTTAAATGCTTATTTTGACCTTCAACTTAATTTCAAAAACGATCGAGTCGGAATAAATAAACTATTTCATGGGCATACTTTCACCTTGTTTATGACCTGGTTACAAATTCCGATAGTTGCACTATTTTTAGTGTCATTCCCCTTTAATTCATTTAAAAATGATTGGGTAATTGTACTGTCTCTTGCTGCCTTTTACTTTATCATTTTAAGTGGCATCTCAGTTCCAGATGCGCGATTTAAAATACCGTCTACTCCATTTTTCGCTATTTTAACTTCAACAGGTTTATATAATTTTATAAATTGGTATGAAACAAAAAAACAAGCCTAGTTTAAATCTTTACATTGCATTAAGCAGCCTTTTTGTTGCTGCTTTGATTGTTTGCAACCTAATCGCAAATAAATTCATTTCAATTGATTTGGGTTTTAAAACTTTCATTATTTCGGCAGGTGTGTTACCCTATCCTCTTACTTTTTTAATCACGGACATTCTTTCTGAAACATTTGGAAAAAAACTAACTACTAAAGTGGTAATTACCGGATTTATTTCTTCGATAGTGGTTTTGATTATCTTATGGTTAGGAAATCAATTTAACGCTATAGAAAATTCACCAGTTTCAGATCAATCGTATGAAATGATTTTTCAAAACTCTTACCGTGTCATTTTCGCCTCTATGGCCGCTTACTTGAGTGCTCAAATGATAGACGTAAAGATTTTTCACTATTGGAAAAGGAAAACCAATGGTAAACACCTGTGGTTAAGAAACAATCTTTCCACCGTTTTTTCACAATTGGTCGATACCACTTTGGTGGTCGTTGTTTTATTTGCTGGGGTTTTAGAAACATCAATAATGATAGAATACATTATTGATGGATGGTTATTTAAAGTGCTTTGTGCTTTGGTTGACACCCCTATTTTCTATTTCGCAGTAGCAACTATAAGAAAACACTTTGGATTAGCAATTAATGAGGAAATTGGTATTACAGCTGACTAAACAAAATATAAATCTTTATTTCAGATTGCTACCTTTGAATTACTTAATTTTCATCAAAGATATATGGCGGTTATACGAATCTTAACGTTACTTCTCTTTTTACCCTTTACAGTTCTCACTCAAATCCATACACCAGTTACTTGGTCTTATTCTCATAAGCAAATTTCTGACACCGAATTTGAGTTGTATTTAAAGGCCATTATTGACAATGGTTGGCACCTTTATTCTCAATTCTTACCAAGTGATGATGGGCCAATAGCCACATCTTTTACCTTTAACGATAATACTGAGGTTCAACTTATTGGTAAAGTGACAGAACCTAAGGCTCATACAGAGTATGATCCAAATTTTGAAATGGACCTTAGTTTCCATTCAAATTCGGTAACCTTCACCCAGAAGGTTTCAATTGCGTCCAATTCAGCAAGTGTTAGCGGTGAGTTAGAGTTTATGGTTTGCGATGACAAAATGTGCTTACCTCCTGAAATTGAAGAATTTACGTTTGAATTAAAAAAGACAACTCAGAATAAAGCACCTCCAACTAAGACAGATACAAAATCAATTGATGAAACACACCAAGAGCCAATTAATCAAATTTATGAACCCGTTATTTGGAACTATTCAGTAGTTGAAAAAGAAGGTGAATACTTTATTAAACTAAACGCAACAATACAAGAAAATTGGCATTTGTATGCTCTAGAGTTACCGCGTGACGATGGTCCTAATAAGACTGAAATAATTTTTTTTGAATCAGATGATTTTAAAACAGTAGGAAAACCTACTTCGGAAGGGGAAGTTCATAATGAGTATGACCCTAATTTCGAAATGGAATTAACCTTCTACTCAAACCAAGTTACGTTTTTACAAAAAATTGAACCTCTTAAAGCAAATGCTATTGTTAAAGGTGAAGTTTATTTCATGGCTTGCGACGATAAAATGTGCATTCCTCCAGCAGCTGAAGAATTTGAGCTCGCTTTAAACAATAAAGAAGTAGCAGGCACCTCCGTAACATCAAATAGCGATGAACCAACAGTTTTTGAAAATGAAACCCAAAAAGAATCAAAAAAAGGTTTGTGGGCCATTTTCGTTTTCGGATTTATAGGTGGCTTTGCAGCCTTGCTAACACCTTGCGTTTTCCCTATGATTCCGCTTACAGTAAGTTTTTTCACAAAGCAGAGCAAAACAAGAGCTAAAGGAATTTCAAATGCTCTTTTCTATGGTGCTTCAATTATTCTGATTTATGTGTTGTTAGGTTTTGGCGTAACCTCAATATTTGGAGCTGATGCACTAAATGTGTTGTCAACTGATCCCTATTTCAACATTTTCTTCTTTTTACTATTATCAATTTTTGCCATCTCCTTTTTAGGTGCATTCGAAATTACATTACCAAATTCGTGGGTAAACAAAATGGATAGCGCCTCCGATAAAGGAGGTATGATTGGTATCTTCTTTATGGCTTTCACCCTTTCATTGGTGTCATTTTCATGTACAGGACCAATTATCGGAACCTTGTTAGTTGAAGCTGCAGTAAACGGGGGCGTGCAAGGTCCACTTATCGGTATGTTTGGCTTTTCATTGGCTCTTGCATTACCTTTTGGATTGTTTGCTGCTTTCCCAGGATGGTTAAACTCTCTGCCTCAATCAGGTGGATGGTTAAACACTGTTAAAGTAGTTTTAGGGTTTTTAGAATTGGCGCTTGCTTTAAAATTCTTATCAAATGCCGATTTAGTTTTACAAGCAGGTTATCTAAAAAGAGAGGTTTTTATCGCAATATGGATCGGTATTTTCATGATGCTTACCCTGTACTTACTTGGAGTGTTCAAATTACCGCATGATTCGCCACTTGACAAACTATCAGTTGGAAGAGCGTTGTTTGCTTCTGTTGTCTTAATTTTTACCATTTATCTTATCCCGGGTTTATGGGGAGCTCCACTTAAAATAATTTCTGGATTTCCACCACCAATGTTTTATTCAGAATCACCGAAAGGGCTAGTAACATCATCAGCAAGCACAGCAATAATTTCGGCTACACCCGATGGAGAAGTTGTTGGCGAACCCGATCATTGTCCACACGGTTTAAATTGTTTTCATGATTATGATGAAGGACTAGCTTATGCGAAAAAGGTAAACAAACCAGTTATGCTTGATTTTACTGGATGGGCTTGTGTGAATTGTCGTAAAATGGAAGAACAAGTTTGGAGCGATCCCAAAGTTCTTAAAATTTTACGCGATGAAGTGGTACTAATCTCACTTTATGTGGATGAAAAATTAGAATTACCTAAGGAAGAGCAAATCGAAGTTACTATTGGTACGAAAACCAAAAAACTCAAAACAGTTGGTAACAAATGGAGTTACTTTCAAGCCGATCGATACAAAACAAACAGCCAGCCTTATTATGTGATTCTTGATTTGGATGAAAATCAACTGAATGAAGCGGCATCGTATGATCCAGATATTGAGTTATTCATTGATTGGCTAAATGATGGGGTTGAAAAATTCAATTAGATTATTATAAAGAACAATCGTAATCATTCGATTCAAATTGTTCTTTTTCGTCTATAAGACACGTTTCTTCAACTACTGTTTCTTTAATTGTGTCTCCGCTAACAATTACGTCAACCGTATATGAACACTCCCAACATTGACTGCAAGAATGCAGGACTAGCAGTGTTAAAATAAAAATCCCTTTTTGAATAAATTTTATCATTTTTGAGTCAAGCTTAAATTCTATGTTCGAAGATATTCAAAACGAGTTAAAAGACGCTACAAGATGCCTTGAAGAGTTTTCAAACAACCAAGATAATTTACATTTAATTCAAAATGCAGCACAGGTTTTCACACAAGCTATTGATTCAGGCCATAAAATAATTAGCTGTGGTAATGGAGGCTCAATGAGCGATGCTATGCATTTCGCTGAAGAACTTACCGGAAGATATAGAGATTCAAGAAAATCATTATCTGCCATTGCTATTTCAGACCCAGGATTTATAAGCTGTGCTGCCAACGATTTTGGATATGAGCATGTATTTGAACGGTTTATTGAAGGCATGGGTAAATCAGGCGATGTGTTGTTGGCAATCTCTACTAGCGGAAATTCTGAAAATATTCTTTTAGCAGCTAAAAAAGCTAAAGAATTAAATATAAAGGTAATTGCCTTAACAGGCAAAGATGGGGGTAAGTTAGCGGCTTTAGCTGATGTTGAAATAAGAGCTCCTCATAGTGATTATGCCGACAGAGTTCAAGAAATTCACATTAAGGTAATTCACATTTTTATTCATCTAATTGAAAAAAGTTTAGGTTTAAATGGTTGATGGTAAAAAAGTAGTTGTAGTAATGCCAGCATACAATGCATCACCTACTCTAAAAAAAACATACAATGAAATCCCTTTTGATGTTGTTGATGACGTAATATTAGTTGATGACCATAGTACAGATAACACATCTGAAGTTGCACGAGAAATTGGCATCAAACACATCATAGAACATCAGCAAAACTTAGGTTATGGTGGTAATCAAAAATCATGTTACAACAAAGCCTTAGAAATTGGAGCTGACATTGTAATTATGGTGCACCCAGATTATCAGTATACTCCTAAATTAATAAAATCGATAGTGTATATTATCTCAAATGATTTATACCCTGCAGTTTTAGCATCAAGAATACTGGGAAAAGGTGCATTAAAAGGTGGAATGCCAATTTACAAATACATTGCCAATCGGATACTTACCTTAACTCAAAACATATTAATGAATCAGAAGATGAGTGAATATCATAGTGGCTATAGAGCTTTTTCTAGAACCATTCTGGAAAGCATTAACTACAATATAAATTCGAACGATTTTGTTTTTGATAATCAAATGCTAGCCCAAATCTTTCACAAAGGATTTGAGATTGGTGAAATAACATGCCCTACCAAATATTTTGAAGAAGCATCAAGTATTAACTTTAAAAGAAGTAGTATTTATGGTTTAGGCGTTCTTAAAACAGCCATGCTTTATTTTCTATCAAAATCAGGAATATATACCTCCAGAATTTTCAAAGAGCAGACTTAGTTGTTTTTAAGTGTGAAAACTTTTACTTCTCCATGAGTTAGAATCTCTTCATCAACAAAAGACCTCAAGTAATCTTTTTGTTCCTCTCCCACTTGATTTACTACCAAGTATTTTGTGCCTTCGTTAATTCTTTTGTTCACGGAATCTTGCTCTAAATGAACATCATTGTAATACGTGAAACCTTTTTGGTTCATTAAGTACAAGGATAAATTAGTCGTTTCATCCGGAACAGAGATCACTAAATCGGTGGACTTAATTCCATGTTGACGTAATACTGGCTCAATATCAAACAGGTCAGTACTAACATGTGGTTCGTTCATCCAACTTGTATATCGAACTGTTTGTCGTTGAGCAGAATAAGTTGTACTTAAATACAAAAATAGAACTGCCGCAATCTTTAATGTTCTATAAATATATTTGTTAGAATATTGCTGTAATTGAAGTACTGTAAAAGAAAAAATAAAAGGAACTAGAATAAAAACATTGATTGTGTAGTAATCATGGTAATTAAAAGCAATGAAGAATATTAAGCAGTAGGAAACAATTCCAAAAACCACGAATAAAAGAAGAAGCCCATGGAGTCTGTGTTTTTTAGTATACAACAGAGTAAGCGAAGCAAGTAGCATCATTCCATAAACGATGGCTTGGTAATCAACTAGAAATTCATCAAGCCACATTGTTCTTACCTGCTCAATGGTATCTAAAACATCTTGAAAACTCATCTTCCATATTGGAAATAATTTGGCTGACAAGTAGTCATCAGCAGAAGGACCCGCGGCATACCAAGCCGTAAAGGAATACCATGAAAACGCCACCAAAAATGGAATTAATAGAACATAATATTCATTTATAATGCTTTTTAACTTTTGCTTTGAAACAAACAACTGATGAATTGAGCCTGCTCCCAGTAACGCAAAATAGGTGATTAATGCAGGTGCTTTTACCCAGCCAGCTATTGAAAATAGAATTACGGTTAATGCTAAATTGAGTTTCTTTTTGTCTTCGGTATACCTATAAAAGTAATACCAGGCCATAAACACAAAAGCCATTGCCGGTGTGTTTGGTAAAAAATTAGGAACATAAAACACAATTACCGGAACAGTAAATGCAGTACTTGTTATCATCACTGCCCAGAAGTCGTCTTGTAATAACTTTCTCAAAAGCTTAAACAAGTGGAACAATCCAACAATCCAGATAAGCAGCCAGAACCCTCTATATACGGTTTCATCTGCTCCAAATATTGCGTACAAAACACTTACGGCGTAATACAATATTGGTCCTTCACCAAGAGTTACCCCATTGGTATTAAACTGATTGTGGAGTCTAGGTTTGAATGGGTTTAACCCATCTTGATAGTAGTTAAGAGCAAATGACGTACAATCCGTTTGCCTCCAAACATGAGTTGATTGTGGTCGTAATTGTAATATTTCAAGGTAATTGTATGAATATGCTTGTGCTAATATTACAAGCAGTAGAATACAAGGTGCAATGAACTTTGTTAATCTGCTTTTCATAAATTACTCAACCAATTGCCATTGCCCTTTTCCAATCAGAGCTTCCGCTTGTTTGAATTTCAAATCTTGTGTTTCACCTGTAGTTATATGAGCAATTTTCACTTTATCGTTACGCCCAATCTTTTTTTCTACGATAATAGGTTCCTTTTTCTCTGGTCTTTTTCCCGGGTCATGAGCATCTTTTCCTGAATGTGTAGGTAGTTCAGCTCTAGATTCATTGGTCCTAGTTTCTCCTCTTGATTTTTCGAATTCGGCATTTCGAATTGCCGATTTGTTGGTGTTCGGTAAGATGGCTTTAATTAAAAAGGAAACAATATTGCGATTAACCTTATCGAGCATTTGCTTGAACAATTCAAAAGACTCGAACTTATAAATTAACAATGGATCTTTTTGCTCATATACAGCACTTTGAACGGATTGTCTCAGATCATCCATCTCACGTAAGTGTTCTTTCCATTCCATATCAATCATAGCAAGAGAAACACTTTTTTCTAAAGATTTTATTAATTCTTTTCCTTCACTATTTACTGACTTTTCAAGATCAGCAACAATTTGTAATGACTTACGACCGTCAGTAAACGGAACTTGAATCTTTTTGAATGAATTTTCAGGGTTATCCCAAACATCGGTTAAAACAGGCATTGCAATTTTTGCAACAAACTCTGATTTATTTCGATAATGAATTGAAGAGGCTTCGAATACTTTTTCAGTTATTTCATCACCCGTAAGGTTAATAAACTCATCAGCATTAACTGGAGACTCGATACTCAAAACTGTTAAAAGTTCTATTTTAAATCCGTCAAAATCCCTTAAATCTTGGTATTCTGTTACGATGCTTTCGGCAACTTCATAAAACGAATTTGCAATATCAAGGCTAAGTCGATCACCAAATAATGCATGACGTCTTTTCTTGTAAATCACCTCTCTTTGTGAGTTCATTACATCATCATACTCAAGTAATCTTTTACGAACCCCAAAGTTATTTTCTTCTACTTTTCGCTGAGCTCTTTCTATAGATTTGGTAATCATTCCACTCTGAATGACTTCACCATCACCTAATCCCATTCTGTCCATCAGTTTTGAAATTCTCTCTGATTGAAACAAACGCATTAAATCATCTTCTAAAGACACAAAAAACTTAGTTGACCCTGGATCACCTTGACGACCAGAACGACCTCTTAACTGTCTATCAACACGTCTTGAATCATGTCTTTCAGTACCCACAATGGCTAAACCACCCGCTTCTTTAACTTCTTTGGCTAACTTAATATCAGTACCCCTACCTGCCATATTGGTTGCAATGGTTACTGTACCAGGCTTACCCGCTGCTGCAACAACTTCTGCCTCACTTTGATGCAGTTTTGCATTTAATACCTGATGTGGAATGTTCTTTCTTTTTAACATTCTGCTCAATAGTTCTGAAACTTCTACAGAGGTTGTACCAACCAACGATGGTCTTTTTGAATCTCTTAGTAATGCAATTTCTTCAACAACAGCATTGTATTTTTCTCTTTTGGTTTTAAAAACCAAATCATTTTCATCGTTCCTAACAATAGGACGGTTAGTCGGAATTACAACAACATCCAATTCATAAATACTATGAAACTCTCCTGCTTCTGTTTCAGCTGTTCCGGTCATACCAGAAAGCTTGTCATACATTCTGAAATAATTCTGTAAAGTAACCGTAGCGTACGTTTGAGTTGCTGCCTCAATTTTTACTTTTTCTTTTGCTTCAATTGCTTGATGCAAACCATCAGAATATCTTCGGCCTTCCATTATACGGCCTGTTTGCTCATCAACAATTTTAACCTTGTTTTCCATTACAACATAATCAACATCTTTTTCAAACATTGAATATGCTTTTAAAAGTTGATTTATTGTATGAATACGCTCTGCTTTAATAGAGTAGTTTCTGATTAGCTCTTCTTTCTGTGCAAGCTTATCTTTCTCATCTATCTCAGAGCTTTCAATTCTATTCGTTTCAACTGCGACATCTGGTAAAATAAAGAATTCCTTGTCTTCTGAGTTTCCTGTAATTAAATCGATGCCTTTTTCAGCAAGATCTACCGAGTTTTGTTTTTCTTCAAATACGAAATACAATTCGGCATCGGCATTTGGCATTTCCTTAGAATTGTCAGCCAGATGGAAGTTTTCAGTTTTCATTAGCTGCTGCTTTACACCAGGCTCACTCATGTATTTAACCAAGGCGTTGTTCCTTGGCATCCCACGGTGCGCTCTTAACAATGCCAATCCGCCCTCTTCGTGCATTTTCGAAAGTTCTTTTTTACTTGATACTTCCGATTCAGTTAAGGCCAACTTCTTTTTTGCTTCTATTAAACAATTGTTAACGTACTTACGCTGAGTATCGATGAGCTGTTCAACTTTAGGTTTTAACTCGCTAAACAGCTGCTGGTCTCCTTTTGGTGTTGGGCCAGAGATAATTAAAGGTGTTCTAGCATCATCAATTAAAACTGAATCTACCTCATCTACAATAGCATAGTTGTGCTTTCGTTGAACTAAATCATCAGGGTTTCCTGACATATTATCTCTTAAATAATCGAAACCAAACTCATTATTAGTACCATAAGTAACATCTGACAAGTAAGCCTGCCTTCTTTCTTCTGAATGCGGCTTGTGTTTGTCAATACAATCAACTGTTAACCCATGAAATTCAAAAATTGGACCTATCCATTCTGAATCACGACGTGCTAAGTAGTCGTTAACAGTTACAAGGTGAACTCCTCTACCGCTCAAAGCATTCAGATATATTGGCAAAGTGGCTACCAATGTTTTACCTTCACCTGTTGCCATCTCAGCAATTTTACCTTGGTGTAGCACTGTACCTCCAATTAGCTGAACATCATAGTGAGTCATATTCCACTCAATTTCACCGCCTGCAGCAAGCCATTTGTTCGACCATATTGCTTTGTCGCCTTCGATGGTGATGTTTACCTTATTCGCAGATAACTCCTTATCCATTTCAGTTGCTGTAACAACCAATTTACCGTTTTCAGATAATCTTCTAGAGGTTTCTTTTACTACAGCAAAAGCCTCCGTATGAATGTCGGCAAGAATCGATTCAACCTGATCGTAAAGTTTTTTATCTAGCTCGTCAACCTGCTCATATATTTCTTCCTTTTTAAAAGGGCCAATATTATCAGCATTAGCCTCATCCTTTAACTTTTTAATCTCAGCTGTAATCTCAGCCGTCCCATCTTCAATAGCCTTTTTAAAACTCGACGTTTTCTCTCTTAATCCATCATCGGTTAGTAAGGTTACATTGCTAAAATGATCATTCATTTCAGCTACTAAAGGCCGTATTAAATCTATATCTTTATCAGACTTATTGCCAAATATCTTGTTCAATAAGTTGTTTACAAAATCAATCATTTGTTGTGCGTAATTTGGGGTGCAAAAATAAGTTAATTTAAGGCACTAAGAGTGATATAATTAGCGTCGTTGGATTAGACTATTACCATTTAGTAAGCCAATCAGAAATTACGTCAAAAAGTCAGAGGTTCTTTTCAGAAAAGCTGGAATTAATATTATTTAAAAACTACTCCCCTTCCGAGTCTGGGTCGTGTTCATCAAATTCTTCTTCCTTTTCTTTTGCAGGTCGTTTCTTTTTCTTTTTAGAAGCACCAATTTCATCTAATTGCTTTAACCTTTCTTGTATTAAAAACTGTTCTGCTTCATCAATCGGTATCTTCCTATCGTAATTAAAAGCCACAATAAAGGCATCTTCTACTCCTATAATTTGTATTTTATCTCTGTATTCTGCTGCATCGCCATAGCTTCTAAATGAGCCTATGCTTAAAACCGTAAAGTCGTTTACTTTGGTTTCTTTTATCTTGTCAATAATTAGATATTGCCTGGCCAAGTGTTCCGGAATCTGTTCTTTAAATGCTCCTATTTGAACTCTAAAATCAACCTTACCTGTTATTCTTCTATTGATTGACTCATCACCAATGGTTACAACTTCTTCAGAGTATTTATCTCCATTAATATCAACTATAAAAGCATCAGAATAATTGGCAGCTTTCACATATTCCAAAAGTTTCTCCGCCTGAGTTTTATATGAAAACCTTCCTATCACATACCTAAAAACGCCGTTTTGATCAATGTAAACATCTACGTTTTTTAGATTAGGGAAATCTCTAGTAAATTTTGGTTCAATAAACGCTGCAACTTGAACACCATACAATATCGAAGATGTTGAGTATTTAATGGTTTTAGTAACTACTCCTGTTTTTTCTCTGTCGACAGGAACCGGCTTATACGTATTTGTTTCTTTATCCTCTTCCACCATCATTAAACGA
The DNA here is from genome assembly GCA_905181855.1 of uncultured Flavobacteriales bacterium. Classification (GTDB taxonomy): domain Bacteria; phylum Bacteroidota; class Bacteroidia; order Flavobacteriales_G; family Salibacteraceae; genus JAAZVO01. The sequence goes on from CAJIZE010000015.1 coordinate 31,521, forward strand.
TCCTTAAAAGGATTATTCTCTGGCTGATCAATAGTTTCAATCGCTTTAGGTTTACTATCAACTTTAGCAACCTCTTGACTTAGGCTTTCTACTGACTCAGTGTTCTCAATAGGTAATTCCGATAATTTTTCCACGACTTCTTCTTTTGTTGAGTCCTCTTTATCTCTCCAGTTTTTCGTTCCACATTCACGTAACCATTTCTGACCCTCAATCAAATACCATTCATCGTAATACGAATAGATTTCGTAAAATTTATTGAGTTTACTTTTAGCTTCATCACATTGCCCATCAAGACTGTAAGCAATTATTAAATAATAAAAAACATATTCAGAAACTCGTTTTTCGTTCAATGATGTTGGGTCGTATTCTTCAGAATAACTTCGTGAAGCTTTCTCTAATAAACCAATAGCTCGATCAATATTTTTTTCTTGCTTAACGTAACAATATCCAAGTAAATAGGCAATATTCGAATTGCCTTTATCAACTTTTAACAACTCTTCTAAAATTGGAATTGCCAAATCTTCCTTGTGGTTTGCCAAGTGCAGTTTTACTTGTTTAAATTCTTCAAGAAACTTCTGAGCTTGCGCTTGAGCTGAGTTAAATGAAACAATAATCGCAAAAAGGGCTATGAATAGTCTAGTCAAAGTATGAATGTTTTTCGGAATCTAAATTACCTATTGTGTTTCCACCAAAATGAACAGCTTTGCATACTTTTAAACACAACTTTTTTAAAAGCTTTGGAAGCCTATTTTGGATTGTTTTTTTCTGCTCTTATAGCAGCAACAGTAGTGCCAATGAGTGCTGATGTTGTTTTATTCGGGTTGTTGGAATTAGGCTACAATCCGTTTTGGTTAATCATAGTTGCTACTTTAGGGAATACTATTGGCGGGTTATCCTCTTACCTGCTTGGGTATTTGGCAAAATGGAAATGGATTACTAAATATTTAGGTGTTAAAAAAGAAAAAGTTTATTCTTTAAAAACCAAGGTTTATAAATATGGATTTTTGCTCGCAGGTTTTGTTTGGGTGCCCCTTATTGGCGATTTGTTTGCAGTCGCTTTAGGTGTTTTCAGAAGCAAGTGGTTGCCAGTTTTAGTATTTATGACCATTGGAAAGGCTGCTCGCTTTGTTTTGATTTACTATTTAAGCACTTTGGTTGAAACTTGTTTGTAGATTCTTTTCATGATTGAGGAAAAGAAAATTATTTATTGTATTTCGATAACGAAAGTGGAAATAACATAATTTACAACATTGTGTCTCGGGATTTCGACAATCTCAGCCACCATAGAATGGAAACCAATGGCAATTCTATTCACTTTTAACTAGCCCACTAGAAGCTATTCTACTCAAATGATAAATAGCTTTTTGAACTGAACTAACTTCTCTGAACACTACTCTTAAAAGTTCGCCTTTTTGTTTCATCTCCATTAAGCGAGGGTTGATTTTTATGTAATCAAGTATCGACATAAAAACAGGTGATTCAGCAAAATTCGCATTGGCAACCGCAGGGAAATGGCAAAACATTCTGCCCATTTTAAGTACAATTTTATCGAAACCTAACTCTTTACCCAACCATCTTAAACGCATGGTTTCTAATAATGCCAGGGCTTGTTTAGGTAACTCGCCAAATCGATCAATTAAATCTTTTTCAAACTCCAACAACTTGGCTTCCGTTTCAATATCAGATAAGGTGCGGTAAAGGCTTAAACGTTCCTCAATATTATCAACGTAGTCGTCGGGCAACATAATTGCTAAATCAGTATCTACTTGGCAATCATTAACAAAGCCAGTTGGTTCTTCTTCTTCACCAGCAAACAAATCTTTAAATTCGTTTTCCTTTAATTCTTTAAGGGCTTCATTTAAAATTTTCTGATAGGTTTCCAAACCAATATCAGCCATAAAGCCACTTTGCTCTCCTCCTAAAAGATTTCCAGCACCACGAATATCCAAATCACGCATAGCGATGTTAAAACCAGAACCCAAATCCGAAAATTCTTCCAATGCCCGAAGTCTTCTTCTTGAATCTGGAGGTAAGGTTGCTAGTGGAGGACATATCAAATGACAAAACGCTTTCCGGTTGGAACGCCCCACTCTACCTCTCATCTGATGTAAATCACTTAACCCAAAATTTTGTGCGTTGTTGATGATAATGGTGTTTGCGTTTGGAATATCTAAGCCTGATTCAATGATGGTTGTTGAAACCAATACATCAAACTCATGCTCAATAAATTCCATCATTATTTCTTCGAGCTGCTTGCCTTCCATTTGTCCATGAGCTGCTTTTACTCGAACTTCAGGACATAGTTTCTTTATTAAGTTGGCAACTTCCTGAATGTTTTGAATTCTATTGTGCACAAAAAACACTTGTCCTTCTCTACTTATTTCATAGTAAACGGCATCACGAATGGTTTCTTCGTTAAATGATTTTATTTCAGTTTGAACGGGGTGTCGATTTGGTGGCGGCGTGTTAATTATACTTAAATCGCGCGCTTTCATTAGCGAAAACTGTAGCGTTCGAGGAATAGGGGTTGCAGTAAGAGTTAAAGTATCAATATTTGCTTTTATCGTTTTAAGCTTGTCTTTAACACCAACACCGAATTTTTGTTCTTCATCAATAATCATCAAGCCCAAATCTTTAAACTTAATATCTTTACCTACAATTCTGTGCGTTCCAATCAATACATCTATCTCACCTGACTCAAGTTTTTTCTTAGTCTCAGTTTGTTGTTTTGCCGTTTTAAAACGGTTTATGTAATCTACCGTAATAGGAAACTCTTTTAATCTATCTCTAAATGTTTTGTAATGCTGCAATGCCAAAATAGTTGTTGGTACTAATACTGCAACCTGTTTTCCGTCAGTAGCAGCTTTAAATGCCGCGCGAATAGCAATTTCAGTTTTCCCAAAACCAACATCACCACAAACCAACCGATCCATCGGGATTTCCTTTTCCATATCAAATTTAACATCCGAAGTAGCAGTCATTTGATCAGGAGTATCTTCATAAATAAAGGAACCTTCCAGTTCATGCTGCAAATAAGTATCAGGATTAAATTGAAACCCTTTTTGGGACTTCCGTTGGGCATATAGTTTTATTAAATCGTAGGCAATCGCTTTTACTTGTTTTTTGGCCTTTGTTTTAAGGTTGCTCCAAGCTTTGGTTCCTAGTTTGTTTACCGATGGGTGCGTACCTTCTTTGCCTGTAAATTTTGCTATGCGGTGCAGTGAGTGAATACTTACATAAAGCAAGTCCCCGTCTTTATAGATAATTCGCAAAGCTTCTTGTTGCTTTCCGTTTGCATCGATTTTTTCCAATCCATCGAAACGCCCAACACCATGATCAATATGAGTTACAAAGTCTCCTTTTTGCAGGTTGGTAAGCTCTTTAATTGTTAGTGTTTGCTTTGTTTTAGCAAACCCTTCTTTAAGCCTAAATCTATGGTATCTATCAAAAATTTGATGATCTGTGTAAACCAATACTTTCAATTGATTGTCGACATAACCTCGATGCAAATTGGTTAACAATGTGGTATAAACAAGGTCCTTTTCTATGTCGTCAAATATGCGATGGATACGATCTATTTGCTTAGCTGAATTAGCGACTAAAACCAATTGATACCCTTGCTTTTGATAGTTGTGTAAGTCTTCACTTAACAGATCAAAATTCTTATTAAAACTAGGTTGAGGGTTTTGGCTAAACACAAAATGATTGCTTGTCTTAATCTGATTTTTACCAGATATATCAAAGACAGGATGTATTTCTATTTGTTGGATAAAATTATCGGCATGAACGTAAAGCTCTTTTGGTGGTAGATGAATTTCTTTAGTGCTTAGTTTATTAAAAGCTTCTTCAGCTTTACTAAACTCAAGTTCGATTTTTTGCTTGGTTAATTCGAAATCTTTTATCCAAATAGCCGTACTTGGGGTAAGAAATTCCATAAACGACTCGCGTTGCTCTTTAAGCATACTTGTTTGCACATTCGGCAAAATGCTAACCTTGGCATGCGGCGCTAACGACAATTGAGATGACGGATCAAAAGTTCTTATTGAATCAACTTCATCTCCAAAAAACTCTATTCTGTACGGCGTCTCATTAGCAAAAGAAAACACATCAACTATACCCCCTCTAATTGAAAATTGCCCAGGCTGATAAACAAAATCAACTCGTTCAAATTCAAGATCTATCAATAAATCAAGAATGAAATCAATCGAGTATTCTTCTCCTTTTTTAATCTCTAATGTGTGCTTTCGAAGTAATTTTTTAGTTACTACTTTTTCAACTATCGCTTCAGGATAGGTTACTACAATACATTTAGATTTTCGTTTACTAAGCAGTTCTAAAGTTTCTGCTCTTAGTAAAATATTTGTATTATCGGTTTGGTTGTCCTGATAAGGGAATCGATACGAGGATGGAAAAAATAAAACGTTTTTCTCTCCCATTAAGCTTTGCAAATCGTTGAATTGATATGCTGCCGATTCTTTGTCAGGAAGTACTATCAGATTAAATCCGTCGGTCTGCTTAACAATTGAATTTATAACAAACGACTCACCTGAACCACGCAAGCCTTCTAACGATAACTTTGGGTTTTTATCGTTCCTTGATTTAATTAAAATTTCCTGTATTCCTTTTAGCTCGTCATACGACGCAACTAATTCTGAAAGTGTAATCGACATTCGGACAAATGTAATGGTCTGATTTAAAAACAGCGATTAGATATTCAAATAAGATAACATCTTATTAAAAGGCCTCTAACCAAATTCAGCAACAAACTCATGCGCTTTTTCAACCATTTTTTTTGAGCCAATAAACAGAGGAACTCTTTGGTGCAAATCGGTAGCCGGAATATCTAAAATAGCTCTTTTGCCATCTGTAGCAATACCACCTGCTTGTTCCATTAAAAAAGCCATTGGGTTGCATTCGTAAAGTAGCCTTAATTTACCATCTGGTGCTTTTGTGCTGTTCGGATAAATGTAAATACCACCTTTTATTAAGTTTCGATGAAAATCGGCTACCAAAGAGCCTATGTATCTGCCTGTGTAAGGTCTATGTGTTTCTATATCTTCCTCTTGACAATACTTTATATACTTCTTAACGCCATCAGGAAAATGAATGTAGTTCCCTTCATTTATAGAATAAATATTTCCCGTTTCTGGAATTATCATGTCAGGGTGAGAAAGATAGAATACGCCAATCGATGGATCATAAGTAAAGCCATTTACGCCGCCGCCAGTAGTATAAACTAACATTGTTGATGAACCATAAATAACATAACCTGCTGCAACTTGCTTACGACCTTCTTGTAAAAAGTCTCCTAAAACTGCCGGTGTGCCTATTTGCGATACTCTTCTGTAAACGCTAAAAATGGTTCCTATGGAAACATTTACATCAATATTTGATGAACCATCAAGTGGATCCATCAACAAAACATACTTACCGCTTTTAGAGTGCTCACTTTCAAAAGCTACAAAATCATCTTGTTCTTCAGATCCAATTCCACAAATATCTCCTCTTACACGAAGCGCTTCCATAAACTTTTCATCTGCAAAAACATCTAGCTTTTGTTGAGTTTCGCCTTGAATGTTTTCAACTCCGGTTTCTCCAATAATGTCGGCCAAGCCAGCCTTATTTACCTCTCTATTTACAATTCTAGAAGCCAACCGAATAGCTCCAAAAATTCGAGAAAGTTCACCGGTAGCGTATTGGTAATCACTTTGTCTTTCAATTAAAAATTCACCTAAAGTTTTGATTCCACTCATACACTCGTTTTAAGGTGAGCAAATATAAAAACCTTAGTTGCAAAGTGACTGATGGACTGAGTTAATTGTAAACAACTATTTAACTTCGTGCAAACTGTAAAAAATGAACTATGGTAAGAAAAGGGACTAAAAAAGACATACCAGCGTTGTTGGCACTTATTACTGAATTAGCCATCTATGAAAAATCTCCCAACGAGGTTGTTGTAACAAAGGAAATTTTACTTTCGGATGGGTTTGGCAAGGACAAAATATTCGACTTTTTTGTGTACGAAACCAAAAATGGAATTTTAGGTATTGCACTTTATTACACGAAGTATTCTACTTGGAAAGGGAAGTGCATTTACCTTGAAGACATTGTTGTATCACAACAGCACAGACAAAAAGGAGTAGGCTCAAAACTATTTGATGCTGTACTTGAAGTTGCAAAAAACAAAAAAGTGAAACGCATGGAGTGGCAGGTATTAGACTGGAACGAACCTGCCATCAAATTTTACAAGAAATACAATGCCATATTAGACGAAGAATGGATCAATGGAAAATTTGAGTTCAAATAAACCATTATTGTTCAAACAATTAATGGTTAGAAACATATCTTGAAATGTAAATAGAATGACCGAATAATGTTTTCCTTTCGAGCTACGAACAAATATAAATAAATGAAAGTTTTCAAGTTTGGTGGAGCATCCATAAAAGATGCTGAAGCAGTAAAAAATGTTGGTGAAATAATAACAGGTTACCCCGACCAGAAAATTCTTATTGTAATTTCTGCAGTCGGAAAATCAACGAATAAATTAGAAGAAATAACTCAACTATATATTGATTCAAATTCTGAATTAGCTAGCAAAATAGCAACATTAAAGAAAGAACATATAAATATAGTTGAATCATTATCTAACGATCATAAAACGGATGAGACCAAAATAATTTTCGAGCAGTTAAAAGTTGACATTGAAAAAATATTTGGGTATTTAGAAAAGCTTTTTTCAAATGAGGCTAATCAAGATTATGATATTATCTACGATCAAGTTGTACCTGTCGGAGAATTATTATCAACCAAAATAGTTTCAGCATATTTAAATTCAATAAACCTCTTAAATAGTTGGACAGATGCTCGAAAGTTGATACTCACTGACAGCTCTTTTCGCAATGCTGAAGTTGATTGGCAATTAACCGAAATGTCGATTCAGAATTTAGAATGGGAGGAAAACTTGATAGTAACTCAAGGGTTTATTGGAGGCACCAAAGGAAATTTCATGACCACATTAGGCCGAGAAGGTTCCGATTATTCAGCAGCAATTTTTTCAAACCTATTAAATGCGGAATCATTAACGATTTGGAAAGATGTTGATGGCGTTCTTAATGCCGATCCTAAATTTTTTAATAATACAATTAAGCTAGATAATATCTCATATAAAGAAGCTATTGAATTGGCTTATTTTGGTGCATCAGTTATTCATCCTAAAACAATAAAGCCTGTTCAAAATAAGAATATTCCTTTATGGGTAAAATCATTTATTAATGCTAACGAACCTGGTACGTTAATTAATGATAATACTGATAAAGACGATGAAATCACGAAATACATTTTTAAAAGCGATCAAGTATTAATGTCTTTCTCACCAAAAGATTTTTCTTTTATTAAGGAGAAAAACATAAGTGAAATTTTTGATGCTCTGGCAGGCCAAAAATTGGAAGTAAGTACTATTCAGAATTCTGCTATCAATTTTTCAATTAGCGTTGATTACGATAAAAATAAAATTGAAAAGCTTCTACAAACGCTTCAAGAGAAGTACACCATAAAATACAACCAAGGATTAGAATTACTTACTATAAGACATTTTGATGATGAAATATTGGCAAAACTCATTAATGGCCGACAGGTTTTTCTAGAACAAAAATCTCGAAATACAGTACGCGTTTTAATGTATTAAAATTTGGCGGCTTTATAGGCTGGTTTACTTGGATGTTTGTACACCTTATGCTACTTGTCGATTTCAGAAGCAGGCTTGTTGTTTTTATTAATTGGGAGTGGAGCTACATCAATTACGATAAAGGAACTCGACTTATTATCAGAAAGTTCAAGAAGTAAAATTTTCTAAAATTTTCGAAGCCAAATAATCTGAAAGTTTGTAATATGACTCTGTTGTCCAGCCAGCTACGTGCGGGCTCAACACTACGTTGTTTTGGGTTCTAAAAAAAGCCAAAGCCTTTTCAAGGTTTGAGTCAAGATTTTCAAAGGAAGCAGATTCATACTCCAACACATCCAAACAGCAACCAATTACTTTTTTCATTTTCATAGCATCTATAAGATGCTTGGTATTAACTATTTTTCCTCTCGATGTATTGATTAAATAAATGGGTTTTTTAAATTGTGCTAAATAGTTTTCATCGCACATAAAAAGCGAACTTTCATTTAATGGAACATGGAAACTCAATACATCAGTTTGTTCAAAAATGGTTCGGTAATCAGCCTCTTTGGCAAATTGATTAGAATAATTGCTCTTATATTTATCGTAAGCTAATACTTTGCATCCAAAACCTGAAAGTCTTTTGGCAATGGCATTGCCCATCACACCAAATCCTATTAACGAAACAGTTTTTCCCTTCAGCTCAACTCCGCGGTTTTTTTCACGGTTCCATAATGAATTTAGTACCTCAGAATGACCTCTATTTATATTATTGAACAAACCCAGCAACATACCCAAGGCATGTTCAGCCAGAGCGTCTCTATTACCTTCAGGTGAATTAAAAACAGTTACGTTATTTCTATTGGCACATTCAAGATCGATGTTTTCCAGACCTGACCCTGAACGAGCAATGAACTTTAACTTTTTTGCTTTTTCAAATACAGGTTCGTTAAAAGTGAATTTCGATCGAATTACAACACCATCGAATTCATTAATAATCAACAAAATTTCATCAGCTGATTTAGAGGCTGCATCAACACAAGTAAACTTATTTTTCGTTAATCTATTCCAAAGAATTGGATGTACAGAATCAATAAACAGAACCTTCACAGACTTTGAGTTAAGATCAATAAAACAATATAGAATTTAGTTAAGGTACTTTTGAGTAGCCTCGTCAATTAAATCGTAGGGTACGTCTTTTCCAATGAATTTTTCCATAACGGCTATTAAATCATCGGTAAGTGGAATGTTTATTCCCATCATTAAACCTATTCGTTTCACAAAGTCAATTTCGGTTCTTGCTATGTCGTCATCAACTTTCATTAAGTTCAATAAATCAACAAAACATTTGAATTTGTCTGCTTCATTTTTGGGTAAAGAAAATTTGAATCTTTCAGGATAGAATTTTACCTCGTCAAACTCTTCGTCACTTAAATCAAGCCGATTAGCCACTTTTCGCATAAATTTATCTTCATTTATGTGCATTCTATTATCTGCCCTTGCAAGCTCTAATAGTAGATGTAACTGGCTCTTTTTAATGTTTTTTTGTTCAGCAGTGTTTGGCATAATCAATCGCTTAAAACAAATATATTAAATAAAGTACACCGATTAAACATATAACATTCTACCAATATAGAAATAGATAAACAAACCAAAAATATCGTTTAGTGTAGTAATAAATGGCCCAGTTGCCAAAGCAGGATCAATCTTATACTTGTTCAAAACCAACGGCACAATTGTACCAAAAAGTCCAGCAAATAAAATCACAATGAATAGAGCTATACTTACAGTATAACTTAAGCTTTGAGTATCACTAACCACTGTATTGTAGGCAAATATTAATCCTGCACAGACAAAGCCATTTATAAGAGCTACTCCCAGTTCTTTCATTAATTTGATAAATGTTCCTTCCATACCTAATGAATTATTAGCTAATCCTTGAACTATTATTGCTGACGACTGAACACCAACATTACCACCCATTGCCGCAATTAAAGGAATAAAAAAAGCCATTTCGGGAGCGATCCTCAGCTGTTCTTCATATACACCAATAACTTTTGCACCTAAAATTCCTCCAATTAACCCGAGAATTAACCAGGGCAACCTTGCACGAGTTAAAATCCAGATATTATCAGATGACTCAACAGATTCAGAAAGTCCTGATGCCAATTGATAATCTTTATCAGCTTCTTCTCTTATTACATCAACTACATCATCAATCGTAATCCTACCATTAAGTCTTCCTAAATCATCAATAACTGGAAGAGCTACTAAATCGTATTTTTCCATAATGGAAGCAACCTCTTCAGATGGTGTATTTGTTTTCACAGTTTTTAATCCCGTGGAATAAATATCGGCAATTTTAGTACTTGAGCCAGTTGTTAAAAGCTTTTTAAGTGACAACCTACCAAGCAAAACCTCCTTGTCGTTAATAACGTAAATGGTATAGATGTGATCTAAATCCTTTGCTTGCTTTCGCATTTCAACAACACACTGCTTAACACTCCAACTTTCATGAACCTTCACTAGTTCTTTCCCCATTAAAGCACCAGCTGTTCCTTCTCTAAAGCCAAGTAAATGAACAATATCCTTCGCTAATTCTTGATCTTCAATGTTTGATATAACCTCTGCACGTTTTTTATCATTAAGTACCGAAATGACATCCGTTGCATCATCCGATTCAAGGTTCTCAATAAAAAGCTTGGCAATCTCTTTTGGAGTAAAAGAGCTAACATGTTTGTCTCTAATGTCTTCATCTAGGTTAGTTAAAACCTCAGAAGCGGTATTGCCATCTAAGTATGAGTATAGAAGTTTAGCATGATTTAAATCTAGTTCTTCAACTATCTCAGCAATATCAGCAGCATGAATTTCTTCCAACAGAGCAACAACCTGACTTTCGTTGTTGGCCTCTAAACTGGTTTCAAGCTCAGATAAAAACTCTTTTGTTAGTTGAAATTGCATTTGTGACGAATTGCCACAAAATTAAAATTTATTTGGTGGGAAAAAGCTGATTAGTTAAATCAATAAACTGTTGAACCGTAAGCTGCTCCGCTCGTTTGGCTAAAAGTACATCAGTAAGATCAGAAATCTCTAATCCTGACGACCTTAAGGCATTTCGTAATGTTTTGCGTCTTTGACTAAAGGCACCTTTCACTACTCTTTTCAATTTAAGAAAATCTACATCCGGCAATTCTGACTTTCGAGTTAATTGAATAATGGTAGAAATCACTTTAGGTGCTGGGTAAAATGATTCCGGCGGAACGTCAAACAAAACTTCAGTATTGTAATAGGCCTGAGTAATAACAGACATAATTCCATATTGCTTGCTCCCATGCGGAGAAGCGATTCTATGTGCTACTTCTTTTTGAAACATACCTACCATTTCAGGCACTGTTTCTTTGTTGTCCAATATTTTAAATACTATTTGAGTGGAAATATTGTACGGAAAATTACCTGCAACAATAAATTGCTTGTCAAAATATTCTGTAAAATCAACTTTCAGAAAATCAGCAAAAACTATTTGCTCAGATGAAAGAATTTTTTCATTCTTCAAATATTCCACTGATTCTAGGTCCAACTCTATAGCCTTAAATTCCGTAAAGCGCTCTTTCAAAAAACCAGACAATACGCCTTTTCCAGGTCCTACCTCGAGAATTGGTATGTCTATTGATTTAATTGAATCGGCTATTTGCTCGGTTATAACCAGGTTGGTTAAAAAGTGTTGACCGAGATGTTTTTTAGGTTTCACCAAACTAAAGTTCTTCTAAAAGGGTTCTAAAAGCAACAAATTTTCCATCGAATTTATCAGTATGTTCTTTTTGTAGTTTAACTGCATCATGCACTTGGTACATGTGTAAATCTTTCATTGTATTACACCGGTATTGAATAGAATAATTCACACCTTCTTCATCATCAATTAAGATTTTACAAATTTTATAATCTACAAAATGACCTGTTTTTATCACATCTTGAATGTGATTATTTTTCATCCAATCCAACCATTCTTGATGAACCGAATGGTCAATTTTTACTGTTACGTTGTAAATTATCATGGTTCCAAATTATTAAAATCGCCACGAAGATTTCGAAACCTTTTACGTGCGTCGATTACGAACATACTGTTTGAATATTCCAAAAGGAGTTTTTGATAATACTCCATCGCTTTTTCCGTATCGTTAAAATGATTTTCATAAAGCAAGCCCAATTTAAACACGGCATCATCTGCTGTGATGTCGGTTCCATGTTCAGCAATGATCTTTTCTAGGTATACTTTAGATTGCTCGTAAGCCCCTTTTTTGTAATTTAAATCATATTTCAACATGTAAATTTCATCCGTTAACGCATGCCCAGGATACTGTTCTGTAATAGAATCAAGAACGATGTTTACATCATTGTGCTTATGTTGATATAAAAATAAATCAGCTTTAGCAAATAACTCTAGTGGATGTTCGGTGGTATCAATTCCTGTGTTGTCTGTAATAAGCAATGAAAGATCCATAGCATCATTTGAAATCAATTTTGCCGTTGAGCCTTTTAATACATCAAGTTGAGCTTTTGCCCATTTAAAGTCACCCATATAATATGAAATTCGAGCGTTTTTAAACTTAGCGGTTTCGCCAAGCACATCATATTTAAAATCTTTATCAACTTGGCTGTACAACAAAGAAGCATCCCAAATGTACCCTTGAATTACATAAATATCCGCTAGTTCTAATTTTGTTAGTGCTTTTTCTTGTGCTGAAACCCGACCAAGCGTAAGCGCTTTTTCGATAATGATTATTGCCGTATCAGGGTTATTTAAATAAAAAGCCTCAATATGTCCTAAATCACGGTAAACTTTAACAGTTTGTTGGTTTAACCCTAGCTCATCAAGAGTTGATAAATAGGAGGCTTCCAACTTTTTAGCATCTGATGGTGAAAAATAAAAGCCTGAAGTTAATTTTTTATTCAACACATCCAAAAGGCCAACTCTTGCTGAAATATAAAAAGGGCCTTTCCCTATATTAACAATGTAATCATAAGCATCTATTGCTATATCATATTGCTTTGCTGATTTGGCTAGCCCAGCCAAATTAAGCACCCTCTGACCTTCTCCTTTTGTACGTTTATCTAGTGCTTTTGTATGAACCAGAGCTTGCTGGTAATTTTTTTCTTGAATAAACACCCATGTTAAGAGTTCGTAAAACACATTTTGGTTAGGCTTGCGCTGAATTGTTTGGAGTAAAGTTTGTTTCAGAATTGTATTCTGAGCGCTTCCTTCTTCAAACGCCAAATTTCTAGCTAGCTCATTCTGAATTGATTGCAAATAATTAGATGTAATTTCAAGTAGCCCTAAATACTCGTTAAACATATTTTCATATTGGCCTAAACTGCCAAAAAGTTTAGCCTTTTCAATATTAAATGGATGATTTCCGTTTAATAGCTGATCTCCTTTTGCGTAAGTTTTTAATGCGAAATCATATTCTTTGGCTGCAGAAAAAGCATTGGCTAAAGCTATAATGTTGTTTGTAACAGGTTGCAATCTATCAATGGCCGCATTGAATTCTTTCTTGGCCTTTTTATCTTCTCCCTCGGCTTTGTATACTTCGCCTAAATCAATTTGATAGGTTGTATTACCAGGATAAAACTTGAGTTGATTTTTAACTACCTTTTTAGCTCTTTTGAAATCGTCTAATTTAAAAAGACATTGTAAAAAGTAACTGTAAAAAAAGTCAGAGTTGCTTTGTAAATAAAGCTTCTCGTAATATAGAGCTGCTTTTTGAAAATCATCTTCTTGAAAATAAAATGCAGCTAATTGCTGATCAGTAGTAGGTTGCGCATTGCTGTAGAGAGAGCCTAATACTAAACAGGCTGCAATTACAACAACTTTATTTAGAATGTTCTTCAAGAATTTTCTCAACTTCAACTTTTAATGTATTGAACTTTTCAAAAGTACCACTATACCACGATATTAATTGGTCTGCATTTTCATCTAATCGACTTATGGCCTCTTTCTCTGAAGAATAGTACTCCTTAAACAAATCATCAACAACCAAACCATTGTCGATGTCTTCCACAAGGTTCTCTAATTGAACTCTAGTATAGCCAAATTGCTCAAATTGAAAACTAGCATTCTCACGTATTTGAACTAACGACTTTCGGTATCTTTTGAAATCAGAAAAAACAAACATTTCTTCTTTCAAGAGGGTATCTTTTAAAAGATCGTTTACATTGCTAATCAATTTCTCATTGATTGATATTAGCTGGTTAATCTTAACAATATCAACTTGTTGCATTTTTGCTTCAAGCATATTTAATTGAACAACCAAGCTATCTACTTTATCTCCTTTTCCTAGTTCATCTGAAGTACATGAACTACCAAAAAACAAACTCGAAACAACTAATATTATTAATATATACCTCATTAGTCTATCATTGAAAAACCTGTAAAAGGTTGCAATACCTTAGGGATTTTTATTCCTTTTTCAGTTCTGTTGTTCTCTAACAAAGCAGCAACAATTCTTGGTAAAGCTAATGCACTTCCGTTTAATGTATGTACTAATTGCGATTTACCTTCAGCATTTTTGAATCTTAGTTTTAAACGATTTGCTTGAAACGTTTCGAAATTTGAAACAGAACTAACCTCCAGCCATTTATCTTGACCTGAAGCATAAACCTCAAGGTCATAAGTTAAAGCCGAAGTAAAGCCCATATCACCACTACACAATCTTAAAACTCGATATTTCAAACCAAGTTTAGTCAACAACGATTTAGCATGTTCCAGCATTTCTTCTAAAACCTGATACGATTGGTCAGGGTTTGCAACTTGAACAATCTCAACTTTATCAAATTGATGTAACCTATTTAGACCGCGAACATCTTTACCGTACGAACCGGCTTCTCTTCTAAAGCATGGTGTATAAGCTGTTACTTTTATTGGGAGTTCAGATTCTTGTACAATTGTATCCCTAAACATATTGGTTAAAGGAACCTCAGCAGTTGGGATCATATATAGATTATCAACTTTCATATGGTACATCTGACCTTCTTTGTCAGGCAATTGACCCGTACCATAACCAGACGCTTCATTTACCATCAGAGGTGTCTGAAATTCAGTATACCCAGCTTTGCCTGCTTCAGTTAAAAAGAAATTAATCAATGCCCTTTGAAAGATAGCTCCTTTGCCTTTATAAAAAGGGAAACCTGCACCTGCTACTTTGTTTCCGAGTTCAAAATCAATAATATCATACTGCTTTGCTAAATCCCAATGCGGCACATTTGCTTCTTGCGCATTATTTATTTCACCTTCTTCGTAAATAGTTTGATTGTCATCAGCTGCCAAACCAATCGGAACAGAACTATGAGGAGTATTAGGTAATGAATACAACAATTCTTGTATTTTACCTTCAAGTTCCGCCTGCTTATCAGTAGTTGACTTATTCAATTCCTTTAGCTCTGCAGTTCTTGCTTTTAAACCGTTTGCCTTTGCTGCTTCGCCATTTTTGAAAAGCATACCAATTTGCTTGGCAAGTTGATTCGACTCTGCTTTGTGCGTTTCAAAGTCGTTTTTACAACCTTTTATTGCTTTGTCAAGCTCAAGAATTTCAGTTACAGTTTCAGCTGCATCAAAGTTTCTTGCTTTTAATCTTTCAACAATAAATTCAGGGTTATCTCTTAAAACTTGAATTTGTAACATTCTTTGTTCTCTTTAAAATCGACATAAAATTGGGTAATTGTATATTACCCTAAACAAAAAAATCCCGTAAACGGGATTTTTTAAATTACTTAAAGATTTTCGCTTGTAAAGTTACTGAGCAATAGACTCAACCGATACATACGACTTGTTATCTTTTTTCTTTTTGAAAATTACTTTACCGTCCGTTAAAGCAAATAGAGTATGGTCTTTTCCAATACCTACGTTTTGTCCGGGATTATGTTTAGTTCCTCTTTGGCGAACAATGATATTACCTGCAATGGCCGCTTGACCACCGAAAATTTTAACACCTAATCGTTTTGATTCCGATTCTCTACCGTTACGTGAACTACCGACACCTTTCTTATGAGCCATGGTCTTTAGTTTTTAGTTTCTTCGTTTTTAACTTCAGCTTTTGGAGCTGCTTCTTTTTTCTCTACTGCTTTTTTTGGCTCTGCAACTTTTTTAGGAGCAGCCTCTTTTTTTACAGTTTTCTTCGCTTCAACAGCTTCTTCAGCAGGAGCTTCTTCCTTAATCTTGGCAGGAGCTGCTTTTTTCGCTGGTTTACCGATAGTCTCAATTAAGATTTCGGTTAATTGTTGGCGATGACCATTTGACTTTTGATAGCCTTTACGTCTTTTCTTTTTAAATACTATTACTTTATCACCTTGTAAGTGACGGACTACCGAAGCATTTACGGAAGTACCTTTGATAACTGGGGCGCCAACTTCAATTTTTCCTTCGTTGTCCACTAATAAAACTTCATCAAATGAAACTTTACTACCTTCTTCGTTACTTAAACGATGAACAAAAATTTGTTGGTCTTTCGCTACTTTAAACTGCTGCCCTGCTATTTCTACAATTGCGTACATGTTTTTTGTTTTAAAACCTTTTTAAAAAATGGCTTGCAAAAGTAACCATTAAACATTCAAAAGCAAATTAGTTTTTGAGATGAGTAATTTGAAATTATATTTCATTCTCACTTTTGGTTAATTCTTCACCAAGTAAACACCACCAAGAAGAAGACCCATAAAAGCCATTTGAGCTGAAGTTATCATTTCCCCATCAACCAAACCCCAACCCAAAGCAACCACTGGTATTAAATAGGTTACAGATGACGCAAAAATTGCCGTGGTTTCTTTTACTAATGCATTAAAAAGTAATACTGCTATGGCAGTACCAACGATTCCTAGAACTGCTATGTAGGTTAATGGTGGTATTGCATCAACCGTAAAGGTTTGCAAAAACTGAGTAGAGTTAAAAAGTAAATAAACTAACGAAAATGGCCCAATAAACATAAAGGCAATTGAGGTTATAGCCAATGGACTTACATTACCCAAATAGTATTTAATAACGTTTACACTTGAAGCGTAACAAAGCGTTGCAATAACTATAAGCAAAGGATAATAGGATAGATTAGAACCAAAAGAAAATCCACTTTGCGCAACCACCAACCCTATGGCTCCTATAAATCCTAATACTACACCAAAAATGCTTTTTTGTTTGGTTTTTGATTTAAACAGAATCACCCCCATTATTAATGTGAATATGGGCACCATCGAGTTCAGCATTCCGCTAAGGGAGCTCGGCAGCACAGTTTGTGCAGTGGTAAACAAGTAAGCAGGCAAGAAATTCCCAAAAAAACCAACCCAAAAAATTGGAAAATAATGCTTGGAATGAACCTTCCTAAAATATCTCATCCCAAGTGGCAACATCACTACTGAAGCAAAAAATATTCTTAAAGAGGCCACTTCGAAATTTGAATAATACTCTAATCCGCGTTTCATTAATATAAATGAACTTCCCCAAACAAGGGCTAAAACGGCCATTGTTGACCATTGTAGGTATCTATTTTGTAATGTCCATTTCATTGCGGCAAATGTATGTTGGCTAACCAGATGATTCACTTAAACTTTAAATGATTGCTCTATACTTTATCAATTCCGTTTATGTAATGATTGTTTTCAGGTAAAAATCAAGAATTACATTTGTTTTATGGATGCAGTATTAGAACTTGAAGGAATAACTAGACACTTTAAAGTTGGAACTCAGGTTGTAAAAGCTTTACAAGGAGTTGATTTAACCATAAACAGAAATGAATATGTTGCCTTAATGGGTACATCTGGTTCAGGTAAATCAACATTAATGAACATTATTGGTTGCCTAGACACGCCTACGGCAGGAAAATACAAATTGAACGGAACAGATGTTTCTAGATTAATTGATGATCAACTGGCAGAAATCAGAAATAAAGAAATAGGATTTGTTTTTCAAACATTCAACTTGTTACCTAGATATACTGCTCTTGAAAACGTTGCATTGCCTCTTGTTTATGCTGGCTACGCAAAAGCAGAAAGAAACGATATTGCTAACGGTGTGCTAGAGCAAGTTGGGTTATCTGATAGAATGGACCATAAACCAAATGAATTGTCAGGTGGACAACGACAGAGGGTTGCAGTTGCTAGAGCTTTAGTAAACAAACCATCACTAATTCTTGCTGATGAACCAACAGGAAACTTAGACACAAAAACCTCTCATGAAATCATGGAGTTGTTTCAGAACATTTATGAATTAGGCAATACCATAGTTGTTGTAACGCATGAGGAAGACATTGCCAAAAAATGCAAACGTGTTGTGCGAATGGTTGATGGCATAGTTGGAAGCTACGGTAATTAAAACTATTAAGTTATGAAAATTTACACAAAAGGTGGCGATAAAGGTACTACTTCACTTTTATCAGGCAAACGATTAAAAAAGTACAATGTACGTATTGAAGCTTACGGAACAGTTGATGAGCTTAACAGCCATACTGGGTTATTAATTGATTGGATTGACAATAAAAATGTAAAAACCGAACTTCAAAAAATACAGAACACTTTATTCAATATTGGTTCGCACCTTGCAGCGGATAAACCTCCAAAAGGATTCACTTTGCCTGAGGTAACCAACAACAATGTAATAATGCTTGAAAACAGCATCGATGAAATGGACAAATCACTTGCTCCAATGGATTCATTTATTCTTCCGGGTGGCCATCAAAGTGTGTCACAAAGCCACATTTGCAGAACAGTTTGCCGACGTGCAGAACGTAGAATTATAGAATTGTCTGATGAGCAAGAAATTGACAATGTTTTAGTAGTTTACCTAAACCGCTTGTCCGATTATTACTTCACATTGGCCAGATATCAAAGCCAAATACTTGATATTCAGGATATTAAATGGTCAAAATAGTGTTAAAAAAATTACTTTGAAAAGTCATAATTAAAATTAATTTTGCAGAAATAACTACTTTAAAAAGAAACCACATGTATTGGACTCTTGAATTAGCATCCTACTTAGAAGATGCACCTTGGCCTGCTTCGAAAGATGAATTGATTGATTACGCGATTAGAACAGGAGCGCCTTTAGAAGTTGTTGAGAATTTGCAGGAACTTGAAGAGGAGGGAGATAACTTTGAAAACATCGAAGATATTTGGCCGGATTACCCCACTAAAGAAGACTTCTTCTTTAACGAGGATGAATATTAAATAACACTAAAACATAAAAAAGCCTCGTGAAAACATTTTATCGGGGCTTTTTTTATTCTATTCGTTGGGTAATACTATTAGGTTAGTTCTTCTTTTACCAATTTAGAAATTGTTTTCCCATCGGTTAATCCGGCAAGCTTTTTCATCAACATTCCCATTACCTTTCCCATGTCGCCAGGGCCAGAAGCTCCTGTTTGAGCAACAGCTTCTTTCACATGAGTTCGCACATCACCTTCACTCATCTGTTGAGGTAAATAAGCTTCAATCACAGCCGCTTGGCTTTCCTCATTTTCGGCAAGATCTGCTCTATTCTGCTCGCGGTATAAAGTGGCAGAATCTTTTCGCTGCTTAACTAATTTCTGTACTATTTTTAATACCGTTTCATCCGACACCTCTATACTTGCACCTTTCTCTGATGCTGCCAATAAAATAGCGGCTTTTACTGCACGTAAAGACTCAAGCTTTTCACGTTCTTTAGCCTTCATTGCAGATTTTATATCCTCGTTAATTTGTTGCGCTATACTCATATTAATCAACGTTATCGTGTAAAAACGAATTATTTGGTTTAATCTCAGTTCGCTTGTTGCCATCCTCATCCTCTGATTCAGACAAAGTGTATCTTGAAACTTGTGACTCTGATGAATGTGCAACATCATTTAAAGTAACCTTTCTACGAACATAAGCTGGCTCATTTTCCATTTCTGTAACTCCATTTGGAGTTTTTAATCTTACGCTAAGGTTCTTCAACCTCATCATACGTTCTTCTGCTCTTTTCTGACGCTCGTCATCAGTTAAATTCATAATAGACTCAACTTCTGCGGAAACCTCTTTGGTTACTAAAGTTGGCTCTTCAATAATTTTATCCTGGTTTTCTTCTTCGAAACCATCTACTATTTCTGACTTAGATTCCACCTCAGGCTCTTTTACCTCTTCAATATCACCGAGTTGATAAATAATTGGTGGTTTGATGCTATCCGTACTTTTAGGCTTCAAAAATGGCTCTTCAGATTTTTCTTCTTCTGGAGGTTCAATTTTAGCTGGCTTGAATGCTGGGGCCGAGTTACTTAAATCAAACTCTATAGAACCTTGAGTTGTTTGATTGTTATCCTTACTTATTAAATTTGGTTCTTCCTCTTCTTTCTTCTCTTCAACTTTAGGAGTACTCCTAATTTTTGCCTTGAATGGATCAGTTAAAGTTGTTTTAACTTCATCATCAATGGTATAAACCTTTGTTTTTGGAACGTTTGATGTCAGTACATTTTCGCTGGTGGTTCCTTTTTCTTTAAAACCTGTCGCAATTAAAGTAACCGAAATTTGATCACCTAACGACTCATCTTTACCGTAACCCCAAATAATATCGGCTGATTCACCTGCTTCATCTTGGATGTAATCTGTAATATCAGAAATTTCATCCATGAGTAACTCTTCAGTTCCGAATGAAATATTTAATAATATGTATTTAGCGCCACGTATGTTATTGTCGTTAAGAAGTGGTGAAGTTAACGCATGTTCAACCGCTGTAATTGCTCTGTTTTCACCTCCTGCTGCTGCCGACCCCATAATCGCAACGCCGCCTTCAGACATAACAGTTCTTACATCTTCAAAATCAACGTTGATATAACCAATTCTGGTGATTATTTCAGCTATTCCTTTTGAAGCTGTCGTTAATACATTATCGGCATGATCAAAAGCCGCACCTACCGAAAGGTTGCCGTAAATCTCTCTCAGCTTGTCGTTGTTTATGACAAGCAGCGTGTCAACATATTGCTTAATTTCTTTGATACCTTCTGATGCCTGAAGCTTCCTTTTACGGCCTTCAAACGCAAATGGTAAGGTAACTATGCCCACGGTTAGAATACCTAGCTCTTTAGCTGCCTCAGCTATAATTGGAGCTGCGCCAGTACCAGTGCCACCCCCCATTCCAGCTGTAATAAAAACCATCTTGGTGTTGGTTTTTAAAATTTCGCGGATTTGGTCAATGTTTTCTATAGCTGCATTCTTACCAACTTCAGGAATTGAGCCTGCTCCTCTGCCTTCAGTTAAGGTTGAGCCCAACTGAATTTTATGAGGAACTGGGCTTATATCCAAAGCTTGTTGATCGGTGTTACAAACTAAGAAATCAACTCCGTCGATTCCTTGACTAAACATATGGTTTACGGCATTGCTTCCACCGCCTCCTACTCCAACTACCTTAATAATTGAAGATTGGTTTTTTGGTAAATCAAATTTCATCTTGTCTGACATTTTATAATTATGGGGTTATTCTATATAATCGTCTTTTAACCATCCGGTTGTTTTAATGATAAAATCATCTAAAAAAGTAGATTTTTTTCGGACTTGAGGCTTCACCTCTTCAATAACTTCTTCTATTTTAGATTGCTCATCTTCTTTCATTTCAATTTTTTCGTTAGAAAAATGATTAGCGCTTCTTCTTAAATTTTCATATCCTACCAAAATCAATCCTACACCGGTTGAAAACATTGGTGAAGTAACCTCTTCTGAGCCACTGGCAACGTGCTCTGTAGGAAAGCCGATTCTTGTCGGCATTCCTGTAATATACTCAAACAATTGAGCTATATATTTTAGCTGCGAGCCACCGCCTGTAATAACTATACCTGCGATTAGTTTCTTAGCATAGCCTGAAATTTTAATTTCATAGTAAATTTGCTCTATTATCTCTTCCATTCTTGCCTCAATAATACTAGCAAGGTTCTTTAAAGAAATCTCTTTTGGTTCGCGACCTCTTAAACCCGGAATGGCTACAATTTCATTGTCTTGATTTTCGGATGTTAAAGCAGATCCAAATTTCACTTTTAACAATTCAGCTTGTTTTTTAATTATTGAACAACCATCTTTTATGTCTTCTGAAATGATATTTCCTCCGAAAGGAATAACAGCTGTATGACGAATTATGTTTTCTTGAAAAATTGCTACATCAGTAGTTCCGCCACCAATATCAACCAATACTACACCAGCTTCTTTTTCTTCTTCACTTAGAACCGAATCGGATGACGCAAGAGGTTCTAAAGTAATACCTGCTATTCGCAAGCCAGCCTTTTCAACACACTTTGTAATGTTTTTTACTGCTGCAACTTGAGCTGTAATAATATGAAAGTTAGCCTCTAAACGACGTCCTGACATACCTATAGGGTTTGACAAGCCTCTTTCGTTATCTACAGTATAATCTTGTGGAATTACATTGATAATTTCCTCTCCAGGAAGCATCACCAATTTATACATATCTTCAACCAAGGCATCAATATCGTCTTGTGTGATTTCCTCATCGTAGCTAGGCCGAGTAATTATACCATGATGTTGTAGCGACTTTATATGCTGTCCTGCTATTCCTACATTTACCGTTTTAATCTTATATCCTGATTTTTCTTCTGCTTCGTTAACTGCCTTTACAATAGCATCAACTGTTGGAGTAATATGTGTTACCACACCACGCGTAACTCCAGGAGATGAAGATTTACCCATCCCTAAAATTTCCAATTTGTTGTGTTCGTTTTTCTTTCCAACGAGACAAGCAATTTTGGTAGTTCCTATATCTAATCCTACAACTATTTCAGTTTTCTGCATGGCGCTAAATTTTTATACAAACCACTTGGTTTTTATATTTTAAATTAATCTTTGAATACTCATTCCATCCGGTTTTATTCAAACCATCTTTGTAAAACAACTTCAGTTTCGCAAATTTCTTATCCAATTTTTCAACTTCTCCAAGTATAATCTGATGGTTCCCCACCCTTGGAATCAATTCAAAATCTCCCGAGTTATTAACATAGATCTGCGATATCTGGGCATTCCAGAATTTATCAGCAGCTATAAATTTCGCTAACTCGTACAATCCCACGTATTGCTTGAAAGAACGGATAGAATCAATTTCTTCAGAGCGCAAATTCTCTATTTTATTCATGGAATTCAATAGGCCTTCAGTAAACTTATCAATACTCCACTTTTGATTCTTTGACAATCGATACAGTGAATAGTAGTCTGTATCTATGTTTCCGTTGGCTACAACCACTCTTGCAGTATAACTAAAAGATAAAGGCATTATGACTCCACTTTCATCCAAATAGAAACTTTCTCCTTTCATATTGAAAATTCTAATCAACGGTTTACGCTGTTGAACGTCAACCCTTAATTCACCATTAATCGTGGTATAAACATCTGCATTTTTCACAAATGGATTGTCCTTTAAAAAAGTCTCTATTTCTTGAATATCAATAGATTCTAACATCCTGTTACTATCAGCCTTGTAACCCAAATTATTAAGAATACCTAGGACATCATCTTCAAGAATAAAATAGTTATTGTGGACTCTATTTATTAGAATTTTAATATCCGTTATGGGGGTTTTACTTTGCTTAGCATTGGTAAACCCCAACACCACTAGCACGCCAATGAAAGCAGAGCTCCACCCTAATATATTTAACCATTTAATTACCGTAGCGTTCATCTATTGCAATTTTTATTGGTTCAACAATTTGATCAATATCACCGGCTCCCATGGTCAATATTATTTCATTTGAATCTGTTGTTGCTTTTCTAATGGCCTCCGATTTTGAAACTACTTTTTTTGATGAAGATTTAATTTTATTTAAAAGCCATTCACTGGTTACGCCCTCCAATGAAAGTTCCCTTGCAGGGTAAATGTCAAGTAACAAAACTTCATCTAAAACGCTTAAAGCAATCGCAAACTCATTTACAAAATCACGTGTTCTAGTATATAAATGAGGCTGAAATATTCCTGTTATTTTTCTTGAAGGATACATTTCTTGAACTGAACCTAAAAATGCTATTAACTCCGTTGGATGATGTGCGTAATCATCAATGTAAATTTTTTGAGAATACTTGCAGTGTGTTTCAAAACGCCTCTTAATTCCTGCAAAAGACTTTAAGCCCCTAATTAACTGGGAAGCAGTGCCCCCAAGTTCAAGAAAAACCGCGGAGGCAACTGTAGCGTTTTCGACATTGTGTCTACCCGCTATACCTAATTCGATATCAAAAACCTTACTGGCAGGTGTTTGAATATCAAAAAAGTACGAACCATTTTCAACTTTAATATTACTTGCTTTACAGTTTGCTTCACCCTTAATTGAATATGTCAAGCTCTTTTTCATATCTATTTCAGCTGATGAATTAACCCATGATTTTGATTCAGCAAGTGCAACAAATTGCCCAAAGGTTTCTTCTATATCTTTCTTTCCTGAATATATATCCAAGTGGTCCTGATCAGTAGATGTAAGAACGGTATAAGCAGGTTTTAGCCTTAAAAAAGATCGATCAAATTCATCCGCTTCTATAACCTGAATTTCAGGTTTATCTGACAAAATTAAATTTGAATTATAGTTTGATGAAACTCCACCAATGAATGCGTTTACTTTAAAGTTTGATGCCTTTAGTAAATGAGCCAACATACACGTAACCGTAGTCTTACCATGTGTTCCCCCAACGGCAATGGTTGGATACATTGCGCTAATTTCACCTAAAACCTCAGCTCTTTTTTTACAATTGTATTGATACTTTAAAGCAAATTTTAACTCCATATTTTCTTTTGGAATAGCTGGCGTATAAACAACCAAATCTGAAGCATTAAGGTGTCCTTCATCTTCATTATAATAAACAACTATTCCTTCCGACGCTAGCGTTTTAGTTAATGGAGTTTCGGTTTTATCGTAACCACTTACTTTAATGTTATAATAATTAAAATAGCGAGCAAGCGCACTCATACCTATGCCACCGATGCCAATAAAATAAACACTATTTAAATTATTCAGATTCATTGTTTTATCAAGGCCAATACTTCTTTCGCAATTATTGTAGCCGAATTTTCTTTCGCCAGTTTTTCAATATTATTTGACAGCTCTTGCAGCTTCTCTTTATTTGCAAGTAACTGAATAGATTCTTTTACTAAATTTTGATTTGCTTGTGCATCAGTTACCATTAAAGCTGCTTCATTATTTACTAATGACCTAGCATTTTTAGTTTGATGATCTTCGGCGGCGTGAGGAAACGGAACCAAAACACTAGGTTTCTTTGTTAAACACAACTCAGAAACTGCGATAGCACCTGCTCTTGAAATTACTAAATCTGCAACTGCATAAGCTAAATCCATTTCCTTTATAAACTGATGAACTTTTACTCCCTTGTCTGAAAAGGGCTTTGCCTCAAAATTCATTTCTTCATAGGTGAATTCCCCTGTTTGCCATACCAACTGAATCCCATTTTCAATGAATTGCTTAAGTCCGTCCTTAATGGCAATATTAACCGCTCTTGCTCCTAGAGATCCACCAACCACCAATATGGTGGGCTTATCAGAATTTAACCCAAAGAATTTCAAAGCTTGTTCTCTTTTTCCTTTAATCTGTATTACGTTCTGACGAACTGGATTACCCGTAAACACAATTTTATTAGCTGGAAAAAAGCTTTCCATATCTGGATATGCAACACAAATTTTTGCAGCATTTTTTGCAAGTAATTTATTAGTTATACCTGCATATGAATTTTGCTCTTGAATAACAGTTGGAATATTGCTTGCTCCTGCCATTTTAAGTACGGGTCCGCTCGCAAACCCTCCTGTTCCAACTGCGACGTCAGGTTTAAATGCTTTTATGATTTTTCTAGCATTCCATAAGCTACTTATTACTTTAAATGGAAAACTTAAATTCTTTAATGTCAAACTTCGTTGCAAACCGCTAATCCACAAACCTTTTATAGGATATCCGGCTTCAGGGACTTTTTCCATTTCCATTTTACCTTTAGCTCCAACAAAAAGAATCTCTGAATTAGGATTAATTGCTTTAATAGCATTTGCAATAGCAATTGCCGGAAAAATATGTCCCCCGGTGCCTCCACCACTAATAATTACTTTAGGCGATTGCGAACTCATTCTCTTTTGATTCAGGTTCAACTTCTTCTTTTACGGTTTTAGAATTCGATTTAGCATCAAACTCGCGGCTTACGGATAAAATAATTCCAATGGCTATTGAAGTGAACCAAATGGAGGTTCCTCCCATACTTACAAAGGGCAATGGCTGACCAGTTACAGGCAGTAAATTAACTGCCACAGCCATGTTGATTAGTCCTTGAAAAACCAATATAAATGATACGCCGACGACCAGAAGCGAGCCAAATGTTTTTTCTGTTCTCATTACAATCCGCATAGCTCTAAAAAAGAGCATGAGGTATAAAAAAAGTATTCCTAACCCACCTATTATCCCATACTCTTCAATTACAATTGCATAAATAAAATCAGAATAAGGATGTGGTAAAAAATTTCGTTGTGTACTGCCTCCTGGACCCTTACCTGTTAAGCCTCCGGTGGCAATAGCAATTTTAGCCTGCTCAACTTGGTAGTTTCCTTTCGTGTCCTGTTTCGAGAAATTCTCAATTCGTTTAACCCATGTTTCGGCCCTTGGAAATAAAGCGGGAGCATAGTTGGCAACTAACAATGAAAACAAAACCATAACAATACCTACAGAAGCCACACCTAACAAATGACGAATTGGGGTTCTGCCAATAAACATGAGTACCATACATGATGCAAACAATACGGCGGCGGTTGAAAAGTTTGCCGGAAATATTAACCCACAGACAATAAAAACTGGGATTATGATGGGTAAAAATCCTTTTGTGAAATCTTGAATTTCGTCTTGTTTAATAGAAAGCATCCTAGCAACATACATCACCAAAAAAAGCTTAGCTAAATCAGAAGTTTGAAAGGATTGATTAATCACCGGAATAGTTAACCATCTACTGGCATCGTTAATATTAGTGCCAACCAGAAGTGTTAGCAACAATAGTGGTATTGATATAATTACTCCAATTTTTGAGATTTTGGAGAAGTACGTGTATTTAATATTATGCGTAATAAAAATAATGACAAAACCTGACAAAAGGAAAAAGCCATGTCGAAATAAATAGCGTAAAGTATTACCCTCGTAATGCTTGTATGCTAAAGTAACAATAGAACTATAAACAAGTAACATAGAAGCCAATGCTAATAATAATGTAATCATCCAAACAGCACGATCACCTTTTATGTATTTGTTTATTAACTCCATTATAAATTATCCACCAAATTGGTAAAATCGTTTCCTCTTGATTGATAAGTATCTAATGTTTGATAACCTGGGCAGGCCGGTGAAAAAAGTACCGTATCTCCCTTTGTTGCCAACGAATTAGCAGCAGCCAATGCTTCGTTTAAAGAATGCAGCCTAATGGTGTTTTCAACCAACCCTTTGCAGCTCATTTGCAATGATTCGTTTACGGTTTCAGATAAATATATGATGTTCGATACTTTAGTTTTAAGAATTTGCTTAAGGCTAATAAAATCTTCCATCAATTGAAGATCAGAAGTAATCCAAACAACATTGCCGTCGCATTGCTTGATAGTTTCGATACTCATTGTTGTGTTGGCCGATTTTGCATCGTTAACGAAATCAACATCATTTAAATTACGAACCAACTCCATTCTAAAAGCTGAACTGTTAACGAACTCTAATGTCTGTTTACGAGCAGAAATTAAAGGGTTTTCAATCTTAACCGAAGTTTTTTTAATGCTTTCCATAATTAAGTTTTAAAGTGACCTTACTGATTCTTTAAATTGACGACCTCTATCTTCGTAATTATCAAATAGGTCAAAGCTTGCGCAAGCAGGTGATAATAAAACAGACTCACCTTTACTTGCTGATTGATAAGCGTAAGCTACTGCTTCGCTCATTGATTTCGATTCGATAATAGTATCAACCACATCACCAAAGGCTTCCTTAATTTTCTCGTTATCTAAGCCTAAGCAAATGATAGTTTTTACTTTTTGTTTTACAATTGGTAATAAAGTAGAGTAGTCGTTTCCTTTATCCACACCACCAACTATCCAAACGATTGAAGATTGCATAGTTTCTAAAGCAAACCATGTTGAATTTATATTGGTTGCTTTTGAATCGTTAATGTAATCGATACCACTTACTGTTACTACATGCTCAAGACGATGCTCAAGACTCTGGAAATCAGTTAATGAATCACGGATTACTTCTTTGCGGATATCAAGAATTCTACCGGTAATTCCTGACGCCATTGAATTGTAAATGTTGTGCTTTCCTTGTAGGGCTAAATTTTGAATTGACATAGTTAAAACTGTTTGGTGAACGTTTATATTTATATGATTACTTATTATTTCTGCTCCTTTTTTTTGGGGTTTGGTTAGTGAAAAAGGAAATTGAACTGCTTTAGATTCATTAGTTAAAAGCTCCTTTGTAATTACTTCATCGTCCGAACAAAACACAAAGGCATCTTCTTCGGTTTGATTTTGAATAATTCTGAATTTGCTGTTGATGTAATTCTGGAACTTATACTCATATCTATCCAAATGATCTTCAGTGATGTTCATTAAAATTGCAACATGCAACCTTGTTTTGAACATTCCATCAAGCTGAAAACTACTTAGTTCGATTACGTAATACTCATGTTCTTTTTCTGCAATTGAACCCGCAAAGCTTTTGCCAATGTTACCTACCAAAGCCACGTTGTAGTTGGCGTTTTTTAGTATGTGATAACACAACGAAGCCGTTGTAGTTTTCCCGTTTGAACCAGTTATACCTATCAGTTTTGCATTGGTATACCTAGCTGCAAACTCGATTTCAGAAATCACTTCAATTCCTTTTTGCTTTAACGATTTAATTAATGGAATATGGTCAGGAATACCCGGACTTTTTACCACTGAATCAGCTTGCAGAATCTCAGTTTCAGAATGTTTATCTTCTTCGAATTTTACCCCAATATTTATAAGAACTTCTTTATTCTCTTTACTAATTGTTCCTTTATCAGATACCAATACTTGCCAACCTTTTTTAGCTGCAAGTTTTGCTACTCCAATTCCGCTTTCGCCGGCGCCTAAAACCACTAGTTTTTTCATAAACTATCTTAATTTCAGAGTAATGATTGTTAGTAGCGCTAATGCAACTCCTACAATCCAAAACCTTGAAACTATTTTTGATTCGTGAATACCTAATTTTTGATAATGATGATGTAATGGTGACATCAAAAAGACTCTTCGACCTTCGCCGAATTTCTTTTTGGTGTACTTGAAGTAACCAACCTGAATCATTACAGAAAGATTCTCTACTAAGAAGATTCCACATAGAATTGGAATCAATAGTTCTTTACGAATAGCTATCGCGAAAACAGCGATAATTCCACCTAAAGCCAAACTACCTGTATCGCCCATAAATACTTGTGCAGGATAAGAGTTGTACCACAAAAACCCAACACATGAACCAACAAAGGCAGCCATAAAAATTACTAGCTCGCCAGAGCTTGGTATAAACATTATGTTTAGATAATCTGCAAAAACGTAGTTTCCAGAGAGGTACGCCAACACACCAAGAGTTAATCCAATAATGCCAGAGGTTCCTGTAGCTAAACCATCGATTCCATCAGTGATATTAGCACCATTTGACACTGCGGTTACAATTAAAATAACCATTGGAATGAAAACCAGCCAAGCGTATTTCGCGAAACCTGCTCCCAACCAAGCAATCAGCCATGCGTAATCAAACTCATTATTTTTAACAAATGGTATTGTGGTTAATGTAGACTTAGCATCAACCCATGAGTAAGTGTCGCCGCTTTTATTGTCTGCTTGACTGTAAGTGATTTCTTCAACAGCCGATTCTTGAACTGCATGATAAACTTTTTGTTTTACTACAACATTGTCGTTAAAGTATAAGGTTGCTCCAGCTATTATCCCAATTCCAACTTGACCAATGATTTTAAATTTACCAGCTAATCCTTCTTTATTTTTCTTAAATACTTTTATATAGTCATCAATAAAGCCAATAGCTCCTAGCCATAAAGTAGTAACAATCATTAAAATAATATAGGTATTGTGTAGCTTAGCAAAAAGAAGAGTTGGAATAAGAACCGCTGCTAAAATGATAACACCACCCATTGTAGGTGTTCCTTGTTTTTCAATTTGACCTTTTAACCCTAAGTCACGAACGGTTTCACCTACTTGCTTGTTTCGCAAGAACTCGATTAACTTACCTCCAAATACTGCAGAAATCAGTAGTGACAGTATCAAGGCCATAGCCGCTCTGAAAGAGATGTATTGAAACACACCGGCTCCTGGTATATCAAGCTCGTTTAAGTATTGAAATAAGTAGTATAGCATTATGTAGTGATTTCAAAAAGATTAATAATTTCTTGCATGTCATCAAATGGGTGTTTAACTCCATTGATGTCTTGGTGTTTTTCATGGCCTTTACCTGCAATTAGAATTATATCTCCCGGAGCAGCATAACCTACCGCTGCTTTAATCGCCTGTTTTCTGTTTTCAATTGCTAGGGTTTTCACATAATCTTCTGACTCTACCCCTTTTTCCATTTCTTGAAGAATAGTTTGAGGGTCTTCAGTTCGAGGATTATCTGAAGTAAAAACAACTTTGTCTGATCGCTTACAGGCTATTTTAGCCATTAATGGCCTTTTGTCTTTATCGCGGTCGCCGCCGCAGCCAACCACTGTAATCAGTCTACCTTGACCGCCTCTAATATCATTGATGGTGTCAAGCACATTTTTAAGTGCGTCAGGGGTATGAGCGTAATCTACTACAGCTACAATGTCATTTGTACTTTTAACAAAACTGAATCTACCCTCAACTGGTTTCAACTTTGATAAGTCAGTGAGTATTTCTAAGTCGTTTTGCTTTAAAAGCTTTGCCACAGCATAAACGGTAAGTAAATTATAAGCGTTAAAAGTCCCAACTAATTGGGTGTAAACTTCACTTCCATCAATACTTAGCACCAATCCATCAAAATGATTTTCCAGCACTTTACATCTAAAGTCAGCTAATGAGCGAACCGCGAAAGTGTATTGCTTAGAATTGGTATTCTGCAGCATAACTTCAGCATGAAAGTCATCGTTATTAACCAATGAAAAAGCTTCTGAAGAAAGTCCATCAAAAAATTTCTTTTTAGCTGTAATGTAGTTGTCGAACGTTTTATGATAATCCAAATGATCGTGGGTAATGTTGGTGAATACTCCACCTGTAAATTCTAGCCCTGCTATTCGATGCTGTTCAATTGCATGCGAACTAACTTCCATAAAACAGTAAGTACACCCAGCATCTACCATCCAAGACAATAGCTTGTTAAGCTGGATTGGGTCAGGGGTGGTATGAGTGCTAACTATATCGTGATTGTGAATCTTGTTACCAATAGTTGATATTAATCCAACTTTGTAACCCAAAAACTTAAACAACTGATATAGCAAAGACGAAACGGTGGTTTTGCCATTTGTACCTGTAATGCCTACAAGTTTAAGGTTTTCTGAAGGTCGATTGTAAAAATTAGAGGCTATAAACCCTAAAGCACGTTGTGAATTTTTTACTTGAAGGTAGGTTACGTTATCCTTTAATTGGTCAGGCAATTGCTCACATACAATTGCAAGCGCTCCTTGCTCAATTGCTTTTAATATAAAAAGATGACCATCAACCTGGGTTCCATTTACAGCAATAAAAAGAGAAAAATTATTCGCTTCTCTTGAGTCAAAACAAATGTTGTCAATGGCAACATTTGTTGAACCAATAACTTGTTCAATACCTGACTTATATGCAATGTCTTTCAGCAGCTTTGTCATACTAATTCAATTGTGATTTTCATTTCTCGCTGTACTTTGAGTCCTGACTTTATTGACTGTTTTTTTACAGTTCCTCTTCCGTTTACCTCGACTACCAAACCCGCGTTTTCAAGTAGATAAACAGCATCTTTAAGGTTAAGACCCAATACGTTAGGCACTAATCCTTCAATTATTTTCCGGCCATACAACTCAACATTTGTAGGCCCTGTTTTTGAGCTAACAAACTCAGCTTCCGTATTCACTGTGTTCTTAACTCCAATTTCGTTAAACACCGCTATAATATCAGTAAGAGCACCATTTTTACTAACAGGTATTCTGATTTTTGAGGACGATATAGTTTCAGTAAGCTGGGAATGAATCCCAACGCTTGACGCATAAACTTTATCAGCTATCTCTTTAAAAATTGGACCTGCTACTAGATTTCCGTAATACACATTTCTTGAAGGAGCATTTACAACTACTATACAGGTGTATTTTGGGTTATCAGATGGAAAATAACCACAGAAAGAAGCTTGATGACTAACTTTTGACTCATAGCTATAACCATATTTAGCATTAGCTATTTGCGCTGTTCCTGTTTTACCAGCAATTGGATAATTAGAGTTTCTTAAATTTCTTGCTGTTCCGTATTCAACAACTGCATTAAGCATCTCATGTACTTTTTTAATTGTTGCTTTTGAGCAAATAGCTTCGTTCACAACAATGGGGTCAAAAGTTTCAATGACTTTATCATACTTTCGGATTTCTTCAGCAAATTTTGGCTTAACCATTACTCCGTCATTGGCAACTGAATTGTAAAATGCCAGAATCTGCAGTGGTGTCATCTGCACCTCATATCCGTGAGACATCCAAGGCAAACTAATTCCTGACCAAGAAGGATCATCGGCTGATTTAATTTGAGGTTTGCCCTCACCAAAAATTTCAATACCTAAAGGCATATGGAGATTCATTTTGTATAACCTATCTATAAAAGCCTGCGGGTTTCGGTTGTAGTATTTCGAAATAATTTTTGCTACAGCGATATTTGAAGAAAGAGCAAAAGCATCTTTTACGCTAAGTGTCCCGAATCCACCTTCGTGTGAATCGTACATATAAGTATCGTAAAACTGGTATTTCCCTTTTCCGGTATTTATGGTGTCGTCAATATCAATGTAACCATCTTCAAGGGCAACCATATATGCAGCTAATTTGAAGGTTGAACCCGGCTCTGTACTTTCACCTATCGCATAATTGTATTTCTCATAGTACTCACCATCATTGCCTCTTGTAAGGTTTACTATTGCTTTAACATTCCCGGTTTCCACTTCCATCAAAACAACACACCCGTGATCAGCAGAATGTTTTTCTAGTTGTTTTTTTAATGCATTATGAGCAACATCTTGAATATTAACATCAAGCGTAGTTATGATATCAGATCCATCTTCAGGCTCAACTTCATTCTCATCGTTAATAGGCATCCAAATTCCACCTGCAATTTTTTGCATCAATCGCTTGCCATTAACACCCGAAAGCGTTTTACTATACGCACCTTCTAATCCTACAGGCTTAACACCTTCACGTTCATAACCAATTGTTCTTGAAGCCAAAGCTCTGAAAGGTTTTTTTCGCTTGTTTTGTTGGTGAATAATCAACCCACCTTTGTACTTTCCGCGTTTTAAAATAGGAAATTGGCGAATTGCTTTAAGTTGATTGAAGTTTACATTACGACCAATCAGAAAATACCTAGACCCTGAATTTCGAGCTTTCACGAAATCCATTTTATAAGCCATTGCCGATTTATTCTGAAACATAACAGCCATTACCATGGCCAATGAATCAACGTATTCAGCGAAGTATTCATCAGTCAGAGCTTCAACATTTGGATCCCATCTAACTTCGTAAATAGGAACTGAAGTAGCAAGTAGACTTCCGCCGGACGCATAAATATTGCCACGCACTGCAGGGATATTTCTATAAATTGTAGTTTGAGTATTTGCTTTTGACGTCCAGTGTTCGCCTTCAATAAATTGAGTTGACAGCATTTTAAAAATTACAGCAACCGCAAACAAACAAACAAGAAAAAATACAATGTAGAGCCTTTTGAAAATTGCCTTATGCTGCTCCATCAGTTTTCTAAAAGATTAAGATCTGAAACAATAATTTTCTTTGGCGGCTCTGAAGACTCCTCTAGCCCCATTCCCTTAATCTTAATATACTCAGCCAATTCACTTTGCTTGCTTTTGTACATTAATTCGGATTTAGTAGT
This sequence comes from uncultured Flavobacteriales bacterium, assembly GCA_905181855.1. Classification (GTDB taxonomy): domain Bacteria; phylum Bacteroidota; class Bacteroidia; order Flavobacteriales_G; family Salibacteraceae; genus JAAZVO01. Next base: position 65,264 of record CAJIZE010000015.1, read on the forward strand.
AATGTACTCAGAGCGAGCTTCTTTAACATTTTTACCAACCGCGTTCAACTGACGGACCGTATCTTCTGCTAAATACCCGTTTGCTATATATACGAGCGCCATAAAGAACAAAAACAATACAAATGGCAAATGACGAAGCACGTCATCATGGGTTAAAAAATTACCGTTAATTACATCAACTAGAGATCTGCCGACCGACCGCTCTTTATTCTTAATCATTCTCGGTACTCCTTTCTGCAATTCTTAGTTTAGCACTTCTTGATCTAGTATTTTCTTTTTGCTCGTCTTCAGATGGAACAAGTACTTTTCGATTTATCGGATTAAACGGCCTTTTTATATTTCCATAAAAATCCTTCTCTTGAATTCCATCAAAATTACCGGAACGCATGAAGTTCTTCACTAATCTATCCTCCAAAGAATGATATGAAATCACCACCAACCTACCTCCTGGCTTTATTAAATCTTTAGCCTGAGAAAGCAGCTGTCTTAAAACCTCAATTTCTTGATTCACTTCAATTCGCAATGCCTGAAAAACTAAAACAGCCTCTTTTTTAAAGGCTTTATCGGAGACAACCCTTTTTATTATTTCGAGCATATGGAAGGTTGTCTCAATTTTAGAGACTTGACGTTGAGCATGAATCTCATTAGCTATACGGTAAGCATGCTTTACTTCTCCAAACTCTTTTAATACTGTAGTTAAATCCTTTACCGAATATTCATTAACCACTTGCTTCGCGGTAAGCGGATCAGAATCATTCATGCGCATATCAAGTGCGGCATCTACTCTGAGCGAAAAACCTCTTTCAGGAACATCAAACTGATGAGAAGAAACGCCTAAATCCGCCAGCACTCCATCAACCGGGTAACGATTCATCATGCGTAGAAAATTCTTTGCGTATCTAAAATTTTGATCAACGAACTCGAACCGCTCGTCATTTGGAATATTCAATTTAGCGTCTTTATCTTGATCAAACCCAACCAATACGCCTGACTCATTTAATCGTTTCAAAACTTCTCGAGAATGACCTCCACCTCCAAATGTTACATCAACGTATACTCCTGATTTATCAGAAATCAACCCATCAACACTTTCACATAAGAGAACCGGAGTGTGGTATTTACTCATTATCATCAAAAGTTATATCACCCATAACATCCTCAGCCAATCCCTCAAGATCAACTTCGTCATTCATAACTTTCTCATAAGCATCTTTCGACCATATTTCAACGGTGGATCCGCCGCCAACAACCTTTACTTCAGTGCCAAGTGAAGCATATTCAGATAAAGATTTAGGCAACAACAATCTTCCGTTTCCATCTGCGATAACCTTGGTTGCCCCACCCATCACTTTCCTTATAAAAAGATCATTCTTTTTTATCAATCTATTGAGTGAGCCAATTTTCTTAGTCAGCTTTTCCCACTCAGCATACGGATACAATACCAAACATTGTTGATGTAGATTTCTATTAACCACAAACCCACGCGACAGCACCTCCAGCAACTCTTTCTTAAGAGCCACAGGTAGCATAAATCTGCCCTTTGCATCAAGCTTACAGTTATATTCTCCTAATAGATTCAGCATTAGCACTTTACAATTAATGTGTAAAAATAGGTAGATTTTACCACATTTTACCATTTAGAACCACTTTTTACCACTTTGTTGAAAACTTCAATCATTATTGCTTTCAAGCACGGCATTGCCGGAGTACGTAATCCCGAATAAATATTCAATTAAAGCAATGATTATAAGTACTTTATACAAAAAATAAGCACTATCAACTGGTTAATGTTGATAGGCTTAGAATACTGAGTAATGCCGAATGTGTTTTTGATTAATTTTGATTGAAATAATCTGGAATTATGCAAGATCAAATAATCAGTGATGGTGGCTTTGAATACATTGAAAGAGGCGAAGGAGAAACAATAATTGTACTACATGGTTTATTTGGAGCACTTAGTAATTTTGAAAATGTTTTTGAGCATTTCACCAAAAAATTCCGAGTGATAATACCATTGCTCCCGATTTATACACTCCCAATTTTAAATACCAACGTAAAAAACATCGCAAAATACGTTCATGATTTTATTGCCTTTAAAGGCTTAAATAATGTTCATTTGTTGGGCAACTCTTTGGGTGGGCATGTAGCTTTGGTTTATACTAAAGAACATCCCGAAAAAATAAAAACAATGACACTCACCGGCTCATCAGGTCTATATGAAAATGCAATGGGCGATTCATTTCCTAAAAGAGGCGACAGAAATTTCATAAAAGACAAAGTAGCTATTACGTTTCATGACCCAAAACATGCCACAGAATCGTTGGTAGATGAGTGCTTTTCAATTGTAAATGACAAAGGAAAAGCGATCAGAATTATCTCAATTGCAAAATCAGCAATAAGACATAATATGGCAAAAGAAATTCCGAATTTTCAGATGCCAGTTTGTTTAATCTGGGGTAAAAATGACTTAATAACCCCTCCGGAAGTTGCGGAAGAATTCCATAAACTGTTACCTAATTCGGACCTTTATTGGATTGATGAATGTGGTCATGCGCCTATGATGGAACATCCCATGGAATTCAACAATATATTGGATGCTTGGTATAGCAGAGTAGTTTAAATCTAATGATTGAATCTGCCACGTTTGTAAAGAGCTCAAAAGAACTTTCTCAATGCCCTGATAACAACATTAAAGAGTTCGCCTTCATAGGCAGGTCCAATGTTGGTAAATCCAGCCTAATCAATATGCTGACTGGGGTTAAAGGCCTCGCCAAAACATCAGGTAAACCGGGGAAAACCCAATCCATTAATCATTTTATTGTAAACGAAAGCTGGTATCTGGTTGATTTACCTGGCTATGGTTATGCCAGTGTTTCAAAAAGAGACAGAAAGTCTTGGGTCGTTTTTATTGATGACTACATTTTAAAGAGAAGAAATCTTGTCAATCTGTATTTATTGATTGATAGCAGATTAGAGCCTCAGAAAAAAGATTTAGAATTCATTGAATATCTAGGTGAAAATGCCGTACCGTTTACCATTGTATTCACTAAAATAGACAAGCTAAACAAGAATCAATTGGCTAAAAATATTGCCTTTTACAACAAAACATTAAAAATAATGTGGGAAGTGATGCCTAACACAATTTTGTCGTCATCTGAAAAATATGTCGGCAAAGAAGAGCTTTTAGCTGAGATTACCGAATTACTAAAATAATTTAGGCATCCGTTTCCTTTAATTGCCTTCCTGATTTTGAAGCAATGCTGGTTTGTAAAGAAGCTGTATTCTTATCCTTTCTTCACAATCCCAACGTTCTCACCAAATTTTTGAGCGAATTCTCTGATTTCTTCAGCATTGTGTATATCACCTGTAGCTCTCTCAAAAGTATCTGAAAGAGTAAGCATGGTTTGATGTAACATCATTTTCATTTCATCAACCATCATGTTCTTTGTCCAAAGATCAATTTTCAAAGTATTCTTTTCGTTTTTATCCCACATGCTGATCATTACTGCATCAGCAACTCCTTTATCTCCCGTATCGGTCGCATTCCAGTTTATGCTTTCAGGCACGTTGTTAACGTCCATATCTATATCGAAAGTAATCTTAGATTTTCCCATCGCTTTATTATCTTTTTGGTTTGTACTTTGAGTTTGACAGCAACCATTGGCTGTCGTCAATTTTCATTAAACTATCTACAGTAACTTGGTTGTTGCTCATGAAACTACGAACAATTTGCCATCCTACATATTCACCCATCCTTGGTGGTGATTCACGTGACAAAGATGTTGTAAAAGGACCATTATTGAAAAATTTAAAATAATCGGAATAAATTTTCGAATACAGAAGTTTGTTATCCACTATGTGAGACCACACAGCTAGCTCATTTTGATTGGCCCAATGTATTTGTTGGTTGGTATAACCGATTTTCATTGAATCTGATGCTTCTACAAATAGCGCATCCATCAAGTAAAGTTGTTTTCCCGTGTAAATCAATTTATCTAACATATTTGACTTTGATTTTTCCTCAAATTCAGAAACCAACCATGATTTTATTGCTTGATATGGCAGATTTGGTCTTGTCATTTTTGTTTGCTGATAAACCGGGAATTGCAACATGTTGTAGTAATCGTTGTTTTTACCTAAAAACATATCTAAGCCAATTGCTAATGTACTATCAAGAGCAACAGCACCATAGTTAAAACCTGAAACAAAACTTACCACATTAGGGATTACTTTATTCGGAAAGTGATAATGATAGTAACTAAATGCCTTGCTTAAAACCTGACTTTCGTTATCCAAGCTATGAAATTGTTCATCTACAGCTCTAAAAACCTCACCTACGTATTGATCGTTTTTAAAAGCCTTCAAATTTTGACTTAAAAGTGAATCGTTTTGTTGCCCATTTGCAATCATCTTATTTCTGAAAGCTTTAAAAAAGTAACCGTATTTTTTTCCCAGCTCACTACTCTGTAATTTTTCTTTTAGCAGATCTTGCTCAAATCGTTTAATTTCTAACTGCTGCTCATGTCCTGTTAAATCAACTTCATGAGGGTTTTCACTGCAGCCCCAAAAGAGGCACAAAATTAGATAGTACGTAAAACTGAAAAATTTCCTCACTTGTATTTCGTTAATATTGTAACTATTAAAATGCGCCCAAAATTATGAAAAACTGCCTCCTTTTATTGGTATCTCTATTATTTATTAATCTTGGATTTTCGCAGGAAGTTCAACCGTTCAGACTCGGACTTAAAATGAGTCCTAATGTAGGATGTTTTAAACCAGACACGAAAGGCATTACCTCAAATGGTGCTAAAACAAGTTTTGGGTATGGGTTAATGGCAGATTTCACTATTGGCAACAGTTACAATTACGCCTTCAGCACATGTATTGAATTATCTTCTAATACCGGCAGCATTAAATTTGCAGACATCGTTTCACCAACCGCCCCTGACACTAGTATATCACAAGCAATAAATACTTCTGAATATAGCATTAGATATGTTACAATACCGTTAACGATTAAAATGAAAACCAATGAAATCGGTTACTCTACCTATTTCGCGAATTTCGGAATATCTACAGGACTTAGAGTTAAGTCACGAAAAAATGAATCGTTCGCGCTTGCATCTGGAGATTTAACCAATGAAAATGTTGATGTTTTAGCTGATATAAGCCCAATAAGAATTGGAATGGTTATCGGTGGTGGGGTTGAATATAATTTTCATGGTAAAACGGCTCTTGTTGCTGGCCTGTCATTCAATAATGGGGTCACCAACATTTTCAAAAAGAACTATCATGAGCTGAATTCTGACGGTACAGTTGCTCTTTTGAATGGAACGCCAATATCAACTATTAAACAAAAGGCAATTTCAAACTACATCAGTTTGGATATAGGAATAATGTTTTAACCTAAATTGTCCAAGCATTTGAACCAGCCAAAAGGCTATCCAGATCACCTTTACCTTTTCTTTTAGTAACCTCAGCAACTTGGTTTATAAGAGCTTCTTCATAAATAAATCTATCTTTTTGATAAAACACACCAAATGGTCTTGGAAGAAAATCTAAATCAGAAGGGTCTGAGAAAAAACCTATTAAAATGGTTGCCTTAATTTTATCAGATTCATCGTGAATCCATAGTTCATCAACCGAAGTTGAATCCAAATCAACTACTATTGGTTTAAAACCATCCAGTTTAATACCCTTGTTTTGGTTTTCACCAAAAACTAAAGGTTTGCCGTTTTCTAAATACAAGGTGGTTTCCGCTTTTCTTTTTTTATCGGTAAAGTCCTCAAAAGCGCCATCATTAAAAACGTTACAATTTTGATAAATCTCAACCATTGATGTCCCCTTGTGACCATTAGCGCTATTTAAGATTTCACGCATATGTTTTGGGTCGCGGTCCATAGTACGAGCAATGTATGTTGCATCCGCACCCATGCAAAGCGCGAGCGGATTAAATGGATGATCAATACTACCCATTGGGGTAGATTTTGTAACTTTTCCTTTCGGTGACGTCGGAGAATATTGGCCTTTTGTTAGTCCGTATATTTCATTGTTGAACAACAAAACATTGATGTCAAAATTTCTTCTTAACAGATGAATTAAATGATTCCCTCCAATTGAAAGGGCATCACCATCTCCAGTAATCATCCAGATACTCAAATCAGGATTTGCTATTTTCATTCCACTAACAATAGCAGGAGCACGGCCATGAATTGAATGAATACCATAAGTGTCCATGTAATAAGGAAACCTCGATGAACAGCCAATACCCGAAACAAATACCACGTCCTCTTTAACCACTCCTTCATCGGCTAAAACAGTTTGAACTTGCTTTAATATGGAATAATCGCCACAACCGGGACACCAGCGTACGTCAAGATCAGTGGCGTAATCTTTTGCTGATAATTTATTTGAATTTACCGTCATGATGGTAATGTTTCTAAGATTTTTGCTTTAATTTCTTCAATCGAAAACGGAAGCCCTTTTATTTTATTAAACGGAATTGCGTCTATCAAATATTTACTTCGAATTACATGAACCATTTGAGCATCGTTCAATTCAGGAATTAGTACCTTTTTAAACGATTTCAACATTGCGCCAAGATTACGAGGCATAGGATTAATAAAAGTAAGATGAGCATGAGCCACCTTGTATCCTTCTTCTGAAAGATCTTTTACTGCTGTTTTTATTGCTCCAAATGTTGATCCCCAGCCTAGCACAAGAACATCAGCATCTATAGTGCCTGCTTCTAATTCAATTTCTGCAATAAAATCCGAAATTTTTGCGATTTTTGCTGCTCTAACCTTAACCATTTTTTCATGGTTATCAGGATCATAAGATACGTTCCCAGTTAAAAAATCTTTCTCCAATCCACCAACACGATGTTGTAGATCTTTTGTGCCAGGAACTGCCCAAGAACGAACAAGATTCTCATCCCTAAGGTAGGGTAAATAGCCTTTATCACTGTTGATTTTATCCGTTTTATGGTTGATTATTTCTGGCAAATCGGCAGATTTAGGAAAAGCCCAAGGTTCCGATCCATTTGCCATGTAGCCATCAGTCAGCAACATAACTGGCGTCATGTGCTCAACGGCAATTTTACATGCTTGGTATGCTTTATCAAAGCAATCAGAAGGAGATTTAGCAGCTATAACCACAGTTTGTGCTTCGCCATTTCTACCATACAAGGCCTGCAATAAATCTGACTGCTCAGTTTTTGTTGGCAATCCAGTTGAAGGCCCACCACGTTGAACATTAATTATAACTAGCGGCAACTCTAAAATAACGGAAAGACCAATAGTTTCACCTTTCAAGGCGATACCAGGACCAGAGGATGCTGTTATTGCCAAATTACCAGCAAAAGAGGCTCCAACGGCAGCACAAGCAGCAGCAATTTCGTCTTCTGCCTGGAATGTTTTAACACCAAAATTTTTGTGTTTTGCCAGCTCATGTAAAATATCAGAAGCCGGTGTTATTGGATATGAAGCATACAACAACTCAAGACCTGATTTTTGAGAAGCAGCAACTAAACCTAATGCTGTTGCTTGGTTACCCATAATACTTCGGTAATTACCTTTGGGCAAATCGGCAGGCTTTACGTCGTACCTCGATGTAAAAGTTTCAGAGGTATCACCAAAGTGATAACCTGCTTTCAAAACCTTAATATTTGCATCAATAAGATGCTTTTTAGTTTTAAATTTTGATTTAATGAAGCTCTCGGTAGTCGCAAGGCTTCGGTTGTACATCCAGTACAAAAAACCAAGAACAAACATGTTCTTTGATCGATCAACTTCTTTAGTCCCTAGCCCTGAATCAACCAAGGCGGTACGAGTTAGTTTGGTTATATCGATTTCATGAATCCGGAATTCTTTTTCTGAAATAGTATGAAGTGGATTTTCATCTCCATAACCAGATAGTTTTAAATTCTTTTTATCAAAACCTGCTGAGTTTGCTATTACTATTCCGCTGCTCTTAAGGTTGTGCAAATTGGCTTTTAATGCAGCGGAATTCATCACAACTAATACATCAGCTTTATCTCCTGGACTGTACAAATCTGAAGAACCAAACTGCAGTTGAAACCCTGACACTCCGGCAACGGTACCTTGCGGAGCTCTAATCTCAGCAGGAAAGTCTGGAAAGGTTCTAACATCATTACCGAAAAGAGCGGTGGTATCGCTAAATTGATTGCCAGTTAGCTGGATACCGTCTCCTGAATCACCGGCAAATAAAATGGTGACTTCCTTTTTCTGTTCAAGTGTTTTATTCATTGAAAATTAAATCTTGTAAGTCATAAAATTGAGGATGCCAAATTGACTTAAGGTTGGATTACCAATCGGTAATTTAAGTTACAACTTATACAATCTATAGTCGAATTTGTTCAAATGAAAAATTGAGTGCTTCAACACTCTTAATTTCAGGAATCGATTTTAAAATTGTTTCTTCAACTCCCGCTTTAAAGGTCATAGTATTCATGTCGCATGTTCGGCAAGCACCATTCAACTCGACCTGTAAAACCATATCGTCAGTAAGATCTATAATTTTTAATTCACCTCCGTCTTGTTTAACAAAATTGAACACATTTTCAAGTGCTTTATTTACCTTTTTTAAGAGTTCTACTTTATTTTCCAATAGGTTAATTTTATTTAGACAAAATTAAGATTTATGACTTGTAATTTTAAATTTTTGTAATTGTATCACATAGTGCATCGAAAGCTTTGCTCTGTGCTGTATTATTTTGCAATACTGCTGGGCGACCAACGTCACCTGCTTCGCGAATACTTTCAATTATAGGAATTTCACCTAACAGCTGTAAACCATTTTCTTCTGCTAATCGAGAAACACCCTTTTCACCAAAAATGTAGTATTTATTGCCAGATAACTCAGGTGGAGAAAAGTAAGACATATTTTCAACCAAGCCTAAAATTGGAATATTAATGTTTGGCATCTTAAACATAGCAATTCCTTTTCGAGCATCGGCCAAAGCTACTGGTTGTGGAGTACTTACTACTACTGCTCCTGTTAACGGAACACTTTGAACAATTGTTAAATGAATGTCACCAGTTCCTGGAGGAAGGTCTATGAATAAATAATCCAATTCGCCCCATTCTACATCGTTAAACATTTGAGTTAATGCTTTGCTCGCCATTGGTCCTCTCCAAACAATTGCTTGGTCTGGTGCGGAGAAAAATCCGATGGAGATAATTTTAACTCCGTAATTTTCAACAGGCAACATTTTACTCTCACCATCAATGTTCTGAACCCCAGGTTTTTCATTCATCACATCAAACATCATAGGAATAGAAGGCCCGTAAATATCAGCGTCAATTAAACCTACTTTAAAACCTTTTTTAGCCAACCCAGCAGCAAGGTTTGCTGTTATTGTAGATTTTCCAACTCCACCCTTACCTGATGCAATAGCTATTACTTTGTCTATATTCTTAAATGTCTTTTCTTTTTGAACTGCAGCTTCATCTTCTTTTGGTAAAGCATCAATACTAACTTGCACTTGAGCAGCTCTTAACACTTTGTTTTGAATGTGGAAGATACATGCTTCCTCTATTCTTTTTTTGTTGTGTAATGCATTATTCTGAACCTTTAGATCAAAGGTTACTTTATCACCATCAATACCAATGTTCGAAACCAAATTAAGGCTTACAACATCTTTCTTTAAGTCTGGTTCTAATACAAAGCTGAGGGCTTTTAATATTTCGTCTTTTGTCATTGTCTATTCTTTAAATGGTTAACTCCAATTGTGGATCCCAATAAATACTTTTAAAATCAATTATCTTATCATCTACTATTTTAAGTCCATCTAGTTCCAATTTTTCTTGCATCTCAAAAGGAGTTGAAAAGAAATTTTTACCTGACAGCACTCCATTTCTGTTTACAACTCGGTGTGCCGGAACTTGTTTTAACGAAGTGTGAGAAGCATTCATGGCCCACCCGACCACTCTTGCTGATTTTGCAGCACCCAAATATTTTGCAATTGCACCATAACTGGTTGCTCGACCTTTCGGGATAAGCTCAACCACTTGCCATACCATTTCAAAAAACTCTTCACCTTTTTTCATATTGAAAAACTAACAAATTTAATAACATGCCCTTTGGCGGCAAACAACTTTTCGTAATGCGTTTGAACTTTATACACGGTTGCATACTTTTCAGGAATTTCATCAATCTGATTATATACATCATCGAACCGATGATGAAGTTTAAAGCCATGTTTGCCAATTTGCTCTAGGGTATATTGATAAAATGAGTCGCTATCGTGTTTTAAGTTTACAGCTCCATTCGGTTTTAAAAACTGTCGATATCGATTCAAAAACCTATCACTTGTTAGACGTTTCTTTTCTCTGCTTTCTTGAGGTTGAGGATCAGGAAAGGTTATCCAAATTTCATCAATTTCATTTTCACCGAAAAAACTTTCAATTAGATCAATTCTGGTTCTTAAAAATTTAGCATTTGGAATGTTTTCATCAATGGCCTGTTGGGCTCCATACCAAATACGAGAACCTTTAATATCTAATCCAAGAAAATTAATGTTAGGGAATGCCTTAGCCAAAGCAACCGTATATTCCCCTTTTCCACATGCTAATTCTAAAACAATTGGATGTGAATTACCAAAAAAGCTTTTCGCCCAATTGCCTTTAAGATTGTAATCCTTACCTAAAATTTCGTCAAATGCTGGTTCAGCTACATGAGGAAATTCCTCAATTTGTTTAAACCGTATTAACTTCTTTTTCGCCATTAATCATGATAAAATTGGGTAGCAAATTTAGCTACTTTTGATTGACTAAAAGAGTTTGTGGTAAATCATTTTGGTGTGAATTAACCAGATCATCAGTATAAAATTATTGAAAACAAAAACTGTATTAATCTCTCCTTTAAATTGGGGCCTTGGGCATGCTTCAAGGTGTATTCCTATCATCAACGACTTAGTTCAAGATGGTTTTGAAATTATCATTGTTGGCAATGGGGAATCTTTGCGGTTTTTACAATCTAATTTTTCTGATTTAAAATCTGAAAAAATATCAGGCCTGGACATCAACTATTCAAATATTGATTCTGCGCAAACGTTGAAATTAGGATTCCAAATACCGAAAATAATAAAATCCATTCAATCAGAAAAAAAGGATTTAAAGGCACTAATTGAAAAGCATCAGCCAGAGTTGATTGTTTCTGATAATCGCTATGGCTTTTACAATTCAAACGTTAAGTCAGTAATTATAACGCACCAAATTAATCCAATTTTTCCAGTATTAAACAAGCAATTCAAAAGACAAATTCACCTGTGGCTGAATTGTTTTGATGAGGTTTGGATTCCTGATAATGAAACGATTAACCTAAGCGGAGCCCTTTCAGTTGTACCAGAATCATTGAAACTAAAAACCAATTTCATCGGTATTAAAAGCCACTTAGAACCTTCTGAATTCAGCAACGAGATAGAAAGACAAAATGACGTATTACTTATTTTATCGGGGCCGGAACCTCAAAGGAGCAAATTAAAAACCTTGGTATCAAAAGCCGTTTCAGGTTTAAAAATTATAATCGTTGGAGAATCCGGTTCATCACAAACAGTGAATTCGAAAAAGCTAATTGAATTAATTAATGACTCCAAATTTATAATTACCAGAAGTGGATATTCTTCTATTATGGATTTGTTTGAAATTAAAGATCGCGTAATATTTATTGCTACCCCTGGATTAACAGAACAAGAGTACTTAGCAGAAAGATTGAAAACGAAACTTGGTTATAAAGTTATCGCACAAAGCAATATAAACGAAAAAAGCCTGAACAAAATGCTCAGGTTTTAAGTTTAAAATTCGTTGTAATTCTTAAACCAACATTCTAACTGGGTTTTCTAAATTAGCTTTTAAGTCAAGCAAAAACTCAGAACCTGTTGCACCATCAACTACTCTATGATCGCATGATAAAGTTACCTTCATAACATTACCCGGCACAACTTGTCCGTTTTTGACCACAGGAATTTGTTTGATACCTCCAACAGCAAGAATACAAGCATCTGGTGGATTTACGATAGCCGTAAACGCCTCTATACCATACATCCCAAGGTTAGAAATAGTAAATGTATTTCCTTCCCACTCGTTTGGTTGCAATTTTTTAGCTTTTGCTTTTCCGGCAAGGTCTTTCACTTCGGCGCCGATTTCAGCCAATCCTTTAGTGTCAGCAAATCGAACAACAGGAACCAATAATCCATCAGGTACTGCCACGGCAATACCAATATGTATGTGGTTGTTGTATCTGATTTTATCGCCCATCCAAGCTGAGTTAACCTTTGGGTTTCTTTTTAAAGCGTTTGCTGCTGCTTTAACAACAAAATCATTAAATGATATTTTAACATCGCCTGCAGCATTAATTTGTTTACGAGCTGCCATCGAATTGTCCATATCAATATCCATGGTAAGGTAAAAATGAGGTGCCGTAAACTTACTTTCGCTTAAGCGTGATGCAATTACTTTTCTCATTTGAGAAACTGGCTCTTCGGTATAATTTTCAACACCAGCTGCAACTGATGTTTGAGCAGCCGCTGCCAGAGTAAAATTATCAATATCTCTTTTTACAATTCTTCCTCCGTTGCCTGAGCCAGCAATTTGCTGAATATCAATTCCTTTATCAGCGGCTAAAGCTTTTGCTAAAGGCGAGGCCTTTAATCTTCCATTGTCTGATGGTTGACTAACAGAAACTGGAATGGGGGCCGGCGCTGCTGAAGGAGCAGCAACTGGAGCTACAGATAGCTGGGGTGGGTCAACTTTAGGTTCGGAAGAAGCAGATTCACCCACAGGTTCGCTAGCCACTTCAGCTAATAAAGCAGAAATATCTTCTCCTTTTTGGCCTAAAATAGCTAAGACGGCATCAACCGGTGCTGTTTGACCTTTTTCTATTCCTATGTAAAGCAAAACTCCATCAAGAAACGACTCAAACTCCATGGTTGCTTTATCTGTCTCAATTTCAGCTAACACTTCACCTGATTCTACATCATCACCAATTTTCTTATGCCATTCAGCAACAACCCCTTCGGTCATTGTATCACTTAATTTAGGCATTCTAACTACTTCGGCCATTGTATATTTATATTTTAATAAGTGTATTAATTAATTCATCACGTAAGGATAATCCTCCTGCGTGTAAACATCTTTGTAAAGCTCAGATGCATCAGGCAATGGTGATTCTTCAGCAAATTTTACTGATTCCTCTACTTGTGTTTTCACTTTATCTTGAATTGCTTTTAGTTCTTGCTCTGTAGCGTATTTCTTTTTTGTAATGGTATTAAAAACATTCTTAATTGGATCTTGTGACTTGAATTCATTTAGTTCATCTTTCGTTCGATATTTTTGAGGATCACTCATTGAGTGTCCTTTATAACGATACGTCCTGATATCAAGTAATGTAGGGCCTTCACCTTTTCTTGCTCTTTGGCAAGCTTTAGCTATCGCATCGTGCACAGTTTCGCAATGCATACCATCGACTGATTCTGATGGCATTCCATAAGACAATCCTAATGTTGACAAATCAGTCATGTTGGTTGTTCTGTCAACTGATGTTCCCATTGCATAGTTGTTGTTTTCTATAATAAAAACTACAGGAAGTTTCCAGATCATTGCCATATTGAAGGTTTCGTGCAATATACCTTGCCTTACGGCTCCATCACCCATTGAGCAAATACAAACGTTATCAGTTTCATTGTATCTTTCAGCAAAAGCAATTCCTGCTCCCAAGGCAATTTGACCACCAACAATTCCGTGACCACCCATCATGTTCAATTCTTTATCAAACATATGCATTGAGCCTCCTTTACCTTTTGAACAACCGGTAGATTTACCGTAAAGCTCAGCCATAATAAATTTTGGATCCATTCCTAAACCAATAGGATGAGCATGATCTCTGTAAGCTGTAATGTGTTTGTCTCCTTTTTGGGTTGCAGTTACGGTGCCAGCGACTACAGCCTCTTGGCCAATATATAAATGACAAAATCCGCCAAACTTCTGCATTGTATACAATTGCCCTGTTTTCTCTTCAAACTTTCTCATTAAAAGCATTTTCTCATACCAAAAAAGGTATTGCTCTTTTGTGAATTCTATTGACGTGTTTTTTTTAGCTGTAGCTGTTGCCATAGTCTTGTTTTTATTTTAAAAGATTGACAAAATTAGTACAAATGAACGAAGTTCATAAAAATAAACTAGGATTGCTTTTTTACTGCCTTCGACTCAAAGAAAAAAGGAAGCAAAGCTGCAACAGAATCAACCATATAAATGGTATGATTTGGGCCAGGCATAAACACTGGTATTGGATGTGGATTGTTTTGTTCATACTCAATCATAACTTGCCTGCAACCACCGCAAGGACTCACTACTCCGGCATGTTTGGCATGCTCACTGTAAGCGTAAATCGCTATTGATTTGATGCTTTTATCAGGATGATTTGCTTTTGCCGCAAAAAGTGCAACACGTTCGGCACAAAGACCAGATGGGAAAGCGATATTCTCTTGATTGTTACCAATAAAAATGGAATTATCATCCAACCTAAGAGCACATCCAACATGAAAGCCGCTATAGGCAGCATAAGCCTTGTTCGCAGCGTTCTTTGCAGCAACATATAATTCCAAGTCATGTTCTTGTAATTCTTGTTCTGATTCAAACCATTTTAAGGAAGTAGTTTGCTGAAGATCTTTCATTCGTCTTTAATTAGAAGGGCCACGGCATGTGCTTGAATTCCTTTTTCGGCGCCAACATAGCCCAGTTTTTCTGACGTCGTTGCCTTTATTCCTACAGCATCTTTTGTGACCTTTAATATGGTCGAAAGTACATCTTTAATTTCATGGATACGAGAGTTGACTTTTGGTTGTTCAAGAACCACTGTAGCGTCTACATTTTCAACACGCCAATTGTTTTCTTCGATTAAAGAAATAACGCGCTTTAATAGTATTTTACTATCGATGTTTTTGTATTCTCCGGACGTATCGGGAAAATGGTACCCAATATCTCTAAGTCCTGCTGCTCCCAAAATTGCATCTGATATTGCGTGTAGTAATACATCGGCATCCGAATGCCCTACGGTTCCCAAATGATAATCGAATTTCACTCCACCTATGAACAAAGTTTCACCTTCTGCAAGTTGGTGAACATCAATTCCGTAACCTACTCTTATTTTCATCAAGAACCCGCATCTACATTTTGCGCATTGAATGCATCAAAATCAAAAGTAAGAGTGAAACGCAAGGTGTTTTGTAACGGTGAAGTTTGTTGAACTTGACCATTTGAATTAAAGTATGCGGGTATTAAATACGTTAAATCAATTCCTATCACATTGTATCTTAAGCCTGCCCCCAAAGTGAAATACTTTCTGTTTCCTTTTGTAGCATGTTCGTTGAAAAAACCTGCTCTAACAGCAAATTGATTATCATACCAATACTCAGCGCCAATACCAAAATTAACCTCCCTTAACTCTTCTTTAAATACACTACCTGACTCTACTTGATACGTTCCATCAGCATTGGTTACAGGATCATTATCTTCATCTCTTAGTATAATACCAGGAGCATCAGAAAAAGACCCGAATATTCCGTTAGCAAGTCCACGATCAGGGTCGCTACCTGCGCCAATTAAATAGCTTTGGTCAGCTCCCAAAACTGGTAAGTTATTTGAATCTCTTTGATAAACAGCGGGCGTTGGCACAAGCAACTTGTTCAAATCGAAAGATAAAGAAAAGGTATTGTATTTATCGATTTCCATTGTTGCTCTTGTTCCTAACCTTAAGTTAACAGGAATAAAATCTCTTTTGGATGTATTTGAATATGACATTTTTGCACCAACATTTGAAATATTAATACCATGCGCCAGTGTTAAATTTTTCTCCCCTAACTTCATTTTATCATTTTGGTAGTATCCTGATAAATCAAAAGCCAAAGATTGACCCGGTTTAGTGTCAGCTCCTGATACATTTACTCCACCAGTTAAATTTGAATAAATGTATCTAAAAGCAACACCCCCTGAAAAGTTTTCCGCGAGTTTGATTGAGTATGCTCCATCTAAAGCAAATTCATTTGGATTAAATTGACGGGTTTGTTGACCAAATTCATCAGTAAAATTAATATCCCCCAATGAAAAATACCTTAACGATGTTGCAAATGCTTGTTTATCATCTATTTTCTTAAAAAATGACAGATAGGACAGGCTTATGTCACCTACCAAGTTTCTTAACCATGGAGTATATGCCATCGAAACGCCCATATCTTTTTCAGAGAAAGCAAGTTTAGCAGGATTCCAATGAATTGAATTAGCGTCAGGTGAAGTTGCAACACCAATATCTCCCATTGCACCACCTCTAGCATCTGGTGCGATTAACAAAAAAGGAACCGCAGTGGTAATTGTATTCAAATCAAGATTAGAGAAATCACTTTCTTGACCCGCCAAGTTGCTACCTGAACTATTAATGGTTTGAGCATTTACAGCGCTTGTGAAGTAAAAAATTAAAGCAACTAAATATGTAATTTTCGATAACCTGTTCATTAAATTCTTTATTAAGGTAGCAAATATAATCAAAATGATTTCCGACTTTAACGTGTTTATTTTATACCTATTGTCCTTTAAAATTAAATAAATCCAAGTTTGACACTGACCTCATATAACACTAAAAATTTTTGAACTATTTATTTAATTACTATTGGATTGAAAAAAAAATGATAATAAAATTTAAACAGAAATAAGCGACTATTTTAACACTACTAATCGTTCGAATTTTTCAGCGTTTTTACCTGTAGGTGAGGTAACTGAAACT
>CAJIZE010000016.1 GCA_905181855.1 uncultured Flavobacteriales bacterium
ATCCATTTGAATTAATAAGCCCTGCTCCTAGTTCTGATGTTTATTTATCTGGATCATCCGCAAGAAGACTTAATGCTGAATGGAAAAACGCGGGTGGATCAAATATTTCATATGATTTTGTATTAGATTTTATTGGAGGCAATTTCTCTAATCCTATTGCATCATATGCCTCAGCTAATGGAGGTTTGGATACATTATTATCTGCTGGTTATATTAATTTCGAAAACACTTTAATTGCTCAAGGCATTCAAATCGGTGATACACTTAAAGCTATTTGGGATATTAAAGCTTCTAATGCAGCAGGATTTGGATATTCTGAAAATGGACCTTTTGAAATTAATCTAATACGAGGTTCTGTTATAAAGCCTTTTACCTTAAATAACCCTTCTAACAACGCCCGAGTAGTTGTTCAAGGAGATGCTACCACGCTTGTTTCCATTGATTGGCTATCTGCCGGTAACGGGAACTACACTTACAAATGGGTTATTGATTTACCTGGTGGAGATTTTTCACCTGAGTTGGTTGATGTTCTATCAAACAATATGGGTACAGATAATAATCTTGATTTACCTTTTTCATCTATTGATAATTTATTAAACAGCCTAGGTTTAAATGTTGGTGATTCTATCGCATTAGACTGGAGTGTCAGGGCTTCTGAAGGAACCGATCAAGTATTATCTTCTGACATATATTCAATAAAACTTGTAAGAGGTGGGTTAACTGTCCCTTTTGGATTGGTTGGTCCAGTTGATGGAACTATTATTACAATTCCTGAAGCTACTGCTCAAACATTAACTTTCTCATGGGAAAACGCCGATTATCAAGGAAATTTCAACTTGCTTGATTATACTTGGATGCTTGATTTGTCAACAGGTAATTTTTCTAATCCCCAAATTACTAGACTATCCGATAACTCAGGTAAACTAAATTCTATAGTGATTCCTTTTACTGATATCGACAATTTATTTGTTCAAAATAGTATTGGTTTAGATGAACAATTAAGTATGAAATGGATTGTAAAAACAGGTGCATTGGGCTCAGAACAATTTGCTACCGCGCAAAATACGGTTAAGTTTATTAGACATGAAGCCGTTGGAATTGACGAATTGAATACTTCAGTTTATTCCGTTTATCCTAATCCATCGTCTGGAAGCTTTAATATACAGTTAACATCATTAATATCTGAATCAGTAGAAATTACAGTTGTTGATGTAATTGGAAATAAAGTTTATTCTTCAAATAGAAAAATTAATAATGGACTTAACTTTTTACTAATTGATAATTCAAATTTATCTGATGGAGTTTATTTCGTTTCGGTAAAAGGAAACAATACTGTAATCGAAGAAAGAATTACAATTACAAAATAAATATCACTAATTTTTCTTAAAAGGGTATTTATTAATTTAAATACCCTTTTTTCATTCTAACAGTATGGTTATTAATTGGATTAAGGCTTTCAGGTTAAGGACTTTACCTCTTTCCTTATCATGTATAATAACTGGGAATTTCCTTGCTTTTTCTTTAGACACATTTTCATGGAACATCCTTGCTCTTTCATTATTAACCACCCTATTCCTACAAATTTTATCAAACCTTGCCAATGATCTTGGTGATAGTTTAAAAGGAACTGACAATGACAATAGAATTGGGCCTAAGCGATCTGTGCAAACAGGTTCTATAAGCATATCATCAATGAAAAAGGCGATTCAATTATTCGTTTTACTTTCCTTGCTAACCGGAATTATACTCTTAATTGTGAGTTTTGGTAACTCCTACATATTAGAACTTATACTATTTTTCATTTTAGGTGTTTTATCAATAGTTGCAGCCATTAAATATACAATGGGTAAAAATCCATACGGCTATAAAGCTCTTGGAGACCTTTTTGTATTTATTTTTTTTGGAATAGTTGGGGTTCTTGGCTCCTATTTCTTACAAACCAAATCAATTAACTTTTTGGTAGCATTTCCTGCCTTGGCAATTGGCGCTTTATCTGTCTCGGTATTAAACATGAATAACTTGAGAGACCTCCATCAAGATAAATTATCTCATAAACGAACTTTTGCTGTAATACTTGGAGTAAATGGTACAAAGAAATACCAAATATTTCTTATATCTACAGCAATAATAAGCATGATAGCTTTCTCATACTTTAAATTTAACAGCTGGGAACACTTTCTATATCTAATAACTCTACTTCCCCTATTTAGTAATATTAATAGAACTTTACATTTTAAACAACATCAAGAATTAGATTCAGAACTAAAGAAAATAGCATTGTCGACATTTGTTTTGTCACTTGGATTAAGCCTAACAATTTTTCTTGTAACTTGAAAGCAAACTATTCTTCTCGTCTATTAAAGTTCAATTTCCCTGGAGCAACATCAAGGGGAGTTTTACATTTCAAACCATCTTTCTTTCTAATCCTAAAAAAAGACCAACATATTGGAATTGGAGAAATATCAATTATTCCAGGTTTAAGTATTGATGATAACATTCTTATTTTAGAGGAAAAGTTAAAACGTTTGTGTTCTATAATTAATGATGCTACTGCAATTGATGATAGTTTTTTTAATGGTTTTCCCTCGTTAAAATTTGGTTACGAAACGGCTTTAAAAAATTTAAACGAAACTAAAAACAACGTTATTACCAAGTTTAAGGAAGGTAAAAAAGGAATTACGATAAATGGGCTAATTTGGATGGGATCGCAAACCGAAATGCTTTCAAGAATAAAAGAAAAACTCAATAATGGGTTTCGTTGTTTAAAGCTTAAAATAGGTGCCCTAAATTTTCATGAAGAATTAAGCCTTCTTAAAACTATTCGGTCAAATTTCACCGAACAAGATTTAGAATTACGTTTAGATGCTAATGGTGCTTTTAGTGCTAATGAAGCTGGCAATAAACTTGCCGAAATTTCCAAATACCACATCCATTCGATAGAACAACCTATAGCAAAGAGTCAAATTGAACAGATGGCTAATTTGTGTGAGACTTCTCCTATACCAATTGCTTTAGATGAAGAATTGATTAATGTCGTATACAAACTAAATTTACTAGAACAAATAAAACCTCAATACATAATACTTAAACCTAGTATATTAGGGGGATTAAAAGAATGTGATGATTGGATCAACTTAGCTAATAAATTAGGTATTGAATGGTGGGCAACCTCAGCATTAGAATCAAATGTTGGACTCAATGCAATTGCAGATTGGATTTCTTTAAAAGATATTAAATTACCTCAAGGTTTAGGAACAGGTCAAGTTTTCTCAAACAATATACCTTCACCTCTAACCATTAGAAAAGATAAACTTTGGATAGATAAAAACAAATCATGGGACTATCAAGATCTTATTTAATCATAGGCGAAAAAAAAATATCCTTTGATGAATTTCTGAAATCTGATCAAGTCAATGATACTTCAGAGTTCACTGCTTTAAGAACCTTTTTAATAGAATGGAAAAACGATAAACCCAATATAAAACTCCAGACCTCAGGCACTACTGGGCCTCCAAAAACCATTAGCGCTCCAAAAACTCAATTAATAAAAAGTGCTAATAGAACTAATGAGTTTTTCAATTTATCTAAATCATCAATACTTTTTCAATGCTTGCCTTTATCGTTTATTGCAGGTAAATTGATGGTAATCAGAACTTTGATTTCAGGAGGGACTTTAGTTTCTATCTTCCCTTCAATAAATCCTCTAAAAAATATTAAAAAAATAAAATTAAGTTTTGCGGCCTTTACACCGCATCAAATAGTCAGCATCCTAAAAGATGATGAAAGTGCTAAAACGTTGTCTAAAATTGATAATGTCATTATTGGAGGTTCAAAATTAAACTTGTCTTTAGAAAATAAACTTATTGATTTAAAGGTAAATGCATATGAAACGTATGGATCTACAGAAACTTACACTCATGTAGCTTTAAGAAAAATTGGTGAACAATTTTTTCAATCGATGAATACCATTTTCCTAAGCCAACATAAAAACGGCTGCTTAATTATCAAGGGAGATTCTTTCCTATCTAAAGCAATTTTAACCAACGATTATGTAGCCTTAAAGTCAACGACCAGTTTTAAATGGTTAGGCCGATCAGATAATATCATTAATTCTGGTGGTATTAAATGCTCACCAGAATTAATAGAAACAGCTATAGAAGAATCGATGTCTAATGATTTTTGTGTTAGTTCAGTACCTGATGAAACTCTAGGAGAAAAAATTGTTGTTGTTATTTCAAATAAAGAAGTTCCCCCTACTAAAAACCAGTTCACTAACGTACCTAAAGGTTTGGTTCCTAAAGGTTTTATTCGAATAAATGAATTACCTAAAACTGAATCCAACAAGGTTAAAAGAAATGAGCTTAAGACGTTAATTAAAGATCTTATTGCTACTGAACTTAAGTAGAATAAGCTCTCCACTTTTCGATTACGGCAACCATATCATCTGGTAAATCAGATTCAAAGAACATTTCTTTTCCGGTGGTAGGATGTTCGAAACCAAGTGATTTCGCATGTAATGCTTGCCTAGGAACGAGGTTAAAACAATTCTGAACAAATTGCTTGTACTTTGTAAAAGTAGTACCCTTTAAAACTTTATCTCCTCCATACTCAACATCTCCAAACAAAGAGTGTCCAATATGTTTAAAATGAGCTCTAATCTGATGAGTTCTTCCTGTTTCAAGCCTGCATTCAAGTAGACTTACATAATGGAATTTCTCAAGAATTTTATAATGAGTTACCGCATGTTTACCAAAATCAGCATCTGGAAAAACATCCATAACTTTTCGGTTTTTAAAATGACGACCAATATTTCCTGTAATTGTACCTGCTTCATTTGGTTCTCCCCAAACCAATGCATTATATGTACGTTTTGTGGTACGGTTAAAAAACTGTTTTGCCAAATGAGTAAGAGCCTCCTCAGTTTTAGCAATAACCATAATACCAGTGGTATTTTTATCCAATCTATGTACCAAACCTGGTCTAGAATCATCATTTGCTGAAGGCAAATTTTTAAAATGATAAACCAACGCATTCACCAATGTACCTGAGTAGTTGCCATGGCCTGGATGTACAACCAAACCTGCAGGTTTGTTAATGACTACCAACTGGTCATCTTCATAAAGCACTTTTAGAGGAATATTCTCAGGAGTTAGTTCTACTTCCCTTTTTTCAAATGGAGTCATTAAATTAATCGAATCTCCAGGTTTGACTTTATAACTAGCCTTAACTGGTTGCTCATTAACCAACAGTAAATCAGCTTTTGCTGAATTTTGAATCCTACTTCTCGAAATCTTTGGGGCTCTATCCATTAAAAATCTATCGATTCTTAAAAGTTCCTGTCCAGGATCTACAACTATTGAATACTGTTCAAATAGCTCATCTGATTCATCAGTTTCGTCTTGCTCTGAATATTCGGTCATCTTACAATTAGGGTTTCATTTTGTGTATAATCAGAACTTGAATTTGTTACCTTCAATAAATATGCGCCTGGAGCTATATCTCCAATATTTAATTGAGTTGACGTTGAAAAGCTATTGCTTAAAATTAATTTACCCTGAAGGTTAAAAATTTGGTATTCATGAATACCAATATCTATAGCTGCAATAGTCAAAAAATATTGTACTGGATTGGGGTAAAAATTAAAGATGTTATCAATTTCCGTTTCCACAATTTCTAGACCTTTAATACCTGCGCTTGGAACATTTGCTTGTCCAAAATCAGGTCTTACTAGCAACGATCCTTTAAATGAAGTATTAAACCAGTCTGACCCATTATTAACCGTATAGAAAATATTTTGTGAATTGTCAATGTTCAAATCAAAGCCTACGTACATTTTCTTTTGTAAAGTTTGCAGCCACCCTACATAAAATTCACCTGAAACCACCACTGGATCAGCTAGAGGGTATCTATTAAAATCATGAACACCATTTACTTTTGGCTCACGCAATACGCCTTCATATATCGGGTCACTATTCAAATCCGTCCAAACAATTATTTTAAACCTCCTATCAGACATATCTTCTAGCATATCTGGAAAGCTCATTAGCACAGCTTCTAGGGTATCTGTTTTAACCGAATTAAATTTATATGCCACCATAGCACCAGCCTCATTAACTGAATAGGCCTGTTCCGCTGTGCCGTCATCGTAAGAGTAATAAGTATCAAATATTTGTTTGGTAGAAATAGTATCGTTTTCAATATTTACATCAGGGGATGCTTTGGTAGAATTTAAAACCCAAAAAGTAACCCTTTCCTCGTTTAGCTTTCCTGTGGTCGGGAAACTGAAATTATTTTGGATAGAACTATTTAAAAAGTGACAAACTTTAAAGGGTAACCCTGGCTGAGCGGCGATGTCAGCATCACAAGTTTGACTTACTGATGTAGATGAAAAAACCTCGGATGTGCTATCAAAAACCTTATAATAATTGGTAAACGGTTTTCCGTATTCCGATAAATTTTTCATATTTACTTCAAAGTCTAAAATAGTATAACTTATGGGGTCTTTCTTGAAATGACTCCAAGGCATTGAAGTATAATCTTTTATGTAAGAATGAGGTGGACTAACTATCGTTAAATCATCTATTGCATCATTATTTCTTCTAAATCTACCAAGTCGGATATAATCCAAATGCCACATATCGAAGCTCCCAGATAAAGTTGCGTAATTAAAAAATCTAAACTGAAACCCTTTTTGAAGATACATAGAATCAGTAACCTGAATAAACACTTCCTTAAAATCAGGACTGGTAATGCCTTTTGTACTCCAAACCCAATTCCACTTATTTGTTTCCGGACTATAAAATTGCAAAACCAACGAATCTTCTTCTTCTGGTGGCTCCGCTAATCCTTCAGGTAAATAGAAAAAACTAAGAAATATAGAATCAGTTGATGGATACTCTAGCTGAATTGGTTTGGATGTTAAAATATCCGCAATTCCATAAGAATTAGAACTAACCAAATCGTATGGAACACCAGCCTTATCGGTGCCATCAAAACTCATTATGCCAAACGAAGGTTGATTAATTGCCAATGAATTGTTATACAAAGCACCATTTGTGGTCCAAAAATAATTAGGACTATCTAAAACAAGTTGAATTGAATCAACAGTATTAACTCCTTGAGAATCTGGCACTAAGTGGACTACTGAAATTCCTGATTGATCTTGGTAAAACCTTTTAGCGGGCCAGCCATATAAGTTTGTATTTGGTTGGCCTATGTTGTAAAAAGTTACGGTATCCCTTTTATTAGGATTAGGATTAAATAATCCAGAAGAACTATCGTAAACAAAGGAATAGGTTGTGTCTAATTTAATTTTAAAAGAATCCGCAGCAACACCGTTAACTCTAAACTTAACCGAAACAGAATCAACAATTAAATCAGGATTAGGAACACTCAAACTGCGCACTTTATTTTTCGAAAAGTCATCTATAAATGGCAAATCCAGAGTGTCAACTAAATATATGATAGTATCAATTGATCGATTTGATTTTATTGTCTTTTTAGCTTGTTCACTTTGCCCAAATATCAAAGGAGCCAATTGTTCTTGCGCGAAAACACTAAAGGTGTTCCCGATAATAAATATAAGTGCTAGTAAAACTTTATTGTTCTTCAATATCGTGATTTGTTGAATCAACTATTGTTTCAGGAATTCTAGACGAGTTGCCGGTAAAAAATAAAGTAATTGACTGCCCTAGTTGAGTTTTAGCTTGATTCTGATAATCCGGCAGTTGCCGGTAAACTTTTGAGCTTATCGTATCCATTGCCGTCTCACAATCTTCATAATTTATTGCACCCATATTGAGCCCTAATTTTTGAAGTATTTTTTTAATTTCAATCAAGTTTTTATTTATTAAAATCGGTACAGAAATATATTCACTGCTTAAACCTCCACCTAATATTAAAATTATTCTAGTTCCAACAGGTAACATTTGACCAGCTTCTACTTCGGCGGTATCAATCAATGCTCCAAGTACGCAATTAACGCACTCGTCAGGCTTATATTTTAATGAGTCTATAATTATTCCATAAGTCTCTAAAAGAGCATTTGCTTGCCTTAATGTTACATCTGTTAAACTGGGAAAAGCAATTTTCTTTGGCGAATTGGCATTTACAGTCATGTAAATTTTTCGACCTCGTTTAACTTGAACACCTGGTTCAGGCTTTTGATCTATAATACTTCCTTTTAATGCTCCTTCTTCAAAAATGGAATCTACAATAAGGTAAGTTAATTCTTTATCCGCCAAAAACTGATCAAGTTCAGTTGTATGGTAACCTCTAAAATCAGGAACAGTGATTGTCTTTCCATGTAGCGTATAATCATCTATTGAAGCCATAACTCCCCATATACCAAACGCCACTAACGAAACATAAATCGCAATGTTTATCAGAAAATATTTAGTAAACAGAAATTTGATAAAATTCATACCCTCATAAAGCCGGCAAAGATAACAATTTATGTGTTAGTATCTTTTTGAAAGGTAAGCCTGTTAAGGTTTACAGTTATTTAATTTTGGTTTTACACTTAGTGAAAATTATGAATAAAAACATCGCAGTGGTATGTGGAGGCTTTTCAGGAGAACATGTGATTTCCGAAATGAGTGGAAAAGTGGTTTACAGTCACCTCAAAGGACATAGTTATGAGCCATTTTTAATAAGCATAACAAAAAGTGGTTGGTTTCTAATTAATGAGTCAGAGCAGAATGTAGAGGTTAATAAAACAGATTTCTCTGTAATGCTAAATGGCTTTAAGCTATCTTTTGCAGGTGTATTTATTGCTATTCATGGAACCCCAGGTGAAGACGGTTTGTTGCAGGGATATTTTGACATGATAGGAATACGTTATAACTCAAGTAGTGTTTTTTCTTCTGGGATCACCTTCAATAAAAAATTGTGTAATGATCTTTTGAAACAGCATGCTATTTCTTCTGCCAAAGGCTTAAATTTTTCGATTAACGACACAATAAATAACGATGCTATTATTGAGCATTTAGGATTGCCTTGCTTTGTAAAACCAAATGCCGGTGGATCAAGCTTAGGGATTTCAAAAGTTACTGAAGTTCATGATTTAAAGAATGCTATTAGCAAAGCTTTTAAAGAAGATAATGAAATTTTAATTGAAGAATTTATAGAAGGCACTGAAGTTACTTGCGGAGTAATCAATTTTAACAATGAAATTATATCCATTGGAGTTACTGAAATAGTTTGTGAAAATGAGTTTTTCGATTATGAAGCAAAATACCACGATAGCTTAACTCAAGAAATTACCCCCGCGAGAATTTCAGATGATATGTATAAATTGGTTGGTGAGTTAACCAAAAGAATTTATAAGATATTACAATGCAGAGGTATGATTAGAGCTGATTATATTATTCAAAATAATACTCCTTATTTAATTGAAGTAAATACTGTTCCGGGTTTAACAGAATCGAGTCTTATTCCCAAAATGGCTAATTATAGTGACATAACTTTAACCGAGCTTTTTGAAAATGAGTGTGCTATGATGCTTCAGTAATTGGGCTACCGAATTAAAAAATCTACTACTTTTTGTACTGCCATACCGCGATGAGAAATTAAATTTTTTGCCTCAATTGACATTTCTGCAAAACTTTCATTAAATCCATTGGGGCTAAAGATTGGATCGTATCCGAATCCTTCATTTCCCTGAGATGAATTTAAAATCTCACCTTTCACAATTCCTTCAAAATAATTGGATGATGAATGATTAACTAAAGCTATAACTGTTCTGAACTGAGCATTTCGGTTTTCAATTCCGGTCATTTCCTCTAGCATTTTGTCAACATTATCCTGAAAAGAGCAATTTATACCGGCATACCGAGCACTATAAACACCCGGGCGACCATCTAATGCATCAACCTCTAAACCTGTATCGTCGGCAAACACAAGGCCTTTAAATTTTTCACCTAAAAAGTCTAAAACGGTTTCAGCTTTTTGGTGAGCATTTTCTTGCAAAGTTTCATAATCTTCAGGGATCTCAGAATTAAATCCTATCTCCTTCAAAGACACTACCTCGAACTTTTCGTTTAACGCTTTTTTAATCTCATAAAGCTTGTGATCATTGTTTGTGGCAAATACTATTCTTCTCATCTTACTGAAGAATAAAACTTTTCAATTGCTTCAACAACTTTGGCTCCTTCATCCGCCGACGTCATTATTGGTTCTTCACCTTTTAAAGCTTTAACAACATTTTCAATAACTTTATCATGATTACTCATTGAACCTTCGTAAGACCCATAATCATTAGCAACGGTAGCTGAAATACTTGGAAGTTTCTCTGGCTTCTCACCTTTTAAAAACTCAAGAGTATTAAGGTACTTCCCTCCTATTTTTAAGGTAGCATGTTCATAGAACAAAGTAATGCTTCCTTCTAAATTATTATCAAATGCGTTTACCGTACACGCTAACGAACCAATTGCTCCATTGGTTAATTTAAAGGCAAAATGCGCGGCATCCTCTATTTCATTATACTTATGTTTAAAATTATTGGTGAATCCTTTTACATCTTCAACATCACCACACAAATACATCAGAATATCAATAAAGTGGCTAAACTGCGTATATAAGATTCCACCATCATTATCTTTTGTGCCGCGCCAGTTGGATTGATTGTAGTAGTTTTCATTTCTGTTCCAAAAACAATTTAACGAAACCTGAAATAGTTCACCAAAAGAACCTTTCTCCACAACTTTTTTAACCCATTGAACTGGCGGGTTAAAACGGTTTTGTTTCACCACAAACAGAGATTTATTGTTTGCTTTTGCTACTTCAATCATTTGTTCGCAATCAGCTACATGCAACGCCATTGGTTTTTCAACCAACACATGTTTTTTTGCTTTCAAGGCTTCAATTGCAATGCTCGCATGAGTTCCATTTGGAGTGCAGATGTTGAGAATATCAATTTCTTTATTTGAGATTAACTCATCTAAGCTATTAGCAACAGCTACGTTGTTAAAATGAGACGCCAAAGATTTAGCGTTTTCGTTATTGATGTCATAAACAGCCACCAATTCTGCCAATTTATTTTGACTAATATGTTTTGCATGACGTTTAGCAATATGACCACAACCTACAATACCAAATTTAATTTTCATGAAAGGCAAACTTAATATTTTGAAAAAGGATATTCATTTGTATCAATCAATAATTAAAGCACTTTATTTAGCCCAAACATTTCGGACGAAATGCGCATTGTCGTAGAAATCATCTCCATTGCAATCAACAAAACCTGCAATCCCACCAAGTGAACAAATCAACTCACAGTTTTCATTGTAAACATCAGCAGTCATATCTGCAATCTGGCAAAGTTCGTAAGACGATTCAAAAACGTAAACTAGCTCCCCTTGAAAGCGGTATTCGGGAACTATTTTTAAACAACCATTTGCTTTGTATTCACTGATGTTGTCCTCTATGCATTTTGGAACGCCTTCTGGCTTGTTGCAAGAGCTACTAAAAATAAAAAAAAGAAAGAAAATAAAAGAGCTGTTTTTCAAAGCACAGTTTATTGGTGAAGCACATTAAACGCATTGCCAAGTTGGTTTATTATATCTGAAGACATCAATGATTCTTCCGATTCAACTTCCAATGCTAAATCGCCAGCTAATCCGTGCAAATAAACCCCTGTAACTGCAGCATTTATTGGTTCGTAACCTTGCGCAACAAATGCTGTTATTATTCCCAACAAACTATCTCCGCTGCCTGCAGTAGCCATACCTGAATTTCCGGTTGAATTAAAATAGAAGTTTCCATTTGGCGAACAAATCACTGTAAACGCACCTTTTAAGACCACTATTAAATGATGCTTAAAACAAAAGTCTTTAAGAAGTTTGAGCTTCTCTTCATCACTATTCCAACCTTTGCCATTAATGCCC
This sequence comes from uncultured Flavobacteriales bacterium, assembly GCA_905181855.1. GTDB lineage: Bacteria > Bacteroidota > Bacteroidia > Flavobacteriales_G > Salibacteraceae > JAAZVO01. Next base: position 11,886 of record CAJIZE010000016.1, read on the forward strand.
AATAATTTCTTGAACTCACCAACATGCGGGGTTAAAATTGTACCCGGTTTTAGAAAAGCCAACCATGTCGGATTATTTGATAAAATATTAAGTGCATCTGCGTCTAAGGTCAATGGAACATCCACTTCTTGAATTAAAAATTTAAGAGCATTAATCGTTGATTTTTCTTGCCCCAATCCTGGCCCTATACCAATAGCTTGGAAGTTACTTTTTAATTTAAAAGGTTCTATGTAATTCTCCCCACTATTTTGAAGATACATCACCTCCGGAATTGATGTTTGAATAATTTGAGTACCACATTTTGGCCCTTGAACTGTAACCAATCCAGCACCTGATTTAATACACGCTTTTGCGGCTAAATGTGCCGCACCTATTTTACCTAAACTACCAGCTATTATAAGAGCATGACCAAAAATTCCTTTATGAGCAAATATCTCGCGTGGCATTAAAAATGCCTTTATTAAATGCTCTGAAACATAATGGCTTTGTATTGTTAATAGATCTATTCCTTTTTCAAGTAAACCAATATCAAGTACTTTCCACCCACCTGCCAGCCATCCTGTATTTGACTGTAAAAAGGACTGTTTTACAAATTGAAATGTTAACGTTAAATCGGCTTGAATTATTCCTTCAATTGGGTTCTGTGAATTATCGTCAGGAAATAGCCCTGATGGAATATCGACACTAATAACTTTACTATTTGATCTATTTACATGCTTTATAACTTCTTTTACAAATGCTTCAGTAGGTCTCGATAAGCCTGTGCCTAGTATAGCATCTATTACTAAATCATCTTCCGTTAACTCTAATTGATCTATTGAGGTGCATTCAATTAAACTTTCAATCTTGTTCCCCAGCCTATCCTTGTTTTCAAGATAACCCGAACTTTTTGTAGGAGAAAAATCAATCTCATAGGCGTTTACGCGATACCCTTTGTTAATTAACATTCGAGCAATTGCTAAGCCATCTCCACCATTGTTTCCAACCCCACATATTATTTTGATTTGACCTTCTCCAAGGAAGGTATGATAGGTGGAAATTAATTGATGGTTATCTAGTAAATAATTAACAAATTGACTCGCCGCTTTCTCCATTAAGTCAATGGATGAAATAGGCTGATTTTGAATCGTGTAATTATCCAAATAACGGATTTGTTCTGCTGTTGGAATAATCATTTTGTAAGCTCTTTATGTAATTTTAAAATCTGAGGAGTAAGTGCTAATTTGTTATCATTAAGTACTCTATAATTAGCTAATGCTAATTTTTGTTCTTCAGGCCATTGGTTACTTATCCTATCCCGAACCGACTGAATCGAAACTTTGTCACGATCAACCACCCTTTGAATTCTAATATTTTCTGGCGCCGAAATGTAGACCACTCCATCTAAATGTTTGTTTGATCCAGATTCAAAAAGAATAGCTGCCTCTTTTAATCCATAATTCGCATTTTGTGACAACCTCCATTCTTCAAATAGCTTAGCTACTTCAGGATGAATGATAGAATTTAATACAGTTAACTTTTCTTTATCGTTAAAAACAATCTGGGCCAATTTAGCTCTATCAATAGCTCCATTAAATATTATTTCCTTGCCAAAAAGTAATTGTATTTGCTCAATAATACTTTCCTCTTTTAATATCTCTCTGCCAACTAAATCAGCATAAAATATAGGAACATTCAAAGTTTCAAAAACTTTACAAATGGTTGTTTTACCACTTCCTATCCCACCAGTAATTCCGTAAACTTTCATCTATTTTCAAAGATACAGCAACCAATAAACTATTGTTAATTCTACCTAAAGATTATTGCCAAAAATATTCTTTATCGTAATATTGCAATATAATTCACCCGCAATCAGTATGTATAAAAAAATAGAAGCTTTCATAGACTCGTTAAAAATTGAAAGCATCAGCCAAGAAAGAAAATTCATCCTCCAAGAGTTGATAAATTACATTGATAAAAATGCTTCTCAAATGGAGGTTGTTCAATTGAACTTTATCTGCACACACAATTCCAGAAGAAGTCAATTTTCGCAGGTTTGGACTCAAGTCGCCGCATACTATTATGGTGTAAAAACAAAGTCATATTCGGGAGGGATTGAAGTTACAGAATGCAACGAAAGAACAATTAAGTCCTTAAGTAGATTTGGATTTAAAATTCAAAAAAACGGCTCTATCAACCCTGTTTACGAGGTTGCCTTTGATGACTCAAATACGATTGCCTTGTTTTCAAAACTTTATAACAATGACGTTAATCCCATTGAGGGTTTTGCATCGGTTATGACTTGTTCTCATGCAGATGATAATTGTCCTTTTATTCCTGGGTCAACTCAACGAATTCCGTTAATGTACAAAGACCCTAAAGCATTTGACAATACTCCTCTAGAATCTGAAAAATACGATGAAAGAAGCCGAGAAATAGCTACAGAGTTGTTTTATGTTTTCTCACAGGTAAAAATAAAATAAATGGACATTAAAAAACTAGGCTTTCTATCGCGTTATCTCACTTTATGGATTTTTTTAGCGATGGCTTTAGGTGTTGGATTAGGTTATTTTATTCCAGGAATAGCCGTGCAAATTGACACTTTTAGTACTCGCTCAACCAATATTCCCATCGCTATAGGATTAATACTTATGATGTATCCGCCGTTAGCAAAAGTTGATTACAAACTTTTACCAAAGGTGTTTAAGAACGTTAAAATATTATCAATTTCATTGATAATGAATTGGATTATTGGTCCAATTTTAATGTTTGCTTTAGCCCTTATATTTTTACAAGATTACCCTGAATATATGGTTGGTCTTATCTTAATTGGTTTGGCCCGTTGTATTGCCATGGTATTGGTATGGAATGACTTAGCAGAAGGAAGCACAGAATATGGCGCTGGGTTGGTTGCAATAAACAGTGTTTTTCAAGTATTTGGTTACAGTTTTTACGCTTGGCTCTTTATCACCAAACTACCTCCATTATTTGGTTTTGACGGAGCATTGATAGATATTTCAATTCGTACAATAGCCGAAAGCGTAGCTATTTATCTTGGCATACCCTTCCTCGCTGGCTTTATTTCTAGAGTAGTTTTGGTGAAATTTAAAGGCCAAGAATGGTATCAACAAACCTTTATTCCTGCCATTTCACCAATGACGTTAATTGCACTATTGGCAACTATTGTATTGATGTTTTCATTAAAAGGCGAATTAATTGTTGAAATTCCGTTTGATGTAATTAGAATTGGAATTCCACTGATAATCTACTTTGTATTAATGTTCCTATTAAGCTTTTTTGTGAGCAAATGGCTAGGAGCTGATTATGCTAAAAACGCCTCAATTTCATTCACTGCTTCAGGCAATAACTTTGAATTAGCTATTGCTGTTGCTATAAGTGTTTTTGGATTAAATTCAGGTCAGGCTTTTGCAGGGGTTATCGGTCCATTGGTGGAAGTCCCTGCACTAATAATACTTGTTAGAGTTGCCTTTTGGCTGAAGAAAAAATACTACTAAACGTTGGTTGATTTTATTTCCCTTGTGTTAGGGTAACATCATCATTTCCGCTTGAGTAGTCCATTGAAAGAGCTGATTTCTCAACACGTAATTTGGTGCCTCCTTCAACTTCCATAACAACATTAGTTTCTTTGGTTTCAACGATTTTACCATGAATACCGCCGATCGTAACTACCTTATCTCCTTTACCAATTGCTGATCTGAATTTTTTGGTTTCTTTCGCTTTTTTAGCTTGTGGTCTTATCATAAAGAAATAAAACACAACACCTATAAGAACTAAAGGTAAAAAAGACATTATTGGGTTTGATTCAGCACCGGGCTGAGAGAAAAGAAAAATAGTATAAATCATCTGATTTTGTTTTTTTGTTTGTTATTTAATTTGTGTCAGGCGCAATTACTTCACCTGATAATGCTACGACGTTTGTAGATGGCTGAGTATTGGCTAAAACAGTAACTTTTTTATGCTGACGTCCTTTTTTTCCTTCACTGTTAAAAACCACATCAATCTGGCTTTTTTCTCCTGGTTTTATAGGAGTCTTTGGCCATTCAGGAACGGTGCAACCACATGAACCTTTAGCTGATGTAATGATTAAATCAGTTTTTCCTGTGTTGGTAAATGTGTAAGAGTAACTTACACTTTCACCTTGAGTTATTTCACCAAATTCAAACAGTTCGTTATCAAAAGTCATTGATGGCAATTTCTCTGGATCAACTTGCTCGGCGGCAGTGTTAGGGTTGTTTACAATATCAGTAGTGATTTCTCCGTCGTTCGAACTGCAGCTTCCTAAAAAGAGAAGAGCTAAAATTGATACTATTAAAAGCTTGTTCATTGATTATTATATTAAAATGCGAAAGTAGCTAAGAATCTTACTCAACCAATCCTCTACCTGATTTTTGAATTCTTTTTTCTGCTTTCCAATCCTGTACTACTTTATCTAAAATACCATTGATGAAGTTTTTACTTTTAGGAGTACTAAAGTTTTTAGAAAGCTCAATGTATTCATTCATTGTCACCTTTACAGGGATGTTTTCAAAATGTTCTAATTCACAAAATCCCATCTTCATGATAATAATATCCATTAGGGCTATACGATCTAACTCCCAGTTTTTGGTTTTATCTGAAATTATAGTGTTGTATTCAGCTTCAAACAAGATGGTCTTACGTAACAATTCTTGTACAAACTTTCTATCGTCTTGCTCATCCTTGTACAAGTCTAGCACCACGGTATGAAAAGGCTTTATACTATCATCAAAACCATTGATAGTTTTAGAAATATTTATATCTACCACTTCCATATCAGTATACCAATAGATACTTTGTTCGTGCAGTAAATGCTCAAATAATGTTTCATCTTGAATAAACGTTTCGTAAAGCCTATTTAAGAATTTTTTGTCAATATTAAAATCATTGGCTGGTTGGTTCATATAGCGGTCGTACTCATCGCTATCTTTAATTTTTCTCCAAAGTTTTTTGATGTCGTCAAAATGCATCGACCAATCAATTTTTTTCTTCTCAAGAAGACTTTTAAGTTCCGCATTATTATCTAAAATCAACAATGCTTTGTTTTCAACAAAACGCATATTAGGATTCAAATCTTCTTCGGATGGAAGTTTTTTGGCTTTGTTTTTCTCCATATTCAACCTTGCTGCTTGCAAAATTGAAAGAAGCAATGAAATACGATAAAGATACAGATCGTAAAGTCTATTTATGGATTGAAATAAATTCTTTTCTACAACAGTTAAATCGTTATCAGATGTTTGAAAAAAAGCATAAAGTGCCTGCAATACTTTTACGCGTAAAAACCTTCTGTTAAGCATCAATAATTATTTAATAATGAAATTTAAATGATGGTATGGAATAATACCTTTGCATTCCTTTTTGGCAACTGATAGACTAAATAAATAATTAAATCTGTGGTTCATGGAAAGAACGTAAAATATTAGGCGGTAAAAATAGACTTATTTCAGGATACCAATCCTGTTTTTATTAGATGAAATCTTTACAATATTTAAATAAGTATTTTCTAAAGTACAAGTTGATGTTACTGCTTGGCTTTGTGTTTCTTATACTAACTAACTTATTCGGCATTTACGCTCCGCAAGTGGTTCGAGAAGCTATCGATTATGCTGAAAACGTGCTTAGTTCATCTGAATCAAAAGAGACTTACGACTATGCTCTTCTTAAAAATACTCCAATAAGCTATAAAATAAGTGTTTCACTTTCTGGCATATTCATCTTTTTAGGTTTTCTGTACTTGGTAGTTTCAGTTATAAAAGGCATCTTTTTATTCTTTACTCGACAAACCATTATTGTTATGTCGAGATACATTGAATTTGATCTTAAAAATGAAATTTATCAGCACTATCAAGCCTTAGGTTTATCGTTTTATAAGAGACAAAATACTGGTGATCTAATGAATCGAATTAGTGAGGATGTTAGCAGAGTTAGAATGTACTTTGGCCCTGCTATTATGTACACCATTAATATGATCATTTTATTCATTTTAGTGATAGTAGCAATGCTTTCAATAAACGTTAAACTCACTCTTTATGTATTAACCCCTTTACCAATATTATCAATCAGTATTTATTTTGTGAGTAACATCATAAATAAAAAAAGTGAGCGGGTTCAAAACCAACTTTCCAATCTCTCAAATTTTGTACAAGAGGCGTTTTCAGGTATTCGTGTCATAAAGGCATACACTAAAGGTTTTGAACGCGAACAAAAATTTGAAACCGAACTTGAAGAATACCGAAACAGGTCATTAAGATTAGTAAAAGTGAATGCCATTTTCATCCCTCTCATGATGTTGTTAATTGGTCTTAGCACAATCATTACAATTTATATAGGGGGCAAATTATCAATGGCCGGCGAAATATCTACCGGCAACATTGCTGAGTTTGTAATTTACGTAAACATGCTTACTTGGCCGGTTGCGGCATTAGGTTGGGTTACTTCCTTAGTACAAAGAGCTGCAGCATCGCAAGAGCGAATAAATGAATTTTTAATGCTTGATCCTGATATTAAGAACACCAATGAATCAAGATCATCGATTGAAGGTAAAATAGAATTTAAAGATGTTTCATTTGTTTATCCAGACTCCGGAATTGTTGCTCTGGATAAAATAAACTTTAGTTTAGATCAAGGAAAATCATTGGCCATAATGGGTCGTACGGGTAGCGGAAAATCAACTTTAGCTAACTTAGTTTGTCGACTTTATGATGTTACTGGTGGCGAATTATTCATTGATAATACGAACATAAAAGAGTTAAATCTTAACGACTTACGACATAACATTGGTTACGTTCCGCAAGAGGACTTTTTATTTTCAGACGACATTGCTAACAACATTGCTTTTGGCTCTAAAGATGAAGATGTATCGCAAGCCGATATTGAATCTGCTGCTATGAAGGCTCAAGTTCATGAAAACATCATTGACTTTCCTGACGGATATAAAACGAAAGTTGGAGAACGAGGAATAACCTTATCTGGAGGGCAAAAACAAAGAATTTCAATTGCCCGGGCAATAATAAAAAAGCCTCAAATTCTAATCTTTGATGATTCACTTTCGGCGGTTGATACTGAAACTGAAGAAAAAATAATCAATGAACTAAAGGACCAAATGAACAACCGCACTTCGTTGATCATCAGTCATAGGGTTTCTTCAGTGAAACACTGCGATCATATTTTAATTCTGGATGAAGGACAAATTGTTGAGCAAGGGACCCATCACGAATTATTAGCTCTTAATTGTAGCTATCACGAATTGTATCAAAAGCAATTACTAGATGCTGAAGAGACCAGTTAAGTTTTAATTTTCAACCAATCACCAAATTCTTTTCTCAACCAAAAAGTTACTTTAGTGAGCTGATAATTTAGTATGAACCGACTTAAAAACCTTGGCCCCGGATTACTTTATGCTGGGGCTGCTATTGGTGTTTCACATTTAGTACAATCAACCAGAGCAGGAGCCATGTTTGGCTTTACTTTAATTTGGGCAATACTTCTTGCTCACCTTATTAAATATCCTTTTTTTGAATTTGGTTCACGCTACGTGGCAGCAACAGGTAAAAGCATTTTACATGGTTATCAGAAACTCGGAAAATGGGCTTTGATCTTGTTTGGTTTGCTCACTCTTTCAACCATGTTTACCATTGAGGCTGCCATATTAGCCGTAACTTCTGGCTTAGCAGAAAACCTTTTCGAATTGGGAGTATCAGTGTTAGAATGGAGCGCAATAATTTTGATGTTTTGTACCGCTTTGCTTCTTACAGGACGGTTCTCATTACTTGATAATTTGATAAAAATCATCATCTTAATTTTATCAATTACCACTATTGCTGCTTTTGCAACCAGTGTTACTGGGGCCTTTAACCAAACCAACTATTTTGGCGCATTTTCATGGTCGGATTCAGCTAACGTTTTCTTTTTAATTGCCCTTATGGGATGGATGCCAGCTCCTCTTGATATCTCTGTTTGGCAATCAGTTTGGACAGTAGCCAACAATAGAAAAACAAAGAAAAAAGCCAACCTTAAAGAAACACTTTTTGATTTCAAAATAGGATTCTTCGGCACCTTAACTTTGGCCATCATGTTTCTTTCGCTTGGTGCGTTTGTCCTGTCCAACCAAGGTGTTGAACTTTCAACCTCAGCTGTTGGGTTTTCAAAACAATTAATATCAGTTTACACCAACAGCCTAGGTAGTTGGTCGTTTTACATTATTTCGATTGCCGCTTTAACAACAATGTTTAGTACGGCAATTACTTGTTTAGATGCTTTCCCTAGAGTTCTTAGGCCTACATTTAAAATGCTTTTCACCAAGTACGACAACAAACGCTTTAACAAAAAAATATACACATCTATACTAATTGCAACTTCTGCTGGATCGTTTTTGGTCATTATGTTCTTTATGAAAAACATGGAAGATATGGTTGATTTAGCGACTACGCTATCTTTTTTAACCACCCCGATTTTAGCTTGGTTGAACTATCAAGTAATATTCAAAACTGATTTACAAGAAGAGTATTTACCATCAACCAAAATGAAAAAGCTAGCTCAAGTAGGTTTGGTTTTTCTTACAGGATTTGCGTTGTTTTATGTTTATTATCGGTTTTTATCATAACCCTTTTATTACAAAATACCTCTTGCCTATTTCTTAATTTTTAAGTTTGTGAAAATTGGTTTTATGAAAAAATTAACTACTGTTTTATTCTTGTTTATCAGTGTCGGCTTATCAGCTCAATCCTTAAAAGAAATTAGCCTTGAGGATGCAATCATGGAACCCTATAAATTTTTAGCTCCTGAGCGATTGGGCTACTTTGCTTGGATACCAGAAACCGACAATTTCTTAATGGCAGGTAAAGATGCTGAATCGAACACTTTATTTAAAGCTGAAGCACCCTTGTTTGGAAACAAAAGATTGATAACTCTTTCAGAAATTAATCAAGCCATAAAAAACGATGATGACGATACGCTGTCATCGCTTTATGCAATAAAACCAATCGGAGAAAATACCGCCTTTTTAACTACACAAACCAAAGCATACCTCTATAATTTTGAAACTAAAAAGGCAGAGAAAGTAATGGACCTTGACCCTAGTGGAAAAAACCAAACATATGCACCAAATAACAAACTTGTTGCTTATACCATTGAGAATAACTTGTACTTAAATGGTAACAGCACCGGCGAACGTATCACTTCAGAAGCCAATAAAGAAATAGTATTTGGGCAAGCGGTTCACCGATACGAATTTGGAATAATGAATGGAATATTTTGGTCGCCAAACAGCAACCTTATTGCCTTTTACAGAAACGATCAAACCATGGTAACAGACTACCCAATTGTTGATGTATCAAAAAGACCTGCAGCAGTTAATTTGGTAAAATACCCAATGGCAGGAATGAAGAGTGAAGAGGTTACGATTGGCGTTTACCATGTTGAAAGTAAAACCACGGTATATTTAAAAACTGGTGAGCCTAAAGAACAGTATTTAACCAATGTTGCTTGGGGGCCAAACGAAGAGTTCATATACGTTGCGGTATTAAATCGTGACCAAAACCATGTTAAATTAAACAGGTACAATATAGCAGATGGAAGTTTTGATAAAACACTTTTTGAGGAAAAAGAAAAGAATTATGTTCAACCTTTGCACCCCATAGTTTTCAACCCTAAGAAAGACAATCAGTTTGTTTGGCAAAGTGAAAAAGAGGGGTTCAACCACTTGTATTTGTACAATACAGACGGCGAATTAATCAATCAATTAACCACCGGTGAAGAACTAATTACCGACTTAACGTCATTTGATTCAAAAGGCAAAAAAATACTGGTTCAAGCCACTTCCGAAAACGGATTAAGCAGAACGGTAAAATGGGTAGATTTAAAAGGAAAAGGTTCTATTGTTTCTAACACAAAAGGGACACATACTGCAAAGGCATCCCCTTCAGGAAAATACTTTTTAAGAAGAACAACCAGCTACTCAGTAGTTTCGTTATATGAGGTTTGTGATTACTCAGGAAAAGTAATAAAAACACTTTTAAATGCTGAAGATCCTTTAAAGGAATACCAAGCTGGCTCAATAGAAATGGTTCAGTTTGATAACGGAAAAGGGGCCTTATTAAATGCAAGAATTATAAAGCCTCACAAGTTTAAAAAATCAAAACAATACCCAGTTTTAGTCTATGTATACAACGGTCCTGGCGTGCAACTTTTACAAAACAGATACATGGCGGGAGCATCACACTGGATGCTCCATTTTGCTAACAAAGGCTACATAGTATTTACAGTTGACGGAAGAGGTTCTGAGAACAGGGGAAAAGAATTTGAGCAAATTACGTTTAGAAATCTTGGTGAAATTGAAATTGAAGATCAGTTAGCTGGATTGGAATATCTAAAAAAACAGGTTTTTGTTGACACCAATCGTTTTGCTGTTCATGGCTGGAGCTACGGTGGTTTTATGACTACCGGTTTAATGCTTAAAACACCTGGTAAATTTAAGGTTGGTGTATCAGGTGGTGGCGTTCAAGATTGGAAATACTACGAAGTAATGTATACTGAGCGTTTTATGGATACACCTGAATCTAACCCTGAAGGGTATGCTGCCTCATCAAACCTTGACAAAGTTGAAAACCTAGAAGGCAAGCTTTTAATTATTCATGATACCGGTGACGACACGGTTGTACCACAGCATTCTGAAGATTTACTAAAGCATGCCGTTGACAATGGCATTCAATTAGACTATTTTGTTTATCCTGGTCATCCACACAATGTGCGTGGTAAAGATCGAATCCATTTAATGAAAAAAGTATTGGATTACATAGAGGCTAACTTGTAGTAAAACGATTGTATATTCCTTACTAAATATAAAAAAATAGTATTTTACATTTAAAAATAAAGGCTCAAAATTAACATGCAGATGGCCTTATCGATAATTAAGTAAAGATAAATGTAAATTTTCATTCTAAACAAAAAGGACAATACCTTTGTCTTGTTCATAATTACAACATTATTCATTTGAGAACTTTATTTCTTGTTTTATCCAGCTTGCTTTTAAGCGAAGCTAGTGTAGCTCAATTAAATTTATCAGGACGTATTGTTGATGTCGAATCAGGTGAACCCTTACCCTATGTTAGTGTTGTTAATGCAGAATCGAAAAAAGGAGTTTCAACCAATATTGATGGCTACTTTAATTTATTAAACATTAAAAGTGATACATCCAGTATCCTTATAAGCTACATCGGATATGGAGTAACCAAACTGAAACTTACCAAGGCTGATTTTGAAGGGCTTAAAACAATCGAAATAAGCAGTAAAAGTGTTGAACTTAGAACCTTTGAATTAAGTGAAGAAAGTCCTCAAACTATACAGGTAAGTAAAGATGTTAGTAGAGTTAGTTTGAATCCAGCTCAAATCATGAATTTGCCAAGTTTGGGTGAAGTGGATATTTTCAGGTCGTTGCAATTACTGCCAGGTGTTAGTGGCACTTCTGAGTCATCAGCAGGGTTGTATGTACGTGGTGGAACGCCTGATCAAAACCTTATTTTGTTGGATGGAATAAATGTGTACCACGTAGATCATTTCTTTGGAATTTTTAGTCCCTTTAACGCTTTCGCGATTAAAGATGTTCAGTTTTACAAAGGCGGTTTTCCGGCCGAATTTGGTGGTAGATTATCATCTGTTGTTGACATTACATCAAAAGAAGGAAACAACAAAAGACCAAGTGTTGGAATTAATGCCAATATGCTTAGTTTAAATGCGGTAATTGAGTCGCCATTACCTAAAAAAATGGGTTCAATTTTAATTGCAGGAAGGCGTTCTTTTACCGATTTTATTGAGAGCCCAACCTATACCAAATTATTCAATAATGTTACAGAAGAAGAGCAAGATTTAGGCTTTGGTTTTGCAGGCGTAAACACGGTAAATCCTGACTTCTATTTTTACGACCTAAACGGCAAGATTACTCTTACCCCGTCAGACCTTGATGTTATTACTTTTAGTTACTTCAATTCTTTCGATAAATTAGACAATTCTAACGAACAAAGTTTTGGTGATTTCGGTAAGCTAAAAACCACCGATTTAACAGATTGGGGCAACAACGGATATTCCACAAAATGGTCCCGCCAATGGACACCAAAATTGCATACTAGAGCCTTATTGTCTTATTCAAAGTATTCTAGTAATTACGAGCTAACCAATGGCTTTTACGGTTCTGACTCGGCACAAAATGACACCTTGCTTTTTCAATTCAAAACGGTACAAAAAAACACAGTTGAAGATGCCGCTTTTCGATACGACATAACCTATCAACTAAACGATAAAAATGAGCTAAAAGGAGGTCTTTGGTACACCTACAATCAAATCAGTTATTTAAACATTTTAGACGACACAATTAACCTCCAAGACCGTTTCGAATCAAGCAACATGTACGCGTTCTATTTACAGGATAGAATGACCCTTAATAAATGGGTTTTTGAAGGTGGTTTGCGGGGTACCATTTATTCTAAAACCAATCAATTTTATTTAGAACCACGTTTCAGCTTCAATTATGAAGTTTCAAAACGATTCAGGCTTAAAGGTGCTTGGGGTATTTACCGTCAATTTGTTAACCGCGTAATACTGGAAAATATCTTTGGGAGCAGCCGCGATTTCTGGCTATTAAGCGATGGAAATACTTTACCTGTGAGTATGGCGCATCATTACATTTTAGGAACTGCTTATGAAACCAAAGATTGGTTAATTGACATTGAAGCTTATCAAAAAAAGATGACTGGCTTGGTTGAGTATTCAACTCGTTTCGGCTCAATTGACGATACAAACGAAAATTTCGACGATCTCTTCTTCAGAGGCAAAGGAGTGGCTAGAGGGGTAGATATTCTCTTACAGCGTAAATTTGGAGCCCTGACGGGATGGCTTTCATATACTTTAGCCGATGTTATTCACACTTTTCCTGAAATTAACCAAGGAAAAGAATTTTATGCCCTGCATGATCAGCGACACGAAATAAAATTGATAGTAACATACAAACTTGGAAAATTTGATATTGCAGGAAATTTTGTTTTTGCTACCGGCAAGCCTTTTACTGCTCCAGTTGGACAATATTTTTTAACAATGCTCGATGGCACTAGTCGCGATTTCATTCACTTTGGAGATAAAAACTCCCAGCGCTTGCCAAACTATCATCGAGCAGATGTATCAATCACCTACAACTTAAAAATTAAAGCAGTTGATGGAAGAGCAGGTATTTCGTTTTTTAATATCTACAACCGTAAAAACATCAAATACAAACGATACTTTTTACAAGAGTTTGACCCAGGAACATTCATGCCAATTGAACCAGAAATTGTTGAGACAGATGTTTTACTTTTAGGTTTTGTCCCAAATTTATTTTTAAGTTTAACGATTAAATGATGATCAAAGACATATTATTAAAGCTGCCATTATTTGCTCTTATTGTTCTAATAATAAGTTGCAACAAGCAAACACCTAATCAATCAGACAAAGTGGTTGTTGAAGCCTTATTATTCGCAGGCGAAACGGTTGACGACGTTAACTTAACCAAGCTTTTAGCCTATGGTGGTGAAGACACAATACCAAAGCCAATTAATGACGCGGAAGTGTCCATTACTTGGAACAACAAAACTTTTGAGCTTACCAACAGCAGCGATACAGGAAGCTACCACTACCCCTTTGCTGATCTTAAAATTGAAGAAGGAGAATTGTATCAATTAAATGTAAATCACGCTGGTTTCGAAATTAGTTCATTTACCATTTGCCCTCCAAAACCCAGTTTACCAACCATCACTAAAGACACCCTTAAAATTGAACTTTTTAGCATACTAGATAGTCTTTTTACGGGTGGAAACACAGAAATCCCAGATCCTGATAGTGTTGTAGTTGAATGGGCTAACCCAAACAATGAATATTATTTTGTAGTGGCCGAAAACGTGGAACAAGTAAAAGAAAATATCTACCCAGAATTTTTAGGTTTAATTGGCGATTTCTTTTTTCAAACATCTCCAACGCAAGCAAGCAGATATGTTTTCACTGATTTAGATTTTAGACATTTCGGAAGACACGAAATCAGAATTTATAAAGTAAATCAGGAGTATGTGGATCTTTACCAATCCTACGAACAAGATTCACGAACCCAAGCTGAGCCCATAACCAATGTTTTTAATGGCTTAGGTATTTTTACCGCTGTAAATTACAGCACGGTAGATCTATTTGTAACCAAATAAATTCTGAGTTTACAACCTATGAGCTTCGCGGTGTAATTGTTCGCGATGATTCGGATGCGCTATATCAATTAAAAGCTTTGGTCTTTCTTTCAATGATTTACAATTCTTGAATCACTAACCTTGGAGTTGACCCAAAAACACCATAATACTTCGTTCTGTCATCATTTTCTTGCGGATTAAGTTGGTTAAATTGGCAGTTAGAATATAGACTAATTGGATGATACGAAACATGAACCACATCAGATTGAACCTCAAAAACAAACATAGAGTTTAAAGCAGCAAACAATAGTTTTTTTATAACCTTCAATTTATTGGAGTCAATAAGTATCATGAATAGCTTTTAATTAACAATATTATTTTACCCTTTGTCAGGATTATTACAAATCTGAAACGTCAATTCAATGATCTCTCAAAAACACAAACTCATTTGAATTTGAAGTTGTTGAATCAAAATAATACCCATCAATGTTAAACGCTTTTAGGTGTTCTTGATCTTCAATTTTATTGTCCATAATAAACCTTGTCATCAACCCTCTAGCTTTTTTAGCATAAGTAAATATTAATTTATAAACACCGTTTTTAGAATCCTTAAAAACCGGTGTCACAATCGATTTTTTAATGGCCTTAGGTTGAAGAACCTTATAATATTCTGCTGAGGCTAAATTTACTATTGCCTTACCGCCAACTTCCTCTAACTCTTGCAACAGACTAGTTACTAATATTTTACCCCAGAACTCATAAAGATTTTTACCACGAGTAGTTTTTAATGAGCTGCCCATTTCTAACCTGTAAGGTTGAATTAAATCCAATGGCTTTAACAGCCCGTACAAACCTGAAATAATTCTTAAATGCTCGTTTGTATAATCGACTGATTGTGTACTCATATTTTTTGCGTCTATACCTCTATAAACTTCGCCGGTAAAGGCAAATAAAGCTGTATTGGTTTCGTTCAACTTTTGATCTTCTAACCACAATTGATTTCGGTCAAAATTCATTAATGCCAAATCATTACTAATGTCCATCATCTCTTTTAATTTCTTGACCGATTTCTTTTTTAAACTATCCATTAATCTTTTTGAATCAGCCATAAAACGTGGAGTTGAAACTCCATAGTTAGTTACAGGATTATTAAAATTAAGCGATTTAGCTGGTGAGATGATAGTGATCATAAACTTTATGTACCTAAAAGTGTTACTTGTTTGAAACTAAAAGCGAAAATAGTGATTCTATTTGCTTTTGTACCTTCACGCTCCCTATATCTGATGATTATGAAAAAACTAACCCTTTACCTTCTCACTATCAGTCTCTTACACTCACTAAATGGCGTCGGTCAAATTAAACTTGGAGGCATTAACATTGGGCACAATCAGCATTCATTTGAGGTACAGCAACTAAACCAAATCAAGAGCAACTATTATATAGTTCATGTTACTAAAAACATTTCGAATAAAGACGCTTCAATATTAAAATCAAACTTTGGAATAGAGCTTTTAGAATACATACCTGATGGTAATTATTTAGTTTACTGTACTATTCCAAAAAACCTTGCTGAACTTGAAAATTACTCAGCAGATCAATGGAGTGTTTACAGTTCAAAACATAAAAAATCTGTTCAACTAACCAAAAACGAATACCCAGCACATGCCCTAATTTCAGAAAATGAAGTTTGGTTAATAGTTAATACATTTAGAAATAAAACGAAGCAACAATTAAAGACATCTTTAATTAACGCGGGCTATTATCCCACAGATTTCGAACACAACCCGAACAATTTAAAAGTTGGGATAAAAATCAAAAACATTGATCAACTATTGTCAAATGAATTAATCTCTTTTGCTGCTATTTTGCCGCCACCTCCTGTTGCAGAAAACTTGCCTGGCAAAACCGACCACCGCTCAACTTACATCAATTCAGAACACAAGTCATTAAGACATTATGATGGTTCGCATGTAAACGTTGCCATGGGAGATGATCGAATTATAGGCCCACACATAGACTATAAAGGAAGAATAGACCAATCTCGAACTTCAGGAAACGATGGTGATCATGGTGATCATGTCGCTGGAACTATTATGGGAGCAGGTAATTTAGACCCTTATATGCAAGGTATGGCACCAGGTGCTTTTTTACATGTTTATACTGTTTGGGATGCAGTAAATGATTCTCCTCAAGATTATTATTCAGATTCAATTAGAATAACCTCAACATCTTATTCAAATGGCTGTAACGCTGGCTATACTGCTGCTGCGCGCGATGTTGATCAAAGTATGAGGCTTCATAAATCTCTGATTCATGTTTTTAGTGCTGGAAACAGCAATGGGAGTGATTGTGGATATGGAGCAGGAAACCAATGGGGAAATGTAACTGGTGGAATTAAAGTTGGCAAAAATGTACTTGCTGTGGCAAATTTAACGGCTTCCGAAAACATCAGTGGCTCAAGTAGTAGAGGTCCAGCTCATGATGGTAGAATTAAGCCTGAAGTTTCAGCTGTAGGAACAAATGTAATGTCAACTACCAATCCGAATAGTTATGTATCAAAATCAGGTACGTCCATGTCTTGTCCTGGTGTTTCAGGGACCCTTGCTCAACTCTACCAAGCATATAAAGAGAACCAAAACGAAGAACCTTATGCTGGTTTAATGAAAGCTATTTTGATGAATACCGCAGACGATTTGGGTAATCCAGGTCCAGATTTTATTTATGGTTATGGAAGAATTAATGCGCGCAAAGCAGCTCTAACCATTGAACAATCAAACTTCATTATAGACTCGTTGACCAACGGAAACTCAAAAACGTTTACACTTAATGTTCCTCCAGGAACTCAAGAAGTTAAAGTAATGCTTCATTGGACCGATTTTGAAGGTGTTCAAAACGCCAACACTGCATTAGTAAACAATCTTGATTTATCATTAACGGATTCAAAATCTGTATCCTTTAATCCTTGGGTTTTAGATCATTCACCAAACACAACCTCTTTAAATTCACATGCTATTCAAGGTATCGATGCCTTAAACAACGCTGAACAAATTACTATAAATCAACCAGCCGATGGAAATTATACAATTACAATTGACGGTACAAGTATTCCAATGGGAACACAAAGATTCTTTATTATTTATGAGTATAGTGATGAGCAATTGGCTTTAACCTATCCTAACGGTGGTGAAAAATTTGAACCAGGCACTCAACAACTTCTTAGATGGGATGCAGTTGATGATTCAGCTCCATTTGGTCTTGAATATTCAGTTGACAGCGGTGGAACCTGGACAACAATTTCGACATCAATTCCATCAAACAGCAACTCTTATAACTGGACGGTTGCTGGCAGTTTTACCGATAAAGCAATAATACGGCTAACAAGAGGATCTAACGCTGATATAAGTGATTACCCTTTTACTATTTCTGCTGTTCCTCAAAACATAAATATGGTCTGGGTTTGCCCTGATTCAGCGAAATTCTCATGGAACACTATTCCAAACATCAATGAATATCAGGTAACAATGTTGGGAAACAGATATATGGATTCTGTTGCAATAACTTCTCAAAATTTCAGTATCCTTAAGGGATACAATTTCACGACCGAGCAATGGTTAAGTGTTCAAACAAAAATTAACAATTCTTTAGGTCAAAGAGCTATCGCTTACTTCCATAATGGTTCAACATTTAATTGCCCTATAGACCTTGACTTAGAGCTTACTAAAATTAAATATCCATCCACCGGCCAAATGGCTGAATGTATCAACGATACTGCTGGGCAAGTAACAGTTGTAATAAAAAATACTGGTTTAAACACATTGAATTCCGCAACATTACAATACCAAATTAATTCAAGTCCTGTGGTATCAGAAAATTACAACAGCCCAATTCAACCGGGAGATTCTGTAGTTTATTTGTTTTCTGTTTTTGAAGACTTTTCGAGTCAAGGTAATTACAACATTGAGGTAGTAACGACTACTTTAAATGACGGGAACTTATACAACGATTCCTCTAATATCAGTCTTAATGTAGTTGCTGGAAACCTTTCTTCTCTTCCTTTATCTGAGGATATGGAATCATTCGCTAATTGTAATACTGCAACTGACTGTGAAGCAACAAGCTGTATTCTTGGAAATGGCTGGAGCAATGGACAAAACGGGGATGTTGATGACATTGATTGGCGTACAAATTCAGGTGCAACTCCTTCAGGCATTACAGGCCCTAGTGTAGATCACACACTAGGCAACACCTCTGGCAAATATTTGTATTTAGAAGCATCTGGTGGATGTAATTTTAGAGAAGCAAAGCTTTATAGTCCTTGTATCGATATTCCGTTAGGCACTCCTGTTCAATTAGAATTTTGGTACCATACATTTGGCTCCAACATTGGTTCAATAAGGGTTGACATTATTAAGCAAGGTGAATACATTGATAATTTCATTGTACCGATTACAGGAGATAAAGGTGATATATGGAATAAGCAAACAGCTAACCTTTCGGGGTTTGCTGGTCAAACTATTCAGATTGTAATAAAAGGAATTACCGGGGGCGATTTTCAAGGTGATATTTCGATAGATGACATAAATATAGCCCCAATCAACCAAGCTCCATTAGCGGATTTCTCAACGTCTGCAAATGTTACTTGTGTTAATACTGCAGTTCAACTAACCGATATAAGCACTAATGGGCCATCATCATGGAAATGGGCGATTACTCCTAATACCTTTGTTTATTTATCGGGTACCGACAGCACATCTACTAACCCAATAGTTGACTTTACCGCAAAAGGTTATTACAACATTGCACTTGACGTAACAAATACTTTTGGAAACAGTACCAAATACAAGAATTCTTTAATTTTTGTAGACGGAGGAATCTATCCCCCTCTTTCCCAAGATTTTGATAATACCTCTTTCCCTCCGGCTGGTTGGGTGGTTGACAATCAAGGTGGATCACATTCGTGGCAACTTAGAGGTGGTGTGATTGGCAAAGACGGAAACACTTCAATTACGGCTTTTTTAAACAACTTTCATTACATAAATGCTGGTGCTGAAAATGGCTTGCAATTGCCTTTCTTAGACTTAACAAAATCTACTACTTCCTATTTAACTTTTGATGTAGCTTATGCAAGTAATACAAATGGAAATGCTGATGGCTTAAGGGTAGATATTTATTCTGATTGTGGTAAAAAACTCAACAACAGCGGATACGATTTATTTGGGTCAACTTTACAAACTGATTCTGCATCAGCGTTGCTCTGGAACCCCTCTTCTGGTTCCGATTGGAGAACAGATACGATAGACCTAACTCCGTTCTTGGGTCAGTCTATTACCCTCTCGTTTGTAAACATTAACGGTTCAGGTAATTCACTTTATCTTGACAATATTAACATACACGATTTTAGTGCCCCTTTTGCAGATTTTAGCTTCGATTCTCCTGCTTGTGAAAATGATTCAGTAACGTTTAATAATACTTCATTTGGAAGCCAGCAAACTGTAACTTGGGGTTTTGGTGTTAATGCAGATCCACCATCAGCAAATGGTTCCGGACCACATAAAGTTCTATTTAACAATGCAGGAGCTCAATCAGTTCAAATATCAACATCAAATCCTTTTGGCTCTGACTCAAAAACTAAGACAATAAATATTGATAAATATCCGATGGCTGTTTTTATATTCAATATTACACCTGAAGGTGGCCCAATATCAAATTGGTTTGTTTCAAATGCTCAAAATGCAACCAAAGTTGATTGGTATGTTGATAGTATTTACTTTTCTACCGGCGATTCTGTTTTATTAACCTTCCCGCAGAGTGGTAAAAGTTACAACGTTATGCAAGTTGCAAGTAACGATTGTGGTGCAGATACTTTAACTAAAGTCTATTCGGTCGTAGGTGTTGCTGAAAACATTAAAAACAGTACAATTAGTTTGTTCCCAAATCCGGCAAACGATTTAATTTCATTTGAAAGCGAGTACTATACAAATCAAATAGTAATAACAACAATGCAAGGAAAAGTCGTTCTATCTAAAAAAATGAACGCCCAAACTGGTACTATTGACATAAGTAAATTAGCAACGGGAGTCTATTTGGTAGAAATACTTCAAGGTAGCTCTTCAACAGTAAAGAAATTAAACGTTGTTCGATAATCTACCGAATAATAGGTACTAAACTACAGTTTCCAATACCTACTTTCGCAAACTTAATTAAGTTATGCAAAGTCTGTTAATAGGAAGTTTTTTAGTTAGTATTATGCACAGCATTTTCCCAGGACATTGGTTGCCTGTTGTGATGCTCGGAAACCTAGAGAATTGGAAACAAAAAAAGGTGCTGATGTATACTGCAACTTTGGCTACTACCCATGTATTTAGTACATTATTAATAGGTTTTTTAATCTATTACTTAGGTGCTAACTTACTACACGATAACCTACACGACATGCATTATTTTGTTGGAGGTACGTTTTTAGCGCTGGGTGTCTATTTTATATTCAAACCGCACAACCATCAGCATCATACTTCTAATGGAAAAAAAGGGCTGTTCGGGTACCTTCTTTTGACCATGCTCTTTTCTCCATGCATTGAAATTTTGCCTTTTTTTTTAGGTGCAACTACTCAAGGAGTTAATGCACTTGTTGGTGTAACGCTTGTTTATGTTGTTGTAAGCGTATTAGGTATTGTACTTATGGCCTATGTGGGCCTTAAAACCTTACAGAAAATAAACCTGAAGCTGATCCATAAATGGGAGGGTTATTTCCTTGCTGTAATTTTCATTGGGGTAGGATTATTAACACTAATGCAAGATTAAATGATAACCCTAAACCAAGCCAAAAAAGGCATTACCTACCTAATTAATTCAATTAGTGATTCAAGTATTCAGAGCAAGCTGATGGAAATGGGGATTATTGAGGGCAAGGAAATTGAAATCACCAATGTTGCACCATTCGGAGATCCAATAATTGTTCGCATTTCAGGATATAAATTAATGCTCCGAAGAAAAGAAGCTCAAACCATTAAAATCACTTCAATTTGAGCACAATAAAACCTATAAAGGCTGTTCTAGTTGGAAACCCTAACACAGGTAAAACTTCACTGTTTAATCAGCTTACTGGTCTTAATCAAAAAGTGGGGAATTACCCTGGTATTACGATTGATAAAAAGATTGGTTCTTTTAAAACAAAATCTGAACAAGAAGTCAAGTTAATTGACTTACCCGGCACATATAGCTTATACCCTCGAAGCAAAGATGAAGAGGTTGTTATAAACATGCTTAGCAACCCTCTAAATGTTGATTACCCTGATGTAGTTTTAGTCGTTTCAGACGCTATAAATATTCGAAGAAATTTATTGGTTTTCAGCCAAATCAAAGACTTAGGTATTCCTACAATATTGATCGTAAATATGATTGATGCTTTTGATAAAGATAGGGCTGATATTGACCTTAAACAACTTGAGGAAAATGTTGGAGTTAAAGTAGTTGGAACCGATGCAAGAAAAGGGTTTGGCATTAACGATTTAAAAGAACTTATTGAGCCTACAATTGATGGATACGAATTTCAAAAAAGCGACTATGTTTTTAATCAATTAGAGGACAGTGAACGGTATCAATTATATACCAAAGCTATTGGTATTAAAAATACCTATTTGGCTTGGCATTGGTATGTTCAAAACCATCTTCGTAATCAGCTATCAGACGATAAGAAAACGAAATTAGAAGATGTAGAAAAACACTACCCTACTGAAATTAATCAAACCATTTGTGAAGAAATTGTCGCAAGGTATAAAGCAATAGATGCGGTTATTGATAACTGCACTGTATCTGCCAAAAAAATAGAGTCAGAACGTTCAGTAAAACTGGACAAAATTGTGCTCCACAATGTGTTCGGTTATGTTAGTATTGCAGTTGTTTTATTACTCGTATTTCAAGCGATTTTTTCTTGGTCAGTTGGTCCGATGGATTGGGTCGATTTACAGCTTTCGACTTTAGGTTCATGGATTGGAAAAAGTTACCCCGATAACTTCGTTACATCACTGCTAAGTCAAGGAATAATACCAGGTATTGCGGGTGTTGTAATTTTTATTCCACAAATAGCACTACTGTTCTTTTTTATTGCCCTGCTTGAAGAAAGTGGGTACATGGCAAGAGTGGTTTTTTTAATGGATAAATTACTTCGCCCTTTTGGATTAAATGGAAAAAGTGTTGTCCCTCTAATTTCAGGTTTCGCTTGTGCCATTCCAGCCATTATGAGTACCCGGTCAATAGGCAATTGGAAAGAACGTTTAACTACCATTTTAGTCATTCCATTAATGACTTGTTCAGCACGTATTCCTGTTTACACCATATTAATTGCTTTAATTGTGCCTAGAGGGTTTCTGTTTGGTATTTTTAGCTATCAAGCACTGTCTTTAATGTTAATGTATTTAATAGGCACGGTAACATCGCTAGTTGCAGCTTTTTGGGTAAAAAAAATACTTCCTTCATCGCATGAATCCTACTTACTAATGGAACTACCAGATTACCGCATGCCAAGGTGGCAAAATGTTGGTCTTACCATTTGGGAAAAAACAAAAGCTTTTATCATGGGAGCTGGTAAAATAATCTTAGCTATTTCAGTGTTGTTGTGGTTGCTTTCTGCCTTTGGACCAACCGATAAATATTACCATGCAGAAACGATTGTGACAGCCAAATATGAAGGTCAAAATATCACAGAAAATGAACTAAACAAAAGGATTAATAGTTATCGCCTTGAGAAGTCATTTATTGGAGCCATTGGCAAAACTATTGAGCCTGCCATTAAACCTTTGGGTTATGACTGGAAAGTTGGCATTGCATTGATAACTTCTTTCGCTGCTAGGGAAGTTTTTGTTGGAACTATGGCAACAATTTACAGCCTTGATGATGATGGAGACCAAGTTGAAACGATAAAACAAAAAATGAACAATGATATTGACCCAGCGACAGGTAAATCTCGTTTTAATGTTGCCTCCTCAATTTCACTTTTGTTGTTCTATGCTTTCGCGATGCAATGTTTAAGTACATTGGCTATTGTACAAAGAGAAACTAAGAGCTGGAAGTGGCCTTTAATACAACTCGTCAGCATGACAGGCTTTGCCTATTTAATATCATATATTGCTTATCAATTGCTAAAATAGTTGAATAAAAATTATTTTCGCAATTAATATCTCGGGATGTAGCTTAGTCCGGTTAAAGTGCGCGTCTGGGGGGCGCGAGATCGGAGGTTCGAATCCTCTCATCCCGACAACAAAAGTTCAATGTAAAAGCATTGTTCTTTTTTAATTAATACACTTTGAAGCGAGCTTCAGTGTATTAATTAAAAAAGAACAAATCGAACGAAGTGAGATGGACTTTTGTTGTCTCATTTTACCCCACTTAGGATCATGAAATAATCGAAAAAATATATAGTCATATAATAACCTATCAAACTATTGGTTGTTCAAAATTCGGAATACAATAATTAGGAATAACTGCTCTTTAAAAAAAACTATTTTTATGGCATGAAAATGAAACTTTCAATTTTAATTGCTTTGCTAAATTTTATTGCGTTAAGTTGCACGAAAGATGTTTATACACCACCTTTATATGATTGCAACACAACCGTAAGTTACGAAACAGATATTCAGCCCATTATTGAGGCTAATTGCGCAGGCTGTCATTCAACAGGATTTTCGGCAGGCGACTTCAGCAACTTTGAAGGATTTAAAGCCAAAGCAGACCAAGGATTAGTAAACGCTCAAGTTTTTACCGAAAAAAAAATGCCCCCTACGGGCCCTCTTCCTGATCAAGATCTCGAATTACTTTATTGCTGGCTTCAAGATGGAGCTCTAGAAAACTAAACAAATCATCCAATTCATCATTATGAAAAAGATAAAATTTTCATTATTACTTTTAGCCCTTTGCTTGTCTGGGTATAGTCAAGATTTATACAAGGTTAACAAATCAATAATTTTATTTTTCAGTGAGGCTCCTCTTGAAAACATTGAAGCAACAAACAGCAAGGCGCAAGGACTAATAAATTTAGCAACAAAAAAGTTTGCCTTTATTGTGCCGATCGTTGAATTTAATTTCGAAAAATCGTTAATGGAAGAGCATTTCAATGAAAATTATATGGAGTCAGCAAAATTTAAAACTGGGTCATTTAATGGTGATATTATTACGGAAGAAAATTTTAAAAAAGATGGAACTTATGAAGTTGAAGTAAGCGGAATACTTACCATTCATGGAGTAACAAAA
>CAJIZE010000017.1 GCA_905181855.1 uncultured Flavobacteriales bacterium
CCAGCAACCTACGATTAAAACAATTTTCAATACTAGACAAGCGCAACAAAGTTTATTAAAATGGACTGGTGTTGAAATAGACTATTATGATTTTGTAAAAGCAAATTGGGAGACTTCAATATTTGCTTTACAAACCGAGTATTCATACTTCAATGAGTTTTGGAATACCGTTGTTCATGATGGCGTATTTATAGCTGATAAGACAGAAAGTTGGGAATGGGCTTATGCTAATAATGCGTCAACTGCCGCTCAAAACATTAAAGTTACAGCTTCTGGTGATTTTGAATTGGCACTTTATGCTTCTAATTCAATTGGAGACGGTGCTCAGTCAGATAATCCTTGGCTACAAGAACTACCTGATCCTGTATCAAAAGTGGTTTGGGATAACTATATTATGATGAATCCAGCTGATATGGAGGGTTTGTACGAAATAAGAACGGCACAAGAAGTTCCGGCTGATTTAGCAACTATTGAATCTAATGGTCAAACAATAACATTACCTGTTGTTGCTATACCTGGCCAAAGGGTGGGAACTGTTGGTGTTGCAATAGGTTATGGTAATAGCATGGTTGATGGTCGTTCCGTTGGTGCTAACGCCTACTCCTTGGCCAACTTTACCAATAATTCTATAGGGTTTAATGTTAGCGGAGTTACGGTAACAAAAACAGGTGAAAAATACCCGATAGCATCTACTCAAACACATCACACAATGATGGGTAGAAAAATTGTTAATGAAACCGATATTGAAACATTTAATAAAGGAAATAAAGAGAACTATAATGCAACAATCCTTTTAAAGGATGCATTTGGTTTAGATAAAACTACCGCAGAGTTAGATTTATGGAATGAACATCCAATTGCCAAGGGGCATCGTTGGGGTTTATCTGTTGATTTAAATGCATGTACGGGATGTGGTGCTTGCGTTACTGCCTGTAATGCTGAAAATAACGTTCCAGTTGTCGGGAAAGATGAAGTTCGTAGAACTCGTACAATGAGCTGGATGCGAATAGATAGATATTATTCTAGTGATTACGATCCGAAAAGAAAAGACGGCGAAAAGAGCTACAGTGAAATGGAGATTCCTTCAAAGTATCCTGAAGTAGTTCATCAACCATTAATGTGTCAACATTGCAATCATGCTCCTTGTGAAACGGTTTGTCCAGTTGCTGCAACAACTCATAGTAATGAAGGGTTAAATCAAATGACCTACAACAGATGTGTAGGTACGAGGTATTGTGCAAATAACTGCCCATTTAAAGTTAGAAGATTTAACTGGTTTAACTACGTAGGTGATGAAAAATTTGCTGATTTTAATCCATCTCAAGATTCAGTAATGAGAATGGTTCTGAATCCTGATGTTACTGTTCGGTCGAGAGGAGTAATGGAAAAATGTAGTATGTGTGTTCAAAGAATTCAAGCAGGTAAACTTGAAGCTAAAAAGAATTCAGAGCTAGTTCAAAACCAAGCAATACAAACCGCCTGTTCATCAGCTTGTAATGAAAACGCAATTGTTTTTGGTGACATTAATGATGATAAGCATACGATCGCTAGCTTAGCTAAGGATGATAGAGCATATAATATGTTAGAAGAAGTAGGGGTTAAACCGAATATTTATTACCAAACCAAGGTGAGAAATATTACAACTCCAGAATATAATAGTAACACAGAACAATCAGCATAAATAGATAAGTATGCATAAAGAATCTGCAATAAGACAACCGTTAATTTTAGGTGATAAAACGTATCACCAAATTACCGAAGATGTTTGCGCGCCTGTGGAAGGAAAAGCGAACAGGATGTGGTACATAGCCTTTACTATTTCTGCTATAGCAGCATTGTGGGGGCTAGGCTGTATAATGTATACCATTGGACGAGGAATTGGTGTTTGGGGCCTGAACACAACAGTAGGGTGGGCCTGGGACATTACAAACTTTGTATGGTGGGTTGGTATCGGTCACGCTGGTACATTAATTTCGGCAGTACTATTGTTGTTCCGCCAAAAGTGGAGGATGGCAATTAATAGGTCCGCTGAAGCAATGACGATTTTTGCCGTAATTATGGCGGCTCTTTTTCCAGGTATTCACATGGGTAGAATATGGATGGCTTATTGGGTGCTTCCATTACCAAATCAATACGGTAGTTTGTGGGTAAACTTTAACTCTCCATTGTTATGGGATGTATTCGCAATTTCAACATATTTTTCTGTATCATTAGTTTTCTGGTATATTGGTTTAATTCCTGATTTCGCAACAATTCGTGATAGGGCAAAAAGAGCAATTCCAAAGAAAATATATGGAACTCTTGCTTTTGGCTGGACTGGCGATGCAAAGGCATGGATTCGTTTTGAAGAAGTATCATTAGTATTAGCCGGTCTTGCTACTCCTCTTGTGTTTTCGGTTCACTCGATTGTATCTATGGATTTTGCTACTTCGGTTATACCGGGTTGGCATACTACTATATTTCCTCCTTACTTTGTTGCAGGGGCAGTGTTCTCAGGATTTGCAATGGTTCAAACGCTTTTGATAATTGCAAGGAAAGTTGTGAATATGCAGGCATATATTACTCCAAAGCATATTGAATATATGAATATTGTTATAATAATAACAGGTTCAATGGTTGGTGTTGCTTATCTAACCGAATTATTTATTTCATGGTATTCGGGTGTTGAATATGAACAGTATGCCTTTATTAATAGATTCTCAGGTCCTTATTGGTGGGCGTACTGGTCAATGATGACATGTAATGTTATAACCCCTCAATTATATTGGATTAAAAAGATTAGAACAAGCTTAATGGCTTCGTTTGTGATATCAATATTTGTGAATATTGGGATGTGGTTCGAACGATTTGTGATTATCGTAACGTCACTTCATAGAGATTATATTCCGTCTAACTGGAGCATGTTTCACCCTACTTTTGTAGATATTGGGATCTTCATAGGAACAATAGGTATTTTCTTTACCTTATTTTTATTGTATGCCCGAACTTTTCCAATATTAGCATTAAATGAGTTGAAGTCTATTTTGAAAGCATCGGGGAATAATTATAAAAACGAAAACAATCAAAATAATTAATCATGAGTGGTGGTAAAAAAATATACGGTCTGTACAATGACGACGATATTCTAAAGCAAGGAGCGTCTGTTTTAGTAAATAATGGCGTAAATATTAGTACTACATACTCTCCATTTCCAATACATGGTATTGAAAAAATTATTGGGATGAAATGGACAAGATTAGCAATTGTAGCATTTATGTTTGGTATTACAGGCACCATGTTAGCTTTATTGGGTATGGGCTATTTCATGATCATGGATTGGCCAATGAATATTGGCGGTAAACCGAGTTTTGATTTGTATCAAAACTTACCCGCATTTATTCCTGTAACTTTCGAATTTACAGTTTTATGTGCAGCTCATTGTATGGCAATTACATATTTAATTCGTAATAAAACTTTTCCAGGTTCAAAAGCAAGAAATCCACATCCAAGAACTACCGATGATCATTTTGCAATTGAAGTGTTAATGGATGATAACTTAAAATATAGTGATGATAAGATTCACATGATGTTAAAAGAAACTGGAACTGTTGAAACTTTTGAAAAATAATTAGAGATGGACTATAAATTGAAAAATATATTTATCGCTTTTGGAATAATTATTTCTTTGGGTGTTCTGGTTCAGTCTTGTAAAGACAAACAGAGCCCTGGATATGAATACATGCCTGATATGTATAGATCTCCTTCTGTTGAAACTTATGGTGAGACTAAATTGTCAGAGTCTGGTTTGTCAGCATTACAGCCTGTTGCGAATACAATTCCTAGAGGTTTTAATTTATATCCATACCCAAATACTAATGATGGTTATACGGCGGCGGGAGAGATTTTAAAAAACCCTGTGCCTTTTTCGGAAGAGGTTTTGGTTGAAGGGAAAGTTGCATATGGTAAGTTTTGTGTTCATTGTCATGGGAAAAAAGGTGAAGGTGATGGCACTGTGCCAACAAATTCCGATTATCCATCGCCACCAAGTTATAAAGCTGCTCTGAAAGATTTATCTGAAGGAAAAATGTTTCATACCTTGATGTATGGAAAAAATTTAATGGGTTCACATGCTTCTCAAATTAGTGCTGAGGATAGATGGAAAATCATTTATTATGTACAAAGCTTGCAAGATGCTAAAAGGTTTGATTTAATGTACAGAGAAGGAGATGAAGAATCAGAAACTACTGAAATGGTTTTAGCTAAAGAAAGCAACGAAGAAACGGCAACAAATAATTAAATAGATTACGAATGGAAAATCAATTTGAATTTTCACCAAGATTAAAGAAAATCTCTTTCGGTTTAATGGCTGTAGGTATTATAGCGTTAATTATTGGGGTTATAGGAGTCTTTGGTGCTCAAGGGGATGAAGCTCATCATATTGCTTCAAACAGATTATGGTCCAATATATTGATCAATGGCTTTTTCTTTTTTGGATTAAGTATAATTGGAACTTTTTTTCTTTCGATTCAGTATGCAGCAGAAGCAGCATGGGCTACTACGCTTAAAAGAATATTAGAGGCTGTAAGTTCGTACGTGCCAATGGGTGGAGTGGTTTTGATTTTGGTGTTTGCTGCAGGAAGCTTACATTTTCACCATTTATACCACTGGATGGATCCAGAAGTATTTGATGTGGATTCTCCAAAGTACGATGCAATAATTGCTGCGAAAGAAGCCTATTTAAATTTACCCTTCTTTTGGTTTAGAACATTATTATATCTCGGAGTTTGGACGTTTTTTACTCATCGATTTAGAAAGAGATCCTTATTAGAGGATCAAGAGGGTGGAACAAACTTACATTTTAAGAATGTTAGAGATGCAGCTATATTTTTAGTATTCTTTGGCTACACCTCATCAACCGCATCATGGGATTGGATAATGTCAATTGATACGCATTGGTATAGTACTTTATTTGGATGGTATGTTCTTTCTGGAATGTGGATTTCTAGTTTAGTTGTTGTTTCCTTATTGATTATTTATTTACAATCTATTGGAAAATTAAAGTCAATCAATGCAAATCACATGCATGATTTAGGAAAATGGATTTTCGCGATAAGTTTCTTATGGACTTATTTATTCTTTTCACAGTTTATGCTGATTTGGTATTCTAATATTCCCGAAGAAACAACTTATTTTATAGCTAGAATTACTGAGTATCCAATATTATATTGGGGAATGTTTGCTTCAAACTTTTTGGTGCCAATGTTGTTCTTAATGGATCGTGATAACAAACGAAACAAAACATTTGTAGTGGTGGTTGGCTTAATTGTTCTCATTGGTCACTGGATGGATACTTATTTATTAATAACGCCAGGAACGATGAAAGATCATTCTCATATTGGGTTTTTAGAAATAGGAATGGCGCTAGGTTTTGTCGGAATGTTCTCATATGTAGTATTGAACTCTCTTGCCAATCGACCTTTAATGGTAGAAAAGCATCCATACTTGAACGAAAGTTTACATCACGAAATACACTAATAGACAGTAGAAATGAATATATTATTAGCAGTAGTTGTTGTTTTAGGTATAATAACCTTAACTCAATTAATAAGGGTATTTGAGTTAACTAAATCTTTAAATGGCACAAAAGATAATGAGGTAACGGATAAAGAGAATAATGGCATAGCCAATGGATTCATGCTATATTTGATAGGTTTATTTTCATTCTTTATTTGGTTAGTTTGGGCCTATGGTCCTTTTTTATTGCCAGAAGCAGCTTCAGTGCACGGTGAAAAAATTGACTTATTGATGAATTTTAATTGGGCAATTATTATAACATCATTTGCGATTACTCATATTTTATTATTTTATTTCGCATTCAAGTACAAGAGAACCAAAGGAGTAAAAGCTGACTTTGTAACACATAATGCAAAGCTTGAATTGGTTTGGACAACGGTACCTGCTATAGTGCTGGCCATCGTAATTATTTATGGTATATCTACTTGGAACGATATCATGACAGATGAGCCAGAAGATGCTTTGACAATTGAACTTTTCGCAAAACAATTTGATTGGACAGCAAGATATGCGGGAGAGGATGGTGTGTTAGGCAAATCAAATTATAGATTAATTTCAGGAACCAATCCTATGGGATTAGTGACACTAGAAACGATAGTTGAAAAACTAGCAGAATTAGAAAAGAAAAAAGCTAAATTAGAGCTGAAACTGTCTAATGCCGAACCTAATGGAACCATTGCTGAAAATACTGAAGAAAAGATCAGGAAGATAGATAAGCACTTTGCAAAGGTTTTTGCTTACCAGAAAGAAATGGAAATGGATAGCAATCTATTTTTAACTGGTCATGATGATATACCTGTTAAGGTTGAATTTCATCTGCCAGTAAATAAACCGGTTAAGTTTTTCATCAGATCTCGGGATGTGTTGCATTCAGTATACATGCCTCATTTTAGAGCTCAAATGAATGCAGTGCCTGGTATGTTAACCTCTTTTTACTTTACGCCGAATAAAACTACGGATGAAATGAGAAATATTACTAAGAATCCTGAATTCGATTATTTGTTGCTATGCAATAAAATTTGTGGTGCTGCTCATTATAATATGCAAATGAATATTATAGTTGAGTCAGAAGAGAAGTACAATGCATGGTTAAAAGAGCAACCGACATTTTTTGCTGAAGAGGCAAGAGTTGATAAAGAATTAAAAGAAATCGTTGCATCTAATTAAATAGATTAAAAAGAGAACAATATGGAAGCTCAATTAGAAACTGCTACAATCCAAGATGAGGGGCATCATCATTCGGAGCCGTTTATAACAAAATATTTGTTTAGTCAAGACCATAAAATGATCGCTAAACAGTTCCTAATTACTGGAACGATCATGGCGTTTGTCGGTATGATTATGTCATTGCTATTTAGATTGCAATTGGCATGGCCGGGTGAAAGCTTTGGAATATTAAATTTCTTTTTAGGTGATAAATGGGCGCCAGAAGGTGTTTTAGATCCTAATATGTATTTAGCGTTAGTGACAATACATGGTACTATAATGGTATTCTTTTTACTTACTGCTGGACTAAGTGGAACGTTTGCGAATTTGTTAATACCACTTCAAATTGGTGCTCGTGATATGGCGTCCGGATTAATTAACATGTTATCTTATTGGTTTTTCTTTTTGTCATCTGTGATAATGATTATGTCATTGTATGTTGAGGCAGGACCTGCTTCAGCAGGATGGACAATATACCCGCCTCTGAGTGCTCTACCAAAAGCAATACCAGGCTCTGGAACCGGCATGACATTATGGTTGGTTAGTATGTCATTGTTTATTGTATCTTCTTTACTAGGAGGTCTGAATTATATTGTGACAATCATAAACCTGAGAACAAAAGGAATGAAAATGACCAGGCTTCCTCTTAGTATATGGGCATTATTTGTAACTGCAATACTGGGAGTGCTTTCATTTCCAGTGCTTTTATCAGCAGTTTTGTTGTTAGTTTTTGATAGAACTTTCGGAACTAGTTTCTATTTGTCAGATATTTATATAGCGGGAGAAGCTTTGGATTCAACTGGTGGTTCTCCGCTTTTATTTCAGCATTTATTTTGGTTCTTAGGACACCCCGAGGTGTATATTATTTTACTTCCATCATTAGGAATAACATCGGAGGTTATCTCAACTAATTCCCGTAAACCTATATTTGGTTACAGAGCAATGATAGGGTCAATTTTGGCTATTGGGTTTTTATCGTTTATTGTTTGGGCACATCACATGTATATAACAGGGATGAATCCATTTTTAGGCGCAGTATTTACTTTTACAACTTTGTTAATTGCCATTCCTTCGGCTGTAAAAGTATTTAACTATATAACTACTTTGTGGAGGGGAAGTATTCGCTTTACTCCTGCAATGATTTTTGCTATTGGTATGGTATCAACCTTTATTACAGGTGGTGTAACAGGAATCATATTAGCTGATGCAGCTTTAGATATTAATTTGCATGATACCTATTTTGTAGTGGCGCATTTCCATATTGTAATGGGTCTTTCTGCAGTATTAGCGATGTTTGCTGGAGTATATCATTGGTATCCTAAAATGTTCGGTAGGCTACTTAATAAAAAGTTAGGTTATTTGCATTTCTGGTTAACTTTTGTTTCAGCATATGGAGTTTTCTTCCCTCAGCATTTTCAAGGTTTAGCAGGTGTGCCAAGAAGATATTACAGCTGGACAGAATATCCATTGTTTGCTGATTTTGCCGATTTAAGTATCCTAATAACAATAGCTGCCATTTTAGGTGGATTGGCGCAATTCATTTTCTTATATAATTTTATTTACAGTATGTATAGAGGACAGAAGTCTCCTCAAAATCCATGGCAATCAAATACGCTTGAATGGACGACTCCGGTTAAGCATATTCATGGTAACTGGCCTGGTGAATTACCGACTGTTCATAGATGGCCTTATGATTACAGTAAACCAGGTAAAGATCAAGACTTTGTTCCACAAACGGTTCCTCTTGAAGAAGGAGAATCAGATGGAGAAAGTGGACATTAAATATACAATATTAAATTATATTTTAAAATGCTCTTTGAAAACTCAAAGGGCATTTTTTTTGGTTTTATTTTTGAACCTAATTTTGTTTTTTAATGGGTTCGCACAAGTATTTGAACTTCAGCGGATTAAAAGTCAATTTCAGATAAAACCAACCTTCGATTTACGAATGGACACAAGAAATTCATTCATTACCAATAGGGTTGCAAAAATAAAAAGCGCGAAAGTTGGATTGGATTACAATAATGTGATAAAAGTTGGTATTGGGCTAAACTTATTAACATCTACATTGCAGCGAAGATTAAATAGTACAGATACGCAATTAAGCAGATTAAAATTTTGGTATATATCGCCTTATCTTGAATACAATTTTTACCACACCAAGAGAATAGATATTAGCATTCCTATTAATGTTGGTATTGGTAAAATTGGGTACACCAATATTAATAAAGTTTTTACTACCATTATATCTAATAGCACGGTAGCATTCGTTTATGAGCCATATCTAATCGGGAACTATAAATTACTCTCTACATTCGCAGTGGGCGCTGGTATAGGATATAGAATTAGTGTTTTTAATAACAATGGAATAAATCAACAATTATCATCGCCCATTTACATTATTAAGACTCAATTTTACTTAAGTGAAATCATGAATCGTTTAAAAAAGATTGATTAGTAAATACTACTTTTGATAACAACTATGAATGATAACCTGAATCCAGGAAACGATAATTTCACTTCCACAGATAAGGAAATAGAAAAGGTTTTAAGACCAGGGACATTTGAAGATTTCCAAGGTCAAAAGGGAATCATTGGAAACCTTAAGATTTTTGTGAAAGCTGCTAAACAAAGAGGTGAAGCACTAGATCATGTTCTCTTGCATGGACCTCCTGGTCTTGGAAAAACAACATTAGCTACTATTATTTCAAATGAACTTAATGTTGGTATAAAAGCAACCTCAGGTCCTGTGTTGGATAAACCTGGAGATTTAGCAGGACTACTTACAAATCTTGAAGAGAATGATGTTTTGTTTATTGATGAAATTCATCGTTTAAGCCCTATTGTTGAAGAGTTTTTGTATTCAGCAATGGAGGATTATAAAATTGATATAATGATAGACACAGGGCCAAATGCTCGAAGTGTTCAAATTGATTTAAATCCTTTTACTCTTATCGGTGCTACCACGAGGTCAGGTTTGTTGACCTCACCTTTACGAGCAAGGTTTGGAATTAACTCAAGACTTTCCTATTACGATTCAGCGTTACTTACTAAAATTGTTACGAGATCAGCGCAAATACTTAAAATAGAGATTGAGCCAAGCGCCGCAAAAGAAATTGCAATGCGAAGCAGAGGTACGCCTAGAATTGCCAATGCATTACTAAGAAGAGTCCGGGATTTTGCTCAAATTAAAGGGGATGGCAATATAAATCTGAATATTACGCAATACGGTCTCAATGCATTGAACGTCGATAAATATGGTTTAGATGAGATGGACAATAAAATACTTTCTACCATGATTCTTAAATTTAAAGGTGGTCCAGTTGGTTTAGGAACAATTTCTACTGCTGTGGCGGAAGAAGGGGGAACTATAGAAGAAGTATATGAACCATTTTTAATTCAAGAAGGATTCTTAACAAGAACACCTCGAGGCCGCCAAGTAACAGATAAAGCATATTCACATCTTGGGTTAACCCCAGAACGGGATCAAGGTAGTTTGTTCTAAATTTTCATGAACAAAGCCACAATTACTTCAAAGCTTAAACAACAATCTATAGAATTGGGTATTCAAAGTATCGGGATATCAAAAGCTGCATTTCTTGAAAGCGAAGCTCCAAAACTAGAACAATGGCTACGAGATAGTAATCAAGGAACAATGCAATGGATGGAGAATTATTTCGATAAAAGATTAGATCCTACAAAACTATTTGAAGGTGCAAAATCTGTCATCAGCTTCACCTACAATTATTCACCTGAGGTTCAGCAGATTGATGATTCATATAAAGTTTCGAAATATGCTTATGGTAAGGATTACCATAAGGTATTCAAAAAGAAACTTATTGCATTAGGCAAATGGATGCAAATAGAATTTGGTGATGTTAACCTTAGGGCGTTTGTTGATTCAGCTCCTGTAATGGATAAAGTATGGGCTGCTAAATCTGGTTTAGGGTGGATTGGAAAACACTCCAATTTAATCAACAAGAAAGTGGGGTCGTTTTTCTTTATAGGCGAAATAATAACTGATTTAGAATTAGACTATGATGTGCCTGTTAATGACCATTGTGGAACATGCACTAAATGTATTGATGCGTGCCCAACGGATGCGATAGAGCAACCCTATGTGGTAAATGGAAGTAAGTGCATATCCTATCTTACAATTGAGTTAAAAGAGCAGATTCCTATAGACTTTAAAGGACTAATGAACGATTGGGTATTTGGATGCGATATTTGTCAAGATGTGTGCCCTTGGAATTCGAAGACCAAGCCGCACAACGAATCCAGGTTTACCCCTAAGGAGGAGTTGATGGGGTTCACAAAAAAAGAATGGGAAGAAATAACGGAGGACGGATTTATGAAAATGTTCGAGGGTTCAGCAATTAAACGAACAGGATTTGAAGGGTTAATGAGGAACATTAATTTCATAAAAAAAGCCCCTAAAAAGTAGAGGCTTGAAATTAAAAGTTAATAATTAATTAAAAGTCCCAA
Organism: uncultured Flavobacteriales bacterium; assembly: GCA_905181855.1. GTDB lineage: Bacteria > Bacteroidota > Bacteroidia > Flavobacteriales_G > Salibacteraceae > JAAZVO01. The sequence goes on from CAJIZE010000017.1 coordinate 11,245, forward strand.
ATACCTCCATTATTAGGTCTTTGTGGGCTCCGGTAAATGTTGCTAAACACCAAGTTTTTAAAAGTAAAGCATCATCTTTAGCCATCCATCTTCGTGCTTTTAAAAGCTCTTTTTTAAATAACCGCTGATCAAAACTAACTCCCCGGAGTACCTTTTTGTACATGTCGATCATTTTTGATTGTTGTTTTATTTTTAAGAGAACTTCAATATACAAAAATTAGTATTTATAAAAACATCATTTTAGCGTTTGTTAATAACTAGCACCTTAGTTTAAGGTGTACTAATTACACTTTGTTCACTTAAAATGGTAATGAAAATTTACCGCTAATACGTTGTTAAATGAACCACCAACAATGCCAAACCATCTAACAAACTCCACTGAATTTGCCATTGGCCATAACGATTGCTCGTTGGTTAGTGAAACAATAATTTTGTCGTTTAATGGATAAGAAATTCCTATAAACCCTCCAAAATCAATTTTACGAAAATTATATGTTGGATTATTAAGTTTGCCATTCTCATCGGCTACTGAACTTGTAAAAAGAATGCCTAAATACGGTCCAACATCCAAGTTTACAACCGATATTTGTTTTCTTAACGTAAATTTCGCCTCAGCATAGTTAAGTATAATCAGGTATTTATCAAAAATTCCCTGGTCGGGTTTCGATGGTTTAAAGCTCCCTTTATTAATATAGCCAATGGATATAATGTAATCCCAGTCATTTTTTAGGTTATGAGAAACAAAGCCCCCTATTTGACCGCCAATTTTATTGAATCCAGCATATCCGTCGCCTCTAATTTGACCAACGTTTGGACCAAAATAAACCCCTGATTTAAAAGATTCTTGTGCATTGGAGTTGGTGGTTGTAAATGCAACAAACAAAAGCAGAATAAAGCCTATACGAAACATTATTCTTCCATTAAATGAAGCTCCTCAATATGAACAATTTCATCTGTATCAATACTTGTAATTAAAACAAGAAGTTCGCAGTTTTCGACAACCCAACTTTCAGGTAAAACATATTTAATACCTTCCGTTTCTATAAAATCTTCATCTGCTGAGGGATTACTGAAAATGGTTTTGCCATCGCCATCTTGCGGAAAAGCAGCTCTTAACATGTGGTTGTGCTCATAATCTTGAATGACTGGAGGGTTTACTCTATTGTCTTCTTGTGGGGAAATAATTTTACTTTCTAAAATATAAACAACTACATTGAAATCACCAGGTTGAGCTGAAAGTGTTTTTATTTTTGGATATACAGTAACTATTCTACAGTTCGCATTGTAGGTGCTCATTACTTTCATTTCAAAAGTTGGTGTCATGTAAGTGTTATCCCCCATTAAATTATCAATGGTGCTTTCCCATTGTAATATTCCAACAGCTGGACTAATAGCCGTACCTCCTGAAAAGTCTTTTCTATTTAACAGGCCGTTTGGAAACGAACCAAGTTTGAATTTAATCATAAATTTTTCTCCTGCTACAGTTTCATAATTGGCTGGGAAACCATCCTCCGGATCAGGTTCTGAAAATGACCCAGAGTTATGAATAGCGGCAATTAGGACAGTATTCGGATATTTTGCAACAACAACATTTGCGATATCAGTACCGGCAGGGCAATTGGGGCATTTATGCCCTGTAAAATCTTCAATTAAAATGCGTTTTATATTTACTGATGAATCGGCGTAAGTGGTGTCGTTAAAAACAGCATCGCAAGAGTCAACAACTACTGCATCAATATGTTCGTATGGGTTAGTAACTTTATCACAAGAGAAAATGAAAAGAGATATTGAAATAAAAAGAATTAAGTTTTTCATGATTTTAAAATGAACTTGTTATTGATAAATTAACTCCGTTTGAAGCAGGAACCGTCCTACAAACACCTCCTACACAGAAAATACCCGCACGTTGTTTTCCGTAATTTAAAGTAATTCTATTGGCTCCTTTGATGTATCCAACAGACGAGTAGAAATAATGAATTCGTTTATCTACGTTTTTATTTCCGTGGTTGAACTGATCTTGAATGGCAACAAACCAATGTGGAGAATTGGTATATTCAATAACAATCGTTGACCAATCCCCTTGATCCTGTTCTGTAAATAAACCTTGAAGTTCAGTACGGATTGCATTTTTAGAATTGAACTTGTACAAAACATCAGCTACAATAACGTTGGCAATTATGTCGGACTCGCCTGGTTTACCCTGGATTACATCTATGTTATAGAATAAATTTTGATAGGTTAATTTAGCTTTTATTTTTTTGTTAATTTTCTTACTTATCTCAACATTAAAGTCAGAATAGTATTTCTGTTCACCCAAACTGAATAGTTTAGTTTCATATCCTAATCTAGTGGTATTTTCATCGTTTAGATGCGTTGTGTCAATATTGTTTGCAAAAGAGTAATTGGCTTGAAGTGTGGTTCCATACTTACCTCCAACAACCGATTTTCTTTTAAATGTATAAATAAGATCAGCTTGGTAAGCAACTTCACCTCTAGGTTGAGTAGCATAAGGGTATAAGGTGCCCATTAAATTGTAAGTGTGCTGTTTGGTAAGAGCAGGAATATAATTAATCATTAAGTCGTTAAAAATACTGCTGTTGTCTCTATCAGAACGATAAAACATATTATCAATGGTTTTTGCTGAAACCGTAATACCAAATCCTTTCTGGGAATAAGCACCTGACAGGAAAAAGGCTTGACCTGGCTTATATATATAACCATTGTCGGAAGTTGGATCGTTGTATTTATAGGTGTACTCACCTTTAAGTGAAAAACCAGAGCGGTACAATGAAAACCGACCACCATACGACATAACATTTTCAGGAAGGGTTAAGTTTTGGTTGTCATCTTCCTGATATTTACTTACTACACTACCACCAATACTTAATCGAGTTTTCGATTTTTCTAATGTCTCGAAAGTTTCGTTTATATCCCAATCCCCATTTAAACCTCTAACGATTCCCGGCCCTTTGCTGAAATACCATCGCTGTTCACCAATTAAACCGGTAAGATGCAGCCCTTTTAAATTGTATTTAACTCTTACTCCGTCTAATACATTGTCAAAACCCAACGAGCGAGCCTCATAAAAGCGTAAAATTTGGCCATTACCAAATTGCTCATAAAAACTACCAACCGTAATTTCTAAATTATCTCCTGAATATTTTGCATACCTAAATGGGATGCCATTGCCTTTGTAATCAGGGCTAAACCCCAACAGGGCATTTTGATAGCTTTCGTAACGAACGCCTGCTTCAAATTTATCTTTGGTATAAATTAAATTTAGAAAACCATTCATCAGTACTTTTTCAGGCACCGGTGGGGCCCCTATAATGGTGTCATCAATGTAATACTGAGTAGTGGCCTCAAAATTTCCATGAATTTCTCCAAATGATTTTGGTTTTTCTTGGGCAATTACTTTGTTTAGGCTTAATAGGATTACAAAACCAAAAACAAGTTTAAAATAGTTCATAGAATAATTGAGCTTAATCTATTGATTCACCGTTAGCTAATTTTTTAACCAATTCATACAATTCATCTTCATCTCCGGGAGAGTATGAATTGTGTTGCCAAACAATTTTTTTGTTTCCATCAAGTAAAAAAGTATGTGGTACATTGTTAACGTTCATAGCTCTTTTAAAATCGCCGTTTACATCTAAATAAACTTCATAGTCCCAAGATTGGCCATCAACATATGGTTTTACTTTATCAGCGTTTCTTGAATCATCAATGGAAACAGCAATAAGTTTCAAACCTGTTTCTTCTTGCCAATCAACATACTCTTCATTAATAGCATTTAGTTCTCTTTTACATGGGCTGCACCAAGTGGCCCAAAATGAAATGATAATTGGCTTGCCATCATTTTCAATATCACCTGTATTGAATTCTGAATAATCTAAGTTCTGAACTTTTACTGCAGCAAGAGAGCGTTCTTGAGCCATTAAATTGAAGCCTAGTCCAAGAACTAGAATTGAGAGAATGAGTTTTTTCATAATACGTGCAATTTAAAACAAAAAAATCCGCACCAGTAGAGCTGATACGGATTTTTTAATAGGTTGTGTAAATTATTTTACAGTTAATTTTTCAAGGTGCTTATTAGTTCCTATAGTTACTTCTACAAAGTATATACCACTATTCCAATTTAACGTGTTGAATACAATTTTATCAGAAGTAGAATTACCTGAAGACAATACCTTGCCTAGCACATCTAATACTTTGAAAGTAATAACTTCATTATTCAAATTGGTAATGTTAACGTTGGTTGTTCCGTTAGAAGGATTAGGGAAAATATAAAAGCCATTTTCGTTAGTTAATTCATTAACACCAACTGCTTCGCCTGTAGCCATTGAACCATTCATGATTTCACCCGTTGTTTGATCGTGAACTGTGGCTATTAAATGAGTATTGTAAAAATCGCTACCTGAAGGCAATGTGAAAGTGAAAGTATGGTTGTGAGTTGAGTTTGCGGCCATTGTTGCAGGCAAACTTCCTGCTTCTCCGTCCATACCAGCAATTAATGCTCTAGCAACATGATTATATTCCATGTCTGCTGCAGGAACCGGATCTGCTAAACTTTCAAAACCACCCATGGCACCATTTCCGTTACCTGAATAATAATTAACTTGATCATATCCACTAGCTGTGCCAGTTACATGATCTTCTATAACAATAATGTTAAGTCTGTAATCACCACTCATAGGTGCTTTTACATCAGCAGTTACATTAACAGTATACGTTTCAGAACTACCATCGTATGTATAGTCAGCAGAAACACTAAGAGGAACAACTATTGCTGACCTTTCTTGATAAACTGACTCAAGTTCTTGTTCGTTTGGATCCAATGAAACAACTCTGTCTGCTCCGCCACCAGGATAACCTCCTGGAACGTAATTTCCAATATTGCTATCATATTCAGTAACAGCCATTGGATCTCCATTATGAACTGCAATGCCTAAAGCCTTCCCAGGGTGAGCGGATGTAATAGCGTCCATTCCAACTGTACCTCTTGGGCACCATCCACACCAGGTTCCTGTTTTTTCTTCAAAAACTACGTGTTTTTCAGGAATTTCTGTTAATCCATAAACATCGCTCATTAAGCTGTTGTTTGTAATGTCGTCATCAGTTCCTGCATTAGGTGAACTTACAGTAACGGTAAGTGAAGATTGACTGTAACCACTAGCCAAGGCTAAATAATCACTATGAGTGAAATTATAAGACACACCATATCCTACGTTAATTCCAGATATTGTTTGTGATTTAGTAGTTGTTCCATCTGTCCATTCAACATCGAACGATGTTAAAGCATTAGCTCCATAATTAGTAACTGTTCCAGTAATTTCAACATTCTTTCCACCTTCATGATATTTACTTAAAGTTAAGGTAGTTAATTCAATTTCATTATCTGGTAATTCAGAAACAATGATGTCGTCAACTAATAAAACGAATTTATCATTTGAATTATTTCTGTAACCAATATAGATCGTTTGTCCAGCATAAGAAGTAAGATCTTTAGATTCAGTAGTCCAAACCGCTAATGCACCAGTGGTACTATAAATAATTGACCCTGCCTGCATGTCAGCTAAAGTGTTGCCAGTTGTTGAGATAATTACTTCATAACCATCAGCGTAACTACCATCTTGTGCTTTTACATTCCAAATTAAAGAAGGTGCTGTTCCTGAAGGAATAGTAATAGCAGGAGTAATCATATAGTCATCCGAAGTACCTGCAGGAGAATACCAAGATACACTTGCAGCAACATTGTCTGTTGTAAATTCAAAGTCAGCTCTTACAACCCACGCATCGGTGCACCAATTAACATTTGTCGCAGGAGTTCCTCCATCGTTATCAATTATTGTAAAAGTTGAAGGCATTCCATTTTCAAAATCTTCCTTGAAAATTTGTGCATTCAGAAAATTAGCGCCTAATACAATTAGCACAGTGAAAAGTAGTTTTTTCATCATAGTGTGTTCTTAGTTGCCACGAATATAATATATAATGTTCAGTGGTTGGTTTCACTTATTGAATGGTTCGTTTAGGTTATTGAATAGTCATTATATTGAATTAAAGTCTGTTATGAGAAATTGATTAGATTTCTATCAAGATTATTTGTTTCTTTACACAAACTTTAAAAGTATGAAAAAAATATACT
>CAJIZE010000018.1 GCA_905181855.1 uncultured Flavobacteriales bacterium
AACATCCCATCCTGAACCTGGGTCAGGCCCTGATTTTCCAATTGCATCAATCAGTATAAATGTTCCACTACCGTTGTTTTTTGCTAGTCCAACAGCATCGTCACCATTAAAATAAGTGGCTGCGGTAAATGCAGTTGTTGCGTTAGGAAGGTTGGTAATTAGTGTGTCGGCCTGTGAGTTAGCAACAACTAATACAGCTCCATCAGCCAACGTACCCGTTAATGATACTGTATATTCTGGCCAAGAACCACCATTGGAAATTCTCCAAAGTTCATAGTCTGCCAAATTAATAGAGGCACCTGTTCCGTTATAAAGTTCCAAATATTTGTGATTTGAAGAGCCTTCGGCGTATTCCGATATAAATAAATCAGTTGTTTGCGAAAATCCTGCTGTGCCAATTAAGACAAACAGAAATAAAAATAGTTTTTTCATCATAATGTTTGTTTAGATTTTATACAAATATACGAAGCTTCTCATTCACTTTCGATAAATAATCATTATTCTGTTTTTGCCGCCCACTAAACTACCCTCTAGTATGTTACTGTAATGTTTTTTTTGAGTACTTATTGTTGTTTATTCTGGTGTGTTTGTGTAAACCAAGGTTCATGCAAAAGGTGTGTCAACCGCTAAGATGTTATTGCTCTCACTTTTTGTGAAACATCATGTTAAAAACCCCATATAACTGTGGTTTTATTGCTCACTTCTAATAAGTTAGCTTTTTATTTACGACAACAGCAGCAGCATTAAGGTTTACAATATGCTCGCCCTTATCCAGAAGTTTCAAAACAACTAATTCTACCACTGTAGACTCAAAAGAGTGGTTTTGGTTTTTTAATGCCTTTTAAGAAATAATTTTAACTGTAAGAGTTTCACCCTCTTTAATCACTTTAGTTACCCCCTGTTTACTTAAACCTTTTATGGCTTTATCCCAGCCCTTGCTACTTAGCCCTGCCTGAACTTTTAGGTCGTTTAAACCCATTGAACCCTCTTTAGAAAGAATATCGAAAATAATTTTTTCGTTTTCGTTTAACTTTAGGCCTGCTTTCTTCACAACCTCAGGACGCATTTGAGGGAAGAAAAGTACATCTTGTATTGACTGGCTGTTGGTTAAAAACATACAAAGTCTGTCTATACCAATACCCATTCCAGACGTTGGTGGCATGCCATACTCTAAGGCTCTAACGAAATCATGATCAATAAACATGGCTTCGTTATCCCCTTTATCAGAAAGAGCTAATTGGTCTTCGAAACGAGCCAATTGATCTATAGGGTCATTAAGCTCAGTGTATGCATTTGCTAATTCCTTACCACAAACCATTAACTCAAATCTCTCGGTAAGCTCTGGGTTTTTTCTGTGTTTTTTACATAGTGGTGACATCTCAATCGGGTAGTCAGTAATAAAAGTAGGTTCTATATAATGTCTTTCACACTTTTCACCAAATATTTCATCTATTAATTTCCCTTTTCCCATGGACTCATCAACAGAAATATTTAGTTTTTTACAAACCTCAATTATTTCTTCAACTGTTTTTCCGTTTAGATCGAACCCCGTATGGGTCTCAATTGCGTCAAGAATTGGCACTCTTTTATAGGGAGCGGTAAAATTTACTTTATGATCACCAAATTGAGCTTCTGTGGTTCCGTTTACAGCAAAAGCAATTTTCTCTAACATTTGCTCTGTAAAGTTCATCATCCATTTGTAGTCTTTATAGGCTACGTAGATTTCCATCACGGTAAACTCTGGATTATGGGTTCTATCCATTCCCTCGTTTCTAAAATCTTTGGCAAATTCGTAAACACCATCAAAGCCACCAACAATTAGCCTTTTCAAATAAAGTTCATTGGCAATTCTTAAATACAACGGCACATCCATTGCGTTGTGGTGCGTCATAAATGGTCGTGCCGCAGCCCCTCCTGGTATTGGCTGTAAAATTGGCGTTTCCACCTCTAAGTAGCCATTTGTATTAAAAATGTCCCGCATGGAATTCATGATTTTTGTACGTTTTACAAAAACATCTTTCACCTCTTTGTTTACCACTAAGTCAATATACCTTCTTCTGTATCTTAACTCTGGGTCGGTGAACGCATCATATATATTACCCTCCGCATCGGTTTTAACAATTGGTAATGGGCGCAATGATTTACTTAATAAAACCAGCTCTTCAACATGAATTGACGTTTCCCCTACTTTGGTAGTAAAAACATATCCTTTAACTCCAATAAAGTCACCAATATCTAGTAGTTTTTTAAATAGTGTATTGTAAAGCGTTTTATCTTCGCCTTTGCAAATCTCATCACGATTAACATACAGCTGTATTTTCCCTGAGCTATCTTGAAGGTTAGCAAAAGATGCTTTTCCCATCACTCTTTTGCTCATTAATCGACCCGCAAGGGTTACGCTCTTGTGTCTAGGTTTTTTTTCTTTGGGGTTCTTTTTTATGTCGTCAGCAAAAGCGTTAACCTTAAACTCTGCTTGGGGATATGCATTTATTCCAAGCTCTTCAATTTTTTGAAGCGCATCTCTTCTTACTTGTTCTTGCTCTGAGAAAACTCGACTCATTATAATGGTTTTGGGGCGCAAAGATAAACACCTACAGGTTATCATTTAATTATGAATGGGGTTTTTAGCTACATTCGTGAACTCATGAAAAGACTGTTTTTTGTCTTCTTTTTATTGCTTCATTTCTTAGGTTTTACTCAAGCTGACATTCAGCTTAACACTACCCTACTTAAAAGTAAAAGGTTAGCAGACCATCTTGATGTGCCTTGGGATTTGGATATGGATACCGAAGGAAACTTGTGGTTTGTTCAGCGCAACGGGTATTTAATTAAGTTAAACCCAAGCGATGACGTGTCTGTTTTAGATTCGGTTTATAAGGTTCCAGATGTTTTCCAAAGTTGGGATAATTCGGGTCTGCACGCAATGGCGTTGCATCCAAAGTTTCCTCTTATACCCTTCATATACGTTTATTATACTGATGGTGAGTTTTCAGGTAAACTCGTTCGATTGAACTACTCCATCAACGTCAATAAAATAATTGATACCACCAATTTGATTTCGGGTTTTGGAGGAAATTCATCGCACAACGGAGCCAGAATAGTGTTTGAAAACGATAACATTATGTATTTGTGTATGGGCGACGCATTCTCAAGGTTTGACTTTCCGCAGGACGTAAACTCGATGAACGGTAAAGTTTTACGAATGGATATTAATGGTAAAGCTATGCCTGACAATCCTTTTGGTAATTTAGTTTGGAGTTTTGGACACCGTAATCCACAAGGGTTGGTGTTCGGTAAAAATAATTTGCTTTATTCTTCAGAGCATGGTACTGGTATTGATGACGAACTAAACTTAATCGAAAAGGGTGGAAACTTTGGGTGGCCATACGTAGAGGGGTTTTGCGATACACCAGAAGAAATGAATTTTTGCGATTCGGCAAACATAGTTGAACCATTAGTTGCCTGGACACCTACCGATGCGCCTTGCGGGTTGGCTTATTTTGATCACCCTTCTATTCCGGAATGGAATAATGTTCTGTTACAGACCTTTTTAAAAAGCAAAAGAATTAGTGTTTTACCCCTTTCATATGATGGTCGAACTGTTACTAGTGAGGCATATATTCTTGATTATGAAGTAGGAAGGATAAGGGATGTTTTTGTTGCGCCAAACGGTAAGATTTATTACTGCACTTCAAACAAAGAAACAAATGGAGCTAGTGTTGTTCAACCAGACGATGATAAAATTTTTGAGCTTTACAACCCTGCTTTTAATTACGACACAATAACCAACAACAACATAGTTGATGGTGTTATTTTTCCTAACCCAAGTGTTAACTATTTAATAATAGACTTACCTATTGAAGCGTATGTTGATGTTTTAATTTACGACTTGTTGGGTAATTTAAAACAAGAGCATAAAGCGTATCCAGATAACAATTGGTCTTATTTTGTGCTGGACAGAATAAATATTGAAAAAGGTGTTTATTTGATAAAAACGGTTCTTCCATCAGGAAAAACCAATGTGGAAAAAGTTGTTTTTATAGATAATTAAATATGATAAAATTAATAGAAAACTTCCCTAGCAACTTAAGTGAGGGATTTGATATAGCTCATAGCTTGGTCAAAATAAACCTAAGTGGAATAACCAATGTTGTAATATCAGGCCTTGGTGGGTCAGGAATTGGCGGTTCTATACTATCAAACTTGGTGCTCAGCCATTGTAAGTACCCTGTTACCATTAATAAATCATATAAAATTCCTGGTTTTGTTAGCTCAGGCACTCTTTTTATTGCCTGCAGCTATTCAGGTAATACCGAGGAAACAATGAGCGCCGTAAATCAAGCCTTTTATAAAAACGCCAGAGTTATTGGGGTTACTTCTGGAGGTGAGCTTCAAGCTTTTTGTGAATCAAACAGTTTTCCTTATACGATAGTTCCTGGCGGTTTACCGCCTAGAGCTGCTTTTGGTTATGCTTTTTCTCAATTATTAGGTATAGTGGCTCAATTTGAGGGTAGTCCAAATTATTTGGAACAGCTTAAGGGAGCTGTGTCTTTGTTAAACCAGGAGCAAACCAACATTAAAAACGAAGCTATTAAAATAGCGGAAGTGTTGCACGAAACCACACCAATTATTTATTGTGAAGATTCATTAGAGGGTGTTGCTGTTCGTTTTAGGCAACAGATTAACGAAAACGCTAAAATGTTATGCTGGCATCATGTTTTACCAGAAATGAACCACAATGAAATTGTGGGGTGGGTAAATGAAAGCCACAACCATTCTGTTGTTTTTCTAAAAACAAGCGATGAACTTAAAAGTAATTTACCGCGTTTCGATTATGTTGAAGAGATTGTAAACAAATACACCACAAGTGTTTTAACGATTAACGCAAAAGGAGTAAACCCTCTAGAAAAATGGTTGTACTTGATTCACCTAACTGATTTTGTGTCGGTTTATTTATCAGACTTGAGCGGCGTTGATCCAGTAGAGGTTGATGTAATTGAAAACCTAAAGAAAAGACTTAAAGCTATATGAAAGATGTCCTTTTAAAGGATATTGGGTTGATTGATTACGCTCGTGTTTGGAGATATCAAGAGGCGCTGCATCATCGGTTAATAAACCGCAAAATGATTTTGCGAAAGCATCCTGAAAAGGACCTTAAAACACTAAGCCATTATTTGCTTTTTTGCGAACACAACCCTGTTTACACATTAGGGAAAAGTGGCTCTGAGGATCATTTACTTTTAAATACCGGGCAACTAAAAACAGATGGTGTTCAGTTTTTTAAAATAAACAGAGGTGGTGATATTACACATCATGGGCCGGGTCAAATGGTGGTGTACCCTATTTTAGATTTAAACGAGTTTTTTACTGACATACACAAATATCTTCGTTTTTTAGAAGAGGCTGTTATTCTTCTTTTAGCAGACTTTAACATCATTTCGGGACGTGTTGACGGTTATACTGGCGTTTGGTTGGATGGTGGTACTCCGCTAGAACGTAAAATTTGCGCTATGGGAATTCGTTGTTCTAGATGGGTTACTATGCACGGGTTAGCCTTAAACGTAAACAACGACTTGCGTTATTTTAACGGAATCGTACCTTGTGGAATTGAGGGAAAAGCGGTTACGTCAATTAGTAAGGAGCTTGGAAGGCAAGTGGATATGGAATTGATTAAACAGCGGTTTGCTCATCATATAAAATCACTTTTTAAGTTCAATTATGTATAAAGCTGGTAAAGTAATAATAGTTATATCGGGTTTGTTATCAATGGTTGTTGCGTTTCATTTTACCTTAATGATTTATGATAACGCGTATTTCTACACCACCCTTAGGCAAACCATTTTTAAAGGCAGACTAGGGCCGGCAATTGACGATTTAAGCACTTATAAATCCAACACTATTGTAGGTACAAATGCAGTGGTTTTTAACCCTACAAGTTCACCCAAAGAGCTTTCAGAAGCTGATTTAAAAATTCATTCCGATTATAAATCAACAGCCTTTTTAGTTATTAAAAATAAAAAAGTTGTTTATGAGAACTACTGGTTGGGCACTGATAAAAATACGGTGAGCAACTCTTTTTCGATGAGTAAAACTATGGTGAGTAGCCTGGTTGGGGTTGGTCTTCAGCAAGGTTTT
>CAJIZE010000019.1 GCA_905181855.1 uncultured Flavobacteriales bacterium
CTTCCATTATAACGAACTTATCACCAGCATTAGGCGCTCCACTTAACCCAAGTATACTTACCGGAGTAGATGGTCCAGCCTCTTTAATTCTCATGCCTCGTTCGTTGGCCATTGCTTTTACTTTACCATAGTGAGAACCTACAAGTATAAAATCTCCTACACGCAAGGTTCCTCCTTGAACTAGTACGGTTGTTACATAACCTTTTCCTATATCAAGAGTCGCTTCAACTACGGTTCCACTTGCCCTTTTATCTGGATCAGATTTTAACTCTAGCAGTTCTGCTTCAATCAATACTTTATCCAATAATTCGGAAATATTAGTTCCCATTTTAGCTGAAATTTCTTGACTTTGGAATTTACCTCCCCAGTCTTCAACCAAAATATTCATTTGAGAAAGTTCTTCTCTCAACCTATCTGCATTTGCGCCTGGTGTATCCATTTTATTAAAGGCAAATACGATTGGTACACCAGCTGCTTGTGCGTGATTAATTGCTTCTTTAGTTTGTGGCATTACATTGTCATCAGAAGCAATTACAATAATTGCAACATCAGTTACTTGAGCTCCCCTTGATCTCATAGCAGTAAATGCCTCATGGCCTGGAGTATCTAAAAATGTAATTATTTTTCCACTATCAAGCTTTACGCTATAAGCTCCAATATGCTGAGTTATACCGCCGGCTTCACCAGCTATAACATTCTCCTTACGTATGTAATCTAATAATGAAGTTTTACCATGATCCACGTGACCCATCACTGTAATAATAGGAGGTCTTTCAACTATTCTTTCTTCATTATCTTCTTCTACTAGAGATCTTTCTGTTAATTCCTCTGTTGTAAACTCTAATATATAACCGAAGTTTTCAGCAATTAATGTTAGTGTTTCCGCATCCAAACGTTGGTTTATACTTACGAACAAGCCAAGTTCCATACAAGCTGAAATAATTTCGTTTACCGAAACATCCATCAAAGAGGCAATTTCATTTGCAGTTACAAACTCAGTGGCCTTAATAACTGTTTTTTCTCTTTTATCAAGTTCGGTTTGAATTTGACGTAATTCACTACCAGCCTCTCTTTTTGCTTTTCGATATTTAGCTGATTTAGATTTACCTCTATTCCCGGTTAATCGCGCTAAAGTGTCTTTTATTTCCTTTTGAACAGCTGCTTCATCTAGCTCTTTAACTTCAGGTTTTTTACCTCTTCCAACAGCTGGTTTTCCTTTGTAAGGAGGTTTGATTTCAGTAGTAATTCTTTTTCTTTTTCTTCTACCAAGCCTATCCTTCATTTTAGACTCATCAGAAGATGCAACAGGCTTTGCTTTCTTGTCTTTTACTTTAGGCTTAGGTTCTTTAATTTCAATTTTACCTAAAATTTTAGGTCCAGTAAGTTTTTCAACAACTGTAATGTGATCTGCATTTTTAGGTGGGTCAACCTTCGCGGCAACTTCCTTAACTTTAGGAGCTGACTCAACCTTTTTCTCAATCTTAGAAACCGGTTTCGGTTCCGTTTTTTTAGTAGGTCTAGTTTTTTGATTTATTTTATCTAAATCAATTTTACCTTTAATTTTCGGCCCATTACCATCTGAATCTGCCTCTTCTACCGGCTGAATTTCAATTTCTTCTGGTTTTGGAGCTTCTATTCCCTTTTCTTCAATAAATTCTTCCGCTACAGGAGTTTCAGGTACAACCTCTATGATTTTCTCTATTTCTTGAACTGGATCAGGAGTCACAACCACAGGCACTTCAATTATTGGTACCTCAACTTTAGGCGCTTCCTCTTCAATAATTGTGGTTTTAATACTAACAGTCTCAATCGGCTCTTGAGTCAATTCTTCCTCGTCCTGAGAAACAAGCTGATTGTCATCAATAGAAATTGTTTCGCGAACAACCTTTTGCTTACTAAGTTCTTGCGACTTTTCTTTTACGGCTTTATCTTTTTGATATTCGTTTAACAAAAGGTCATAGGTCTGCCCTTCTATCTTAGTATTAGGCCCACGGTCTATTTCAACACCATTATCCTCTAAAAAGGACATAATGGTAGAAACACCAACACCTAATTCTTTTGCTACTTTACTTAACCGTTTTGCAACTGCCATAAAAGTTAATTATTCTAATTTTTATACAAATCTAATTATTCAAACTCTGCTTCTAAAATCTTATGCAATTCAGCAGCAGTTTCCTCTTCAAGGTCCGTTCTTTTAACAATTTCCGAAACACTCAAATCTAAAACACTTTTTGCTGTATCACAACCGATAGCTTTAAGCTCATCGATAATCCAAGATTCTATTTCATCTGCAAACTCCTCTAAATCAACATCTTCTACATCTTCTTCTGAATCACGATAAACGTCAATCTCAAACTCCGTTAATCTTGAAGCCAATTTAATGTTGTGCCCACCTTTACCGATAGCAAGTGAAACTTGATCTGGTTTTAAATAAACATCAGCATGATTGGTTTCTTCATTTAATTTAACGTTGGTGATTTTAGCAGGACTTAAAGCACGTGTAATAAACAACACAGCGTTAGAAGTGTAATTGATTACATCAATGTTTTCATTTTTCAATTCACGAACAATACCGTGAATTCTACTTCCTTTCATGCCAACACAAGCGCCAACAGGATCAACTCTATCATCGTAAGATTCAACAGCAACTTTTGCTCTTTCACCTGGCTCACGTACAATATTTTTAATGGTAATTAAGCCATCAAAAATTTCAGGAACTTCCATTTCAAACAATCTTTCCAAAAATACTGGTGATGTTCTTGAAAGAATAATTACAGGAGTTGCATTACGCATATCAACTTTAGAAACAACCGCTCTAAGCGAATCTCCTTTTTTGAAATAATCGCTGGGAATTTGTTCGCTTTTAGGAAGAATTAACTCGTTCCCTTCGTCATCTAAAGTAAGAATTTCACGTTTCCACACTTGATACACTTCTGCTGTAACAATTTCCCCAACACGATCTTTGTATTTTTTATAGATGCTATCTTTTTCTAAATCGTTTATTTTTGATGCTAAAAACTGTTTTATTGATAAGATGTTTCTTCTGCCAAAATGTGCAATTTTAACTTCTTCAGAAAGCTCTTCGCCAATTTCGAAATCAGGCTCAACTTTCACAGCATCTGAAACCGCTACTTCACGGTTATCGTCTTCAACTTCACCATCGTGAACGATGGCACGGTTTCTCCACATTTCAAGATCACCTTTATCAGGATTAATGATGACATCATAATTCGAATCATCACCATATCTTTTAATAATTACACTTCTGAACACATCCTCCAATATGTTCATCATGGTTACTCTATCAATGTTTTTAAATTCTTTAAAGTCCGAAAACGACTCAATTAATTCAGCTGTATCCATGGTTTTTATTTGAATGAAACCACAACTTTGGTCTCTTTAATGTTTGAAAATAATATCTCTTCTAGTCTAGTTATTTCTTGTTTTTTCTTTTTTCCTTCAACTTTCACTTTTTCCATCCATGTTAGCTCGATTCCTTCTTCTGTTACACTCACCAAGTTGCCTTTCAAAAGGGTTCCGTCAAGCAATGTCACCTTTATATCTTTAGCGACATTTTTTTGGTATTGTTCAATTTTTTTGAAAGGTTTATCTAAACCAGGACTTGTTACAGAAAGTTCAAAATCTTCCACTTCACGATCAAGACTTCGTTCTATATGTCTTGATACTGAAACACACTCTTTAATACTTATAGCAGGTACTTTATCAATCTCAACTACCATTTGATTTGAAGGGCTAATTATCAAGTCAACCAAGAATATATCGGTACCCTCAATGGCTTGATTAATTAAGTCTGATATGCTCTTTTTCGTTATCATGTATTTCAATAAAAAAGAGGGGCAAGCCCCTCTTCATTTCAATCTTCACGATGCAAATATAACATTATTAATGATTCATGCATCAGTTAGCCAGTTTGGATACAAAAAGGTTACGTTAGTTTAATATTTCTTCTCATTTACAAGATCTCCTCTTTCGTTATAAAAAAGCCAATTGCCACTTGGTTTGCCTTTAGAATAAACAGACTTTACCATAACTTTTTGGTTTGGGTAGTACATAACACTTTTACCGTGCATCCGGTTTTTTTTAAACGAGTCTTTACGCTTCAAAGCACCAAAATCATAGTAAAATTCCCATGTCCCATTTTTTTCACCAGCAACGTAACTGCCATGGCTTTCAATTTTACCATCCTCGAAATAGTAAAACCACTCACCGATGCGTAATCCATCTTTATAGTTTCCCGTTTCACGTTTGTTGCCGTTGCTAAAGTAAAATTCCCAAGCAGATTGTTTTAATTCTTCCTTTAGTTGGCCTTTGTAATTAACTTTTCCATTTTCAAAATATCCTATCCAGTCACCATGCATCTTACCGGTCTGGTAACTGCCTTGATCCTTTACTTTACCTGTTGAATACCATGACTCCCAGTAACCATCGCTTTTATCGTTCTTATATTCACCTTCTTGCAGCTTTTGGCCACTTTCAAACCAAGTAGTCCAAGTACTTTCTTTATTGTCCGCAACATAAAGTCCTTCTCTCCATTTCTCACCTGTTTCATAATAAAACAACCAAACTCCTTCTCTTTTACCTAAATTGTATTTGCCTTTGCTTTCAATTTTTGCTGAAGGATAATAGTATTCCCAATCGCCGTGTTGCATACCATTACTAAACTCCCCTTTCATGGTAATTTGTTTTTCATCATTGTAAAACTGCCAAAGTCCCTCTTTTTTGCCTTTTATATAATTTCCCTTTACACTAACGTTTCCTGATGGGTGATATTCAGCGAACTTTCCGTCTCTTTGGTCACGCAACAGACTTAATTCTTTCCAAACAGTTCCATTCTTATAATAATAAATCCAAATTCCATTTTTTACCCCTTGATAAAACTCACCTCGTTTAGCCGTAGTGCCGTTTCTAAACCAATAGGTTGCTTGCCCGCTTTTGATGCTATCCTCGTAATTCATTTCCCATCTTACTTGGTTGGAGTTCAGAAAATATTCTTTTTCAACACCTTTGCCGCTTTTTAATAACTGTACTCCATTTTTATCATAAAACTCGACCACTAATTCGGTTGAATCTTTGTAAACAGATGTCATCTTTGGCTTACCAGAATCAAAAAATACTTGCCATAAACTATCCTTTATATCGTTGTTAAAGTACCCTTTGGTAGTTAAAGTTTCATTAGCTGCCCATTCAGTATAAACTGAGTCCTGAACTCCCCATTTAAAAAAACCTTGTTGCTTAATGTTTCCATTAGGGTGAAAAAACTCAACGGGGCCATGAAATGCCCCTAAATAGTAATTTGATCTTTCGTTCAGCTTTCCATCCTCGTTCCAAAAGCGCCAAGTTCCATCTTCAAATCCATCAACAAAATTTCCTTTCGTTTTTAATACCTTTTGGTCCTTATCCCAAAAAAGCTCATATTCTTGGACCACTTGTGACATGGAATGCGTTGGAAATAAGAACAATAGAGCAGTTATAATGTTAAAGGATGTTAACCTAAAGGGATTTTTTAAAAACATAATTGAACTTTCGCTTTATAGAGTTGTACAGAATACAAAAATCTAAAATGAATAGCACACAAAAACAACAAATAGAGATTTTATTTAACCCTAAATGGTTGATTGCAGGAATTATGTTGTTAATATCAGGGTATTTGTTGATGTTAGGAGAAGGAAACACTGATAAAAATTTATTTACCGATGCTATTTTTAGTTTTAGAAGACTAACTCTCTCGCCTTTAATCGTATTAATAGGTTACATTATTGTAGGAATTAGCTTGTTTAAATCAAACGCTAAAAAAACAGCATGAATCATCAAACCGATGAGCAATTAGTAGACGAACTAAAGAATGGTAATCGGGCTGCGTTTGATTTCCTATTTGATAGGTATGCAAAAAAAGCTGAATACTATTTTTATAGAA
This sequence comes from uncultured Flavobacteriales bacterium, assembly GCA_905181855.1. Taxonomy (GTDB): domain Bacteria; phylum Bacteroidota; class Bacteroidia; order Flavobacteriales_G; family Salibacteraceae; genus JAAZVO01. Next base: position 5,936 of record CAJIZE010000019.1, read on the forward strand.
TGCTATGGAGTAATGAAGAAAAAGCCGCAGATTTCACTCAGGATTTATTCTTGAAAGTTCTTGAAAAAATTGATTTATACAAAACTGAATACTCATTTAAAACTTGGTTTTTTAGTATGGCAAACAACATGTATAAAAACGAGTATAGAAAAGAAGAAGTAAAAACTAAAGCTAATGGGCATTTAAAAATTGTTGCAAATACCATTTCTTACAATGGTGGTGATTTGGCTACCGATCAAAATAAATTTAATGAAGTCCTATTTAAAAACCTTGATTCGTTTAGCGAAGAAAAAAAGACGGCATTTATCTTAAAATATATTGATGATGTGCCCTTACAAGAAATTAGTGAAATACTTGGAATACCAATAGGAACAGTAAAATCAGGGTTGCATTACACTACAAAAATATTAGCCGAAATATTAAAACCTTTCAAACCTTAGAGATATGAAGAAAGAATCAACACCTAACAACTTAGATTTTAAAACCATGATTAATTCAGATTTTAATTCATTTAAAGGTTCAAGTAAAAAAATTAAAAGTGACCTGACAAAAAACGATAAATTCAACAATTATTTTGACTCAAAGCAAAAGGTCAAGAAAGCTTTTATTTTACCGTTATTGGGATTGATACCTGGTAGCCTTATGAAAATTGCTGCAGTGGGTTTCATCTTTTTAGCTTCGTACACTTCGCTAAAAATAACTGTTCAACAACCAGGTTACAACATTGAAAAACTACAAGTGGTTGACTCTTCTTACAATGGTTTTGATACTTGCATGGTAAATACGATGGTTATTGGAATGTAGATTGAAAATTTATGTAGTGTTTAGCTGATTAATTTAAACTTATTTGTTGGCTTGCTTCTTAGGTTAAAAATTCAAATGTTAAAACACTGAAATTTTAAACGTTGCTGATCCAGTATCATCCGATATTTTAAGAAAATATTGCCCTGCATTTAAATCTGCAACATCATGTTGAAACCAAGCTCCAGTATGAAGAGTAATAAACACCAAATCGCCTTTAGAGTCAAAGATCTCAACATTTCTAGTTTTAATGTTCGGAAATAAAACTTGTAGATGACTTACTACCGGATTAGGAAAAACTTTTATCGTTGCTTTATCCCAGTTTTCTTCTAACGAATTGTAACTAGTAACTGCGTGTAAACGCTCAGGGTTAACCAATGAGCCCCAAATTGCATTGTTGGCAAACTTAAGCTCTTCTTCAACCCAAAGTACTTCATTTTTAGAATAATCAAAAGCTTTAAACTGAACATTTTCGCCACTGGCAACATTTGAATAAATTGCCATTTGAACAACATATTCACCAAAGCTTGAAACAAACTCAACATCAGCCACTCCTCGAACTTGTCCTTTTATTAATGCGGCCACTTTATCTCTTTCGTCAATTGATAAAATGTCATCAAAAAACACTTTAGCTGTTAAAAATGATGAATACTGATAGTTTGAAGGATTTACCATCCAACCTGGATCTGTAACTGGGTTATGAAGAACTTTAGTTAATAAACTGTCGTTTCCTTTGTTTACGTCAGTTGGCAGATTGGCATAAAACAAGAAAGAATAGGTTCCTGTATCGCTCATGTTTATGATGGCATTTAGAGTAAAATCTAAACTATCACCATTATTAAAATCGGAGTTAAAGGTTACCACTTCTTTGCCGTTTAAAAGCGTTATTCCTTTACGGACTACTTGATAATAAAGCAAGAGGCTGTCTCCTGAAGGAATTGATAAAGTACCATAATTCTTTAGCCTAACTTCCATTGTCTCCGAATTTGAGAAATTAAACTCTAATGGATCTGGAGAAAGTTGTTTACTTACTGAAACATCAAAGTAGTTTGCTCCTGAAACGGTATGTAGCTTTTCAGGGCTTGTTAGATTCCCATAAATCTGGTTGTTTATAAATGTATACGATTCGATTATGTCGAAAACACTATCGCGTGAAGCATCCCAAACTTTGAAATTAATATTCTCAATAATAACATTTGAATATACCGTAATTTGAGCAACCCATTTATTAAACGCTGGTATAAAATCTATTGTGGTAACTCCTCTAACCTGCCCATTTACAAATGCAGCTAGCATGTCGTTTGAATCAACAGACAAAGTATCAATCACAAAAATTTCTGCCGTTAAAGACATGTTGTATTGAAAGTTAAAAGGATCTACAGTCCATATTGGAGGCAACGAAGTATCTGGCTTGTGTTGGATTGTCTTTTTAAGTGTATCGTTAAAGTTGTTGTAATCAATGTTGAATTCGGTCCAAGCTTGGAAATCATAATAACCAAGAGCCGATACCTGTGCTGAATCCACAAACTCGAAGGTTATTTTTTCTTGTGGCCCATATGTAGTATCGGGAGATACCTGTTGAATAGTTTTTTGAATTCCATTTACAGTATACCCAATATTAAATGTGTCTAATTTATTTACACTATCAGTTCCTAAATTGGTAACCTCGATGAGCACAGCTTCTTTCTTATTCCATTTTCTACCTGTTTCAGGATTCATTAATTTGGTAACCCCAATATCTTTTGATAGCAATCTGAATGAAGCAAAATTTGAGGGATGAGAGATCTGATTGATTTGAGGGATTACAGATCTAACGAAATAAGTATAAAGTGTGTCAAGCAGTACCGATGTATCATCATACAAAATAGTATCATTTGAAACACTTAATGAATCAATTAACTGATAGCTTCCATTATTTTTTGACCTGAAAAGTTTAAAACTATAAATTCCAGAATCGACTGGAGATTCAAAATATTGAATTGAATTAAATTGAAGTTGATCCAATTTTAATTTAAACTGCTGATTAGAGACACATTCGATTGCAACATAAATTGAATCACCAACATAACTACCTAAAGGAATATTGAAATTTTGATAAGCATTAGCGCCAGCTGCAAATTGAAAACTGTAGAGTGAATCGTTAAAATCAGTAATTGAATCTCCCGTTTGAGAGACCCTAACAACAAAACGTTCTTCTGAAAAATTTAAATCTTGTGGAGCAGCATAAAAACCAAAGCTTGCATTGTTTTCTTCAACCCTTATTTTTTTGCTTATTAGCCAGTTGCTTGATTTTGAGTTCAAATTTGACGTACTAGCAATACTATACAACCCTTGATGAGGGCCTACAGTATAATATTCCCAAGATTTCCCGTCTCCATCATTGTCAACAGTTTTCCAATCATTAATATTCGTAATAATACTCGTTGTAAGCCCTTCTTCAAAATTGTATAAAATTTGAAAATTCTCAACTTGCCAAGCTAAATCAATTTTATTTAAATTTCCGTTTGCTGATAAATTTATTGGCTTTTGAACTTTTGGTGTTAACGTGATAAGAACTGTTGATGTGTCTTTGTGATTTAACAGGATTCCATATGAGTTTCCTTCATTATAAAACTTATTATATGCAATAAACTCATAAGTTCCAGTTGGTATTTCATTAAAATAAAACCAGCCGTTATTGTCGGTTGTATCAACCAGGTTATTCAATTGAACTATTGTATTTGGTAGTGGATCATTGTTTACATCGTCAGTTACCAACCCTCTAAAAACACCTCTTGCCGGATCGAAAGAAATCGTAAATGGATATATCAAATCGTTGTTATTAAAATCGTTGGTGGTTATTTTGTAAAACCCATGAATGCGATTTGCTAGTTTTTGCGGTTGTAAAACGCTAAACGATGCCTGCAATGTTTTTTGACTTCCTACTTGTAAGCTATCAACGTTATTCATAAAAGAGTATGTCAACGGGTTTTGCCCTAGCGTTATAGTATCTAATACGCTGTATTTAGAGTCTCCTAAAATCTTATACCACAGTTTAATAGGTAAAACAACATTGGTGTCAATAGCAACTTCAACCTCGAAATGTGAAGCTTCAAATGGATATATTTCTCCTTTAGGGTTTGAGTTTGGGTCAAACCAAGTAAGGGTAGTGCTATCACCGGTTTGACCAGAGCTCACTAAGTTTCTCGAACTATTAAATACATTGATATTAGAACTGCTAATTACGTTAACACCTAGTGGGAAGAAAAGCTCAACCGCCGAATGATTATCTCCGATGAAATTTCTGTTTTCAAGATAAAAGTTCAGTGTTCCGGTATCACCATTTTGTATTTGATTGTAGCAAGAAATTTTTGATGACTTGATTTCAACAGGGCTTACATAAAGCGAATCTATATTGTGCTGGTTAGTAATCCCGAATTCTATATCGGCTGAGTAACTCAATGTATCTAACCCAATGTTACTAATTATGATGTTTTTATTAAAAGATGAGTTGCCATAAAGAAGAGTTGTGTCAAGGTTATTAGCTACAACATCTGCAAAAGGTTTCCCAGTCATTAAATATATTGCAACATTTGAGTTTTCAGATACTCCAAAACTATTTTGTGCATTCAAAAAGTAATATGCTGTATCACCAAGTTGTAATAACGTATCGGTAAAACTCAATAACGTTGAACCACCCAGTATTAAATTTGAGTTGTTTAGTGCATTTGTTGAACTAAAGAGGTTGTAAGTTCCGCTAAACCCAATAGAGTTGTATCCAAAATTGGTATTACCCACTCTCAAATACGCCCTAATTAACAAGCCTTCACTTTTATTATAGAATGTTTGCAGACTAGGGCTTTTCCATATTGAATTGGTTTGAGATAATGTATTAGAGTATCCCAATTTTGGAGCATTTAAAATTGACCCGTTTTCGCCATAAAAAACTAAGTAGAAAGTTGTTGTATCTACGGTTTGATTTAGATTAATAAAATTCCAATCATAAATTGTACTCGTTATTTGATGGCCTGATGATGTAAACAAAGTATCTGATAAATCTGGTTGCCCTATTTGATCAATTTTAAAGCCTCGAATGGTTAACTGATTTGAGTTACTTCCTCCTTTTCCAAATACTGCAATTTGCGCAATTTGGGCAGGCAATGTAGCATCGGTAGAGAATATCATACCCGCAGCAGTGTTAGGTATTAAAGAATCTGAAGTTGCAAACAACCCATCATCATAACTTATCTCGCCTAAAAGTTTAGGCGCCTTCCAAGTAATGATTGGAAAACCAAGTGGGTTGCTGTTTAATGCAGTAATTATTGGCGAGTTAAGTTGATAATTTAACATGATGTTTTGTGTTTTAACTAGCGCTCCGTTCAATTTAACATTATTTACAATTGCCGAATCATGTTGCCAAGCCCAAGTTCGTACAGTATAATTAATAGAATTATATATTGAATCAATTGGAGTAGAATAAAACCCGAAGGAATCGGTGGTGGTAACAAACGACTTGGAAAAATTCCAGTTTTGATCATTATCTGCTAAAATTTCAACCCCAATATTTGGAATCACACTGCCTGATTGTGATGTTACAATTCCTGATATTGTTCCTAATCCCAATTCTGTTACTTTGAAATTATCAATAGCAAAGCCCACATTTGGTGTATTTAATTTAGTACTATCATCAATAAAGTGAAAAGCCAATTGAAAATATGGCTTACCCATTGCCAAATTAGTAATGTCGTACTTATAGTGTTGCCATTCCCAACTTGTTCGCATTGTATCCAATACTTTCCATGATGAACCTAGTGCATCTTTGTATTTCACAACATGAAATTCATCATCAGGATACCCTTGTTTGTCAAATGATAAAACGATTTGGTTTGTTGTTGCACTAAAATCAAACCAAGGAGCTGTCAAGGCTGATTCATAATAGTCTCCGAAAACGTTGAATCCAAAGAAGTTACCATATACAAAACGGGTAGTACCATCAAACTGAGTATTAAACGCTTTTGCTTCAAGAGTATCTCCTACCTTCCATGGATTTGTTCTACTAAGATCATAACCCCATTTTGCAGGGAGGGAGTCGGTGTAAATGTTGTTGAAATTAACTGAATAAGGAGCGCTTACGGCACTTGGGTTACCAGGTGAAGCCAATGCACTATTCGATTGAGCGCTTTCACCATAGGGATAGTTAGCAATTACATAATAGTTGTAAAGATCACCGTTAATAACATTAACATCATGAAAAAAAGTATCGGTAGTGGTTGCATAGTATGCGAATGAATTACTCTTGGTACTTCTAAATATTTTGAACGACTGGTTTGAAGCGGTGTCCTTTTGCCAGGTCAGAAGTATGGTATCTTGAATGTAACTTTCGGCCAGCAAATTATTTGGCGCAGGCTTGTCTTTTTCTTTTTCCCCAATCAAATAAATGTTGTCTAGAGCTGCTCCAAACCCATTTGCGAATTTGGGGCCACTTATAAATAAAAAGCCAACATCTAAGTCGTCAAAATTATTCAAATAAGAAAGGTCAATCGTTTTGGCTTGCCAACCATTTGAATTTCCGGTAAAAGAATCCAATGAATCGACAATTGAATCGCCATTGCTATTAATTATAAACGACCCATTCCCATATATGAACAGACCATCTGATGTATCGATTTGATGATTAATATCGAATTTTAAATCTATTGTCTTGTAATCTGATAATTTGAACCCTACCCCACTTTTAATAGTGTAAAGTGCGATTTCATTGAATCCATACCCAATGGTTGAGCCAAATACTAGCATTGAATCACCCTCTGATGGAGTTATTACTGATCCAGAATAAATTATAGTATCCATTCTTTGCCAATGCCTGTTTCCTGAATAATTAATACTA
>CAJIZE010000020.1 GCA_905181855.1 uncultured Flavobacteriales bacterium
GGCCAACATTTCTGAACTTTAAACCGGAAACGATTGAAGGTGACAATAAATCATCTTGCGCCTTGAGGATAAACAGAAATGTTAATGCAATACAAAGTGTAATTAGTTTTTTCATAATGATTCTTAATTTTTCCAATTAGTATTTCCGAAATTAGCTTTAGTAGATGTGAAAATTAGATAAAATGGATAGGCGGCCGAAGCCAACAAAAAATTATTTGCTAAAAACTTTTTATCGAACCTAAATAAGTAAGGTCTTAAATAGAAGTAATCGATCAAAACTTTAAAAAAAAAGACCACTGCAAAATCGGCAGGTGAGCATTTCCTAAATAATATTAAAGCAAACAACGAGACAATAATTAAATTTTGAAATACTACTATCAAAGCCAAAAACTTTAAAAACGAATCTTTATAGTACTTCGTTTTCGCTCCCCATCTTACTCTCTGATTTATAAACTCTGAAAGGTTTTCTGGTAACCCTGTTTTAACGATAGCCTCATCACAATCATTAATCAATATCTTATAGTTTTGTTTTTTAAACAGTTGGACCATAAATACATCATCACCTGAATCGGTAGGGATAGCTAACCACTCATCTTTAATGGTCAGAAATTTATCTTTTCGATAAAGCATGTTAGCGCCACTTGCTAATGAGGGCTTACTAATTAATGCTAAATTGAATTGAGTAGACAGCAAACTTATATGCTCCAGAGCAAACATTTTTGAGAGAATGCTGTCCGAATTGTGCACTGCTGGCAAAACAATTCCTATAATTAGGTCAACGTTTTTGGTTCTTATAAATTGATCATAAGCCAACAAAAAACCAAGTTGAACCGAACAATCTGCGTCAAGTTGAATAATGAAATTGTTTTTTGCTAATTCAATTCCGGTTAGTAGTGCTTTCTTTTTTCCCGTTCCAAATATATTTTCAGTTACTGCAACATTATCATTTGCTAATTTAGCACAAGTATCTTTCAGGTTCTTCGTTGGATTATCGAGAACTACTATAATTTCAAATAAATTAGTATCGTAATTTTGTTGAACTAAACTTTCAATTAAATACGGAAGATTATCATCCTCATCAGTAGCGGGTATAATTAATGAGAAATTGTTAACCCCTGCTAAATTAACATCAATTTGTTGAGATTTCAACCCTTGATGTTTTGAAAGGTAGAGAAACATGCAAGTGTAAAGCACTCCGACAATTACAACAATTACTATCATTTATCTGGAAATAATTTGGCTGTCAAGATAATTAATGCTCCTACTATTGAAGGGGTTAATATGTTTATTATCCATAAACTCAATGTTGATAAAACTACAGCTACATCATCATCATAATATATTTCACTTAGCTTTAATCCAACCATTTCACGTACTCCTAATTCAGCAAGCGTAATACTTGGAATAATAGAATTCATAATGAAACTTACAGGTACAAATATCACCGAATTTAATAAATCAAAATTCTCACTGAAGACATAAAGCAGTATCACATACTGAGCTGTAAAAATTAAATAACGTACAAAACTGAAAGCCAAAATTGTACTCATAGATTTAAATGAAAATCGTTTAGCAACCTTAAGAGCATATATTATCGACTTAAACCGTTTTGACTTAAACCTAAAGCTTCCTATTTTAGTTAGGTTAAAATAAACTAGCAGCAAAAAAGTCAATACTAGTAAAGCTCCTACAAAAAGTAAACTAAAATGATCATATTGAATTTTAAAAAAACAACAACCAACAAAGCAATTATTCCTACTATTAACATGATTAGTAATTGGGACCAACTTATTAAGAGTGAAGCAACCACTCCCCTGATTCTAAATTTATTTGGGATAAACAATACTCTACCTGCAAATTCAACAGTACGGTTTGGAGAAATTATCCCAAAAGATAAACCCGATAATGTCCCTTTTAACGCATTTAAAAAAGATATAGAACAGAATTTACTTGTTAAATAATGCCATTTTTTAGATTCAATCATCCAATTTAATGGCATCATGATCACTACCAATACCATTAAGTTTCTCTTCTTAATATCTGTTCTGAATTCCAATATTATTTTTGAAAGATTATCAAAAAAGTCAGCTTTACCCTTAAGTTGTAAATAAATAAAGGTTAATACAATAAGAGTTACTGCAAATTTTATGAGTAAGGCATATTTTTTTAGAGGGTTCCAAAATGTACCTTTGATGAAATTATTACCCATTTGTCAAAACTACATTTTTGAAAGAAAACAGAATCATATTAGGTATTGATCCAGGAACGAATATAATGGGTTACGGCACGATAAAAATAATTGGGAACAAACCTGAACTACTAAACCTTGGAGTAATTCATCTTTCAAAATTCACAGACCATGCTTTAAAACTAAAAAGAATCTATGAACGGGTGTCTTCCTTAGTTAAAGAATACAAGCCGGACGAGATGGCCTTAGAAGCTCCTTTTTTCGGTAAAAACGTTCAAAGCATGCTTAAGCTTGGTAGAGCACAAGGCGTTGCAATGGCAGCAGGTTTAGCTTATGATGTTCCTGTTATTGAATATGCCCCACGTAAAATAAAACAATCTATTACGGGAAGTGGAAATGCTTCAAAAGAGCAGGTAGCAGCAATGTTGAAAAATATTTTCAAATACAAAGAAGACCCCACGCATCTTGATGCTACTGATGGTTTAGCGGTTGCATTATGCCATTTTTATCAGTCCAATTCAAAAATTAGTACTGGAGGTTATAGTGGTTGGGATTCGTTTGTAAAAAACAACCCTAAGAGAGTGAAATAATTACAGGTTGGATTTAATTGCTTGCAGAATTTCTTTCATTTCCTTATCAGCAATTTGAATTTTAGGTTTTGAAAAATTAATATCATCAACCTTATTTAACGGAATCAAATGTATGTGAGCATGAGGAACCTCAAGTCCAATAATTGCAACACCAATTCTTTCGCACGGTATAGCCTTCTCAACAGCCTTTGATATTTTTTTAGAAAACAAGTGCAATTTAGAAAATGTTTCGTTATCCAAATCAAACACATTATCAACTTCTACTTTAGGAACTATTAATACGTGACCTTTAACTAATGGAAAGACATCTAAAAAAGCAATACAGAATTCATCTTCTGCTATTACATGTGCAGCTATTTCACCATTAATTATTTTAGTGAATACTGAACTCAACTCCTTGTTATATCAAGAATTTCAAATTCAATTACACCGCCAGGCGTAATTATATGTGCAATTTCGCCGATTTTTTTCCCTAATAATCCTTTTCCAATTGGTGATTCTACAGAAATCTTGAAAAGTTTCAAATTGGCTTCATTCTCAGCTACAAGGGTGTAGCTTAATTCCATTCCATTTTTCTTGTTCTTGATCCTAACTGTAGAAAGAATAAGTGCTTTTGAAGTATCAATTAGAGAAACATCTACTAATCTAGCATCAGAAAGAACATCTTTTAACTTAGATATATTTAATTCTAATAGGCCTTGGGCTTCTTTTGCTGCATCGTATTCAGCGTTTTCGGACAAATCACCTTTATCTATTGCTTCTCCTATTTGCTTAGATATAGCTGGTCTCTGAACTTTTTCAAGATCTACAAGTTTATCTTTTAGGCTTTGCAAGCCTTCATTTGTATAGTAGGAAACTTTCCCCATTTATATTACTTTAATGTACTTTATAAAAACAGAAAACTCCTTTTTAAGGAGTTTTCAAAAAGCAAAAGTATGAAATATTTTATATGTTTATCCGAACGGCAATTCCGTGACTTTGAAATGGATTACCTGGCTCAAATGAATAGTCAACATTAAATGTTGACTTGTTAGCATTTAATGGCGCTTGTATGGTAGCTCCAAATGCGGGACCTGCAAAAGAGGTTGAAGAAGTAACATCATCAAACATTCCCTCTTCATAAGCCAATCCTGCTCTTAACATCACTATTTCACGAAAAGAATATTCTACACCACCTCTGATTAAATCTTTTCCAAAAGAGTTTGAAGTGAACGTACTTGAAAAGGTGACTCTATGTTCGGAGTTTAATGCTTTACCGTCTTCATCAACGCGCTCACCAAATAATAAATCATAAGAGATACCCATGTTTAGAATAGATGGCAATTCAAAAGCTTCACTTCTATTATTTAATGTGAATTCTTTATTATTAAGAAATACTTTAGTTGCAAAGCCATCACCACTAAATTGCATCTTTGGACCAACATTTCTTAAGGCTATGCCAAATTTTAAATTGTTTCTAACATATCTAATTCCTGCGTCAAAAGCAACTCCAGATGCGCCTGAGCTAGCAATAGACTCAGAAATTGACCTAACTGTTAAGCCTCCAAATATACTTTCAGAAAAAGCTCTAGCATAGGACAATCCAAGGTTGATAAATTGCGGCGAAAAGGTTCCAATACCTCCTTCAGGTAAATCAACTGTTGTGAATTCAATCTCCCCAAAACTCATCGACATTACACTAAGACCCAATACTCCGGAAGAGCCCACCTTTTGAGAAAAACCAAAGGCATTGATATCTATATCAGAACCACCAATCCATGTTTTATGAGAAAACATAAGTTCTGTTTTGTTTGTAAAGGCAAGACCTGACACATTCCATCTCAAGGATTCTAACCCCTCAATGGATGCTGAACCAGCTCCAGCCATTCCTGCTGAACGCGTCCAAGGATTTATCAATAATTCTTGCGCTCCCGCTTGTCCTATTCTATCTTTATTTCCTGCTTGAACATTCAAACTGGATAATAAAACCAAAGAACCAACTAATAAATATTTCAAATTCATAGAACTAATTTTTAATTATCTGCTTTTATTTAAAACGAATCTAAATCAATCGGTCTCATCATTCCAAACCATTTTATAATTCTTTCTCCTACTCCGTCTACTTTTACATGAATAACATATAATCCAGATGAAATTGGTGTCAAATATCGATTCTTCAAATCCCAATCTATATAGGTTGTTGACGCATCATCTTTACTAAAAGATCTTATCAAAATACCATTTACAGTGTAAATATTAATATCACATTTAGGAGGTAAATTGGTAATCTTTATTCTGTTATCCAATTTATCCGATTCATATTGAGAATATGCATAATATGGATTCGGCACTACATTTATCAATTGCAACGCATCATCTGCTGCAGAAACATTCCCAAACTCTGGTGCCAATCCATCCAAATTAAACTGATATAAAGGAATGCCTCCATTAACAGTTGCAATAAGGTTATATTCCTTGTCTTGACCCGAAGGCGTAAATGAAGTTGTCCAAGCAACAAAAGATTCACCTCTTGTATACGAGACCGTATCATGAATGACGTCTCCTCTATTAACCAAATATCTGGTCCCTATTTCAAGTTTATCTCCAAAACTTTTTCCTTCTTCACCCGAATAAGGTCTATAAGGCGCATCAACTCTTATCCTAACTATTGCTTCATCTGGAATTAGTCCTTCCTCAACTGAATTCAATTTTGCTCCTTGAGTTAAAAGTGGTAATCCAGCCCACATTCCTGCCCGAACAACATTTCTTAGACCCCTAAATGTATTTGATGATAAATTATCATAAATAAATTGACCATAGTCATACATTGGCATTCTATTTTCAGGATCTTCATATAACGTTTCTTTTTCGTAACGACCATCCTCAACATCGTTGTTGCGATAAACTATTATATAGTGTGAACCACCTAATCTGATATTATCAAACGGGCCCTCAAACAATTTATCCGTTGGATTCCAAAGCATGTCTCTGCCGTTTTCATTTGCTAAGTAAGAAGCCTCACCAAACGCAATATTTAGTCTTTCTCCAGTTTCGATATTTACAGCATAACCTGGAAACCACCCCATACCAGTTGGCGCTATAAAAGAAGGATCATTAATGTCTGTTGAAGCAGCAGCTCCTAGCTCAGCGGATACCCCTCTTTTATCTACAGACGGAGAAGACCTCAATCTCCCTCTTTTTACATCATCCAGCGATAACGTATCTGACATTTCTAGCACCGGTGAACGTGTCCATTTACTAGTATCACTGGTAAAAACAATATCCACACTTTGTAGGAAGTTCAATTGGTTAGATTCTAGCTCAAATGGTGTATCTTTTGTGAAGAACAATTCTGACCTATCATTACTTTGTGCGTCAGACCTTTCACTCTTCCAAGTAGGCACAGGACCATAGCTATGATCTGCGGATAATCTATATGGAGCCCATGTTCCTTCCAGAACGTTCTCATATACTTGCTCATCATCAAGACGGATATTTAGCTCTGCCCCTGAATTAAAGTACCAATCCCAATCATCAAAATTTGGTTCAAAAGCTCCAGTTAATGGATCATCTTCTGATGCACTTTTCCCAGAAAGTATCCAATTATCAGCAGTAAAACCATCCACATCCATTACCCCAGATAACCATTCATTATCGTTAGCAAAATCCATCTTCGAAGAAATAAGTCCATTATTTGAAGTCCCCGGAGTGCCAGGAACTATCGCCTGTTCTAGTGAGATTGATATACCCAAATCCAAAAGCAGATTTTCAGTTCCAATCTCAATAAATTTACTATGTACTAATGTATCTTGAATAGAGTCACCATAAATAATATAATAAGCATCCTTCAAATCTTTTTGATCATTAGTGTCTACAAACTGTACCGTATAGTTACCACCAACAACATTCAGTGGATCTATAATCTTAACTTTTATAGGACTAAAACCTGCTTTATAGGTAGGATTTAAAATTTTGAAAGGAGCTTTTGTTGCTTTATCTCTTTCAGAATCCAATAAATCAAGAAAATATCCACCATTACCTGTACCTTCAATTCTAGTAACCTCTACCTCTTCGCCAAATTCAGCATTTAATACTGTACCTCCTGATTCAATAATTGATTTATGAGGAATACCAGACACAGTTTTGATTCCGCCTGATGCAGCCTTACGCGATGCTAAATATGCTCTTGACTGAGCATCATCGCTTGGGTTTTTTGAATCGTATGCTTCAAAGTTGTTATAAGCATAAGCGATAGCAATAAAATAATAAGACCTATGGTTAATCAATTTATTATCTCCGCTGGCAAATAAGTCATTGGTAACCTTAAACGCCTTGGTAATTCCTATATTTTCTCCCTCAACCATCAATTCAGGAACTGTCAATCCCAAATCTTCGTCAATAGGATAATTTATAATTCTACTGACATCGTCTTTTACATCACATTGAAATATTAAACGAGCCTTGTCAGCATCATCCAAATCAGAAGCAGATACCGTAGCATCAAAGACTTGATATACTTCATAACCTTGAAATGCATATGTAGCATACTCTTGACGTTCTTTTTCTGTCCAAGTTTTAATAATCGCACCGGAAGTATCAAATTCAATAGTTGGAGCTATGATAAACGGATCCACCTCAGCATATGATTCATTGAAATTATTTGAGATAGGTTTGTTTGTGATATACACCAGCAATTCTCCATCTAGCTCTTGGATTTCTAGTTCTGGAGCATCGGGACCACTTAATATTTTAAAACAATTGTCAAAAAGCGCTTGAGTTTTATCATCAGCCAATCGCAGAGAGGCAACAGAACCAGCTTCGCCGGGTCCTCCACTTTTTGCTCTTGCCCAAACAACACCAACAGTTATATTATTTAATGCTCCAGGTTGTAAAACAAATGGTCCTGCAGATTGCATAAACCGTCTATCTGCAGCAGTATTTCCTTCTGTTTCTTCTGTCCATTTTCTTTGTGGAAGTCCAGATGTACCCCAACCAGCAGGATCAGTATCACCAGGAAACATGTAATCCGCCTCTGTATTTGGATCAGCTTGTGGGCTATTTGTGTGTCCCGTACCTCCATAAAGCATTCTGGAGCCATCTTTCCAAAAACCACGCAAGTAATTATAGTACTCTACTCCATTATCAGGATTTCCGGTGGCACCACCTGAATTATTGTAGTATAAAAATTTACGCATTCCAAACCTTTCATTATCTGGAATACTATCACCATAACCAATTCCAATACCTTGATAAGGTATACCTGATTCATTTGTAGCAGTCTGAAAATCTGTTGTAAGCGGATTATCTAAACCATCATTATCTTGATAAGGACCTTGAAAAAAGTCAACTCCAATTGCAGGAGGTTGAATTCCATATCCCTTTGCTCCACCATTATCTTCATCATTGTTGTCTCCATTGTAACAATAACCTAAGCCTCGCTCAACATCACAACCTACGTAATCATCTTGTGCATTTCCTAAATCAGGATCAACCCATTGTCCAAAATATGTTTCTGTTAAAGTAAAAGTAGACCGATTTACCAACTCATAGTTGTAAAAAGTCATGTTATTTACTTCATCATTAGTAGCAAATGAGAATGCTTGAGCTCTAATTTCCATTCCAATTGCCTCAGATCCCGTCTCAGTGTGAATGTTTCCTTTATCATTAAAAACCCACCATAGGTTTTGGTCACCATAAATATTTACAATTTTTTCTTTACAATCACTTTCTCCACTTAAATCGTAAGCAGGATAATCACCATCCTCAACCACATAATTTCCATCTCCGTTTCTGTCAAAAAATGGAGCTAAGTAGTAATCTTCATTGTATGGGTCAAATGGTCTGCCATGAGCGGGCCACTCCAAAATACTATTGGGTATTTGAAATGAAGGATAAGCATCTGGATCTTCATACCATGCAACAAACTGTGCCACTTCATCCCTAGTTGTAACATAATGCTTATCATATTCCGAACAAGTCGAAGCATCAACCTCACCTGTAACGGTACTTAAAGGACCCGTCCAATAATCAATACCAGAAGATCTAAACTGAATTGCTGCAACTTTTAATTGACCACTAACATCTCTTCCACCAAGCCACAGCGAACCCGCGAATAATGCAGTATTTCCAGAATTTTGCGGAACCTCATATTGCGGTTGACCAATAAGATTCCACCACATATCACCTCCGGTTTGAATTAAGGCTCTAACATTATTTATATCCAGCTCAGTTGACGCCGTAGCCGGAGCACAACCTGCAGCCAAACTTTTGGTTCCTTTTACACTTTTAGTGCCTTTTGGAAGGCCGGCATAAGTATTGCTCAACATTAAAGCTGAAGCCACAAGAGTAAAAACTATCGATAATCGTTTCATACGCTAATTTTCTTTCAATTAAAAGTTTATCATAAGCCCTAATCTCATTCTCCTTGGAAGAGAAAAGTTTCTAGGGTCATTGATTTTCATTGTGTATAAATCTGCAAAAGCCTCTGTATTATTCTGTGAATTAATAAACTGAGAATACTGAGCAGCATTTAAAAATCCATCGTCATCAGCATTACCAGTAAAACGGTAAACACTAACAATGTTTTTTTGATTTAAAACATTCAGAATTTGCATATATATATTAGCCCCAAACTCTTTTGTTTTTTCCCCTCCAACAGGAAGTTTTATTTTTATATCTCGATCTATACGAGCATCAATTCTAGCTTGCCATGGCAAACGTGCTCCATTAATAGAACCATCCAAAAACGCACTATTTCTAGACCCTAAACCAGTTTCAGTAGGGTTACTTTGACCATTGTAAGGAGTTCCTGAGCCAGCATTAACAACAAAATTAGCTCCAGTATTAGCTAATATTTGTTTGCCTCCGATTACCGGTCCATCATAATTTTCTCCATTGGAATACCTGTAATCAACGGTCAGAATGATGGTATGCCTTTGATCAAAATCAAGAGCTGATGTAGTTCTTAGGTTGTCTTTTCCCGCACGTATTAAAGCTTGAGCTGTTCCTTCATCCGAACCAGTACCTTCAGCAAACTGTAAGGTGTAAGATGCTTTCATCCATATATTACCTGTTCTTCTTAAATCATATGTAAAAGTCATTCCTTTTGTTGTGCCAAAATCAATATTGTCATAGGTATCGTAAGTTTTCGGATAAGCCGATGTACGTCTAACTAATTGTACTTGATCTCTCATTTCACGATAGAAGGCAGACAACTTTAATGAAGAAGTCTTGGTTAATTTTTGTTGGAATCCAATTTCATAATCTATTGTTCTTTCTGGTTGAAGATTAGGATTATTCACATTAATACTTGTGATTGATTCTAAATAAACATACTGATGTGGATTTAATCTGTTTCCAAAAGTTGGTCTTTTTGTCAAAATATCATAATGAGCAAAAAACAAAGCATCGTCAGAAATTGGGAATGAAAAAGAGATTCTTGGCATAAAAATATTTTGTGGCTTAAAATCTCTAAATGCATCTGATCCGATTTCAAGTGAAGCCGTTTTTTCTTTATCTACTAACAAAGGATGAATTCCGGTAGAATTCTCAATTGATGTTTCTGAATCATCAACCTCTACTCCTGAAGCATTATACCATGTACCTTCATTTCTATAACCTAGAATTGCTGTTGGTTCTTTTTCATTATCAACATAAACAACATAATCGTCTCCTATATTATCTGGGTGACCACCATCTGTTAAATCCAAAGCTTCTTGTTCTCCTGCTTTTACAGTTTCAAACAAAACCCATGGATCTTTCAAAACTGCTTGATTTGCATCAAACCTATCAATCCTTAAACCTACTGTAAAAACCAAATCATCAAAAGCAAATTTATCTTGAATAAAACCAGCTATATAAATTGGGCTGAACGCAGCAACAGGACGAGTATAATTACCGAATTCATCTCTTTCTTTGAAATAATCATCAAATGAAGGGTTCGATTTCAATTTCTCACCGTAGTGATTAAATCCATAATAATTATACGATTGAGATGGCATGTAGTAGTTTAATAACTCTTGTGCACTAAAAAACGATAAGTCCATCTTATCAGGTGAAATGTTATCAAAATCAATATTATCTACACCATCTTGATTCATATCTAAAGCCCCTCTTAAGTTGTAATCAAAAAAACTTTGATTCTCTCCCTCTAAAGCAGCATTGTATTTACCAGGTGAAGAATTCAATCTATCATAACTAAATCTTTCTCCTCCAAAACCCAAATCAATGGTAGGATTCCAAACGTCTAAATTATTGACATGATTATTACTTAACAACCTACCAAGTGTCCACAAACTGGTGGGTGATATAACAAAATCTCTATCTGTTCTTTGTTCGTACTCTACCCCAACTGTAAATGAATGATCTTTAATATCGGCGGAACCCATTGCAGTAAATCTAAATTGAGTATTGTCTACATTTCTATATTGATTGTATTGAGAGCCCGTAAAACTCCACATGTCATAAACACTTCTTGGTGAGTCACCATTTCTAATTCCTCCATTTTGCTGAAGAGCAGCCATATCTCTCAAGAAGTCATTCTCTTGCTCAGTCGTTGGATCATCAGCTAAGCTTGGATTTTTAAGGGGGTTTCCCAAGCTATCATAACCTAACCATCCATAAGTTTCGTAATAATCGTTGATAATATTGGCTATAATTGGGTTGTTATCAGAAGGTGTGAACCCGGTTAACGTATCCTCGAAAGTTGATTGGAGTAAACCAAAACGTTGTGTTGAAGAATCTAAACCAAATGTATTGTAAGAAGGTGCTGTAAACCTTTTAAAGGCTCCATAATGACCATATTTAAACAAATCATCTTTAAAATCAGGATCATATTGTTTGACTACACGTTGCTGATAATCAACCTGAATTGAATAAAACGCATTTTTTATAGAAGAAGATTTTGCTTCTTCATTTGATTGGCTGGAGTAAAACCTTTGAGTAAATCTAGCATATGACCTCCAAGTATAGGTCATGTTTTCACCATTATTTCCTGTATTGAATAATAGATTAGCTTCACTGTATCTTTGGTTTTTACCATAGTTAAAAGTCCCACCAACAGTAAAATTTGTTTTTGGCCCAGTATTAAAATCAAGCTTAGCATTTATATTTACTGAATTTGAAGCAATGTTTGGAGTTGTTTCAACCTTTTCAAAATCGTTTAACCTTAGATATTCCGCATTGTAAAATACACCTGGTCCATTAGGATTCTTTCTTAATGGATCCTCCTGTATGGAGGTCAAAACATCATCTTTGGCTTTCCAGTATCCAATAGGCGAAGGTCTTCCATCAATAATAGATGTTCCGTTACCAGCTAAAAAGAAACCAACAAGAGGCTCTGTTTTTTTACCCTCTTCATCTTTTTTCATTACTAAAGGACCCGTCAAACTGAATTCAGCTAAATTATAACCGTATTTATCAAGACCCACTATATTATCTCCAAATTTATATCCTGAAGACACGTATTCCAATCCACCTGCAAAATCTTTTGATGGGCCTCTAGTTGTAATACTAACAACCCCACCAGTAACATCACCGTATTGTGCAGGGATACCTCCCATCATTACAGAAACCTGTTCAATAGAAGATTGAGGTAAGGCTGATGTTCCCCTTACTTTAATACCATCGATAAAGTAGTAATTTGCATCTGAACGAGAACCTCTCATAAATTGATTTCCTGAGCCATCATCTTTAGAAAACACACCACCAACGGTAGAAGCAACACCTGCAGCACCACGCGAGGGCATTCTATTTAACTGTTCTTTGGTTATTACACCTCCTGAAACAGTATTTCCTTTATCAATTAAAGGTACAGTATACTCTTGTACCACAAAAACATCTAGATCTACTGCGGATGACTCTAAACCTAAATCAAAGAATGTTATTGACTCGGCATTAACCCTAACACCATTGGTTTGGTTTGGCTGAAATCCGATAGATTTAACTTTAACAGTATAATCTCCAGGTGTAATAGGTTTGATAAAATATTTTCCATCAAAATCGGTTGCTGCTCCAGCCTTTTGAAGACCGTTTTGTTCAAGAATCACATTCACAAAAGGAAGTGGTTCTCCAGTTTTAGAATCAGTGATGGTTCCTTTTAAACCTCCTTGACCTACCTGAGCATTCAGGGAAATCACAAATACACTAAAAACCGCAATGAATAGTATTTTTTTAAGCATAGTAAAAGTTTTCGATTTTATACTTCAATATTTTGCATTTACCCCCATTTTTCGGGCGCGTAAAGATATAAAAATATCAAAACGTTTAACATTTTTTAAGATTAATGCATGCTGCAGTATGTTGTTTTCACATCAGTCATAAGGTCGATTTAAAATGGCATCTGCGATAACCAAATCTCTTAAACTATAGCTGATCTCATTTGGCTCTTCCTCAACCGATTTATTCTTATTCCGTTGCAGCTCAAAAACCTTTACTCCTTTTGGGTTTTCCTTTTTTAATAGTTTACTGCTAGCAATAACTGGCTTGCTGCCAATAACCCTCTCCTTATCGCTTTCAAAAGTTGCTTTTGAATTTGTATCGCCTTGCACTTGATTGCCCGCTCCTGTGATTTCTTTAAACAAATCTTCTAACATTTCCTTGCCCTCATTAGAGCTTTTAGGTTCGGTTTTGCCCTCTATCCGACCCTGTTTTTTAGCTGCTTCATTTCTCTTTTTAATTAAGGAGTATAATCCACCGATTGCTATCAAAACAAAATATAGAATATCTCCGAAATCAAATGCCGCTATCTTCCTATCCATTTTTTAAATTTTATTTGAAATTTAAATGCCTTTTTACCTGACAAGGGTTTCTTTCTATTTCGATTTAAACGTTCAGCTTTTTTAAGGCTTGCCTTCATTCTTTTTTGAACACCCTTTGATTGGTTCTCTTGATGCTTTTCTTTTAAATAAATTGATACATCTTGCTCCTCTTTTTCCTGTTCTTCTTTTTTTGCTTCCAAATTTTTCATTCTCTTACGCAGAGATTCTTGTTTGGGCGGTTTATTTTGACCTTGAGAGGTGTAAGGTAAGCCGATAAGTATTAAAAAAAAAACAGATTGATTAAACGGCTAAGCTGGTATATTTGTTGGATGATTTTCAAGTTTTATGCATAAATATACCGCAATAATAACATTTGTATTGCTATTTTCTGGTTTTAGCTGCAACAAGAATAATGATGTGTATAGCATTTTACCAAATGTTAGGGTTAATATTTACGCATACCTAAGTCAGCCAGAATATTTCCCGATAGGAGTTGTTGGGGGTTGGATGTATACAAATGGTGGATCAAAGGGTATAATTATTTATCGCAAAAATATTGATGAGTTTATTGCCTTCGAAAGACATGTTCCTCACAAGGCAGACGAGTCATGCTCTCTTGCAACTGTTGATTCTGCTTCACTATACATTATAGAAGGTTGCGATGGTTCTGTTTATCTAATTAATGATGGCTCAGTTATAGATGGTATTGCTATAATTGGCTTAAAACAATATGTTACTTCATTTGATGGTGACCTTTTACATATTTACAATTAACCAAAGAATTAGGGTAAACACTCTAGTTTGCCTTCTCTCTTTAAATCTACTTTTGCTTATATCTCTTTGATGCTGTTAAACGGGTATCCGATTTATTGAGTACCCGTTTACTTATTAAAACAGCAGTAATCCGATTGAAAACACAACCGCCCCTACCACCAACAATATAAATGTATATGGCAACAGTTGCTTTGCCTTCAATTGCGTTATACCAAGTAATGGCAACGCCCAAAATGGCTGCACCATATTCGTTAACTGGTCACCATAGGCTAAAGCCATTATTGCTTTACTCAAAGGAATATTTAGTTCTGTAGCAGCTTTTACGATTAATGGACCTTGGATTGCCCATTGCCCACCTCCACTTGGAACAAAAAAATTAACAATACCAGCACTGATAAACGTAAAAACAGGAAATGTAGTTTCATTTGATATCGAAACAAAAAAGTCAGACATATTATTGACTAACCCTGAATGATTCATGATGCCCAGAATACCAAAATATAGAGGGAACTGAATTAGGATTCCACTTACCCCGCCGATAGCTTTATCTATTGTGTTTAAAAAAATACTGAAGTTCGAGTGAAGCACCAACCCTAATCCAAGAAGCATGAAATTAATGTTATTTGGAGTGAAGTAACTCAAAAAATTTGAAGACCCAATTTGATAGAACTTGTAAATAACACCCCCTAATACAACGAGTCCAAAATACAATGCCAACCATTTAGAGTGGTCCAACCTTTCTGCACCAACAATCTTGGTAAGACCAGGGTTAACCTGCACATCCTCATGTTTAATTGTAATTTCGGTTGACTTCACCTTTTTACCAACCAAGTATAATGTTAGTGGTACAGAAATTAATATCAAAATTGAAACAACCATATTCATTGTACCAAATACAGTTTCGGAATATGATATTGATGTTGGCAGAGTGTTTAATAGGGTGTTTGATGCTCCTGCTTCTTGAAGTAAATTAATTAAGTGGTTTGGCTCGGCAACTTTTACAAGTGAACTTCCTGATAAGCCCCCGTGCCAAACCAACATCCCGGAATAACCAGCGGCTGCAACCATTGGATAGTTAATTTTCACTTTCCTTTCCAGAGCATCCTCTGCTACTTTTCGTGAAAAAATAGCACCGAATATCAGCCCAAGCCCCCAATTAAATAGGGCTACTAACATGGTCATAAACGAAACAATTGCTACGGCCCTTGAGGTAGTTGAGCAGAACTCAGAAAAATATTTTATTATTTTATTGACAGGTTTTGTTAAGGCCAACGCATGGCCCAATACCAACATCAACATCATTTGTACTGCAAAAACCAACAGCCCTGCGTTCCATAATCCCTGTTCCCAGTAATTAAAAAGCAGAAATGATTTAGTAATCAAATCTGCTTCTTTATTTGTAAATATTAAGGCAATAAAAAAAGTGGTAATTGATAAAATTACCGCTATAGTAAAAGGATTCGGTAAGAACTTTTTAAATATTTTATAAACAAGTTCTGTTGCCTTCATGTTTTTTAAAATGGTAACCCGTCGTCCTCATCATCCATTCCTGCTGGCTCTTCAAATGCAGGAATATTATCCATTGCCTTAGGAGCCCCTGCTGCGGTTAGCACCACGTCTTGAGCTTGCTTATCAACTTTCCAAGCTTGAAGGTTCACAAAGTATCTTCCTTGGTACTCATTACCTCTTACGTTAAAAGCTACGTTTACTAAATCACCTGGAGTTAAAGCATCTAGCATCGCAATTTTATCTTTAATACACTCAAATTTTACATCTTGAGGGTATTGTTCTTGCGTAGTCACAACAAACTCTCTTTTCTCAAAGCCACTGCTAAATGTTTGTTTGTCTATTAGTAACTTTACTTTTCCTTGAATTTCTAAACTCATGTTTCTATTATTTATTAATTATTAAATGACAATAAAGTCTTCCATGCTTTCAATACCTGACCTTTTTCTAATTGTAAATGTGCAAGTTTATGAAGCTCGACTTCTAAAGTAACTGCATCGTCCTCATATTGCTGAAACAAACCTGACAACTCCATTAGCTTGTATTCGTTAACATCTGTTTCATTAGGCAACTCTTGAATATTCCCTAATCGACCTAAGTCGTTTCCTGTTAAAAATTTACTCAACCGAATATCATCAGGTATCCTATCCACGCCTATACCTAGGTTTCTGATTGGTTTTTCAACTTCAAACAAAGCCTCTCCGCTTGCACGAACATACCAATCGCCTCCTAGTCTTCCAACCAAATCAATTTTATTCTGATCAATTTTTCCGTTTTCATCTAAAACAGATTCATTGATGTGCATCATTTTAATTTCACAAATAATCAAATTACCTGCTCCGCCTTCTTGACCTGTTTCAACTATTTCTTTAACAACACACTCTAGCTGAACCGGTGATTCTTTAACACGAAACGGTTTTATTGTTTCTGACTCAACAGGCGTCAAACCAGATTTAATAAACTCGTTAACTCCATCTCCATATTCAGTGCTAGATAGAGACATTTGCTGAACGATATCGTAGTTCACAACATTTATAACCACTTCTTTGGTGGCTTTCGCATTGTCTAAAGTATGCTTAGTGGTGTTGTTCCTTACCCTACGAGCAGGAGAAAAAATTGCGATTGGAGGGTTTGCACTAAAAACATTAAAAAAACTAAATGGACTTAAGTTAGGATTCCCTTCCTCATCAATGGTACTAGCCAAAGCTATAGGCCTAGGACCTACAGCGCCTAAGAGGTATCCATGAAATTGAGGTGTTGGTATTGTACCGGGAACTACTTTTAGCATCAAATTATTTTACGCAAAGTTAATTATTGCCTGCTTTTTCTTGATGCTTTTAGCTGATATATAAACTTAAAAAATCCTTTATGAAAAGTTGATTTGTAAATTCACATTAATATTATATTTGCAGCCCCTTCTCAGGGGAAGGTTCTTTTTGCGGGTGTGGTGAAATTGGTAGACACGCTAGACTTAGGATCTAGTGCTTCACGGCTTGGGGGTTCGAGTCCCTTCACCCGCACATAAATTAAAACCTGTTCATTAAATTGAGCAGGTTTTTTTGTTTATATAAATCTAAAACTCAATCTGATACTTAATCTTATTGCTAAAACCCACTTCCCAAACAGGACCTTTCTGAATTAACCGGATAGCTTCTTCATTACAGCCAAAGCCTAAACCTTTAATTACTGTTACGTTTTTAGGTTTACCGTTTTCATCAACTTCAAAACTTAGCTTAACAATACCTGTTATATTGTTATTGCTTGCTTTTTTAGGCATTTTTAACTTCCTAGAAATATATTTTCCATATGACTTGAAACCTCTCACAGGAGTAGCACTTTTAATTTTATCTGCTAGTGAATCAGAATTAAACAATGTAGAAGATTTCACACTTTGTTGAATTAAAGCTGGAGCTAATTTCATTTCTGGTTTTGAGATTTCTACAACGGCCAGTTCATCACTTCCCGAATTAGTTTCGGTAAAATCTTTTATTACTATTGAATCCTCCTCCAATGTTTTTAGTTGATCGGTTTCAATTGGGGTTTCATCAGCAACTTCTTCATCTAGCATAACTAGCGTCTCTTCAACTTCTTCATCTGAACTTGCCAGTTCTACTTCTAATATTTTAAAACTTTGTTCTGAATTTGAAAAAGCAGAAACCGATGAAGTAGGCGTAGAATAGTTTGATTGTACTTCGGCTACATTAAAATTAGCAACAGGCACAATGACAGGCTTAATGATAATTGAATCGAAATATTCAGTGTTTTTATTTAATGTATCAAGGTTTGATTTTGATAAAACCAAATCGGCAATACTTGATTTCACTTCTTCTTTTTGTTTAGATTTCCTTTCAGACAATAATGGTTTATTTGAACTAACATCGGTAAACAAAAACACCATAAATCCAACACCAATTAATATTATAACATTAGCTGCAATACCAAGTATTTTTAAATACGCTGGTTTCGTTTTTTGGCCAGCAACTTTATTATCAATCCTTGTCTGCAAAATATCAACATCGTCATGAAAACCATAAACAGTCTTTGACGAATCAATCCCCTCAACGGCAGCAGAGCAAAACTCACAATCAAGTAAATGTCTTTCCACCCTATTCATTTCCTCATCGGTCATACGGGCAGCAACATAATTCTCAATTTGCTGAGCTGTTATGTGCTTGATATGTTCTTCTTCGTTATTCACTATTTGATTCTAAACAAATTTTCAAATTCCTTTTCCCGTTTTGTATATGGCTTTTAACTTTTTTCAATTCATAAGAAGTAGTTTCAACGATTTGCCTGTATGAACTAGATTTTAAATAAAAAAGACTTACACACTCCTTTTGTTCTTTTACTAATGTTTCGATGCATTTTTCAAGTGCTTGCAAATCATCTTCCAAAGTAGTTTCTTTTTCATCATGATGCGAAATCAACGCATTTTCCATAATTGAATTTAACTCCCCTACTTCTTTAATAGAAAAATTAGCTTTGGATGCACGTATTTTCATCATACAAAAGTTCTTAGCATAAACATACAACCAACTACTGAAATTATTGATCTCAAATCGATTCACATCACCAATGAGCTTTTCAAAAATTTCCATTACTCCATCTTGTGCATCGTCCTTGTTTTTGAAATACTTAAGGCACACACCGTAAACCAAATGAATGTATCTGTTGTAAAGTTCACCTAAGTCTTCCAAATCATGTCTTTTACCAAGGCTTTCTGAAAGCTCAGCATTCGTCAATTCGATTCTACTTTTTTGGTTAAAAAACATCATTTATTACTCTGAGATTTGAATGCCCAAGATAATTTTTTTTAATTGAGTTTATGAAAATTCAGGGCAAATCCCACAAAAAAATATGATTAGAATTGAGGAAATGGTCAATTACTTTGATTACGATTACCCTCAACCAAAAAACGAAAAACCTTTTTCAATTACCACAGAATTATCGCAGGCTCCATGGAACACGAAACGCCAGTTGGTTCACATAGGATTACAAGGTAAATTGGTTTGATTGGCATCTAAACTAAGTGTTTTTTATCGCCGCTAAGGCTTAAGTTACTACTAGGAGTGAAATTGCATTAATTTAGCCGAACAAAGAAAACAAATGACCTCCAAAGTAGCTCCTATAAAATTAGTTCGTTGGGAAAAAGATCAATTCATCACAGCAAGCGATCTTCTGGCCACTGAAGAACCAATGGAAATAAGACTTGGTTATGGTGAAATGGATAACCGCCTTGAAAAAACTATTGCTGTTACAATGAGAACACCCGGCAATGATTTTGATTTGGCTCTGGGCTTTCTTTTTACTGAAGGTATTGTTCACTCTTATGAAAGCATTCTTAGTGTAAAATACTGCTCGGACCATGGCAAAGAAGAAAGTAAAAACAACATCGTTCGAGTTGAGTTAAGGCCAGAAGTTGTTCCTGATTTAAATCTGAGCGAACGAAATTTTTATACTACCTCATCTTGTGGGATTTGTGGGAAAGCTTCAATAGATAACATCAAAACAGTTTGCCAATTTGATGAAAACACCAATCAATCTGAGCAACTTAAAGTTTCAGCTAAAACTATTGCATCGTTACCTGAAAAATTAAAAACAAAACAGCTTATTTTTGAACATACTGGTGGTTTGCATTCCTCCGTTTTATTCGATTTAAATGGAACTTTAACTTCCTTATACGAAGATGTTGGTAGACACAATGCCCTCGATAAAATAATCGGTTGGGCACTTCAAAAAGGTCAACTTCCTCTTAAAAATAACATTCTTTTGGTTAGCGGTAGAACCAGTTTTGAGCTAATTCAGAAAGCATATATGGCAGGAATACAGATAGTTGTAGCTATAGGAGCTCCAAGTTCATTAGCTGTTGATTTTGCCAATGAAATTGGAATCACGTTAGTTGGTTTCACCAAAAAGGATAGATTTAATGTTTACTCAAACCCTAATCGGATCGTCTAAACCATCTCATTAGCATTTCGCATATGTGTTTTTTTTGCTTTACGGATGTTTACTGAAACAACTTTATACTCTGGGCACATTGCTTCAGAATCATGAATGTCAGAAGTAATATTGTTTACCATTATTTCAGGGAAATGAAAAGTTGTACTCAGAACTCCTTCTTTAATGCCATCGGTTATCATTGCTTTAATATCAACTTTTCCACGAGCAGATTCTATACAAACTAAATCACCATCAGCAATACCATTGTCTGCAGCATCTTTTGGATGGATCCACAGTACATCTTCAGTATGAATCAATACATTGTCTGTTCTACGGGTCATTGCTCCACAGTTGTAGTGTTCCAAATCTCTATTGGTTGTTATAATGTATGGATACTCTTTGCTATGTTCGACTATTTCTTTTGATTCTTCCCAATCAAAATAGGCGAATTTCCCTTTACCTCTTCTAAACTCTTCACGATGTAAAATTTTGGTATCGGTACCATCTTTTAGCACAGGCCATTGTTTTCCGTTATCACCTAACTCATCCCATTTAACACCTGCAAAAAACGGCACAATCTGGCAGATTTCCTCAAGCATGGTTTTAGCATCGTATTTCGCTTGTTCATATCCCATTCTGTTCATTACATCAATGATAATCTGACCGTCAATCTTTGTCCCTTTTATCGGGTCAACTGCAGCCTGAACTCTTTGGATACGTCTTTCACCATTTGTAAAAGTTCCACTTTTTTCTAAGAAAGAAGCTCCAGGTAAAATAACATCAGCGTACTTAGCCGTTTCGGTCATAAAAAGCTCCTGAACGATCACCATATCGGTTGCATTCAATGCTTTAATTACCTTTTGGGTGTTAGGGTCAGTCTGAACTACATCCTCACCAATAATCCATAATGCTTTTAAGTTGCCACTTATTGCGGCAGCGAACATTTCGGGAATTTTATAACCTATTTCTTTAGGCATATCAACCCCGTAAAAATCTTCGTATTGTTTCTGAACATCTGGCTTGGTAATGTCCATGTATCCAGCTCCTTGGTGTGGTTGAACACCCATGTCAGCTGAACCTTGAACGTTGTTTTGTCCACGTAATGGATTTACTCCAACGCCTAACCTACCAATGTTACCTGTAATCATTGCTAAATCAGCAATCTGTATTACGGTAAAAGTTCCTTGGCTGTGTTCTGTAACACCTAATCCATGAAAAGACATTGCTGTTTCTGCCGACGCATAAGCAATGGCTGCTGCTCTTACCTTTTCTCTTGGAACACCTGAAACGGACTCCATTTTATCTACATCTAAAGCTAAAATTTGCTTTTCAAAACCATCGTAACCTTCAGTTCTTGATTCAATAAAAGATTCATCAGCCAAATCTTCTTTAATAATGTAATACAGCATCATGTTGAGAACAGCCACGTTTGTACCTGGTCTTAATTGTAAATGATGTTGAGCTAGAATAGCAAGTTCGGTTTCACGAGGATCAATTACAATAAGTGTTGCCCCCTTGAATGCACGTTGCTTTATTTTCGCTCCAGTTACCGGATGAGCAGCCGTTGGGTTCGCCCCAATGATCATCATGCATTCAGTAAAATCAATGTCTTTAATTGAGTTGGTTGCCGCACCTGTTCCGAAAGTTCGTTGCATGCCCAACGCAGTAGGTGAATGACAAACCCTTGCACAACCATCAATATTGTTGGTTCCTACCACTGCTCTGATGAATTTTTGCATCAAATAGTTTTCTTCGTTAGTACAACGTGATGACGAAATACCTGCAATTTGATCTGGTCCGTTTTCTTTAATCACTTTAGTTAAGTGATCGGTAATATGGTCGTAAGCTTCATCCCAAGAAACTTCTTCAAACTCACCGTTCCGTTTTATCATTGGTGACCTTAACCTTTCAGGATGGTCGTAAAACTTAAAGGCATATCGTCCTTTCAAACAAGTATGGCCTCCATTTGCTTCTGCATCAAGTGGAGCTTGTATTGATAATATTTCTTGATTTGTAGTAGATACTTCAAGATTACACCCTACTCCACAATACGTACAAACGGTTCTCGTTTTTTCTTCTGCGACTATACTTTTTGATTGATAAACATCTGAAATTGCTGATGTTGGACAAGCCTGAGCACAAGCACCGCAGCTAACACAATCCGATTCAAAAAAGCTAACTCCATCTCCTTTTACTATCTGTGAATCAAAGCCTCTACCAGCCATTGACAATATAAACTGCCCTTGAACCTCATCACAAGCTCTAACACATCTGTAACAGTTAATGCATTTCGATAAATCGGATGTCATATAAGGATGGCTTAAATCTTTTTTTCTATCCAAATGGTTTTCACCTGCCGGATACCTTACATCTCTTATTCCAACTTCTGCCGCAACTGTTTGCAGTTCACAGTTACCATTGACCTCACAGGTTAAGCAATCAAGTGGATGGTCAGTCAATACCAACTCAATGATGTTTTTTCTTAGTTTTTTAATTTTTGGAGAACCAGTAAAAATGAACATTCCTTCAGACACCGGCGTGTGGCAAGATGCCATTGTTTTTCTTGGGCCATCTTCTTTAAGAGCTACATCAACAGAGCATACTCTGCATGAGCCGAATGCTTCCAGATTGGGAGCATCACACAAAGTGGGAATCAATTTGCTGCTTTTCGTCCTTTTCACAAAATCAAGAATGGTTTCATCTTCAGCATAACAGAAAGATTCACCATCAATGGTGGCTTTCATTTCTGTTAACTTAAATTGACTGTATTCTATAGCTTGTGCAAGTAAATTCATGTTATTTTTATTTCAGTTGTTCTGTATTCTCTTCTCGGTAATCATTTCTAATGTAATCTGTTTTCGGTTTGTCTGTTTTTCTAGCTTTCTAATTACTTACAACCGATTCTTCAAAATAAGGATTAAATTCTTCAACAAAATATTGAAGTGCATTTTTAATCGGCAAAGGCAAACCTCCACCTAAGGCACACAACGAACCTGATTCTAATGTTTCGAGTAAATCATCCAATAATTCTCTGTCTATTTTATAATCTCCTTTAAGCGCTTGTTCAAACATTTCTTCTCCTCTTTTACTACCTAATCTGCAAGGGAAACATTTACCACAACTTTCATCTGACGTAAACTTAAAAAGATGTTTCACATATTCTGCTAAAGGAAAATCGTTAGGAATACAAACTACAGAAGCATGACCAAGCAGAAAACCGTTTTCTGCAAAAGATTCAAAATCAATGGTTAAATTAAACCATTTTTCTTTTGGGACCAACCCTCCTAATGGGCCACCAATATGCATCGCTTTTATTTCGGTGTTTAAACCTTGTCCACATTCATTAACAACATCTTCGAAAGCATACCCCATTGGTACTTCATAAATACCTGGTCTGTTAAAAAAGCCATCTAATGATATTAATTTTGTTCCGGTTGAACGACCACGACCAATGGCAGAATAAGCATCACCACCTTGTTCTAAAATAAATGGCAAGTTGGCTAAACTCTCTACATTGTTAACCACGGTTGGCTTGCTGAACAGCCCTTTTTGCGTTGGGTAAGGTGGCCTTACTCTAACTTCAGCTCTTTGACCTTCAATTGAAGATAAAAGCGATGTTTCTTCTCCACATATATAAGCACCTCTTGCCTTTATTGTTTTAAAGTAAAAATCGAAACCTGACCCTAATATATTCTCTCCAATCAACCCTTCTTTCTCTAGCTCAGCAATGGCTTCATTTATTATTGATAAACTATCCGGGTATTCATAACGGATGTACAATACACCCCATTGAGCTCCTACTACATAACCTGCTATCATCATTCCTAACAACAACTTCAAAGGCTGCTGTTCCATGATGTATTTATCTGAATAAGCTCCTGGATCTCCCTCATCAGCGTTACAAACTATGAAGCGCTCGTCTGATGGAGTGTTTTTACATGATTCAAGTTTAAACCCAATTGGAAAACCGGCGCCACCTCTGCCTCGCATACCTGATTTTTTTATTTCATCAAGTGCATCATTGTCTGATTTCTCAAACATATCGGTTAGTACTCCTTTGAAGTTTTCAATACCGCCAAACTCACTTGTTAAAATTGCTTCGCCAAAAGCTTCAACATGGTATTCATCTTCTTGAATCGGTTTGTCTTTTACAATTTCTTTGATATTATCTATTGCATCACCAGAGTAATTTTTACCATCATAGTGGAAAGCTGAATTTTCATGACATCTTCCTAGGCAACAAATGTGACCTACTTCTTCTTCCTTAAAATTGTTTTTTAACGTTGAAACGACACCTTCTTGGGTTTTAGCAGTCAAACAAGAACTGCCGTTACAGTAATACACCTTTTTACCCTTGTTAGCCGGCTTCAAAAAATCGTAAAAGCTTGTTGCGCCATAAGTATTTGCATTACCCATCAAATATTTTTCCGCGAGCTTTTTTAATTCTTTAGGATCTGGGGTTCCATCATTCTGCTCTGCTAAATCACCTAGATTTTCATATAGGTTCTCATCCATTCCTTTTCGCCCACTCAATCCACTTAAATTCTTCGACATATAATGTTATTTGAAAGTTTAAAAATATGAATTTATTAATAGTATGCCGGATTCTGGATTTAAAAGAAAACCAAATCACATTTTTTAAAAAATAATCGAAACCATAGCTTTACTTTTACCAATTAATATGCTGACCGAAGTTTTCATTTGTACCCCAAGTGTTGTTGTTGCAACAGGAATTAAAACGCTTTGTAAGAAGCTTTCTAAAAAAACAAAATTCACAACAGCTTCAAGTTTCGAAGAGTTAACATCACTGCTTCTTAAATCAGATAAACAAAACATAATTTTTGATTCTAATTGCATTAAGTTCACTGATTTTGAGTCTGAAACAACTACTAAATTCTTATTAGAACATAAAGTTATTCTGTATTCAAACTTCAATAAAAAAGTTATCTATGATCTGCACCGGTTAAATCTGCAAGGCTATATAACTGATGAGTCGTCAAACGATGATTTTGCAAAAGCATTGGAATCGTTTGAAAGCAATCAAAAATTCTATACTCAAAAAGTTGTTGGTGTCTTAATTGAAATGAGCATGAAACATGCTACATTAAAAGCGGAGACCAAAGCTCATGATGATCTTTCAATACGAGAAATGGAAGTATTTAAGCTTGTAACAGAAGGTAAAACGGCTCAAGAAATTGCAGATCAGTTTAATCTTAGTATCCACACCGTTTATACACATCGTAAAAACATACTTAAAAAGCTTTCTTGCAGCAGCGCATCAGAACTGATCAACTACGCATACGATAAAAACATCTTTCGGTAGTTCACTTGAAATACCTAAAGTTAGGTATAGAGTTTACCTAATATTGGTAATTGTATGAGAATTTTAGCGCCGCTACTTTTGTCGCTAAAATAATTATATGAAAAAATACACGAAACTAAGTTTAGCTTTATTAATTTCTGGAAATTTATTAGCTCAAACCAACGACAACATTAGCTACAAATCAGGATACACAAATAGTGTTTATTACAGCTTAGAATATGGCGAAATAGCTACAAGCAAAACTTCTGATTGGGACTTGGCAGTTGCGATTTACTCCACTCAAACTGCTTCAATAATCATAAACGGAGGATTTGGAACTGAGCTGTATCAGTATACCGCAGGCGATACATCTGATTGGAAATCACTTGACACAGTTGGCTTGTATTCCTCATCCCGTTATAAGCAATGTTTTGATACAGACACTTCTCATTACCTCAGCGCGTTCGAATACAACTCATCCGGGCATCCAAATTATGGATGGGGCATGTACAATAGCATTACGCACAATGTAATAGGGACTTCATTATTTGTATTAAAAACCCAACTTGGTAAGTATAAAAAGGTTTGGATAGTTGAGCAGCAAGCCATGCAACAAACTACTACAATTAAAACCTCAGACCTTGATAACTCGAACGAAAAAACATTGGTAATTGACAGAAAAGTACCGAACAGAAATTACCTGTATGTTGATATAGAAGCTAATACGGTGGAAGACCTTGAACCTTCAAATCAATCTTACGACCTTATTTTCACTAAATACCTTGGTGACTTCGGAACATTTACTTATCCTGTTTCTGGCGTGCTTTCTAACATAGGTGTTTCAGTTGCAGAGTCTAGAGGTGTCGATATTGCAGAGGCAGACATGAATGCTAATCCTTTTAGCAAAAGAATGAATGTAATTGGCTCAGACTGGAAAAGCTTCAATAACAGCTCTTTTCAATATGACTTGACGGATTCGTTGTCATTTTTTATTGAAGATAAAGCTAGTAATGTATGGCACCTG
This sequence comes from uncultured Flavobacteriales bacterium, assembly GCA_905181855.1. Lineage (GTDB taxonomy): Bacteria > Bacteroidota > Bacteroidia > Flavobacteriales_G > Salibacteraceae > JAAZVO01. The sequence continues at coordinate 26,561 of CAJIZE010000020.1, forward strand.
TGGTTTACAAGTTTCGAAGGCTCATCAACAGGTAATGTAGAATTCGTAAAGCAAAAAGTACTTTCCACTTCAGTTTCAAATGATTTGTTAGAATCCAAATTAAACGTTCTAGTATTTCCTAATCCTGCCAACGAGACTTTAAAAATTAATCTACCCAATGAAAAAACTTTTACCGTAGAGTTAATCAGCGTCACAGGTAAAACCATAATGCACTCAGAAAACCTTAAAGGCAAGCTAAGACTTGATGCATCAGGTTTTGATAGTGGAATTTATTTACTTAAAGTTGAGAATTCAGAATTTACCAGTATTCAAAAAATAGTTTTGCAATAAGTTGATTTTAAGAGTTTGCTATTTATTCTTTTTAATCATATTTACGCTTAACAATCTTGTAGGACAAGTTACCCTGCAAGTGGTTGACGAAAACAACCATCCGCTTGCAGGGGCTCATGTTGTCTCAAACGCTGACGACAAAAATAGAGCTCAATTTAGTGTGACTAATTTTAAAGGTTGGGTTGAACTAAATGTAAAAAAGAATTCAATCATTAAAGTTTCACACGTAGGTTTTTATGATTTTATCGATACGCTAAAATCATCTATCAACAGAACAATTAAACTAACCCCTAATTCGGAATTAATTAATGAGTTTGTTGTGACCGCAACGAATGGTAAAACCCGTTCAAATGAGCATTTACACCAGGTGAAAATAATAAACGCTAAAACCATTGCTAGTAAAGGTGCGGTCACATTAAAAGACGCATTAACCAACGAATTAAACTTAAATTTATCTCAAGATCAATTTTTAGGCACTGGCTTAACTTTAAATGGTTTAGGTGGTGAAAACATAAAAATTTTAATTGATGGTGTACCAGTTATTGGACGATTAAATGGCAACATTGATTTAAGTCAAATCAACCTTAACAATATTGAGCAAATTGAAATTATTGAAGGGCCTGTTTCAGTTGATTATGGCAGTAATGCCTTAGGTGGAGTAATTCATCTAATTAGCAAAAAAAACATCCCTAAATCTAAGTTTGTTCTTAATTCTTTTTACGAGTCAGTTGGCAATTACAACATTGATGGCCTATTAGGCTTAAAGCACAAAAACTTAAACTTTGGTGTTTTTGCAGGAAGAAATTTCTTTGATGGCTTCAATCCTAACCCATTCGATGTTCGATTTTTACTTTGGAAACCAAAAGAGCAGTATTTTGGAAAAGCCAATGTGGCATTAAATCTTAATAAATCAATTTTAAAAATATCATCCAAAGTATTTCGAGAAATCATCCAAAGCAAAGGTTCTCCGCTCGCCCCTTTTAATGAAACGGCCCTTGATCAATATTTCACGACCTACAGAATAGATAACGATTTTAGTTTCACTAAATACATTAATCAGAACCAGAAAATTGAAATTACATCAGCTTATAATTTGTACAAACGTACTTCTCAAACTTTTTTTAAAAATCTGGTTACTCTAGCTGAAACCGAAAACTACAATCGTGATGATGAGTTCAAGTTAATTTTCAGTAGAGGAATATATAGTTTCGATAACAACAATAAATTCATACGCTTCAAAGCAGGCTATCATTTTAACAAAGAAATTTCAGAAGGAGAACGAATTGAATCAAACATTCAGTCTATTACCGATATGGCAATTTTTAGCACAGCAAATTTTTCCTTTTTCAATAACAAAAGCTTAACCTTTAAGCCAGGATTAAGGTATAGCTATAATTCTGCATTTAAATCACCATTAATACCTTCGATAAATATTAAATATGATTTCCCAAAAAATATAATTTTTAGAGCTTCTTACTCAAAAGGGTTCAGGGCTCCGTCTTTAAAAGAACTTTACTTTGTTTTTGTTGACATTAACCACAATATTCTTGGAAATAAAGAATTAAAATCAGAGTCAGGCAACCATTTCACGGGCTCTGTCAATCTATCAATAAAAAATATGCATGTTAAGATTAGTGGGTTTCATAACAGTATTAAAAATCAAATTCAGTCGGTCCAAAAATCTATACTTAGCGATTCTCAAGAATATCAATTTCAAAATATTGCAGCTTTTAAATCCAAAGGAGGCTCTGTCAATTTCGCCAAAAACCTTAAGCAACTTTCAGTTTCAGTTGGAGGAAGTTATATTGGCTTAAATCAGAATGCCGAGATTAGTTCATCTAACTTTATTTGTTATCATGAACTGCAGTCTAATGTTTCTTATGATTTTACTAAATACAAAACTAAAGCAGCTGTTTATTTTAAGAATACAGGCAAACAACCCTTTTTATACTCTGAGTTTTCACCCTCCAATAATTCCGAACTAGTTAAAAAAGGTTTTATTGAAGCCTACAATTCTCTCGATGCGAGTATTTCATTCTCTATTTTTAAACAAAAGCTAAACATTGTTTTTTTTGCTAAAAACCTTTTTAATATCACAAATTTAAATCAAAATGGTACTTTAAACGCTTCCGCTCACTCTACAAACCAAAGTTTAATACCTTCCTTTTGGGGTAGAAGTTTTGGAGCGAAATTATCATACCATATGAGTAAAAATAAATGAAAAAAAAGATTCTCTTTATTTGCCTTATTTTTACTCTATCAGGTTGTTTTAAAGAGGACCTCCCGATTGAAGCTTATCAATCATCCTCTGATATTTTTACCAATCAAGTAGAAGTTGGGCCTTTTTACAGAAATCAAGTTTTCTTCGATCTTGAAACCAATAAAATTATATCAAGTAACGACCGTTCTGTTTGGGACTTAGCGTTTGTAAACGAAGTAGCCTCAAGTGCTATTTTTTTAAACTCCTCAAAATTCATGAAAGTTGGCATCACAAATTCAACCGACTTTGTTACTTGTTCTGAAAAAGAGATCTATGAATGGAAATTTGATAATCCTTCAGGTGACAAAAATGAGTCAGCACTATCTAGTTTTATTGTCGATTTCGATAACCTCAAAACCGCAACCAAAAAAGTCTTTTTTATTGATCGAGGTTATACACCAGATGGGAATGAAATTGGTTTAATAAAACTACAAATTATTAATTTTACGGATTCAACTTACAGTATTAAATTTTGTAACGTAAGCAACAACATAATTTACGAACATCAAATATTGAAATCAGAATTAACCTCCTTTAATTATTTCAGCTTTGATGACGGTGGCAAAACTGTTAAGGTTGCTCCTCCAAAAACTCAATGGGATCTTCAATTTACGCAATACACAACTAGAGTCCAGCAAACCGCAACCGGAATCACAGAAGATTACTTGGTAAATGGCGTTTTATTAAACACTGAAAGCACATTTGCCGTTTTAGAAGATTTAAAAGAATTTGATCAAATAAATCACAAAGACCTACCCAATTACTCTTTATCAAATCAATACGATGTAATCGGATACGATTGGAAGGAATATAATTTCCAAACCCAGAGTTATGAAATATTAGATGACAATACATATTTAATAAAAACTCAAGAAGGGAATTTCTTCAAACTTCGCTTTACTTCATTTTTAAATAATACTGGTGAAAGAGGTTTTCCAACTTTTAACTTTAGCAAGTTTTAAAACCACTTTATCTTGAATAGAGCAACGACCAATAATCACCTTTGGGCTTGATTTGTTTAATTAACATATTTTGGGAATGCAAATACAAATTGCTAAGCAACTTTTAATACAATCAAAAAAGCTACTTTTGCACTCCATTTTTAAAAACCAAATTTGATGGATGTAAATCAGAACAACATTGACGCAAATAATGCTAAAGTTACCGTAAAAGTAACTCCTGAAGATTACGAAGCACAAGTAAAAAAAATCTTAGTAGATTACCAGAAAAAAGCTAACATGCCAGGTTTCAGACCGGGAAAAGTTCCTTTTGGAATGGTTAAAAAAATGTACGGTAATTCAGTTTTAGCAGAAGAAATAAATAAAGTTTTAATGGATGGCCTGTATAAGCACATTAACGACAATAAATTAGCCGTTTTAGGAAATCCAATGCCAAATGAGGAGGAAGGAAATAAAATTGACATTGAAAACGACACAACATTTGAATTTTCATACGATTTAGGTTTATCCCCAGAGTTTGATATTAATCTTTCAGAAAAAGACAAATACAACTTTTACAACATCACTATTGATGATGATTTAATCAAAAAGTACACGAAGGATATCGCTAAAAGATATGGCAAAGTGGAAGAAGCTGAAGCTACCATTGACACAGATATGATTTCAGGTGAGTTCAAAGAACTCAACGACGATGGTTCTGTTAAAGAAGGTGGGATTAGTCATACTTCAACAATTGCTATCGAGTATATTGAGGATAAAAAAGCACAGAAAACCTTAATTGGTCTTAAAAAAGATGATACTTTAACTGTTGACCCAGTTAAGTTAAGTAAAGGTACTGCCGATTTAGCAGCTATGCTAAACGTCAGCAAAGCAAAAGCAGAAAACATAAAAGGTAAGTATAGTGTTTCTATAAAGCACATTTACAGAATGGCTCCTGCCGAGGTAAATCAAGAATTGTTTGATAAAGCTTTTGGAGAAGGAACAGTTAAAACTACTGAAGAGTTTGAAACAAGAATTTCTGAAGAATTAACCAAAGCGCTAAGTGAAGATGCTGACAAGTTTTTGAAAAAAGAAGTTGCAGATGCGCTAATGGGTAAACTAAAATTAGAATTGCCTGATGCTTTCTTGAAAAGATGGTTAATGGAGACCAACAAAGACAATGACAAACTTACTCCTGAAACTTTGGTTGAAGAGTATCCTGAATATGCAAAAGGATTACGTTGGACATTGATTGAAAATAAATTAGTTGAAAACAATGGCATTAAAATAGAGCCTGAAGAAGCAGAAAATAAAGCCAAGGAATTGTTTAAGATGCAAATGTCACAATATGGTTACCCTGAGGTATCAGATGAGCAATTAACTGAGGCCGCAAAAAATATTCTTGGAAAAGAGGAAGATGCGAAACGTATTTACGATGATTTAATGGACAAAAAGATGGTTACTTTCTTTAAAGATACATTGACTTTAAAAGAAAAAGAAGTGTCATTCGACGAATTTGTTAAATTAGCCTCTGGCAAACCTGCAAAAGGAAAAGTAATGGAAGCCTTAGGAAACTTAGTTAAATTCTAACAACAATATTATAATGAATAAAGAAGAGTTCAGAAAATACGCCATAAAACATAAAGGAATCAGCAGCATGGTTGTTGATCCATTTATTGAATCAACAGCTAAAGGTTATGTTAATTCCATGACTCCATATATTATTGAGGAACGACAGTTAAATGTTGCTCAAATGGATGTTTTTTCGCGTTTAATGATGGATAGAATCATCTTTTTAGGAACTGGTATTGACGATCAAATTGCCAACATCATACAAGCTCAACTTCTCTTTTTAGAGTCGGTTGATAATAAAAAAGATATCCAAATTTATTTGAATTCTCCTGGAGGATCTGTTCATGCAGGTTTAGGCATTTATGACACTATGCAATACATCAATTGTGATGTTGCAACAATTTGCACTGGTATGGCTGCCTCAATGGGTGCTGTTTTACTTTGTGCTGGTGCAGATGGTAAACGTACTGCCTTACCTCACGCTCGTGTTATGATTCATCAACCAATGGGCGGTGCTCAAGGTCAAGCTTCTGATATGGAGATTACGGTAAGAGAAGTACTTAAACTTAAAAAAGAGCTTTACGACATTATTTCTAAACATTCAAAACAAGGTTTTAATAAAGTTCAGAAAGATAGTGATCGTGATTATTGGATGACTGCCAAAGAAGCGAAAGCTTATGGTATGATAGATGAAGTTTTAGGAGCTTAAGATGCGCGAACAAGATACAAAGTGTTCGTTTTGTGGTCGACCTAAAACTGAGGTAAATGTTCTAATTGCTGGCATCTCAGGTCATATTTGTGATAGGTGCATAGGCCAAGCAAAGCAGATAGTTCACGAAGAGGAAACTAGCATTGCAAGTACTCAGATTTCGCAAAGCATTAACTTGCTTAAACCTCATGATATAAAAGCGCATCTTGATGAGCATGTTATTGGTCAGGATGATGCTAAGAAAGTACTATCAGTTGCAGTTTACAACCACTACAAAAGACTAACACAAAAAGCCTCTGATGACGATGTTGAGATTGAAAAATCGAATGTTGTTTTAGTTGGTGAAACTGGAACAGGTAAAACACTTTTAGCGAAAACTATTGCTAAGGTCCTTAACGTTCCGTTTTGTATTGCCGATGCAACTGTAATTACTGAAGCAGGTTATGTTGGTGAAGATGTTGAAGCCATCTTAACCAAATTGTATCAGTCGGCTGATTATAATGTTGACCAAGCTCAAAGAGGAATTGTCTTTATTGATGAAATTGATAAAATATCACGTAAAAGTGATAATCCTTCAATAACACGTGATGTTTCAGGTGAAGGCGTTCAACAAGCTTTGTTAAAGTTACTGGAAGGTTCAGAAGTTGGAGTTCCGCCTCAAGGAGGAAGAAAACATCCTGAACAAAAATTGGTTCAAATCAACACCAAAAATATATTATTTGTTTGTGGAGGCGCCTTTGATGGAATGGACAAAATTATTGGTAGAAGACTAAATACCACAGCTGTTGGCTATAGCTCAACGATGGATCGCGAAAGAATAGATTCAGAAAACCTGTTGAAGTATATTACTCCTACGGATCTGCGTAAATTTGGATTGATTCCTGAGTTAATTGGTCGTTTCCCAGTATTATCTTTTTTAAATCCGTTAGATCCGGTTACACTGAGACGAATTCTAACCGAGCCAAAAAATGCCATCATCAAACAATACATTAAGTTGTTTGAAATGGAAAACATTACACTTTCTTTTGAGAAAAAAGTATTGGATTACATGGTTGAAAAAGCAATGGAGTTTAAACTTGGTGCTCGTGGATTAAGATCTATATGTGAAAACATTATGCTTGATGCAATGTATGACATGCCTTCAGCTAAAGATATAAAAGAGTTTAAAATTACGCTTGGTTACGCTAAAAAGCAGTTTGAGAAATCTAGTTTAAACCAATTGAAGGTTGCTTAATTAATCGATAGTAATATCGAATTCTTTTACTCCTATATTTACCTGAACAAGATTTTCACATAGGCCTTCGCCAAAATCAATCTCTCTGAAAAGAACATTTTCGGGTTGCATTAAAATTGTTCCAAAGTTTATCCAGTTACATGATAATGTCCAAATCATTGATTTAGTAGTTTCTGCTCGGTATGAACTTCCATTGTAGGCTAGTGCTTTAACTTTATCATCAACGAAATAGATATCATCATCGTATGTTGCTGTTGTATGGCCTGCCTGCCACGACCAAGTTTTATTAGCACTCCACTCTACAATTATTGTATCAGCAAACATGTGCCCTTTTCTTATTGTTGATTCGTATGTTTTAAAGCCATCTACAATACCAATATTTAAAACGGTATCTTCTATTTCTAATTCAATATCATTGATAAAATAGTTTCGGGAAATGACCCGAAACGAAGATTTGTTGTTTTTAAAAGCACTCCAAATTTTTATTTTCAACTCACCATTACGAGTTCTACCATCCAAGCAAACATTATTGCTGTCAGCACCAAAATTAACAGTTACTTCAACAGGATAAGTTGTATTCGAATAAGTTAAGGATTTTATAGCCGTTTCATTCTTTTTTAATTCGGTAATGGCTGTCAAAAAATCACCGTCAGAAAACACCTTGTGTGCCCAAATAAAGCCATCAGAGAAGTACTGTTCTGACATTATATGGCTTTTAGCTCCTGAAACATCAGTATCCTGATTTCTTATATTGTCATCACAAGAGGACAATGAGGCTATCAAAAGTAATAGTACCGCTATATTTTTAATGCTCAGCATAATTCTTTAAAACCCGAAAGTATTAATTCTTTTTTATATAAGTTACATAATCAAACGAATGAGGATGCTTATCATCCATACCATGGTGAATTCGCTCAACTTCTTGCCATTTATCTTTATCAAATTCAGGGAAAAGCACATCGCCTTCAAAGGCTTGGTTAATTTCAGTGATGTACATTTTATCAACTAAATTTAAATCTAAGCAGTCTTTATAAATTTGACCTCCCCCAATTATAAAGGCTTCATCTTCATTTTGTTCAACACAATAATCCAATGAACTTTCAATCGTATCAAATTTGGTGCAACCTGGAGCTTCATACTGCTCATCTCGAGTTAGAATTATATTTGGTCTACCTTTAAAAGGTCTGAATGCAGGAGGAATTGAATCATAATTCTTACGACCCATTATTACATGATGACCCATCGTTTTTTTAACAAAAAACTTCATATCATCAGGTAATCTCCAAATCAATCTATTGTTTTTACCTATTGCTCTATTGCTTGCTACTGCAACTATAATTGATCTTATCATATTGCAACAGCTGCTTTTATATGAGGGTGAGGTTCATATCCTTCCAAGGTGAAATCTTCGTATTTAAAACTAAATATATCCTTTACCTTAGGATTAATTTTCATCGCAGGCAACGGTCTAAATTCTCTTGAGAGTTGTAATTCGGTTTGTTCTATATGATTTGAGTATAAATGTGCATCGCCAAAAGTGTGTACAAAATCGCCTACTTCAAGACCACAAACTTGAGCAACCATCATAGTCAATAAGGCGTAACTTGCAATGTTAAAAGGAACGCCTAAAAAGGTATCAGCACTTCTTTGATAAAGTTGACAGGAGAGTTTACCATCTGCAACATAAAATTGAAAAAAAGTATGGCAGGGTGGTAAAGCCATATTATCAACTTCCGCAACATTCCAAGCAGAAACTATATGACGTCTCGAATTTGGATTGTTTTTTATTTGCTCGATAACCTTCGAAATTTGATCTATCTGTCCTCCTGAAGGTGTTGGCCAGCTTCTCCATTGATGACCATAAACTGGACCTAAATCTCCATTCTCATCCGCCCAATCATCCCAAATACGAACACCGTTATCTTTAAGATATTTTATATTAGTATCGCCCTGTAAAAACCAAAGTAGTTCATGAATGATAGACCGTAAGTGAAGCTTTTTAGTTGTAATCACAGGAAACCCTTGACTTAAATCAAACCTCATTTGATAACCAAAAACGCTCGTTGTTCCAGTTCCCGTTCTGTCTCCTTTTTGAGTTCCTTCTTTGAGAATATGCTGCAGAAGATTGTGGTATTGTCGCATAAAAATGTTCTTTCTGCAAAGATGGCTGGTGATTGAATTTAAAGAATCATCTCAACGAGATTCTTTTAAACAAAAAGCAATTATTTATTAAGAAAATTGAATTCGGTATTCACTTCAAAACCCTTGAATGGATCCTAGAACATTCTTCTCATCTCTTTTTTAAGGTATGAAATTGCAACCGTGGTTGGTAAATTCTTCACTTCTGATGTTTTCTCAACAATTATCTTACTTAAATCGTTAGCCGTTGCATCTTTCTGAAGTCCCGCTGTGGCTACGTTAACCAACTTAAGCATTTCTTCTTTTGCCCCTGTTACCATTTGCCATGCTGGGTGGGAAATATACAGTTGTTGCACCAAATTGTGCTCATATTCTGTTCTGATGGTTTTTATTAACTCTAAGTGTAAATATCTAGCGCTCATTCCCGTTTTGTGAGTTCTTAGAATCATATTGTTTGGCGATATTCTTTCTAAAAATAAAATTAAACGCTCGAAAGCCTGTAACTGAATTGGCGTAAAATCTTTTGCTTTCTCTTTTCGTATTTGCAATTTCATTTTTTCACGTTCCTGTTCAAGCATTTTACGCATAACATAGTATCCAGAAATAAACACCAACAAAGGTGGGATCAATATTTTCAATAACTCAATAACAAGTTCCATATTCAAAATTTAGCACAAATGTAAATTGATTAATTAGTAAAAAAACGAACTTAACAAATTGTAATTTATTGTTGATAAACATAACATCGAATACATTGCTCTAAAATTGTATTGCTGCATTAATACATTAATTAATTTTGCTTTTTTAAACAACATGAATAATCTACTATCAGACAGAGCATTAAACTTAACCGAATCTGCTACCATAGCAATGTCGCGTAAGAGTAGAGAGTTAAAAGAACAAGGTGTTAATGTAATCAGCTTAAGCCTGGGTGAACCTGATTTTAATGTACCCGAATTTGTAAAAGAAGCAGGAATTTCTGCTATAATTCAAGATTTCTCTAAATATCCACCTGTTCCTGGTTATAAAGATTTAAAAGAAGCTATTTCTGCTAAATTCAAAAGAGACAATAATCTTGACTATACAATGGATCAAATTGTTGTTTCAACAGGTGCAAAGCAATCTATAATGAATGTTGTACTTTCACTAATAAATGATGGAGATGAGGTTATTCTGCCTGCGCCATATTGGGTAAGTTATGCTGAAATGGTGAAATTTGCTGGAGGAGTTCCAGTAGTTATTGAAACCAATATTGAAAACGACTTTAAACTTACACCTCAGCAACTTCAAAAAGCAATTACGCCAAAAACAAAACTAATGATCTTTAGCTCCCCTTGTAATCCATCGGGCGCAGCATACACGAAGGATGGACTTGGTGAATTAGCAAAAGTTATTAGTGGTAACGATAATTTTATGGTTATTGCTGATGAGATATACGAATACATAAATTTTTCAGGAAAACATTATAGTTTAGCTAGTTATCCCGCTATGTATGAAAGAGTAATAACTATTAATGGTGTGTCAAAAGGATTTGCCATGACAGGTTATAGAATCGGATATATGGGTGCCCCAAAATGGGTTGCTGATAGTTGTACTAAAATACAAGGTCAATTTACTTCAGGAGCTTCAAGCATTGCACAAATGGCAGCAAAAAAAGCTGTGCTTACTGATCCCTCAGAAATCAGTTTTATGCGAGATGCTTTTATGAAACGAAGAGATCTTGTAAAAACCCTTTTAGACGAGATTAAAGGCGTTATAACTAATGTACCTGAAGGTGCTTTTTATCATTTCCCAGATGTTTCAGCGTTGTTTGGTAAATCGGCAAATGGAATTACTGTTAATAGCTCAAGCGACCTAGCCATGTATTTACTATCAGAGGCTCATGTTGCTGTTGTTGGTGGTGACTCTTTTGGTAATCCAAAAAACATTCGTTTGTCATACGCAGCATCCGAAGATGATTTAAAGGAAGCTTTATCTAGAATGAAAATAGCCATCGAAAAACTATCATAAATTGAATCAGTCAGAAATAACCAGAGTCTTTAAATCGTTTGAATCCAAAAACGTACTTATAGTTGGTGATGTAATGATTGACGCTTATTTAATAGGTAAGGTTAATAGAATTTCGCCTGAAGCACCAGTGCCAATAGTAAGCGTAACTGAGCGCGAAAAAAGACTTGGTGGCGCTTCTAATGTAGCATTAAACATTAAAGCTCTAGGAGCTAATCCAATAATGGCTTCAGTAATTTCAGATGATGACGTTGCTATCGAATTCATAAAACTATTAACTGATCAAAACTTAACCACCGAAGGAATTGTTCAATCTAAAAGCAGAGTCACATCTACCAAAACTAGAATCATTTCAAATTATCAGCAATTAATTAGGGTTGATGAAGAAATTGAAGATGATTTAAGTAATGCAGATGAACAAACATTCATTAATCACCTTAACGCAGTTTTTAAAAACAACTCGATTGATGTTGTAATTCTTCAAGACTACAACAAAGGCGTTTTAACTAAAAGAATAATAGAGCATGTAATTGAATTGGCGGCTCAAAAGAACATTCCAATTTCTGCTGACCCAAAAAAGCGCAATTTTCTAAGCTTTAAAAATGTGACACTTTTTAAACCCAATTTAAAAGAACTTTCTGAAGGTCTTAATATAGACGCAGAACCTACTTTGAACTCTTTAACAAACTCAATAACTGAGCTTCAAGAATTGATGCCCTGCAAAAACTGCTTAATTACTTTATCTGAAAAAGGAGTTTTTATTTCATCACCTAATCAAGCATTCATTTATCCCGCTCATTTAAGAAACATTGCTGATGTTTCGGGTGCTGGAGATACAGTAATTGCAGTTGCATCATTGTGTTTAACTACCAATTTATCTATTGAAGATACCGCCAAACTTGCCAACTTATCAGGAGGTTTGGTTTGTGAAAAAATAGGTGTGGTTCCTATTGATAAAGAAAGATTAATGGAAGAAGCTATTGCAGTTTCTTAAAAAACAATTATAGATCTACCCTGTTTTAATTAAAATGAAGGATTCGAAAACAGTTACTCCTTATGGAGAATCAAACAAAACAAAAAAGCAAGAAGTTGCAGAAATGTTTAACAATATTGCATCAAAATACGATTTCTTAAACCACTTTTTATCGATGGGAATCGATATTCTTTGGAGAAAAAAGGCCATCCGTATTCTGAAAAAAGAAAACCCTCAAATCATTTTAGATGTAGCGACTGGTACTGGTGATTTTGCGATTGAAGCTGTCGCTACAGATGCAAAAAAAATAATCGGAGTGGATATTGCACGCGACATGTTCAAAATTGGCGAACAAAAAGTTGCCAAAAAGAATTTATCGCATATTATTTCCTTTGACTATGGAGATTCTGAAAACCTCCAATTTGATGATAATCATTTTGACGCTATTACGGTTTCTTTTGGAGTAAGAAATTTCGAGAACCTAAACAAAGGTTTAGCTGAGATGAATAGAGTATTGAAGCCAGGAGGAAGCCTCGTGGTAATTGAATTCTCAAAACCTACAACCTTCCCAATCAAACAACTCTATAATTTCTATTTTAAATTTATTTTACCAACACTAGGCAAGCTGATTTCAAAAGATCAAAGAGCTTATACCTACTTGCCAGAAAGTGTTGAAGCTTTTCCTTTCGGTCAGGTCTTTTTAGATAAAATGCTATCGGTAAATTTTAGGGATGTCAAAAACATACCCCTAACTTTTGGCATTGCAAGTATTTATATTGGCAAAAAGTAATATCTCCTAACAATTGCAGTTTGGTTATTTTTACGCTCTATTCATGACAAAAAAAAGTCTCTTATTTTTCTTTCTGCTTTTGTTCGTTGCTTCTAGCGGATACTCGCAAGGTAAGAAATATGAAAACTTGGGTGACTTTGATAAAAAGAAAATTCACTTTGGGTTTTCGTTAGGTTTAAATGGTGCTAATTTCTTAAGCGATGTTGACATATCTAAAGTTGATTCTTTGATTAATGTTGATATTTTAACACAAAATGGCTTTAGTCTTGGGGTCGTTACTGATTTCCATATCACTCCCGAATTAAACCTAAGAGTTATATTCCCAACATTATCCTTTGGTGACCGAAGGATTGAATATCTTTTTCTTAAAAGTGGTGGTGGTTTAACTTCAATTGTCAAACCTGTTGAATCTACTTACCTAGATGTTCCGGTAAATTTAAAATACAGATCTATTCGATATCAAAATTTCGCTGCGTATGTTTTAGCTGGAGGTATGTATAGCTACGATTTAATATCTCAAAAAGACGTTATTAATAGCAACACTAACTTAGCTGATATGGTTATCAAGCTTAACAATCATAATTTTTACTACCAAATAGGTTTTGGATTTGATTTCTTCTTAGAATATTTTAAATTTTCTCCGGAATTAAAATTAAGTTATGGCTTGAACAATGTTGCCTTAAAAGATGGCTCCATTCTATCTGAGCCATTCACAAGTCTCAAATCAAAAATTTTCTTAATCTCCTTGACTTTCGAAGGTTAAATGGATTCATTAAGCCAGATTGTTTTAGGCGCTAGTGTAGCTGAAGCTTCAATAGGCCGGAAAGTTGGCAATAAAGCCATGTTTTGGGGAGCGGTTGCAGGCACCATTCCAGATTTAGATGTTTTCTCGAAATATGTAGTTGATACCGTTGGCTCCCTATGGTTTCACCGCACGGTAACGCACTCTTTGATTTTTTGTATTGTATTTGCACCAATACTAGGGTGGATTATCCATAAAATCCATAAGAACGGATCTGCCACTTGGAAAGATTGGTGTTTAATGAGCTTTTGGTGTTTGGTTACACACCCTATATTGGATTGCTTTACAACTTGGGGAACCATGTTCTTTTGGCCTTTTAGTGAGTTCAAAATTGCTTGGAAAACAGTTTTTGTTGTTGACCCGATGTACACGATTCCATTTTTAGTTTTAGTTGTTTGGGCTATGTTTTACAATCGAACTCACTATAAACGAAGTAAATTAAACAATTGGGGGTTGGGCATCAGCAGCTTTTATTTGTTCCTTACCATTTTCAGTAAACAAGCGGCAGATGCTAATTTCAATAAAGGTTTTGAAAGTGCAGGTATAACACCTGTTCAATACGACACAAGACCTACTCCACTAAACAACATTCTTTGGACAACCAATGCCGAAATTGAAAATGAATATCTGATTGGTTATTATTCTCATTTTGATACAAGTCACAATTCTGATTTCCAGTTTTTCAATAAGAACCATCATTTATTGGAAACCTATTCTGAAAACAAAAAGCTTCAAACTTTAATTGAATTAACTCAAGGCTATTATACGGTTGAGCAAATTGATTCCGTTACTTACCATATAAGTGATTTACGCTTTGGTCAAGTTTATTCACACACCAACAAAGAAGGGTTCTTTGTTTTTACTTACGTAATTGATACTTCAACATTTAAAGATACAGGTGAGTTAACAATTACCCAAAAGCCAAACGAATTTAAGGGGGCGGGTACTTTTATTAGCGAATTATGGAACCGCATATTAGGTCAATAGGGGTATAAAATATATAAATCATGTTTCTTCTGCAAACAGATTTATTTTTGCTCTGCATGCAGAGCATTTGTAATTTTTCATACATTTGGAAGCGTGAAACCAGAAGAAACCATAGATTTTCAGATAAAATGGGCTTGGCATAAGATTTCAAAAATCTACAACTCATTAGCCTTTACCAGAGGAATGACTCTAGCCATGGGGCATGCACTTTTAAATATTGATTTAAAAAACGGGACGCCCTCTACTAGTTTAGGCCCAAAAATGGGCATGGAACCCAAAAGCTTATCCCGCTTAATCAATACACTTGAAGAACGTCAATGGATCGTTCGAGAAAAAGACAAGTCTGATGGCAGGGTAACCAAAATAAAGCTCACAGAAGAAGGCTTTAAGTTCAGAAATTACGCTAAGCAAACGGTTGTTGCATTTAACACTCAGTTAAAAGAACAATTACCAGACAGTAAACTTCAAGCATTTTTTGAGGTTATGGAAGCAATAAAAACATTCGAATTAAAAACATCATGAAAACCAGAAGAATAAGAAAAGTAGCGGTATTGGGAAGCGGAATAATGGGGTCTCAGATTGCTTGTCATTTTGCTAATGTTGGCGTTCAAGTTTTGCTTTTGGATATTGCACCAAATGAACTAGCTGATACCGAAAAAGCAAAAGGATTGAATTTAGAGAACAAATTGGCTCGAAACAGGATAGTAAATACTGCTTTACAAACCACCCTTAAATCAAATCCATCACCCATCTATTCAAAATCTTTTGCCAAACGAATAACAACAGGGAATTTTGATGACGATTTGGCTAAAGTTAAAGACGCCGACTGGATAATAGAAGTAATTATTGAAAATTTAGATATTAAACATTCATTATTTGAAAAAGTTGAAAAGTTCAGAACCCCCGGTACTTTAATTAGTTCTAATACTTCTGGTATTCCAATTCATTTAATGGCCTATGGCAGATCCAATGATTTTAAAAGTCATTTTTTCGGTAGTCATTTTTTTAATCCTCCTAGATATTTAAAGCTTCTTGAACTGATACCAGCCAAAGACACAAATCAAGAAGTCTTGGATTTCACCTTAGATTATGGTGAAAGGTTTTTGGGTAAAACAACGGTGCTTTGTAAAGATACGCCAGCATTTATTGCTAACAGAATTGGTGTTTATTCCATTATGGATTTGTTTCACAACGTTACCAAATTAGGCTTGACTGTTGAAGAAGTTGACAAACTTACAGGTTCAATACTTGGCAGAGCAAAATCAGCAACATTCAGAACAGCTGATGTTGTTGGTCTAGATACGTTGGTTAAAGTAGCCACAGGTGTTGAACAAAGTTGTCCCAACGACGAGAAAAACAAAACATTTGAGTTGCCAGACTATTTGCAACAAATGGTTGCCAGAAAATGGCTAGGAAGCAAAACAAAGCAAGGTTTCTATAAAAAAGTAAAAAGTGATGATGGCTCATCTAAAATACTTTCACTAAACCTTGAAACTTTTGAATACCAAGATCAAAAGAAAGTAAGATTTAACTCTTTTGAAATGGCTAAAGCTGAAGATAATTTAGTTACAAGGACTAAAATTCTTTTTAATGCAAAAGATATTTCTGGTGAATTTTACAGAACCTCGTTCACAAACTTATTCACTTATGTAAGTAATCGCATCCCTGAAATTAGTGATACGCTTTATCAAATTGATGAAGCAGTTAAAGCAGGATTTGGGTGGAAACTTGGACCATTTGAAACTTGGGATGCCGTTGGATTAGATGCTGCAATAACCTTAATTGAAGAATCAGGAAACAAGCCCAAACAATGGGTTTATGAAATGAAAGAATCAAGTATTGATTCTTTTTACAAAATAGAAAATGGACTAAAATATTTTTACGACATTGAATCAAAATCATACAAAGAGGTTCCAGGTCAAAACGCAAGTATTTCACTTGAAATTTTAAGACCTACCAACATCGTTTGGAGAAATAGCGGAACTACCATTACTGATTTAGGCGATGGAATTTTAAATTTAGAGATCCATACAAAAATGAACACTATTGGTTCTGATGTAATTCAAGGAATCAACAAAGCCTTTGATTTAGCCGAAGAAAGTTACAAAGGATTGGTAATTTCAAATGAAGGTGATAATTTTTCTGCAGGTGCAAACGTTGGGCAGATATTTATGATGGCTGTTGAACAGGATTATGATGAACTAGCAATGGCTATTCAAGTTTTTCAAAAAACCATGATGCGTGCGAGGTATTCATCTATTCCTGTAGTATCTGCTCCTCACAACCTCACTTTAGGTGGAGCTACTGAACTTAGCATGCATGCCGATAAAGTTGTAGCTCATTCCGAAACATACATGGGGTTGGTTGAATTTGGTGTAGGTGTTATCCCTGGTGGTGGAGGAACCAAAGAGTTTGCGGTAAGACTCAACGATGAGTATAAAGCCGGTGACATAAAACTTAACCAATTGCGTACAAGATTTTTAACTATTGGACAAGCCAAAGTCTCAACATCAGCTGAAGAAGCTTTTGAATTAGGCTATTTAAGAAGAGGAGTTGACGAATGGATTGTAAACCGAAAAAATCAACTAGCCTATGCTAAAAAATGTGCGTTAGAACTTGCAGACAAAGGTTACACTATGCCAAAACCAAGAACCGACATTGAGGTTCTAGGAAATGAGGGGTTGGGAATCATTTATTCTGGAGTAGACCAAATGCAAGCGGGCAATTACATTTCAGAACACGATCAACTTATAGCGGAAAAACTGGGATTTGTGATGTGCGGAGGCGACTTGAGCCAGCCTACCAAAGTATCAGAAGATTATTTACTTGCATTGGAACGTAAAGCATTTGTTGAGCTCTGCGCAACACGAAAAACACTAGAAAGACTACAAAGTATTATTCAAAAAGGAAAAGTATTAAGAAATTAGAGATATGGAAGCATACATCATAGCAGCAAAAAGATCAGCAGTAGGTAAAGCAAACAAAGGCATTTTTCGCTTTACACGACCAGATGATTTGGCATCTGAAGTAATTCAAGCTTTGCTTAAAGAGGTTCCTAATCTTGACAAAGAAGAAATTGACGATGTAATTGTTGGCAACGCCATGCCTGAAGCTGAACAAGGTTTAAATATGGGGCGCCTAATTTCATTAATGGCGCTTAACACTGATTCCGTTTCCGGTATGACCGTGAACAGATACTGTGCATCAGGATTGGAAACTATTGCCATTGCAAGTTCAAAAATAAACGCAGGTTTATCAGACTGTATAATTGCAGGCGGTGCTGAATCAATGAGCGAAATACCAATGGGTGGTTGGCGAATTGTTCCGAACCCTAAAGTAGCTAAAGAACACCCAACATGGTATTGGGGAATGGGACTTACTGCAGAACAAGTTGCTAAAGAATACAAGGTAAGCAGAGAAGATCAAGATGAGTTTGCATTGAACTCTCACCTAAAAGCAGTTGCTGCAATCAAAGAAGGCAAATTTGAAAAACAAATTGTTCCTGTTACTATAAAAGAAGTTTATGTTGACGAAAACATGAAAAGGCAAACAAGAGAATATGTTGCGAAACAAGATGAAGGACCAAGGAAAAACACCAATTTACAAGCTTTAGCCAAGCTTAAGCCGGTATTTGCTGATGGTGGTTCAGTTACCGCAGGTAACTCTTCCCAAACCTCCGATGGAGCAGCTTTTGTTTTAATTGTTTCTGAAAAAATGCTGAAAAAATTAAATGTCGAACCTATAGCTAAATTGGTGTCATACGCAACTGCAGGTGTACCTCCCCGCATTATGGGAATCGGTCCAATCGCGGCCATCCCAAAAGCTCTTGACAAAGCAAAACTTAAACAAAACAACATTGATTTAATAGAATTAAACGAAGCTTTTGCTTCACAAAGCTTAGCGGTGGCAAGGCATTTAGACTTAAACACTGAAATTCTGAACGTAAACGGTGGAGCTATTTCATTAGGCCACCCTCTTGGATGTACAGGAGCAAAACTTACTACCCAAATTATCAACGAGGCTAAAGCTCGAAATGCTAAATACGGCATGGTTACTATGTGTGTTGGTACCGGACAAGGAGCAGCAGGCATTTTCGAAATCTATTAACTCACAAATCAACTAATAATACTAAGAAAATGGAAACAATAAAAGGAGGCGAATTTTTAATCAAAGAAAGCATTCCAGAAAACGTATTTATTCCCCATGAATGGGATGAAGAACAAAAAATGATTGCTCAATCTTGTTCTGATTTTATGGCTCAAGAGGTAGAGACCAAATTAGATGAAATGGATGCTATGCAAGAAGGTTTGATGCCTTCACTACTCAAAAAAGCAGGAAAGCTAGGCATGTTAGGTGTTTCGGTTCCCGAGCAATATGGTGGTTTCGGTAAAGACTTTGTTACTTCAATGATGGTGACTGAACTATCTGGTTCTGGTCATTCTTTTTCTGTTGCTTTTTCTGCTCATACAGGAATAGGAACGCTTCCTATACTTTATTATGGCAATGAAAAACAAAAGCAAAAATACTTACCAAAATTAGCCACTGGCGAATGGGCTGCGGCATATTGTTTAACAGAACCAGGTTCCGGTTCAGATGCTAACTCAGGAAAAACCAAAGCCACGCTTACTGATAATGGCAAACATTATATCATCAATGGTCAAAAAATGTGGATTACTAACGCAGGCTTTGCCCATGTTTTTACGGTATTTGCTAAAATTGATGGTGACGAAAATTTAAGCGCATTTATCTTAGAGGCTGATTATGATGGTCTTACTTTAAACCCTGAAGAGAAAAAAATGGGAATTAAAGGATCGTCTACCCGCCAAGTGTTTTTTAACAACGTTAAAGTGCCAGTTGAAAACCTTCTTTCTGAGCGTGGTAATGGTTTTAAAATTGCCTTAAACATTCTTAATATTGGTAGAATAAAACTTGGTGGCGGTGTTTTAGGTGGTGCAAAAAAAGCTTGTGGTATCTCTGTGAAGTATGCTAACGAGCGTGAGCAATTCGGTAGAGCAATATCTAAATATGGTGCTATTCGATATAAAATTGCTGAACAAGCAATTCAAATCTATGCTCTTGAATCAGCAGTTTACAGAGTTTCAAGAAATGTTGATGAGGCTATCACTTCACTTGAAAAAGGCGGAATGAGCCATGCTGACGCCAATCTTAAAGGAATAGAAGAATACGCTTCCGAAGCGGCAATTATTAAAGTTCTAGGCTCTGAAGTTTTAGACTATGTTGTTGATGAAGGTGTACAAATTTATGGTGGAATGGGTTATTCAGCAGAATCTCCTGTTGAAAGAGCTTACCGCGATTCTAGAATCAATAGAATTTTTGAAGGCACTAATGAGATTAACAGAATGTTGATAGTTGACATGTTGCTTAAACGTGCGATGAAAGGACAACTAGACTTAATGACTCATGCACAAAAGGTGGCTAGCGAGTTATTCGATTTACCTACTTTTAATGATCCAACTGGAGAATTATTTGAAAACGAATCCAAGTATGTTAAGAACTTCAAGAAAGCTGTTCTTATGGTTGCTGGTTCTGCGGTTCAAAAATTAATGATGACTCTTTCAAAAGAGCAAGAAATATTGATGAATATAGCCGATATGATTATTCTAACTTATTCTGCAGAAAGCACTTTGCTACGTGTAAAAAAATTAGCTGGCTTAAAAGGGGAAGAAAACATCACAGATCAAATAGCAATAGCGAAAACTTACATTTACGATGCTGCTGATAAAATAAACAAATACGGAAAAGACGCATTAACAGCGTTTGCTGAAGGTGATGATTTATCAATTCAGTTGATGGGACTCAAAAGGTTCACGAAAACTAAACCATTAAATACCAAAAAATTAAGACAACAAATCGCTCTTGCGTTAATCGATAAAAATGATTACTGCTACTAATTAAACTTGTTCAGCACTAGTCGTTTCTAATACTTCCATATTATAGTTGTCTTCGCATTGTAGGAAGATAACTTTTGGTATTTGTACTGCTCCAAGTTTACGCTTTTCAAGATCCGCTGAATAACCAACACTTTGCTACAACCTAATTGATGCAAGACCCGTTGATTTTGGTAATCTAAAATTTGTTGCTATGATTGGTGATTTGTTTAATATTCTAATGAGTAAAAAATAAGTTTCGAATTTAAATTTTTCACTAATCTTCATGAAGTAATAGAATGGTTCAATTTAAAAGCATACCTTAAAATAAGGTCACAAATTATTGTAGATCTTAATGCCCAGAACAGCGGTTTTCAGAATAACTAAAGTTAATTCATAGTTATCAAATTTATAGTGCTATTTTGTGGTTCTAAAATAAAATAATTGAAATTTTCAGAATTTAACTTACCCGAAAAAATCATTGAAGCTATTGATTTTATGGGTTTTCAAACAGCCACAAAAATTCAAGAGATGGCTATTCCAACCATTATTAATGGAAAGGACTTAATTGGTTGTGCTCAAACTGGCACTGGAAAAACTGCAGCTTTTTTAATACCTCTTCTTGCGAAAATTAATGAAAATAAATCGACTGGAGTTAAGGCGCTTGTCATAGTTCCAACTAGAGAACTTGCTCAACAAATTGATGAACATTTTGAAGCGTTATCGTATTTTTTAGACATTGGATCGGTTGCCGTATATGGCGGAAATCAGCCTGAGCTTTTCAACCGCCAAAAGAAAGCGATTCAAAATGGTGTTGATGTAATTATTGCAACTCCAGGACGACTTATTGCTCATTTGAACTTAGGTTACCTTTCATTAAAAAGTGTCGACACATTAATTTTAGATGAGGCAGATAGAATGTTAGAAATGGGCTTTATTGGCGATATTCTAAAAATTATCGGTTACCTTCCTGAAAAAAGGCAAAATTTAATGTTTTCAGCTACAATGAAAGCAGATATACGAAAGTTAGCTCATCAAGTATTACATGAACCTGAGCAAATTAACATTGCGGTAAGTAAGCCTGCTGAAGGTTTAGTGCAGCAAGCCTTTATGGTTTATGAAAACAGTAAACCTGACTTTCTTCTTTATTTAATTAAAAACTTGGAAATAACCAACATGGTTGTTTTTGTATCACGTAAAGTCAAAGTAGACGAAGTTCATAGGCACTTAGTGAAAGCTGGGATTAAATGTGAAGCAATGCATTCGGGTAAAGAACAAGATCAGCGTAATGAAGTAATAAGACATTTTAGAGCAGGGAACTTTAAGATATTGATAGCTACTGACGTGATGAGCAGAGGTATTGATATTGATGGAATTAGTCACGTAGTAAATTATGATATACCTGATGATCCAGCCGATTATGTTCACCGAGTTGGAAGAACTGCTCGTGCGGAAAGAACAGGTGCTGCAATTACATTAATTAATGAAACAAAGGATCAACTATACTTTTACAATATTGAAGAACTTATTGAGAAAAAGTTAGAAAAGAATTCGATTCCTGAAGCAGTTGGGTCTAGTCCTGATTATAACCCGGAAAAATTCCTAAGAAAACCTAAACAAGGCAATTTCAATAAAAAGCAAAAATCATTTCATAAAAAAAGCAGGTAAACCTGCTTTTTTATTTTTTTATCTATCGCTCATCTTAACGAAAGACCTTTGTGTACGACCTGTGTAAACTTGGCGAGGTCTGCCAATTGGTTCGTTATTTTCACGCATTTCTTTCCATTGTGCAATCCAACCGGGTAAACGACCCATTGCGAACATAACAGTAAACATTTGAGTTGGTATTCCTAACGCACGATATATTATACCTGAATAGAAATCAACATTTGGATATAAAGATCTAGAAACAAAGTACTCGTCTTTTAGAGCTACTTCTTCCAATTGTTTAGCAATATCTAGTACCGGGTCATGAACACCTAGTTTCTCAAGCACATTGTCTGCAGCTTTCTTTATGATTTTTGCTCTTGGATCAAAGTTTTTATAAACTCTATGTCCAAATCCCATCATTCTGAAAGGGTCATTTTTATCTTTTGCTTTAGCTATCCATTTAGCAAGATTGCCTCCATCTTCTTTAATTGCCTCAAGCATTTCAATAACAGCTTGATTTGCTCCACCATGTAATGGCCCCCAAAGAGCACTAACTCCTGCAGATACAGAAGAATACAAACTAGCATGCGAAGACCCAACAATACGTACCGTTGAAGTAGAACAGTTTTGTTCATGATCTGCATGTAAAATAAGCAACTTGTTAAGAGCATCAGATAATAATGCATCCGGCTCATACTTATCAGTAGGCACAGCGTACATCATTTTCAAAAAATTTGAACAATAATCTAAACTATTATCAGGATAATTTACAGGCTGACCTTTTTCATTTTTATATGTCCAAGCAGCAAGCGTAGGCAACTTGGCAAGTATTCTTATAATGCTCGTGTTAACCTCTTCTCCACTTCTATTTGGATCTAAAGAATTAGGGTAAAAAGCAGTTAATGCACCAATAAGCGAAGACAAAACACCCATTGGATGAGCTTTTGAAGGAAACCCGTCTAGAATACTCTTAACCTCTTCATGCACCATTGTATGTTTGGTTATATCCCCAACAAATTGACTGTACTCATCTTTGGTTGGCAATTCACCATATATAATCAAATAGGCTGTTTCCAAAAAACTAGAATGCTCTGCCAATTCTTCAATCGAATAACCTCGGTATCTTAATATTCCTTTTTCACCATCCAGAAAAGTTATAGCACTCGTTGTTGCGCCAGTGTTTTTGTACCCATAGTCTAATGTTATCAATCCGGACTGAGCTCTAAGTTTCCCAATATCTAACGCCTTTTCATTTTCTGTTCCCTCTACTACTGGAATTTTGTACACTTTTCCCTCGAAGTGCAATTCTGCATGCTGCTCTGCCATAACTTTCTATTTTACTCTAATAACGATATATAACTTATTTTGTTCCAACTAAAAGTAATTTAAATCTTCATCACTTTCTGGGTTTGTATAAATTTAAAATTTTTACCTAGATATTTTGCACTTTTCCCTAGTTCCTCTTCAATTCTTAATAACCTATTGTACTTTGCAATCCTATCGGATCTAGACGCTGACCCAGTTTTAATTTGGCCTGTATTTAATGCAACAGCTAAGTCAGCAATTGTAGTGTCTTCTGTCTCACCTGATCGGTGACTCATAACAGAAGTGTAATTATTAAAAGTAGCCATGGTTACAGCTTCAATTGTTTCTGTTAAAGTGCCAATTTGGTTTACCTTAATTAAAATTGAGTTAGCAATACCTTCATTAATTCCTCTTTCTAGTCTTGTTGTATTGGTTACAAACAAATCATCTCCAACCAATTGAGCTTTATCTTTCACTTTCTCCGTTAGCTCTTTCCATCCATCCCAATCATCTTCATCTAAAGCATCTTCTAATGATAAAATTGGATATTTATTTACCCAATCAGCCCAATAATTAGCCATTTCAATAGAGCTTAACTTTCGACCATCCGATTTATGAAAATGGTATACTTTCTCCTCTTTATCATAAAACTCTGAAGCTGCTGCATCCAATGCTATAAAAATATCCTTACCGGCTTCATAACCAGCAGATTTAATAGCTTCTAACACATATTCAATGGCTTCCTCGTTTGAGGATAAATTTGGAGCAAATCCTCCTTCGTCTCCAACATTAGTTGAATGACCATTTTTCTTTAATACCGCTTTCAAGTGATGAAATACTTCGGTTCCCATTTGAAGTGCATCACTAAATGATTCAGCACCAACTGGCATAACCATAAATTCTTGAAAATCTATTTTATTATCAGCATGTGAGCCTCCATTTAAAATATTCATCATTGGTATAGGAAGTGTACAAGCATTTACCCCTCCCACATATCTGTACAATGGCAAACCATGCATATTAGCAGCCGCTTTGGCAACTGCAAGTGAAACACCTAAAATAGCATTAGCCCCCAAATTTCCTTTATTTGGAGAACCATCTAAATCAATCATTGTTTGATCGATTAGCCTCTGGTCATAAACAGGTAAACCATTTAATTCTTGACTAATAATTTCATTAACGTTTTGAACTGCTTTCAAAACACCTTTTCCCATATAAACTTCCTTATCTCCATCTCTTAGCTCAACAGCCTCGTGTATACCTGTTGATGCTCCTGAAGGCACCGCTGCTACTCCAGAATGTCCTGTATCTGTATAAACTTCTACTTCAATGGTTGGATTTCCACGTGAATCCAGAATTTGACGTGCGTGAATACTTGAAATTTGCGCCATTATTTAACTAATTTAAAATTTTTAATAATATTTATAAAATCATCGAACAAGTATCTAGAATCGTTTGGACCTGCCGATGATTCAGGATGATACTGTACAGAAAATGCATTGTGTTTGATGTATTTCAATCCAGCTACTGTATTGTCGTTTAAATGCAAATGTGTTAGTTCTACATATTTGTTGCTTTCTACACTCTTCATGTCCACAACAAATCCGTGATTTTGAGACGTAATTTCACATCTTGACGTATTCAAATTTTTAACAGGGTGATTAACCCCTCTATGCCCATTATGCATTTTTATAGTTTTCAGATTAGAAGCAAGCGCCATTATTTGATGTCCTAAACATATTCCGAAAATCGGGAATTCTAACTTTAAAAGTTCTCTTATCGTAGCAATTTCATTGTGCATAACCGAAGGATCACCAGGACCATTAGACAACATTACTCCATCTGGTTGCCAGTCATTTATTTCACTTGAACTAGCTGAATTTGGAAAAACCTTTAAATAACATCCTCTTTCAGCTAAACACTTTAATATGTTTTTTTTAACTCCAAAATCCAATACAGCAACTTTCCAAATGGAATCAACTTCTCCAAAATTATAAGGTGTTTCTGTTGAAACCTTAGAAGACAACTCCAAACCTTCCATGTTAGGAGCTGATAATAGTTTGTTTCTTAAAAACTTTCTATCGGTGGATTCTGATGAAATGACAACATTCATTGCTCCTTTGCTTCTTACATGACGCACTAACGCTCTTGTGTCAATATCTGAAATCCCAACAATTCCATCTCTTTCAAAATAAGATTGAATTGATTCAGAAGCAGAAGCCCGTGAAAATTCATCAGAGAATTTTTTACAAATCAAGCCGGAAATTTTAATTGATTCTGACTCAACCTCTTGATCATGTATTCCGTAGTTACCAATATGAGATGTGGTCATAAGTAATACCTGACCATAATAAGAAGGGTCAGTAAATATTTCCTGATATCCAGTCATTCCAGTATTAAACGCTAACTCACCAGTGGTAGTGCCAATTTTGCCAACAGCCAAACCTTCAAAGTAAGTTCCGTCATCTAATAATAAAACAGCCTTTTTTCTTTCCATGGTATAAACAAAAAAAGGATAGCAGTTAGGCGCTATCCTTCAATTAATATTTAGTATGATTGAAATTCAAAAATACTATTCACTCTTATTCTCTTCGCTTTTGTTTTCAGCTTTTTCTTTCACTTCTTCAATCGGCTCAACAGTTTCCGCAATATCAACTTTAGGTGCTGCAGTTGCGGCTCCACTTCCTCTTCTACTTCTTCTGGTAGTTTTCTTCTTAGAATTTCCTGACTCATAGATTTCGTTGTAATCGACTAATTCAATCATAGCCATTTCAGCAGCATCACCTAAACGATGACCCAACTTTATTATTCTTGTGTATCCTCCCGGTCTGTCAGATATTTTTGGTCCTATTTCTCTAAAAAGCTCAGTCACTGCATACTTACTTTGTAAGTATTTAAAAACTGTTCTTCTAGAATGAGTAGAATCATCTTTAGCCTTGGTAATAATTGGTTCAATATAACCTCTTAACGCCTTAGCTTTCGCAAGAGTGGTATTAATGTGCTTGTGCTCTATTAACGAACTGGCCATATTTGCCATCATCGCTTTTCTATGAGCAGATTTTCTACCGAGTGGGTTTAGTTTTTTTCCGTGTCTCATTTCAATTATCGTTTAAACGATTACTTATTCCTTATCAAGTTTGTATTTTGAAACATTCATTCCAAAAGTTAAACCTTTTACTTCAACTAATTCTTCTAATTCAGTAAGTGATTTCTTACCAAAATTTCTGAATTTCAACATGTCGTTCTTCTCATACTGCACAAGGTCTCCTAATGTTTCGACATCGGCAGCTTTTAAACAATTCAAGGCTCTTACGGATAAATCTAAATCAACTAACTTAGATTTCAATAATTGGCGCATATGAAGTGATGTTTCATCAAACTCTTCTTCAGCAGCTTTCTCCTCGGTGTCAAGTGTAATCCTTTCGTCAGAGAACAACATAAAGTGGTGAATCAAAATTTTAGCAGCCTCTTTCAAAGCATCTTTAGGATTAACCGAGCCATCGGTTTCAACTTCAAAAACCAACTTTTCATAATCCGTTTTCTGCTCAACACGATAATTTTCAATGTTGTATTTAACATTTTTTATCGGTGTAAAAATAGCATCAATAGACATTTCGCCAAGAACTGAAGTGTCCACTTTTCCTTCTTCAGCAGGAACATATCCTCTTCCTTTGTTGATAACCAATTCAATTTGAAAATCAACATTGGTTGCCATGTCACAAATTACATGATCTGGATTAAGTACTTGAAAAGCTGAAGTGAATTGTCCAATATCACCAGCAGTAAATTTATCTTTTCCTGAAACTCTTACTTTAACTCTTTCTGAATCGATGTCATCAATTTGACGCTTGAAGCGCACTTGCTTCAACTGAAGGATGATATCTGTAACATCTTGAACAACTCCTTTAATAGTTGAGAATTCATGATCAACGCCTTCAATTTTAATTGAAGTAATTGCAAATCCTTCTAAAGATGAAAGCAAAATTCTTCTTAATGAGTTACCGATAGTAATACCATAACCTGGTTCTAGCGGACGGAACTCAAAATGACCGTTTTGTCCATCAGAGTTAATCATGATAACTTTATCGGGTCTTTGGAAATCTAATATTGCCATAGTGTGAATACTTTTTTTTAGTTATTATTTAGAATACAATTCAACAATTAATTGCTCTTTGATGTTCTCTGGAATGTTTTCTCTTTCAGGGGCATGTAAGAATGTACCTGCTCTTTGTTCTTTTTCTAAAGCTACCCAAGGAAACTTAGAAGCATCAGAAGTAGATAAAGCATCCAAGATAATTTCTAGTGATTTAGATTTCTCTCTTACTTCAATTTTATCACCTGCTTTCAAAGTATAAGATGGAATATTTACTAATTCACCGTTTACCTTTAAATGTCTGTGTGTCACCAATTGTCTAGCTTGTCTTCTAGAATTAGCCATTCCCAATCTAAAAACAGTGTTGTCCAATCTAGATTCACAAAGTTGTAGCAGAATTTCACCTGTAATACCTTTTGATTTAGACGCTTTGCTAAACAAGTTAGCAAACTGGCGTTCCAATATACCATAAGTGTATTTTGCCTTTTGCTTTTCTTGAAGCTGAACAGCATATTCAGACTGTTTCATTCTCCTCTTGTTCGGACCATGTTGACCCGGAGGGTAATTTTTCTTATCAAGTGCTTTATCAGGACCAAAAATTGGTTCACGAAATTTTCTAGCTATCTTGGACTTAGGGCCTCTATATCTTGCCATATCAATATTATAATCTAATTAAACTCTTCTTCTTTTTGGTGGACGACATCCGTTGTGTGGTATTGGTGTTACATCAACTATTTCAGTAACTTCTATACCAGCATTATGAATTGTTCTTATTGCTGACTCACGACCTGAACCTGGACCTTTAACATAAAGTTTTACTTTTCTAAGCCCACCTTCATATGCAACTTTAGCACAATCTGAAGCAGCTTGTTGAGCAGCATAAGGCGTATTTTTTTTTGATCCTCTAAATCCCATTTTACCGGCTGAAGACCAAGAAATAACTTGTCCTGATGAGTTTGTTAGTGTGATAATAATGTTATTGAACGAAGCTTGTATATGAGCTTCTCCATAAGCATTAATTACAACTTTACGTTTTTTAGCAGATGCTTTTGCCATAATTTATATTTATTATTTAGTTGCTTTTTTCTTGTTAGCAACAGTTTTTCTTTTTCCTTTTCTTGTTCGACAGTTATTCTTAGTACGCTGCCCTCTTAATGGTAAACCATTACGATGTCTAATACCTCTATAACTACCTATATCCATCAATCGCTTGATGTTTAATTGAATTTCTGATCGAAGAGAACCCTCAACTTTAAAACTATCGTTAATAACAGTTCTTATGTTGGTTAATTCTTCATCATTCCATTCATTTATTTTTTTGTTGGGATCAACACCAGCTTTTTCTAATATTTGCTCAGCTGATGAGCCACCTATACCAAATATATAGGTTAATCCAATAACCCCTCTTTTATTTCTTGGTAAATCTATTCCTGCAATCCTTGCCATACTTCTAGTTTATTTTAGCCTTGACGCTGTTTAAATTTTGGATTTTTTTTGTTGATAACGTAAAGTCTCCCCTTACGACGAACGATCTTGCAATCTTCGCTACGCTTTTTTAACGATGCTCTTACTTTCATTTTAGCACTTATTTATATCGGAAAGTTATTCTTCCCTTAGTTAAATCATATGGAGACATTTCAACCTTTACTCTATCCCCAGGTAATATTTTAATATAATGCATTCTCATTTTTCCTGAAATATGAGCTGTAATAACATGCCCGTTTTCCAGTTCTACTCGAAACATTGCATTTGATAATGCTTCGATTATTTCTCCATCTTGCTCTATTGATGCTTGTTTTGCCATATCTAATTCTTAACCTGTCATTCCAAAGGCTGATGAAGACCTTCCTTTGATTTTACCTGATTTCATTAAACCATCATAATGACGCATCAATAAATGACTTTCAATTTGCTGTAATGTATCTAAGACCACACCCACCATAATCAGTAGTGAAGTTCCTCCGAAGAAATAAGCAAATCCTGTAGATATGCCAGCAATCATTGCAAAAGCTGGCAATATTGCTACGATTGCCAAGAAAAAAGATCCTGGTAAAGTAATCTTTGAAATGATACCATCTAAAAACTCCGCTGTTTTCTTTCCTGGTTTAATACCGGGGATAAAACCACCGTTCTTTTTGAGATCATCTGCAATTTGTTGCGGAGAAAAAGTAATAGCTGTATAGAAATATGTAAACGCTATAATTAATACAGCAAAAACAAAGTTGTACCAAAATCCAGTTATATCAGCGAATGCTGCGGCAAATGATGTTGTAAGATCCGATTCTGAGAATCCAGCCACTGTTATTGGCACAAACATTAATGCTTGGGCAAAGATTATAGGCATCACTCCAGCAGCATTAACTTTTAATGGAATATATTGTCTAACCCCCCCATATTGCTTGTTTCCAACGACCTTTTTCGCGAAATTGACGGGAACCCGCCGGGTGCCTTGAATCAGCAAAATCGTTGCTATAGTAACAAGTAAGAGGAAAACAATTTCAACTAAAAACATAACCAAACCGCCACTATCAAGACGCGCTCCAAATTCAAAGAAAAACGCTGTGGGTAATTGAGCAATAATTCCAATCATAATGATTAATGAAATACCATTTCCTAAACCTTTATCCGTGATTCTTTCCCCTAGCCACATTACAAACATGGTACCTGTTACCAAGATAATGTATGTTGAAATTCTCCAAAATATGGTATCATTAACAATTGCGCTTGCAGGAACTTGTGTAGCTAAAAAACCCGGAGCCTGAGCTAACGTTATGGCTACAGTTAATAGTCTAGTCCATTGGTTAAGCTTTTTACGTCCACTTTCACCATCTTTTTGTAATCGCTGTAAACTAGGAACAGCTATACCCAATAACTGCATTACAATAGAAGCAGATATGTAAGGCATAATTCCTAATGCAAAAATCGAGGCTCTTGAAAAAGCTCCTCCAGCAAAAAGATTAAGAATTGCAGCTATACCTTGAGCGCCTTCACTTTGCGCTTGCAAAGCTACAGAATCAACACCTGGTAATACTACAAACGAGCCTAATCGATAGATTAATAAAAACCCAAGAGTGTTAAAAATTCTAACTCTAAGATCTTCAATCTTATAAATATTAACTAATGTATCAATAAACTTTTTCATCCGGTTTATGCGATTGTTGCTGTCCCACCATTAGCTTCAATTGCTGCTTTCGCAGTAGCTGAGAAACCATGAACAGAAATATTTATTTTAGCAGTTAGTGTGCCATTACCTAAAATTTTCACAAGGTCATTTTTAGAAACCAATCCGTTTTCTATTAAAGTTTGAATAGTGATTTCAGTGATTTCTTTGTTATCAACTAACGTCTGAATATTACTTAAATTAACTCCCTGATATTCTTTTCGGTTTATATTTTTAAAACCAAATTTAGGAACCCTTCTTTGTAGTGGCATTTGTCCACCTTCAAATCCTGATTTTCTACTATATCCGGATCTTGATTGAGCTCCATTATGCCCTCTCGATGCAGTCCCCCCTTTTCCGCTTCCTTCTCCTCTACCAAGTCTTTTCTTTGTTTTGGTAGATCCACTTGCTGGTCTAAGATTATTTAATTTCATTTTAAAGCTTTTCAACGTTTAATAAATGATCTATTTTTTTAACCATCCCTAAAATTTGAGGAGTTGCCTCAACTTCCACTGAATGATTCATCTTTTTTAGGCCTAAAGCAATCAAAGTTCTTTTTTGATCAGCAGGTCTTCTGATGTTTGAACGAACCTGTGTTATTTTAATCTTACTCATAATTATCCGTTAAAAACTTTATTCATAGAAACTCCTCTGTGTTGAGCTACAGTTGCCGCATCGCGTAATTCGCCAAGCGCTTTAATTGTTGCTTTAACCACATTGTGAGGGTTAGAGGATCCTTTTGATTTTGCAAGAACATCAGTAATTCCAACACTTTCAAGAACTGCCCGCATTGCACCACCTGCAATCACACCAGTACCATTTGCAGCTGGTTTGATAAAAACAAACGCACCACTATACTTGCCTAATTGTTCGTGTGGAATCGTTCCATTGATAATAGGAACTTTAATCAAATTCTTTTTTGCATCGTCGATACCTTTTGCTATTGCAGTTGTCACCTCTTTAGCTTTACCTAAACCATGACCAACAACACCATTTTCGTTCCCTACGACGACAATTGCAGAAAAACCGAAGGTTCTACCACCTTTTGTTACTTTGGTAACTCTATTAATGTTAACCAAGCGGTCTTTTAACTCTATTTCGCTTGATTTTACTCTTTTAATGTTTGCGTTTGCCATACCTTAAAATTTTAAGCCCCCTTCACGAGCAGCTTCAGCTAATGCTTTTACTCTACCATGATATAAATAACCGCTTCTATCAAAAACTACAGATTCAACACCTGCACTTTTAGCAACATCGGCTATCATTTTACCAACAACAGCGGCTTGTTCAGTTTTAGTTTGTCCTTTCAACTCTTTAACATTTAAAGAACCATAAGAAGCTAATGTTTTACCATTTACATCATCAACTACTTGAGCGTAAATATCCTTATTACTTCTAAAAACCGCCAGTCTTGGACGATTTGCTGTACCAGAAATTGTTTTTCTGATTCTGCGTTTTATTCTTATTCTTCTATCAGTCCTAGTTAATGCCATCTTTCTTATTTTTTAGCTGCTGATTTACCTGCTTTTCTTCTAATTTGCTCGCCTTTAAAGCGTATACCTTTACCTTTATATGGTTCAGGCTTTCTAAACGATCTAATTTTTGCTGCAACAGCACCAATTAGTTGTTTATCATGACACTCAAGAGCTATTGTAGGGTTTTTTCCTCTTTCTGCAGTCGTTACTACCATAATTTCGGTAGGTAACTGAAAAATTATATTATGAGAAAACCCTAAAGTTAATTCTAGATTTTGACCTTGAGTTGATGCTCGATAACCTACACCGACAAGCTCCAAATCTAATTTATATCCTTTTGAAATCCCTTCAATCATATTACTGATCAAAGAGCGATATAAACCATGCTTGGACTTAGTATCCTTAAGTTCATCACCTCTGACAACAGTTAGTGTGCTGCCTTCAATTTTAACCTCAATATTACCTAGTATTTCCTCGCTAAGTTCCCCTTTGGCCCCTTTTACTGTAACCACATTTCCGTTAACTTTAACATCAACTCCTGCAGGTATAGCAATTATCGCATTTCCTATTCTTGACATACTCTAATTATTTTACGTAACAAATTACTTCGCCACCTACGTTCTGAACTTTAGCTTCCTTTTCAGTCATCATACCCTTAGAAGTTGAAATTATTGCAACTCCAAGACCATTAAGAACTCTTGGTAAAGTACTAACACCTGTGTATTTCCTTAACCCTGGCTTACTTATTCTAGTAATTTCCTTGATTGCTGGAGTTTTTGTTACAGGATGATATTTTAATGCTATTTTAATATTTCCTTGATGTCCTACATCCTCGAACTTATAGTTCAAAATGTAACCTTTATCAAAAAGTATTTTAGTTATTTCCTGCTTAGTATTTGAAGCTGGAATATCTACAACACGGTGCTTAGCACTAATCGCGTTTCTAACTCTTGTTAAGTAATCTGCTATTGGATCAGTATTCATCTTAATTATTTTTTACCAACTGGCTTTTTTAACACCTGGGATTAAACCTTCAACGGCCATTTCTCTAAAAGTTACTCTTGAAATTCCGAATTGACGCATATATCCTCTAGGTCTTCCAGTAAGTTTACATCTATTATGCAACCTAACTTTTGATGAGTTTTTTGGTAATTGTTGTAATTTTTCCCACTCACCATCGGCTTTTAATTGAGCTCTTTTATCAGCTAATTTTGCAACTAACCTTTCGCGTTTTCTTTCGCGAGCTTTCATTGATTCTTTTGCCATTCTCTTATTTTTTAAACGGTAAACCGAATTCAGTTAATAATTCAAGTGCCTCTTTGTCATTATTGGTAGAAGTAACAATTGTTATATCCATACCATTAATTTGTTTCACTTTATCTATTTCAATTTCAGGGAATATAATTTGTTCTTTTACACCCAAATTATAGTTTCCTCTGCCATCAAATCCTTTAGGATTAACTCCTCTAAAATCTCTGGTTCTTGGCAAAGAAACTGAAATAAATCTATCTAAAAACTCAAACATTTGATCACCACGTAATGTAACCTTAGCGCCAATTGGCATGCCTTTACGAAGTTTAAAATTCGAAATATCCTTTTTCGCTAGAGTCGCTACCGCTTTTTGACCAGAAATAATTGTCATTTCATCAACAGCGTAGTCCACAATCTTTTTATCTGCAACCGCTTGACCTAAACCTTGACTTAATACAATCTTGGTAATTTTCGGCACCTGCATAGGAGACTTATACTTATTTCTTTCGATTAAAGTTGGAACGATTTTATCGCGATATTCAACTTTAAGTCTTGCAACGTGATTCATCTTAAATTTCCTCCCCTGATTTTACAGAAATACGTATCGTTTTTCCGTCGTTATTTTTCGCTTTTCTTATTCTAGAAGCAACACCTTTACTATCAACTAACATTAAGTTAGAAATATGAATTGGGGCCTCTTTATGAACGATTCCACCTTCTTGGTTTTTTGCGTTTGGCTTTTCATGCTTGGTAACCATATTCAAGCCTTCAATAATAGCTCTGAATTTTTTACGGTCAACAGAAAGCACTCTGCCTTCCTTACCTTTTGCGTTACCAGACAAAACCTTAACCGCATCGCCTTTTTTTATGTTTACTTTTAACTGCATTTTCTTAATTTATAACACCTCAGGCGCTAATGATACAATCTTCATGAATTTCTTGTCACGTAGTTCACGAGCAACAGGGCCAAAAATACGCGTTCCAATCATTTCACCAGTCGTATTTAATAAAACTACTGCGTTGTTATCAAACCTGATGTATGTTCCATCAGCTCTTCTAACCTCTTTTCTAGTTCTAACAACCACTGCCTTTGAGACGGTACCTTTTTTTATATTACCAGATGGCATCGCATCTTTTACCGTTACTACTATTTTGTCACCAACAGAAGCATATCTTCTTTTGGATCCTCCAAGTACATTAATACATAGTACCTCTTTGGCTCCACTATTATCGGCAACTTGTAATCTTGATTCGCTTTGTATCATCTTCTTATCTTTTCAATCAGATTATTTAGCTTTTTCTAAAATTTCAACCATTCTCCATCTCTTGAGTTTACTAAGAGGTCTGGTTTCCATGATTTTAACAGTATCGCCTGTATGGCTTTCTTGTTTTTCATCATGAGCAACAAATTTCTTTGTTTTCTTAACGAATTTACCGTACATTGGGTGTTTTTCTCTCACCTCAACCTTAACAACAACACTTTTATCCATGCTATCACTAACCACTATACCCACTCGTTCTTTTCGGAGATTTCTTTCCATAACTTAACGCTTAATTTATTTTGCTAACTCGCGTTTACGCAATTCTGTTTTAATTCTAGAAATAGTCCTTCTTTTCATTTGAATAGTTAAAGGGTTTTCAAGTTGAGAAACCGTATGACTAATTTTCATTTTGTCATATTGCTCTAACTCAAGTTGAAGTTTTTCAACTAATTCGTCCGATTTCATTTCTATAATTACTGACTGTTTCATATATCTTTATTTAAACGACTATTTTCCGTCGTAATCGTTTCTCACTACAAATCTAGTCTTAACCGGAAGCTTTTGAGCAGCTAACCTTAAAGCCTCTTTTGCTTTTTCTAAACCAATACCTTCTATTTCAAATAGAACTCTACCAGGTCTAATAGGGGCAACCCAATGATCTAAAGCACCTTTACCTTTACCCATACGTACTTCTGCAGGTTTATTAGTTATCGGTTTGTCAGGGAAAATTCTAATATAAACTCTTCCTTCTCTACTCATATGTCTGTTTGCAGCGATACGCGCAGCTTCAATTTGGCGAGAAGTAATTCTACCCGGCGCTAAAGTTTTGATTCCAAATGAACCATAAACTAAAGTTGCTCCTCTTTGTGCATTGCCCTTAATACGGCCTTTTTGCACTCTTCTCCACTTAACTTTTTTAGGTTGTAACATAACTAGTTATCTTGATCCTATTATTTTTTATTATTTCTATTTGGTCTCACCCTTCCTTTTGGATCTCTAGTTGGTTTATCTACAGTTGGCGATAAATCTCGCTTTCCATAAACTTCACCATTACAAATCCATACTTTAACACCCAATCTACCATAAGTAGTATGAGCTTCACATAAAGCATAATCAATATCTGCTCTAAAAGTATGAAGAGGTGTTCTTCCTTCCTTAAAGTGCTCCGTACGGGCCATTTCAGCGCCATTTAATCTGCCTGCAACCGAAATCTTAATGCCTTCTGCCCCCATTCTAGATGCCGCAGCTAAAGCCATTTTAGAAGCCCTTCTGTAAGATATACGACCTTCAATTTGTCTCGCTACACTAGCCGCAACTAACTTAGCATCTAATTCAGGTCTTTTAATTTCGTAAATGTTGATTTGAACATCTTTTTGAGTGATTTTTTTTAATTCCTCTTTCAGCTTATCAACTTCCTGTCCACCTTTACCAATGATAATTCCTGGTCTAGCAGTTTTAATAGTAACAGTAATTAACTTTAAAGTTCTTTCAATAATTATTCTTGAAACACTAGCCTTTTCAAGTCTAATATTAAGGTATCTTCTTATTTTATGATCTTCAACTAATTTGTCTGCGTATTTACGCCCACCGTACCAATTAGAATCCCATCCTCGAATAAAACCTAATCTGTTTGCTATTGGATTTGCTTTTTGTCCCATTGAACTATTCTTTGATGGTTGATTCTAATACAACCGTTACGTGATTTGATCTTTTTCTTATTCTATGAGCACGCCCTTGAGGTGCAGGTTGAACCCTTTTTAACATTCTACCACTATCAACAAATATTTCTTTTACGCTCAAATTTGCTGACTCCCAAGAGTTACCAGATTTTTGTTCGTAATTATTTATTGCCGACCAAAGTAACTTCTCAACTCTCTTAGCTGCTTCTTTCTTACTAAATTGCAACAAAAAAGATGCTTTCTCAACTTGAACGCCTCTAATCATATCTGCAACTAATCTCATCTTTCGAGGTGATGTTGGACAATTTCTCAATTGTGCACTATACACTTCTTTGTTAGCCTCTTTAAGATTTTCGGCTTGTATTTTCTTTCGCGCTCCCATCGATCAATTATTTTTTATTCTTTTTACCACCATGACCTCGCCACAAACGTGTCGGTGCAAATTCACCTAATTTGTGTCCTACCATGTTTTCTGTAACATATACAGGAATAAACTTATTCCCATTATGAACTGCAAATGTTAATCCTACAAAGTCTGGAGTAATCATTGACGCTCTGGACCAGGTTTTGATAACATTTTTCTTTCCTCCCTCTTGAGTTTCTATAACTCTTCTGTTCAATTTATAATGAACAAACGGTGGTTTCTTTAACGATCTAGCCATAGTTTGCTATTATTTTCGTTTAGTAATTATAAATTTATTAGATAACTTCTTCTTGTTACGAGTTTTGAATCCTTTAGCAGGAATACCATTTCGTGATCTCGGATGACCACCAGAAGCTCTACCTTCTCCACCACCCATTGGGTGATCTACAGGATTCATAACAACACCTCTTGTTCTAGGCCTTCTACCTAACCATCTTTTTCTGCCGGCTTTACCATGTTTTTCTAATGCATGTTCAGCATTTGATACACTTCCAACAGTAGCTAAACAAGTTTGTAAAACCATTCTTGTTTCACCAGAAGGCAATTTAACAATAGCGTATTTTCCGTCCTTGGCAGATAACTGTGCATGTGCTCCAGCGCTTCTTGCCATAACTCCACCTCTTCCTGGTGCTAGTTCAACATTATGAATAACTGTACCTAATGGAATATCCTTTAAATACAAAGTGTTTCCTACTTCAGGAGCTACATTTTCACCAGACACTAACTTTTGTCCAACTTCCAGTCCATTTGGAGCAATGATGTATCTTTTTTCACCATCTGCATAATGCAAAAGAGCTATTCTACAAGTACGATTTGGATCATATTCAACACCTGCAACAGTAGCAGGAACATTAAATTTATCTCTTTTAAAATCGATAATTCTGTATTTCTTTTTGTGACCACCACCCATGTGACGCATGGTCATTTTTCCATCTTTATTTCTACCACCAGATCTAGTCTGAGTAGCAATAAGACTTTTTTCAGGAGTAGACTTTGTGATTGTCTCAAAAGTATTAGCTACTTTATATCTCTGACCCGGAGTTGCCGGTTTAAATTTCTTTACAGCCATCTTTACCTAATTATATATTGCTATAAAAATCAATCGTATCACCTTCAACTACTTTGATTATAGCTTTTTTGTATGCTGCAGTTTTACCATTTTGCACACCGGTTTTTGTAAAACGAGATTTAGATTTACCTGCGTAGTTCATAGTATTAACTGCCGTTACAGTTACACCATACATTTCTTCTACAGCTTTTCTTATTTCAAGCTTGTTAGCTTTTGGATTTACCACAAATGCATAGTTTCCCATCTTTTCGGAACTCTCTGACATTTTCTCGGTAATCACCGGTTTAACAATTATCCTCATCTTAACTTAATGTTTCTTCTATTTTACCTAAAGCCTTCTCTGAAATAAACACTTTATCAGCATTGATAATATCGTAAGTATTTAGTTCCAAGCAATTTACGGTTTTAGCCCCCTTTAAATTTCGGGAGGACAAATATAGATTTTTATTCTCCCCATCAAGCACTAGTAAGGATTTTTTATTTACCATTTCAAAATTTGACAAAAAAGCCTCATACAGTTTAGTCTTTGGAGCTTCGAAATCAAAATTTTCAACAATAGAAATTTCTTTATCATTTAGCTTGGCGCTTAAGGCTGATTTTCTAGCAAGTAATTTAAGTTTCTTGTTCAACTTAAAATCATAGTCTCTAGGTTTTGGGCCGAAAACACGGCCTCCGCCTCTAAACAATGGATTTTTAATTGAACCTGCACGCGCTGTACCTGTTCCTTTCTGTTTCTTAATCTTTCTAGTACTACCAGCTATCTCTGCTCTCTCTTTCGATTTGTGAGTACCTTGTCGGTTAGCAGCCAAAAATTGCTTCACGTCTAAATACATAGCATGCTCACTTGGCTCTATTCCGAAAACACCTGAACTAAGCTTTGCTTTGTTGCCTGTGTCTTTTCCTTCTTTATTAAATATCGCTAATTCCATTTTACTTCTCAATGGTTACATATGATCCTTTTGCACCTGGTACAGCACCTTTAAGAACCAAAATATTATCTTCTTTCAAAACTTTCACTACTCGAAGGTTGGTAGTTTTTACCCTAACACCACCCATACGACCTGCCATCTTCATTCCTTTGAATACTCTAGCAGGATATGACGCGGCACCGATAGACCCAGGAGCTCTCAATCTGTTATGTTGACCGTGAGTTGCATCTCCAACACCATGAAACTTATGACGCTTTACAACACCCTGAAATCCTTTCCCCTTTGAGGTTCCGGCAACATCTACGAAATCACCTTCTTCAAATACAGAAACATCCAAAACATCACCTAACTTGAATTCATCTGAGAAATCAAATTCAACAACTTTTCGTTTCAATTCAGAACCAGCCTTCTTAAAATGACCTTGCAATGCCTTGCTTGTTCTTTTTTCTTTCGCTTGTCCGTATCCCAATTGAATTGAGTTGTAACCATCTACACTCTCATCCTTAATTTGAGTTACTACACATGGACCAGCTTCAATCAATGTACATGGAATATTCTTTCCATTGTCATCGAAAAAGCTAGTCATTCCTATTTTTTTTCCTATTAAACCTGACATAACTTATTATACTTTAATTTCTACTTCAACTCCACTAGGTAATTCTAGTTTCATTAGAGCATCTACCGTTTTAGATGACGAACTATAAATGTCCATCAATCTTTTGTATGAACTTAATTGAAATTGCTCTCTCGCTTTTTTGTTAACATGAGGAGATCTTAAAACCGTAAAAATCTTTTTATTTGTTGGTAATGGAATTGGTCCATTAACAACTGCTCCAGTTGTTTTAACTGTTTTAGCAATTTTCTCAGCCGACTTGTCAACCAAATTATGGTCGTACGATTTAAGTTTGATTCTTATTTTTTGTGCCATTATCTCAAATTATGCTAGTTCTTTTTTACCTTTAATTTTTTCTATCACCGCTTTAGCTATATTATTAGGAGCATCATCAAATCTCTCAAACTCCATAGTAGAGCTGGCTCTACCAGAAGACATGGTTCTTAATGATGTTACGTATCCAAACATTTCTGAAAGCGGTACATTTCCTTTAACGATTTTCGCACCTGCTCTATCATCCATACCCGAAATAACACCTCTTCTACGGTTTAAATCAGCAACTATATCACCCATGTTTTCTTCAGGAGTTACCACTTCAATTTTCATTATAGGTTCCAAAAGAACTGGTTGTGCTTGTGGCATTCCATTTCTATAGGCCATTTTAGCGCAAATCTCAAAAGATAGAGCATCCGAATCCACAGCGTGGAAAGAACCATCATTTAATGTCACTTTAAGACTATCAACTTGATAACCTGCAAGAACACCATTTTTCATTGCTTCTTTAAAGCCCTTTTCAACTGAAGGTATAAATTCACGAGGAATATGCCCCCCTTTAATACTGTCTACAAATAAAAGACCTTGTTCTCCATCAGTTCTTGGCTCAATAACTACACTAATGTCGGCAAATTTACCACGACCACCTGATTGTTTTTTATAAATTTCTCTATGGTCAATTGAGCCTTTTATTGTTTCTTTATAATTAACCTGTGGAGCTCCTTGATTACATTCTACTTTAAACTCACGTTTCAAACGATCAAGAATAATTTCAAGATGCAATTCACCCATTCCGCTCAATACAGTTTGACCTGAATCTTCGTCAGTATGAATTGTTAATGTTGGATCTTCTTCAGATAATTTAGCCAAGGCCATTCCCATTTTATCAACATCAACCTGAGTTTTTGGCTCAATTGCTATACCGATAACTGGTTCAGGGAAATCCATTGATTCAAGAATAATTGGACTCTTCATATCACAAAGAGTATCTCCAGTTTTTATGTCCTTAAAGCCCACTAAAGCTCCAATATCACCAGCTGCTAATTCATCGATCTGATTTTGCTTATTAGCATGCATCTGGAATATTCTAGAGATCCTTTCTTTCTTACCTGTTCTTGTGTTTAATATATAAGACCCTGAACTTAAAATTCCTGAATACGCTCTCGTAAAACACAACCGTCCTACAAATGGATCCGTTGCAATTTTAAATGCAAGCCCTGCAAAAGGCTCATCAGTAGAAGGTTTTCTAATAATTTCTTCTTCGGTGTCTGGATGTGTTCCAACAATTCCTTCCTGATCTAATGGAGAAGGTAAAATCTCCATTACCATATCCAACATTGCTTGAACACCTTTGTTTTTAAAAGCGGAACCACACATCATCGGTACAATTTTCATTGCTATTGTGGCCTCACGTAATGCAGTTAATATTTCTCTCTCGCTGATTGACTCAGGATTCTCAAAATACTTCTCCATTAATTTATCGTCAAAATCAGCTACAGCCTCAAGAAGTTTCTCTCTGTATTCAGTAGCTTCTTCTAACATATCTTCAGGAATCGGTACTTCTTTAAAAGTCATTCCCATATCATCCTCATTCCAAACGATACCTCTAAAGTTTATTAAATCAACAACACCAATAAAAGTTTCTTCAGCACCAATAGGCAATTGTAGAGCCACAGCTTCAGAGCCTAACATTTCTTTTACTTGCTTGCAAACATTTAAAAAATCAGCACCTTGTCTGTCCATTTTATTTACAAACCCAATTCTAGAAACATTGTAGTTATCTGCCAGCCTCCAGTTAGTTTCAGATTGTGGCTCAACACCATCAACTGCACTAAATAGAAAAACTAAACCATCAAGAACTCTTAATGATCTATTTACTTCAACTGTAAAATCAACGTGACCAGGAGTATCAATAATATTCACGTGATACTGTTGATTTCTATAATCCCAATTCAAAGTAGTAGCAGCAGAAGTAATTGTAATTCCTCTTTCTTGCTCTTGAGCCATCCAATCCATTGTAGCAGCTCCATCATGAACTTCTCCAATCTTATGACTTACACCACCGTAATATAGAATTCTTTCGGTAGTGGTGGTTTTTCCTGCATCAATATGAGCAGCAATACCAATATTTCTTGTGTATTTTAAATCTCTTTTCGCCATCTCAATTAGATTCTGAAATGTGAAAAAGCCTTATTAGCCTCAGCCATTCTATGCGTATCTTCTTTCTTCTTGAAAGCAGCTCCCTCTTCTTTGGCACCAGCCATGATTTCTTCAGCTAACCTTAAAGCCATTGCCTTACCACTTCTCTTTCTAGCATAACTAATCATCCACTTCATTGCCATAGATGTTTTTCTACTTGAACGAACCTCAGTAGGAATCTGAAAAGTTGCCCCTCCAACACGCCTACTTCTAACCTCAACCTGTGGCGTCACATTAGTAAGCGCTTTCTTCCAAGTATCTAACCCGTTCTCACTTGTCTTATCTTCAACTATATCTAGGGCATCGTAAAATATTTTGTAAGAAGTACTTTTCTTACCTTGCAACATAAGATTATTAACAAACTTTGTTACTAGCTCTTCACCAAACTTTGGGTCTGGCTCAGTTTTTCTAATTTTTGGTTTTACCTTTCTCATTGGTTACTTATTTCTTCGGACGTTTTGTTCCGTATTTTGATCTTCTTTGAGTTCTTCCTTCTACGCCTGCTGTATCTAATGCTCCACGAACAATATGATATCTAACACCTGGCAAATCTTTCACCCTACCGCCTCTGACTAAAACGATTGAATGTTCTTGTAGGTTATGACCTTCTCCTGGAATGTAAGCATTCACTTCTTTTCCATTGGTCAAACGAACCCTTGCTACTTTCCTCATTGCTGAGTTAGGTTTCTTTGGTGTAGTGGTGTAAACTCTTACACATACGCCTCTTCTTTGAGGACAAGAATCTAAAGCTGCAGACTTACTTGACTGCGAGTTGCTTTGACGACCTTTTCTAATTAGTTGCTGTATTGTAGGCATACTATTTCTGTAATTTTTGCTTTTTACCTTATTTTTAAGGGCTGCAAAGGTACACGAATATTTAATCTACACAATAGATATTCACATTATTTTTTTAATAACCAATAAGGGGGGCGAAACACCTCAAATCCATATACTCTGAGGTCTTTCGTCATTTGAATTGTTAAAAAATAATTACCTAAATCATTAAACTAATTAAGCCTACGGCTATTTTCGCGGCATGGAGTTTTTAAATGAGTTAAACGATGCGCAACGAGAAGCTGTTCTTCATGTTAATGGACCAAACATGATAATTGCTGGAGCAGGCTCTGGTAAAACGCGAGTA
Organism: uncultured Flavobacteriales bacterium; assembly: GCA_905181855.1. Classification (GTDB taxonomy): domain Bacteria; phylum Bacteroidota; class Bacteroidia; order Flavobacteriales_G; family Salibacteraceae; genus JAAZVO01. Next base: position 69,713 of record CAJIZE010000020.1, read on the forward strand.
CTAACTTATAAAATCGCCTACATGATAAGTCAAGGTATTGACCCTTTCAATATTCTTTCCCTTACTTTTACGAACAAGGCGGCTAGAGAAATGAAAGAGCGAGTAAGCTCTAAAATTGGCTCGGGAAATGCCAGAAATCTTTGGATGGGAACCTTTCATTCGGTTTTTGCTAAGATTTTAAGAATTGAACATTCCAAAATAGGATATCCTGCAAATTTCACCATTTACGACTCTGATGATTCTAAAAGTTTGATTAAAACCATTCTCAAGGAATTCAGCTTAGACCCAAAAATATACAAACCTAATCTTGTTTACAGCAGAATTTCATCAGCTAAAAACAACCTAATTAGCGCTGAGGCTTACGAAAAAAATACAACTATAGTTGGCGATGACGCTCGATCAAACAAACCATTAATTTATAAGGTATACCAATCATATCAAAACAGATGCTTTGCAGCTGGAGCTATGGATTTTGATGATCTTTTATACAAAATGAACATTCTTCTTAGGGATGACGCTCAAGCTTTGGTGAAATATCAAAGCAAATTCAAATATATTTTGGTAGATGAGTTTCAAGATACCAATTTTTCACAATTAACTATTCTTAAAAGGCTTGCTGCTAAGTTTGAAAATATTTGTGTGGTGGGTGATGATGCGCAAAGCATATACGCATTTCGTGGTGCGAATATTGAGAACATTTTAAATTTCAAAAAAATGTACACCGATACTGCAGTATATAAACTGGAACAAAATTACAGATCAACCCAATATATTGTTAATGCAGCAAACTCAATAATTAAACATAACTCAGAGCAACTCAAAAAAGAGGTTTGGACTAGTAACGTCGAAGGCGAAAAAATAAAAGTATTCAGAACCAATTCTGATAACGAAGAAGCTGCGGCAATTGCAAATGAACTTTTCTCATTAGAAATGAGAAATCACAGTGGTTACGATTCTTATGCAATTCTATATAGAACGAATGCTCAATCAAGAGCACTTGAAGAAGCCTTAAGAAGATCTAATATTCCTTATCGAATATATGGTGGCCTATCCTTTTACCATAGAAAAGAAATAAAGGATTTACTTGCTTATTACAGGTTAGCGTTAAATCAAAAAGATGAAGAAGCCTTTAAACGAGCAGTAAACTACCCAGCTAGAGGAATAGGAAAGACCACAATAGATAAGATTTTATTAACCGCCGCTTCAAACAATATGAGTTTGTGGGAAGTAGTAACGAACTCCAACCTTAGAAATATTGGAATAGCAAATGCTACCATGAATAAGTTGCTAGGCTTCATAGAATTAATCCATTCTTTCAAAGCAATTGCTGAGAATTTAACTTCGTTTGAAGCAGGAGAAAAAATAGCGGCATCATCGGGATTGCTTAAAGAACTTTATTCCGACAAATCTGTTGAAGGGTTGAATCGATATGAGAACATTCAGGAGTTAATTTCAGGGCTCAAGGATTTTACTGAAAATCAAAAAGAACAAGGGCTAGACAACAAGTTAGCTGACTTCATGAACGATGTTGCCCTGTTGACAGATCAAGACAATGAATCGGATGATGATATTGTTAAGGTTACGTTAATGACCATACATGCATCCAAAGGACTTGAGTTTCCTTATGTTTTTGTAGCAGGACTAGAGGAAAACCTTTTTCCTTCACAATTGTCTATTAACTCAAGATCAGACTTAGAAGAAGAAAGGCGACTTTTTTATGTAGCCATTACCAGGGCAATGAATAGGGCCTATTTAAGTTTTGCTCTTACCAGGTTTAAATGGGGGAACTTAAATCACTGCGAACCTTCAAGGTTTATTGAAGAGATTGATGCAAGATACCTTGACTATCCTGAAATGGAACTATTTAAATCCAAGCCTTCGATACCGAAAAAAACAATACCTTTAAAAAAGCCAACCGCAGCTTTCGACCCTCCAACTAGGTTAAAAAAAGTTAGTGATTCCCAAAAGGTATCAATCCATACTGATTCTGACAATTCAAAACTATTTGTTGGCGCAGAGGTTGAACATTTACGATTTGGGAAAGGAAAAATAACTAAACTTGAAGGCGTTTCTCCAAACAAAAAAGCAACGGTCGTTTTTAACAACATTGGAGAAAAACAACTTCTACTCAAATTTGCCAAGTTAAAACTTCTTTGAAAAACCTATTTTTGGCGACTTAATACTATACAAACAAATGATTTACAATTCTTCACTAAAAAGCCTTCCATTACCAGAGTATGGCAGATCTATTCATGAAATGGTAGAGCATATCATTACCATAGAAGATAAAGACACCCGAAATTTGGCTGCCAAAACTTTGATTAAAATAATGGGAAACAAAAATCCTCACCTTAGAGATGTGGAGGATTTCACTCACAAACTTTGGGATCATTTGTATATTATGGCAGGTTATGATATCGATTTTGAGTCGCCATATCCTAAACCGGTTCCGAAGGAAACAGATTTACCGGTAAGAGTTAGCTATGGTATAGTTTCAAAAATAAAATACAAGTATTACGGTAGCACTGTTTCTCAATTTATCAAAGAAGCTATAAAAATGGAAGAAGGCGAGAAAAAAGAAGCCTTTGTTGAGAATATAGCGAACCTAATGAAGAAATTCTATCTTAATTATAATAGAGATAGCGTTGAAGATGAGGTGATAAATAAACATTTAATTGATATTTCTGAAGGTCAATTAAAAATAAAACCTGAATACAATATGGTTTCAACAGCAGAAATTCTCTTAAAAAGCAGGCATAAAAAAAGAAGTAACAATAGCAAACCTTCTAGAAAAAAGAAAAACTATCAAAAACATAATTAATGGGGACTTTTGTAATTGAAGGAGGTCGCCAACTTTCAGGTGAAATAACTCCACAGGGAGCAAAAAATGAAGCACTTCAAATTTTATGTGCTGTTTTACTTACTCCAAAAAAGGTGACTCTTAAAAGAGTTCCAGATATTCTTGACATCAATAAGCTAATTGAGTTATTAAAAGCTCTTGGGGTAAAAATCACTAAAATAGCTCCTGAAACATTTGAATTTGTTGCTGATAAAGTAAATATTGACTATTTAAATTCTGACGATTTCAAGAAAAAGGGCTCGGGGTTAAGAGGCTCAATAATGATAGTAGGTCCACTATTATCGAGGTTTGGGAAAGGGTATATACCAAAGCCAGGCGGGGATAAAATAGGCAGGAGAAGGCTTGATACTCATTTTCATGGATTTGAAAAACTCGGAGCAACTTTTTCTTTTGATGCTCAAACTAATTTCTATAAGGCTGAAGCAAAAAGACTTAAAGGTTGCTACATTATGCTCGATGAAGCATCTGTAACTGGAACTGCAAATGTAATTATGGCTGCAGCACTTGCTGAAGGGAAAACCACTATTTACAATGCTGCCTGCGAGCCTTACATTCAGCAATTGTGCAAAATGATCGTTTCTATGGGTGGAATAATAGACGGAATCGGCTCAAATATGCTCCATATCACAGGTGTAAATACTTTAGATGGCTGTGAACATTCAATGCTGCCTGATATGATTGAGGTTGGGAGCTTAATCGGCTTAGCAGCAATGACCGAATCTAGCATTACAATTAAAAATGCAGGCTATGAACACCTTGGTGTTATACCCGACACTTTCAGAAAACTTGGCATTAAAATTGAACAAAGAGGAGAAGATATTTTTGTTCCTAAACAACAAAATTATGAAATCAACAAGTTCATTGACGGGTCTATTTTAACTATTGCAGATGCTCCTTGGCCAGGGTTTACCCCTGACCTAATAAGTATACTATTGGTTATTGCAACCCAAGCTAAAGGAAGCGCTTTAATTCATCAAAAAATGTTTGAAAGCAGATTATTTTTTGTAGACAAATTAATCGATATGGGAGCCCAAATTATACTTTGTGATCCGCATAGAGCAACAGTTATTGGGCTAAACAAAGAATATCCATTGAAAGCAATTGAAATGACATCTCCTGATATTAGAGCTGGAGTATCTTTGCTAATTGCTGCTTTATCAGCTGAAGGAACTAGTGTGATTCATAATATTGAGCAAATTGACAGAGGATATCAATTTTTTGATAAAAGATTAAATGCCATTGGAGCAAACATTAAAAGACTAAATACTAATTAATTATGAAAAACTTTAGATTAACTACTAAAATTACAATTGGTACTTTCGCTTTACTAATGATGTTCAGTTTATTTCATTACTCTGCTTCAGCTCAAGAAGCTGTTATAGGAACAGAAATCGGTAATTTAGCTCCTGAAATCAACCTTCTAAGTCCTGACGGAAATAAAATTCCTTTATCATCTTTAAAAGGAAAATTGGTTCTTATTGACTTTTGGGCTTCATGGTGCGGACCATGCAGAAGAGAGAATCCTAACGTAGTTGCTGCTTATAAAAAATACAGCAATGCAAAAATGAAAGACTCAAAGGGCTTTACGGTATATTCAGTTTCTTTAGATAGATCTAAAGACGCTTGGATTAATGCAATTAAACAAGATCAACTAAGTTGGGGTTATCACGTAAGTGACTTGAAATTCTGGAATTCTGAAGCAGCAGCAGCATACAAGGTAACAGGTATACCAACCAACTTTTTAGTTGACAAAAACGGTATTATAATAGCAGCGAATTTACGGGGTGCTAAATTGCATCAAGTTTTAGATAAATACGTAGAAAAATTCTAAGCTAAATTATAACAAAACAATTTTAAAGATTTGTCGTAGCGACAAATCTTTTTTTATGCCATAATGTCAAATTATTTCAATTGGTTTGGCATTTGTAATGTACCAATTATCAATTATAAGACTATGTCAACTGAACAAGAAAAAGAAATTACTGACGAAGAGATAACTATAGGTAACGAAGCTGCGGAAGAAATAAAAGAAGAAACTGCGGAAGAATCAAATGAAGAAAAGCTTACTAAACAAGTGGATGAATTGAACAACAAATATATTAGGTTGTACTCTGAATTCGAGAACTTTAGGAGAAGAACTGCCAAAGAAAAGCTTGAAATAATAACCAATGCAAATAAAAATTTACTTGGAGATTTAATTCCTGTTGCAGATGATTTTGAGCGCGCTATAGCCGCGAACAAAAAAAGCGACAACATAAAAGACATTAAAGAAGGCATGGAATTACTTAATAACAAGTTTTTCAATATCTTAAAGTCTAAAGGGTTAAAGGAAATGAACTCTCAAGGAAAAGAGTTTGATGTAGATGAGCATGAAGCGTTAACAAAAATCCCTGCTCCTTCAAAAAAATTACGAGGCAAAGTAGTTGATGTTATTGAAAAAGGTTATTACCTAAATGATAAAGTATTACGATTTGCAAAAGTTGTAGTAGGCGAATAAAAAAATTATGTCAAAAAGAGATTATTACGACGTATTAGGCGTTTCGAAAAGCGCTGCTAGCGATGAAATTAAAAAGGCTTACAGAAAAATAGCCATTAAATTTCATCCCGACAAAAATCCTGACAACAAGGAAGCTGAGGATAAATTTAAGGAAGCAGCTGAAGCATATGATGTTTTAAGTAATGCAACCAAAAAACAAAAATATGATCAATTTGGTCATGCTGGTGTTGGTGGGGCCGCCGGTGGTGGGTTTGGTGGCATGAACATGGATGACATTTTCAGCCAATTTGGCGATGTTTTTGGTGGAGCATTTGGTGGTGGTGGCTTTGGTCAACAACAAGGCAGAACTAGAGTTAGGAAAGGTTCTAATCTTAGAATCAAAGTAAAACTTACGCTCGAAGAAATCTCAAATGGTGTTACCAAAAAAATAAAACTCAATAAACTGGTAAATGTTGCCGGAGCAAAATTCAGCTCTTGCGCAACCTGTGGTGGATCGGGTTCAGTAACACGAATAGCTAATACTATTCTTGGACAAATGCAAACTTCTGCAACATGTCCAACTTGTGGCGGAGCAGGACAATCCCTATCTGGCAGACCATCTGGTTCAGACCAAAACGGACAAAAAAGAGAAGAAAGAGTCGAATCAATTGAAGTTCCTGCAGGTGTTGAAGAAGGAATGCAACTTTCAGTAAGAGGAAAAGGAAACGAAGGCCCTATGAATGGTGTAGCTGGAGATCTTATTGTACTTATTGAAGAACTTCCTCATGACGATTTTCAAAGAGAAGGTGGCAATTTACATTACGATTTATATTTAAACTTTGCTGATGCTGCACTTGGTGATTCAAAAGAAATCCCAACCCTTGATGGTAAAGCTAAAATCAAAATAGCTCCTGGCACTTCGGCGGGCAAAATTCTACGCCTTAAAGGCAAAGGCTTACCATCGGTAAATGCTTATGGTAAGGGAGATCAACTCATCCATATCAATATCTGGACGCCTAAAAGCCTTTCTAGTAAAGAGCGTGAAATATTAATTGAATTAAAGGATTCTGAAAATTTCATTCCTAATCCTGACCATAATGAGAAAAGCTTTTTCTCTAGAATGAGAGAATATTTTTCTTAATGTAGCATTTTTGATTATCGTAAACTATTTTTGACATTACTTCCTACATTTAGTTAATGATACTTCAAATCAATCAAGTCAGTAAAATTTTTTCGGGTCATCAAGCATTAACTGATGTTAGTTTTGATATCGAAAAAGGGAAAATTTTTGGATTACTAGGGCCAAATGGGGCTGGTAAAACAACGCTCATTAGAATCATTAACAAAATTCTTGAACCAGAAAGTGGATCAGTGTATTTTAATGGTAAGGCGATTACAAACCATGCTGTAAGATCTATAGGATATTTACCTGAAGAAAGAGGCCTTTATAAGAAAATGAAAGTTGGTGAACAGCTCTTATACTTGGCACAACTAAAAGGTGTAGAAAAATCAGAAGCACTTGTAAGAATTAAAAATTGGCTCACCAAGCTTGATTTATTAGATTGGAGCAAAAGCAAAGTTGAGGACCTGTCAAAAGGTATGCAACAAAAAATTCAGTTTATTTCAACTGTCCTGCATGACCCTGAGCTTATAATTTTGGATGAACCATTCTCAGGCTTTGACCCAATCAATACCAATCTTATTAAAAATGAAATAAAAGCTCTTCAAGAAAAAGGAACCACCATCATTTTCTCTACTCACAATATGGAGTCGGTTGAAGAGATATGTGATGATATTGTTCTTATTAACCGATCAAAAAAAATATTGGAAGGCTCAGTTGAAGAAATTAAAAACTCTTTTAAAGAAAACCTATTTCATCTCAAATTCAAAGGGGACTTAATTGGGTTTACTAACGCGTTGTGGACGGATTTTGAATTAATGGCTAAAAAAAACAACGGCAATCTGCATGAGGTAAAAGTAAAATCAACCAACGGCAAATCGCTTAATGTTCTTTTAGAGCATACCATTAAAGAGGTTGAAATACTTCATGCCCAAGAAATATTGCCCTCAATGAACGAGATTTTTATCAACCAAGTGTCAAAAGAAAATCTGCAAGATGAATAAGACTTGGCTAATAATTAAAAGAGAGTACCTTACCAGAGTTACAAAAAAAACATTCATCATTCTGACCCTACTTGGGCCAATTCTTATGGCGGGTTTAATCACAGCCATAATGTGGATAGGAATGGAAGACAGCGAACATCAACGAATACTTGTTGTTGATGACCAATACCCAACCTTTGAAATATTAAAAAGTACTTCTGATGTTGAATTTGATTACGACAATTATACCATAGAGTACGCTAAAGAAATATTCTATAAATCCGATTACACTGCCGTTTTATACATTCCGAAAAACATTGCATATGCAAACAATGCCATGCTCTATTTTAAGAAGCAGCCTAGTTTAAACTCAATTAAAAACATTGAAAACAAGGTTGAAAAAATTGTTGAGGATCTTAAACTGGAATTATTTAAAATAGATCGTGCTGACTTTGAAAAAGTAAATACTAATTTTCATTTAAATGCGGTAAAGTTCTCTTCAGAAGGAACCGAAGAGAAAATGGATACTGAAAAAAATGCAGTTGGTTTTGTATTTGGCCTGATGATTTACTTTTTTATATTTCTATACGGGGTGCAGGTAATGCGAGGTGTTATTGAAGAGAAGACCAGTAGAATTGTGGAGGTTATTATTTCATCAGTCAAACCATTTCAGCTTATGATGGGTAAAATTATCGGAGTAGCGATGGTTGGACTTACTCAATTTTTGTTGTGGATTATTTTAACAACAATTCTCTACACGTTTGCTGTTACACTTATCATTGGAAACAATTATGGAGCCGATGTGGTGTCTTCAACGCAAATGAGTGCGGAAATAATGCAGAACATGCAACCTGATAATGGAATTTCAGCAAAACAACTCATTGAGAATGGTAATATAATAAGTAGAATTAATTTTCCATTAATGCTAAGCATGTTCGGATTCTATTTTTTATTTGGCTATCTATTATACAGTGCCATGTTTGCCGCAGTTGGATCAGCTGTAGATAGTGAAACAGATGTTCAACAATTCATGCTACCCATAACCTTACCTCTGATCGCAGCATATATGATTTCAATATTTGCTGTACAAAATCCAAATGGCCCAGCGGCATTTTGGTTTTCCATTTTCCCCCTCACCTCGCCTATCGTTATGATGGTAAGGCTTGCAATTGGAGTTGGAGATGGAGGTATTCCTTTGTGGGAAGTTGCTACATCAATGGCTCTTTTAATCATAGGCTTCGTTATAACAGTTTGGTTAGCGTCTAAAATTTACAGAATCGGATTACTTATGTATGGTAAAAGGCCTAGTTACAAAGAAATGCTTAGGTGGCTTATTAAGGCTGAAAAATGAAAATTGCAGTTCTAGATTTAGGGACTAACACTTTCAACCTGGCAGTTGGCCATTTTGTAAATGACCATTTAAATATACTCGTCGATATTAAAGTTCCTGTTAAACTAGGAGATGCTGTGTTCCGCGATGGGGAAATTTCTTTATCCGCTCAACAAAGAGCTAAAAGTGCCATTAAAAGTCACCTTGAAGTTGCGAGAAAGCATCAAGTAGTTAAAATTGTTGGTGTTGCCACTTCTGCTTTTCGCGAAGCAAATAATGGACAAAATTTCATTGAAGAATTAAATGATCTCTTTGGATTAGAATTAGAAATCATTGATGGCAAAACAGAAGCTGAGCTCATATTTAAATCAATACATTATTGTGTACATATAAGCAAACCTTCATTAATAATTGATATTGGTGGTGGTAGTACAGAAATAATTTATGCTGATAATACAGGAATAAAGAGCTTCTACAGTCATAAAATTGGAGTATCAATGCTTAAAAAAATATTCGCGTTTGGAGATATTGTTTCGGGAAACGATATCAATGAGGTAAACAATAGTTTACGGCTCCTTTTCAAAGAACAAATTGGTTCTATAAAAAACCTACTCCAAGTGAATGAAATCAACCTCATTGGATCTTCAGGGGCTTTTGATACACTTGCCGATATCCATTATTTCAGCACAAACAGTTCAAACAAACGACCGGAAACATTATCCTATGAATTAAATATTGCTACATTCAAAAAGATTTACGCTAAGATACTCTCATCATCAAAAAATGAAAAACTACAAACAAAAGGATTAGAGGGTTTTAGAGCAGAGTACATTATTTATGGAATGTTTATTGTTAACTTTATCCTAAGCAACTTCACAATTAATAAAATCATTCAATCAAAATATTCTTTAAAAGAAGGAGTACTATTGAAACATTTAATAAAAATATGAGCAGGATATTAGTTATCGACGATGAAAGAAGTATTCGTAATTCCTTAAGAGATGTTTTAGAGTATGAAAAATTTAATGTTGATGAAGCTGAAGATGGCATTAGGGGATTATCGGCCATTAACAACAACAATTACGACCTTATTTTTTGCGATATAAAAATGCCGAAATTTGATGGCATTGAGGTATTAGAAGCAGCTTTAGAGAAAAACCCAGAATTGGTATTTGTCATGATTTCAGGACACGGCACAGTTGAAACTGCGGTTGATGCAATTAAAAAAGGAGCTTTTGATTTTATTCAAAAACCTATTGATTTAAATAGACTTTTGGTAACAGTTCGAAATGCACTAGAGAAAAAAGACCTAAAGGAAGAAACTAAAACACTTAAGAGGAAAATATCTTCTAAAAAGAACACCGATATTGTAGGAGAGTCAGATGCCATTAATGAAATTAAGGCTCTGATTGAAAAGGTTGCTCAAACTGATGCAAGAGTTTTAATAACTGGCGAAAATGGAACGGGTAAAGAATTAATAGCACGGCAAATTCATAAGCAAAGTACAAGAAATAAAAATTCATTTATTGAGGTTAACTGTGCCGCGATTCCTTCTGAATTAATTGAAAGCGAACTTTTTGGTCATGAAAAAGGAGCTTTTACTTCAGCACATAAACTACGTAAAGGAAAATTTGAACAAGCAATTGGAGGTACCCTATTTCTTGATGAAATTGGAGACATGAGTCTTTCGGCGCAGGCTAAAGTTCTTAGAGCGTTACAAGAAAAGAAAATCACCCGTGTGGGTGGAGAAAAAGAATTAACTGTTGATGTTAGAGTTCTTGCCGCCACCAATAAAAACCTTAAAGAAGAAATTGCCAAAGGAAACTTTAGAGAAGACTTGTATCACCGACTATCAGTTATTTTAATTGAATCTCCAGCTTTAAAAACCCGAAAAGACGATATTGAGTTGCTGATTAATTTTTTTACAGAAGACATTTGCAAAGAACAAGGTTTTACAAGTAAAGAATTTACTACAAAATCAATTGAAGCCCTCTCAAATTACAACTGGCCAGGAAATATTAGAGAATTAAGGAATGTTACCGAAAGGTTGCTAATTTTAGGCGAAACCCAGATAACCGAAGACGATGTAAATCGATTTGTTTTGCGATAATTCACCCGTCAACAACTTATATTTTAGGGTTTTATACAAAAACTCACTTTTCATATTTATTTTGTACTTTTACTATACTTAATAAGTTTCTAAAATTGCATACATGAAAAAAATTTACCTCTTCTCAATTCTTATGCTTTGTTCTGGGCTTATTTCTGCCCAAACTTACTGTTCTCCAATTACTAGCACAGGCTGTGCTGTTGGTGACCAAATTGTGAATTTCTCAACTACCGGAGGCACAACAAATATTTCAAATTTATCTTCAGGTTGCAGCGGTGGTAGTTATAGCCATATTACTAATCAAACTCTTGAGGTTGAACCCAATTCCACCTTTAATTTTACTGTTCAAGCCGGCCCTATTTACAGCCAAGGTTTTAAAATTTGGATTGATTACAACAACAATGGTTCCTTCCTCGACCCTGGAGAGGAAGTTTATAATTCGATTTCTTCAGGAATTGCTCCTTACACTGGATTAGTTACGATACCAGCCACCCCAAATATTGGTTTAACTAGAATGAGAGTTAGATGTAATTATGTTGCTGTACCTGTTGGCCCATGTGGCTCTCAATCATATGGTGAAGTTGAGGATTATGATGTTTTAATTAAACCTTTGAAAAGCGGAATTAATAATGCAAGTGCTTCTTCCGTTATTAGCCCAAAGAATTTCTGCCCTGGTTTCAATGACGTAAAAATTGAGATTAAAAATGGCGGTTACAACAGCATAACAGGTGTTAATGTTGGATGGTCAGTAAACGGAAACATACAACCATCTTATTCTTATACCGGCACGTTGGACACTGCAAATGGTCCTAATAGAAGTGCAGACACGGTGTTACTTGCAAATTACAACTTTCTTTCAGGAATTACTTACAACATCAAATCTTGGACATCATTACCTAATGGCTTAGTTGATACCGCAAATGGAAATGATACAGTTTCAGTTTCAATTAAGCCCGCACTTTCAGGTGTATTAACAATAGGTGGAACAATTCCTGATTACACCACCATTGGAGCAGCTTTAACTGACATCGATGCTAATGGTATTTGTGGTCCTGTTGTTTTTAATGTTCGATCAGGCATTTATGCAGAACAACCAGAGTTCAATTCAGTTAATGGCGCTTCATCTACAAATA
>CAJIZE010000021.1 GCA_905181855.1 uncultured Flavobacteriales bacterium
TTAAAAACCGTAAAGTTTTTAAGCATTTCAATTTCATCATCTTCTTTGCCTTCCAACTCTAATTCTCTAACAACATCAACTTCCGGTTTGCCATTCATCAATGCTTCAGTTTGTGCAAAATAGTTTGAAAGCAATTTTGAATGCTGGTTACCTATTGGGTTTTGAGAGTTTGCTGAAGCAATAAAATCACAAGGAATAAATTTAGTTCCTTGATGTATTAGCTGATAAAACGCATGTTGACCATTAGTGCCAGGTTCACCCCATATTACTGGGCCAGTTTGGTAGTTTACATCTTTACCATTTCTATCTACCGACTTACCATTGCTCTCCATATCGGCTTGTTGTAAATAGGCAGGAAAAAAGCTGAGTAGCTGGTCGTATGGTAAAATAGCATGTGAAGCAGCGCCAAAAAAGTTGTTGTACCAAACGCCAATGATTGCCATTAAAAACGGAATGTTTTTTTCGAACGGCTCTTTTTTAAAGTGCTTGTCTGCGGAATTTGCGCCTTCTAACAAACGTTCAAAATTTTTATAACCAACGGCCAATGATATTGGTAAACCTATTGAGCTCCATAAGGAGTATCGGCCACCAACCCAATTCCAAAAAGTAAAGCGGTTTTCTGGTTTAATACCAAAAAGCTCAACGCTCTCTTTGTTCGTTGAAAGAGCAACAAAGTGATTGGCAACAGCATCTTCATCATACAGCTTTTCAATTAACCAAGTTCGGGCATTTTCAGCATTGGTCATTGTTTCTTGTGTAGTAAATGTTTTGGAGGCAACAATAAATAGGGTAGACTTGGCTTCAACATTTTTCAAAGTTTCTGCAAGATGCGATGGATCGACGTTTGAAACAAAATGCAATTCTAGATTTCTGTTTTGATAACTTTTTAAGGCTTCACAAACCATATGTGGCCCCAGGTCACTACCGCCAATACCGATGTTAACAACGCTCTTTATTTTTTCGCCAGTAAACCCAAGCCACTCACCAGAGTGAATTTTTTCGGTGAACACTTTTATTTTTTCAAGCTCTCCTTTGATATCGATCATTATATTAACCCCATCAACTACTTTTTCATCTGATTTTAAGTCGCGCAAAGCAGTATGTAAAACTGCTCGGTTTTCAGTCTGGTTTATTTTTCCTCCATCAAATAGATCGTTGATTTGCGATTTTAAATCAATTTCTTTGGCCGCATTACTAAACAATTCTATGGTTTTTTTAGATAATCTGTTTTTAGAAAAATCTATAAAAAAGTCTTCGTGTTCTATGCTAAATTGTTTTGCCCTTTCAGGGTTTTTAGCAAATAAGTCAGCTAAATGTATTTCTTTAAAATCATCAAAATGCTCTTTGAGTTGATGATATGCTGAGGTGTCAAAAAGACTTTTAAATTTCATAATTATTTGTAAAAAACGTAATATCCAAAAGGCTCAACGGCCAATTTAAAGTTGTTTGAAATTGTGTATTTTTTGTTGGAAAATATTTCCGTGTATTCACCAATAAAGTCTTGACTTTCGAAAGTTACACTAACAGAATCGGCGCCCTTTAAATTTGCCACCACAAAAACATTGCTGTTGTTTTTAGTTCTTATGAATGAATATATTTTATCGCTTTCTGAATTGCTTATTGGCTTAAAGTTACCTCCAAATTCAGCATTCCAAAGCGCTTCATTTTCAGTGTTAAGTTTTATTAATTTCGAGTAAAATTCTTGATCTGCATAATTATTCCACTCTACTGTATCTTTTTCAAAAAATTCAAGTTTTTTACTGTACCCTGATTCCTGCCCAGAATAAAGAAGCGGCATGCCATCGATAGTAAACGCTACAACTCCATAGGCTTTATAAGCTTTTTGGTACCTTTCGTATAGAGTGCCGTTCCATGAGTTTTCGTCGTGGTTGGTTATAAAGTACATGCGGTAATCGTCAGCGGCATGGTTGGTATCTTCTTTTACCATGTATTCATCCAAATCAGCCAATGTTTTTTCGTCTTTAGCAATCTCATTGATAATGTGCATAAACTCCCATCCATAGCTCATATGAAAAGCATTTTTATTTAGTTCAGGATCTTCGGCTTCCGCTAGCATAAATACAGGTTTGGTTTTATCCAGCTCAACTCTAGCCTGTTCCCAAAAATTGGTAGGAACCCAACTAGCAACATCGCATCTAAAGCCATCAACATCAAATTCTATTAACCAAAACTTCATACTGCTTATCATTTCTAATCGCATTTCATTATTGTCATAATTTAAATCAACAACATCGCTCCAATCGGTGCCTCCCGGCGGCCCAGGATTGCCAGTTGAATCAGAAGTATACCAATCTTTATGGTTTACCATCCAAGGGTTGTCCCAAGCAGAATGATTTGCTACCCAATCAAGAATAATTTTTAAGTCTAAATCATGAGCTTTATCCACCAAAGATTTTAATTCTTCCGGTGTTCCAAATTCTGGGTTTACGCCTTTGTAATCTGCAATGGAGTAATAACTGCCTAAAGTTCCTTTTCTGTTGATTTTACCAATTGGTGAAATAGGCATTAGCCATAATATTTTTACCCCTAATTCTTTAATACGAGGCAAGTCTTTTTCGAAAGCAGCAAATGTTCCTTCAGGAGTGTGCTGTCTTATGTTAACTTCGTAAATGGTAGCATTTTTACTCCACGATTCAACTGTCTCAACTTTTGTTGCTTGCTCGGTAACAGCCTCTTCTTTATCATCTCTTTTTTGTTGACATGAGAGCAACAGTAAAATCGAAAATAAGAATATAAGATTTTTCATTTTTAGTTGTTTACAAATAAGAAGAATGAAGAGGGTGGAATGCTCAAGTCTTGATTCCATGTAAAAGAGTTTGTGGTGTTGTGATTTTTGAATGTTTTAGAAGTTAAATAGTTGGGTTTTGATAAGGTAATAGATTGTGCTTTATCAGATTTATTAAACACTACAATAATTTCATTATCAAAATATTTTCTGGCGTATATTAACAAGGTTTCATCGGCTTGAATTAAAGATAAATCACCATAAATTAAAGCTAAGTTACTTGATCGCGTTTTGCATAAATCTGTTACTTGTTTTTTTGTCCAGGTTTGATGTTTGTTAAGACCTTTAAAAATCATCATCCTTCTATTGTCAGGATCATTGCCTCCTGGTGAGCCAAATTCATCACCATAATATATTACCGGAATCCCGGGAATGGTCATGTTAAAAGCTTGAAGCATTACCAGTTTTTTATATCCAATGGTATCTCTAATTTCTATACTTCTTGTCCAGCCAGCTAGCTTTGTATCTTCTTTAAAATCTAAAGACCCATCAGCATAAGAAATGAAACGTGCTCGATCTTGGTTTCCTGATATATAGCCCATTAAATTATGGTATCCGTAGTTGGATAAGCTCTGTATTAATTTGTTTGATAGCGCTTTAAATGAATAATTTGGTTGGGCAAAAGCAGCTACCGAAGCATCGTAAACGTTGAAATCAAATTGGCCATCTAGCAGCCCTGAATTCACATAAGAATTAATTAAATCAGTACTTCCGTAGGTTTCGCCAATTTGATAAATTTCTCTGTTTTGAGGAACGGAAATTTGACTTTTAATTTTATAGGTTAAAGTTCTCCAAAATTCATTTGGAATGTGTTTGGTTGCATCATGTCTAAAGCCATCAATTGGGTAATTTTTAAACCAGAAAAGAGCAGAATCTGTCATCGCATCAATTACCTCAGGTTTAAAAAAGTTAAACGAAGGCATAAAAACATCAAACCAAGTTGTTAATCTGTGCTCATCCCATTTTTCTGTGTTCAATGTACCATCGGGCAAATACAAATCGGTAACCCAGTCAGGGTGTTGTTTGTATACCGGATGTTCTTCATGCACATGGTTTGCTACATAATCAACCAATACATTAAGGTTTTTTGTATGAGCATCATCTACAAGCGTTTTAAATTCATCATCGGTTCCAAACCTGAAATCAACTTTAGATGATGAGATTGGCCAATAACCATGATAACCAGAGAATTTGGTTGGAGGATTAGGGTATTGACCATAAGGGGTTGTTGGGTTTTGTGTTATCGGCGAAAGCCAAACAGTATTAACTCCTAAATCAGAAAAATATTTATTATTTATTTGTTGAGTTACACCATTTAAATCGCCACCATAATAATCAGCTTTAGGGTGAACCTCTGGATGGTTCAGAGGTTGGTCGTTTTGAGGGTTACCATTTTTAAAACGATCAACCATCATAAAATACATAATCATATTGTGTTTATCTGTTCTAGCTAAAGTAGATGCATTTGCAACAGGTATGTTTTTTCGCAGAGGAATATATAAATCGTTCGCAAAACCATTTTCACTGATTCCATAGATTTTAATTACTGATTTCTCATGATTTTTTGCTTCAATAGGAATTTGAATAGACAACAGCTCAGGAGTAATGGTTATAAACTCAGCATCTATCAAGTGATTTTGCCAATACGCTGCTACTTTTGTCACCCCATTATGCCAAATCAGAATTTTATTGTTTTCAACTTTGTTAGAGAACATTTCCAAAGGTATTTTTGGGTTACCAACTCTTAAAACAGAATTGTAATTTCCCATACCGTTGTTAATAGAATCAGAATTTGAAGGGTCGGTTTGATCTATTCCATCAATCACCAGAACATATTCATGTTTGCCATCTTTGGCAGAGAGCATGGTTTTCCAGATGCCGTTTTTTTCGGTTAGTTCATTTTTTGATCCAGTCCAGTCATTCATAGTACCTTTAAGCTGAATGGTCTTGGGGTTTTTATTTTTAGGAATAAAAGTGAAATTTATCTTATTATCAGTGGTTTTCTTTATTGGTATATCGTATCTAAATCCTGAATAGTAAATTTTCAGATTACTCAATTCATCATCAATACCGCCAATTAAAAAATCGTTGGTATTAATTTTTTGATGGGCTAAGCCTTGAGGGCAAACAATGCTATCTATTGAATCGGGAGTTAAAAAGTAATCCGTAAGAAAAAGTTGAGTGGTATCGAAAGTTAGCCTCACTGGTTTAACCGAACCTACAACTGCTTCTTTCGTTGGATACTTGTTTTTAACTTTCGAGGAGCAACCAAAAGCAATTATTAAAATAAGAATCCAGGTATTTTTCATAATTCCTTTTTTTGTGATTTAGAGGGTTGCAAAACGAACATCTCATTTAACAAGGAGATGTTTACCTTTTCAGAACCCATATTTGTAATGGTAATTAGGCTCGAGCTACAATTAAATTTAATTTGTTGCCCTCGATACAAAACATTAAAAGTTAATGCTGACCATTGTTTAGGCAGGGTAGGGTTAAAACTCAAACAATCGTTTTTATAGCGCATGCCGCCAAAACCCTCAACTATTGATTTCCAAGTTCCGGCCATCGATGTAATGTGCAAGCCTTCATGAACTTCTTTGTTGTAGTCGTCAAGATCCAATCTAGCCGTGGCTAAATAATGCTCGTAAGCTCGTTCGATAGACCCAATTGAGCAGGCTAAAATAGAGTGAATACATGGAGATAACGATGATTCATGCACTGTGAATTGCTCGTAAAAGTCGAAATTTCTTTTAATTTCTTCTTTGCTGAATTCATGCTCAAAAAAGTACAATCCTTGAATTACATCACCTTGTTTAATATATGCCGATCGTAAAATTCTATCCCAGCTCCAATGTTGATTGATTGGTCTTTCAGAAGTGTTTAATTCCGAAATCGGAACTAACTCTTTATCAAGAAAACCCTCTTGCTGTAACAGAACGCCTGTTTTATCATCAACAGGATAGTATATGTTATCTATAATTCTTTTCCAAAAAGTGGTTTCGCTGTCAAAGTTCAAGTTATGTTCTTCAACCAGTTTGGAGATTCTATTAGGATTTGTTTTTTTTAGGTCATTTAAAACTTCGGCAGTATATCGAAGAGTCCAACATGCTAGATAGTTTGTGTACCAGTTGTTGTTTACGTTGTTTTCGTATTCGTTAGGTCCGGTAACACCCAACAGTACATATTTTTCTTTGGCTGTTGACCAATTAACACGCTGCGCCCAAAATCTTGAAATGGCAAGTAAAATTTCAATACCATTACCATCGCGGTAAGCGGTTTTTCCTGTGTAATTGGTGTAGTTGTAAATGGCAAAAGCAATAGCTCCGTTTCTATGAATTTCTTCGAAGGTTATTTCCCATTCGTTGTGGCATTCTTCACCGTTAATGGTAACCATTGGGTAAAGAGCGGCGCCATTTTTAAAGCCTAATTTAGTCGCGTTTTCAATAGCTTTGTCTAATTGATTGTGCCGGTATTGTAATAAATTTTCGGCTACCTTTTCACCTGCGGTACTCAAATAAAATTGAAGACAGTAGGCTTCGGTATCCCAATAAGTAGATCCGCCATATTTTTCGCCTGTAAAACCTTTTGGACCAATATTGAGTCGTTCGTCTTTACCTGTATATGTTTGATGAAGATGGAAAATGTTAAAACGAATGGCTTGTTGAGCAGCATCGTCACCTTCTATTTTTATATCGCCAAATTGCCAAAGCGCTTGCCATGCTTTTTGATGTTCCTCTAATAAATTTGTAAACCCTTTTGAAACGGCACTTTTTAGAACCTCTTCAGTTTCGTAGTTTAGGTCTTTCTGGTCATGATTAAAAGATGTAGTATAGGTTGCGAATTTCAAAACGCTAATTTCACTTCCCTCTGTGCCGTAGAAGTCAAATTTATTAGCGATGTAGGCTTCTTTTTTTACTGTTTCTGGTTCAATTTCTAGCTGAAGCCCGTCAAGTAAAATATTACACATCATACCGGTGTTTACTACAAAAGCTGATTTTTTAGTTGTTGATTTAATAAAACCAAAATGCGGCTTAATTTCTGACTGGGTTACATCCCAGAACTTTTCGTTGTAGTTTGAATCTTCGTTTTTAACATCAGCATCAATGTAGGGAGATACGTTAAAATTTCCTGAAAAATTAAGCGGCTTTATGTTATAACGAATAGCGCCGATGCTATCTGAGGTTAGGCTACAAAACCTAGTTGAATTTACTTGTATTTGATTTCCATTGTTAATTTCTACGATAAAATTTCTCTGTAGAACACCATTTCTCATGTCAAGAATTCTTTCGAACTCGATAACTTTATTTTGGGCAAGGTCTATTTCTTCACCGTCAACTTCAATTGATATTCCTATCCAATTTGGAGCGTTCAATACTTTAGCGAAATACTCAGGGTAACCATTTTTCCACCATCCAACAAGAGTTTTGTCAGGATAATAGATGCCTCCTATATAGCTTCCTTGTAAAGTAGAACCGGAGTAGTTTTCTTCAAAATTTGCTCTTTGACCGAACCTTCCGTTTCCTATCGAAAACAAACTTTCTGACGCTTCTTGATGTAGAGGCTCAAAGCCTTCTTCTATTATTTTCCAAGGATCAACTTTATAATGACCTTTCATATTGGCTTAAGCTTTTCACAAAAGTATTGAAATCTAATTCTTTAAATCCAGAGTAAACAAACGTTGCTTTGTTTAGCGTTTTTTGGTTGCCAATACCAACGCATAAAAAGCCTCCGGCCAATGCAGCATCAACACCAGAAGTTGCATCTTCAAAAACTACACATTCGTTTGGTTGGAGGTTTAATTGGCTTGCGCCGAATAAAAATATTTCAGGATTAGGTTTTGATTTGGTTATGCTGTTTCCATCAACTATACAATCAAAGAAACCGGTAATGTTAAGGGTTTTAAGGATTAACGGTGCATTCTTACTTGATGAACCTAATCCTATTTTAATTCCTTCCTTTTTTGAACTTTCCAAGAAATGTAAAACACCAGGAAGTAGATGGTTAGGGGTCATTTCTTTTATCAATTCTAAATACCAGGTATTTTTTAGTATGAGAAAATCCTCAAATTGCTCAACGGTTAATTTTTTTTCTCCGAGTTTCAATAAATAAGTAAGTGAATCAATACGGCTAACGCCTTTAAGTTCTTCATTTTGCTCTTCTGTAAAATCAAACCCTAGTTCATTGGTAAGCCTTTTCCAGGCTAAATAATGGTATTTTGCTGTGTCACAAAGCACACCATCTAAGTCAAACAGTAACCCTCTAATAGCTGGATTATGCATTTTTAAGTTTCAATTTTTCGATAGATTCTTTTTTAATCCAGCCAATAATTAATAAATTAGCAGTAGCAGTGTTTGTTGCCAATGGAACGTTGTTAATGTTACAGGTATCAAGTAGCAGTTGAATATCAATGTGGTGTTCTTTAACTTCATGATCTTTAAAGAAAACGACTAAATCAATTTCATTGTTTTTAAGCTTTCCAGTAATTTCGTTGTAGCCACCATATCGTCCTCTACTTAAATGTTCAATTGGTATTTTTTTAATTTCTGATTCAACGGCATCAGCTGTTTTGCCAGTTGCAATTAATTGTTTACCAAAAAGCCATTCTTCACGTTCTTTAAAAAATGAAACCAATTCTGTTTTTTTTGAATCGTGAGCGATTACTACGATATTTTTCATTTTTCAAGAACTTTTTTGTATTTAAAATGATAGTTTACTAACCCGTTAATTGGTTTTTTAATTATTGATCTTATGCTAATACCTAAATCATTAGCAGCCTTTTTTAAGATACCTTCAAAATGATAGGCCACTGATCCAACAAAATTAACAGGTATATTCTTGTGGTTATCAAAACAACAAACATGTGTTTCTAAAAATTTGTACATGCCATTGTAAACGGTTTCTTGAATAAAAGCATGTTCTTTATGATTTGAGTAAAACTTCATAAAACTAGCTAAATAAACATTTGCATGTGGCTTGTTATATACGTTTTCAAAAATTTGAGCTTTACTCAATTTGTATGTTCTATTAAAATCAGCAGCTAGTTCAGCTGGTAATTTTTTATATAAAAACTGAGATATTAAGTGCTTCCCAAAATAACTTCCACTTGCTTCATCGCCAAGTATGTACGCTAATGAAGGCACTTCTTCAGTAACATTTTCCCCATCAAAAAAACATGAATTTGAGCCAGTACCAATAATACAGGCTATATTAGGGTTACCATTATAACAAGCATAAGCTGCACCAACCAAATCATGATCTACATGGATTTTAGCATTGATAAAAACTGATTTTAAACCTTTTATTATAATGGCATTTAGTTCATCACTTGAACATCCCGCTCCATAGAAAAAAACATATTCCACTTCAGGAGAATATCCATTTAACTCATCACAGTCTCTTAGATGGAACTCAACGAAGTTTACATCATGAAAAAAGGGGTTGAATCCAGGGGTTTTAAAATCACGTACTGGCTTGCCAGTATTGTCAACTAAAATCCAATCGGCTTTAGTAGAGCCACTATCTGCAATTAATATCATAAATAAAAATTATATCGTCAAAATCTTTGTAAGCTTTAATATTTCCGGATTTAGTTTGATGGTATGCTTTATCGCTTCGTCGAGTGGAACATAAACAATTTTACCGTTCTGGCTTCCCGTCATTACATTACTTTCTCCTTCTAGCAAGCCTTCAACCGCCGCAACACCCATTTGAGATGCTAAAACTCGATCAAAACAAGAAGGTGAACCTCCACGTTGAATATGACCTAATACGGTAACTTTAGTTTCGTAAAACGAATATTGCTCTTCAATTTTTTTCGCTATTTCAACTGCGCCACCAAGCTCATCACCTTCGGCAACTATTACAATATTAGAAGTTTTGCGTCGTTTCGAGGCTTTGTCTAAAATACTTATTAAGTCTTCAATACTTTGTTTTTTCTCAGGAAGCATGATGGCAATTGCACCCGTTGCAATACCAGTTCGTAAGGCAATAAATCCTGCATCCCGACCCATTACTTCAATGAAAAAAAGTCTGTTGTGTGAAGAAGCAGTGTCTCTAATTTTATCAATACATTCAACCACTACATTAGTAGCCGAATCATATCCGATGGTTGCATTCGTTCCGCACAAATCGTTGTCAATAGTTCCTGGAATACCAATTACTGGAATTCCATACTCTTGTTCAAATATGTTAGCTCCTGTAAAGCTCCCATCACCACCAATAACGACTAATGCATCAATGTTTTTTTCTTTTAATTTTTCGTAGGCTGCACGTCTTCCTTCTTTTGTTCTAAACTCTTTACTTCGAGCAGATTTCAACATGGTGCCTCCTCTGTCCAAGATATTAGATACTGATCTAAGCTGAAGTTCTTCGATATCGCCTTCAATCATTCCTTGATAACCACGGAATATTCCGAACACTTTACGATCATAATAAATAGCTGATCGAACAACTGCACGAATGGCGGCATTCATTCCGGGTGCATCTCCTCCTGAAGTAAAAACACCAATTCTATTTATTTGAGTTTGCATAAAAATTTATTAGTTTGTAATCTGAAACAAAGAAAGTGTAATTTTAACACTTTTCAAAACGGGGGTACTTTTCAGCAATATTTGTTAATTTGAGATGGCAACGTTAAAATTAAATAAGCACATGAGTATTAAAAATTCTCACATATCAGTTGACTGCGTAATTTTTGGATTTGATTTCGAAAATTTAAAGGTACTATTTATTGAGCAAAAAATCGATGACACTTTAGAACGCGAGCTTAGATTAGCATTACCCGGTGATTTAGTAAACCTTGATGAAAATCTCGATTCTGCTGCTTATCGAGTTTTAACTGAGCTTACATCCATTGATAAAATTTACCTTAAACAGTTCAGAGCTTTTGGTAATCCGAATCGTTTGAAGAATGAAAAAGATCAATTTTGGATTAAAAAGGTAAGAGCAAATCCTGACGCAAGGGTTATAACAATAGGCTACTTTACTCTTGTTAAAATGGATGATGTTGCACCTAAAGCATCATCTTTTGCAGGAAACACCCATTGGGTTAATATTGATGAGATTCCAGAATTAGCTTTTGATCACAACCAAATTGTAGATCAAGCAATGGAGACCCTCCGTGAAGATTTAGAATACAAGCAGATTGGATACGATTTGTTACCAAAGAAATTTACTTTGAGTCAGTTACAGAGATTATATGAGGTTGTTTTGGGCGCTAAACTCGACAAACGCAATTTCAGAAAAAAGATGAAAAAAACCGAATTTGTGGTTCCGTTAAATGAAAAACAACAAGGTGTTCTTCATAAACCAGCGCAACTATTTAAGTTTAACAAATCATAATAATAAGATGAAAAAAATATTTTACATACTGGTAATTGCTCTAATACCTTTGTTTTCTATAGGTCAAGTGGTTACCTTCTTGCCAACTTTTGTTGGACAAAATGATACAGTTACAGTTGTTTATGATGCATCTAAAGGGAATGGGGAACTTGCCGGAATCAATCAATTGTACGCTCATACAGGAGTAATTACCAATGTTTCTTCATCTAATACAGATTGGTTGCATGTACAAGGTACTTGGGGAACAGCTGACAACAAAGTTAAAATGACCAGCTTAGGGAATGATTTACATGAGATTAAATATCATATTAATTCATTTTACAATGTTCCATCTGGTGAAACGGTATCAAGGCTAGCTTTTGTTTTTAGAAATGCAGATGGAAGCAAGGTAGGAAGAGTTTCTGATGGCTCTGATATTTTTGTTGACCTGTATCAGGGAGGTTATGATGCTAAAATTATAACGCCTGATGAAGATGGATTAATTGTTCAGTTAAATGACAACATCGTTTTTAAAGCGGAAGCTTCAGAACTTTCGTCAATGTCTTTATTCAGAAATGGCTCTCTTATTAATCAACAAAACAACACCAAAATACTAACATCAAATATTGATGTTAGTATTTTCGGCAAGGGCAAACATGTATTTACAATGGTATCAACAAATGGCACAAGTGCTGTTTCAGATACTTTTTATTATGTAGTTAAGGAACCAGTTACTTCACAAAACCCGCCAAGCGGCACAATTGACGGAATAAATTATTTAAACGATACCAGTGTAATTGTGCAGTTGGTTGCACCATATAAGAACTTTGTATACGTGGTTGGAGACTTTAATAATTGGGAGTATGATCCTCATTATTATATGAAAAGAAATACCAGCGGAAACAGATGGTGGGTTCAAATAAATGGATTGACACCAGGACAAGAATATCGCTTTCAGTATGTTATTGATGATGGAAATCTGCGTGTAGCTGATGTATATTCCGATAAAATTTTAGATCCATGGAACGACAAGTGGATTGACAACAACACCTATCCAAACTTAACACCTTATCCCGTTGGAAAAACAATTCAACCAGTTTCTGTAATGCAAACAGCTCAAGTTGATTATGCTTGGGATACCTCTATAAATTTCACAAAACCATCTAAAAAGAGTCTGGTGGTTTATGAGTTGTTGTTGCGTGATTTCACCAAGGAGCATACTTGGCAAAGTTTGATTGATTCAATGAATTATTTTACAAACATAGGCATCAATGCTATTGAGTTAATGCCCATTATGGAATTTGAAGCCAATGAAAGCTGGGGCTATAATCCTGCTTTTTATTTTGCGCCAGATAAATATTATGGTACAAAGAATAAGCTAAAGGAGTTTGTAGAAGAGTGTCATAGGAATGGGATTGCTGTTTTGCTAGATATTGCTTTGAATCATTCATTTGGCATGAACCCTCAAGTCCGAATGTATTTCGATGCATCTGCTGGTCAATGGGGGCAGCCAACAAGCAACAACCCATGGTTTAATCCAATAGAAAAACATCCTTTTAATGTTGGGTATGACTACAATCACGAAAGTACTTACACCAAAGATTTTATGAAAAGAATACTTGGCTATTGGGTTGAGGAATTTCATGTTGATGGATATCGTTTGGATTTATCGAAAGGCTTCACTCAAACCTATTCAGGCACTAATGTTGGCCAATGGGGGCAATACGATCAAGGAAGAGTTGATATTTTAAAAGAATATGCCGATCATTTATGGAGTGTGGACCCTACCTCATTTATGATTTTAGAACATTTTGCTGATAACAGTGAAGAAACGGTGTTAGCTAATTATGGCATGATGCTTTGGGGAAATATACATGAAGAATATAAGGAAGCGAGCTTAGGCTATGGTTCTGATTTTTCATGGGGCTTGAAAGACAATCGTGGGTGGAATGATCATAATTTGATATCGTATGCTGTTAGCCATGATGAAGAAAGATTAATGGTCGAAAACTTAAATTTTGGAAATGCCACAACCGGCTACAATTTAAAAGATAGCGGCACAGCTCTGTTGCGACAAGAATTAACGGCAACCTTTTTAGTGAGTGTACCTGGACCAAAAATGATTTGGCAATTTGATGAACTAGGGTACGATTATTCAATTGAGTTTAATGGCAGAACAGGGAACAAGCCAATACGGTGGGATTATTTAGAAGATGCTAGAAGATACAGATTGCATCAGGTTTATTCAGCAATTACAAAATTGAAAACGTCATCAACCACATTCGCAACAGCAAATTACAATGTTGATGTTTCAGGTTATGGAAAAAGTATTCACTTAAATCATAGTGACATGGATGCAACTATTGTTGGGAATTTTAAGATGGACATGCTAAACATGATTCCGAGCTTTCAGCATACTGGTATGTGGTACGATTATATTACAGGTGATTCTTTAAATGTTACTGATGTGAATATGTCAATTGATTTTTTGCCAGGTGAATATCATGTATATCTTGATAAAAAGCTAGAGGCTATTGAACTTTCAAGACCTGAAATAATATCGGTTGAAGACTTAAGAACCCAAGCTGGCTTAACTGGTTATCCAAATCCATTTGCTACCACTTTTCAAATTAATTTCAGTATTGAAAAAACTCAAAAAGTTACTGTTGAAATCATGAACTTAGAGGGTAAAACAATCAAAACTGTACTTTCAAAAGAAATCGAGAATGGTAATCATGCGGTTTATTGGAACGGTGAAACCCAAACAGGTGGTGCGGCTAAAAATGGGGTTTACTTTTATACAATTGAAACCGGATCAAGTTTGGTGACTAGAAAGGTTGTTTTGAATAGGTAGCTAAAAATGATTCGGGATGGTTCTTCAGATTCCTTGAATCAGAAAAGTATACTAGAGTAAATGGTTTAGCTTTTCTTTCTTAACATCTAGATAATCTGCGTTGTGCTTGTTGTTATCTATAATCAAAGGAATTCTCTTCGTTATATTAATGCTCGAATTTCGCCATACTTCAATTTTATCCGGATTGTTGGATAGCAGTTCAATGGAATTTATTTTCAAATGCTCAAGTACTTTAACGGCAATTGTAAAATCTCTTAAGTCAGTATCAAAACCTAGTGAGTGGTTTGCTTGAATAGTATCTTGTCCTTGATCTTGCAAGGCATAAGCGTTGATTTTATTAAATAAACCAATACCTCTACCTTCCTGTCTTAAATAAAGAACAATACCCGTTTGTTTTTTAGCAATTACACGCATACTTTCATCAAGTTGCTCTCCACAGTCGCATTTTCTTGAACTGAAAACATCACCCGTTAGACATTCAGAATGTATTCTTGTTAGCACATCATCTTGAGCTTTTAAATTACCAAGATATAGCAGACAGTGCTCATGAATGTCACCTTCTTGTTTGAAAGAAACAATATTGAACTCACCATATTTGGTAGGTAATTTGGCTTTATTAGAAAATATAATGTTCATAGTTGCTCACTTTTGACGAGGTCAAAGGTCAGCAACTATTGGTTACGAAGCATTCATCTAGATTAAGAAATAAAAAAATTTAATGAAACAGGCGATTCAACCTATTATAATACTCAAAACTTCCAAATAGTGGATTTCGTTAGGTTTAACTTAATAAGTTCAGCTAAAGTTAAGTTTGGAGAACCGAATTTGATAAAAATTATTCTATCAGAGTTTTAATAAATATCACTTAACAATTGAATATTTAGACAATTATTCTCTTTGCCCTTTATTTGATAAACTTAACCTGATAAGAATCAGTATCAGTTTTTATTTTTAATATGTAAACACCTTTGCTTATACCGTTAAGGTTAATCACTTTGTTTGCTGAGTTGACGGTTTTATTAAGCAGCTCTTTACCAAGTAAATCATAAATTAGTACTGACCCTATAATTGGTTTGTCAAATAGCATATTAAGCTGGTTTGACGCTACCCAATAATTCAAATCGTTTGATGATAATTCAACTAATCCATTAGGTTCTTGCGGTAAACAATCGTGGCATCTGCTAAAGCAAACGGGCGCAATAAAGTTGTTGGAGGCTTTAACCACAAAAGTTCTTTCATAAACACCTGAACCATTATCAACGCCACAGTTGGTTAAACTATCGGTGATTTCAATATTGGTGCTGCTTAAGCCGTTGTAATAATTGTATTCAAGTGTATCGCCAATTGTAAGGTTAAATGTAGCCTCAAAAATAGAGTCGTTGTTGCTATCTGTTAAACTATGCGTTGAAGTATTGTAGTTGTTGAAGTTTCCTGCAACATGCACTCCGAAAATAGAAACCAACTCATAGGTCATATCAACCTTAAAGGATACATCGGAAGCAGTAACAGCAGTGGTACAAGGAGTACATAAGCTAAAACAAACAGGGTTTAAGTTAGCTGATCCAAAAGCAAATAGGCTGCGGTTGAGGCCCCCAAAACCATCAGGTACACCGCAAGTTGCCGGTACGTTTTCAAAACCTGAAAAACCATTTACAAACTTGTATTCAATTGTTCCATTTGAATCTAACGAAAGTTGAGTTGAATAAAGATTGTTGCCCTGGTTGTTTAATGGAGTTAGGCCCCAAGCGTTAAATTCTCCGGTAATATGAATGCCATCGGGGCTTATGGTTTCATCGTTCAGGTCAATATTAAACGTTACGTTTACTTGAGGCGGAGTTACTATACATAAGGAGCAAGACGAAAAACAAATACTATCCAAAACGTTAGAAATGCCAACTTGGTAGAATCTGTTGTAGCCGCCAATTCCGTTTGGTATTCCACAACTTTGGGGTACTGTTTCTTCACCTAAAAATGAGTTTCCATTTAAAAATTTGTATTCGATTGTTTGGCCAGAGTCTATCATTACAGTAACCTCGTAAACTTGGTTGATTGAATTTGTCATTTGTAAGGAGTCCGCTTCCCATCCAATAAAATCTCCGGTAAGAAAAATGCCGCTACTATTTACGGTGTCGTCTTTCATGTTAACTTTAAAAGTAACGGGCTTTTTTTGGATGATGCAACTTCCACAAGTTCCAAAACAAAAGTCGAGTAAAACGGTGTCGCTACTTAAAATGAAACGCCTATTGGCTGGTGAACCAACACCACAATTTGGAGGAACTATTTCTGTATCGTTCCAAGTATTGCCATTTAAAAATTTGTACTCAAAAGTATCGCTTGGTAATATTAATGTTACCTGATAAGTTCCGTTTGATTGTAAAGCCATTTGAATATCAGAGGCTGACCAATTGTTTGGATAGCCTGCCACTTCCATAAAATCGCCCGAAACAAAAACTCCGTTTGAGTTTGGAATGAGCCCACCAAGACTTACTTGAAAAGTGACATAGAAATTAGTGCTTGCGCAAGTATCACATTGAGAATAGCATACCTTCGGAATTGTATCAACAACATGAGATGTATGTATTCTAAATACTGCACCAATTTTGTTTTGGCTGCAATTGGCTGGTAATAATTCTAATGAATCACCATTAACATAGCGGTAGTAAAAAGTTTTACCTGAGTCAACTGTTGCAGTGAAAGAGTAGATACTATCACCAATATGGGTTAATGTGTCTTTGTTAAATAGGTTAAATGATCCAGATACAAAAACGCCGGTTGAATCAATTGTTTGTAAGGCCATGTCAACCAAAAAAGTTGTGGATACATTTGGTCTAGTTGGGCAAGTAGAGCATGTATTGAAACAATAGGGTCCTAAAATAGTGTCTGTTGTGTCTAAACTAAACACACGGTTGAAATTGGTCCCATTAGTATCTGTACAAACCTCGCTACCATTAAAAATTTCCTGATCAGACCAATTGTCAACCGTAAATTTATATTCATAATTGTTGGTAGGTAATCTCAAGGTATCTTCATAAATGCCATCAAGGTTGATGTCGCTCATACGATGGCAAGTGCCACACCAGCTATTAAAATCACCACTAACATAAACTTGATTAAAGGAGGTTGGGTAATTGTTCATGTCAACTTTTAAAATAATGTCGTAAAATGCCGCAGGCGCTGCGGGGCATAATGAACAAGCACCAAAGCAATAAGCGCCAAATGTAGTGTCTGCGGTTAGGTTAAATGCCCGATTAATAAATGAGCCAGTACCGGTAACACAAGGTTCATTTCCTGTAAAAAGTTCTTGATCTGTCCAGTTGTCAATTGAAAACTTGTATTCGTGCACTCCTTCTGGTAATACTAATGTAATCTCCCAGATGGAATCGCCATTGGCATCTTGCAGCGTATCAGCAGACCCACTCCATCCATTAAAGTAACCACTAACAAACACACGGTTAAAAGCGGAAACATAGGCGCTCATGTCAACCTTAAAAGTAGCGCTGTGCTTAACCCCCGAACAATTTAAACATGTACCAAAACAAATTGGAGGTAATACTGTATCGGCTGAAAAAGCAACAACTCTGTTGTTTGAGCCTGCAGCAGTGCAAGCTTGAGGAACTGCTTCATCCTTTCCCCAAGCGTTACCATTAACGTATTTAAATTCATAAGTACCCGGTTGAATTGCAACCA
The DNA here is from genome assembly GCA_905181855.1 of uncultured Flavobacteriales bacterium. Taxonomy (GTDB): domain Bacteria; phylum Bacteroidota; class Bacteroidia; order Flavobacteriales_G; family Salibacteraceae; genus JAAZVO01. Next base: position 17,667 of record CAJIZE010000021.1, read on the forward strand.
TAAGTTCATAAATAGAATCTCCGTTGGTATCGGACAAGGCTAAACTTGAAGGATCCCAATCGATTAACCCTAGTAAAGATTGAAAGTCTCCGGTAATATGAACTCCGGAAGAATCTATCACTTGGCCTTTCATGCCGACCTTAAAAGTAATATTGCTCGTTGGAAGGCATGCCAAACATGAACTAAAGCAAACAGGAGCAATTGTAGTGTCATTAGTTCCGATTACAATTGATCGGTTTAAGTCTACTCCAACCCCGCAACTTGCTGGAACTACTTCTACATTAGACCATGTATTACCATTTATAAACTTATATAAATATGCTCCTGAAGGAACAGCAACAGTAACTTCATAAATGCCGTTGTTGCTGCTGTCAACAAGTAAAGTTGTGTCGGGTACCCAATTGGCTCCAAAGCCAGCCGTATCTTGAAAGTTACCTGCAATATGGATTCCGTTTGAATTTATGGTTTGATAAGTCAGGTCAACTTGAAATGTAACATTAACAATCTGGGTATGAGCAATTTGACTGAGCCCTATTATGAACAATAAAAGTGTAGTTTTCTTCATCAAGTAATACTATAAAGTGTTAAAAGTACACTTTTTAGCAAAGTGGAAAAAATGTTAATAGCCAATGACCTAATGCAAGTATATTAATTCAAAAGTGTACAAAATACACTTGGTTTTTTGTTGCTACGATTTTGGTGTTTTATGCGTTTTTTGATTCATATTTTGTGTAACTTAGTGTATTTATAACACTTAATACTATTACTTTTAACAAAATTAATGTAAAAATAATCTGTATGACAAAGAATTTATTTTTAGTTGTTTTGCTTTTTTTTATATCGATAGTCGGTTTTGGGCAATCAATAAAGGGCGAAATAAAAGATGCTAATGGATTGACCCTGCCAGGCGCATCGGTTATAATCGATGGAACCACGCATGGAACTGTTACTAATATCAATGGTTTGTTTGAAATAAAGGATATTGCTGCGGGCGAGTACATTTTGAATATTAACTTCTTAGGATTTATTGCATTAAAAAAAGCGGTTACTGTTGGAGTAGGTGAGTTTAATGTGGGTGCTTTGGTTTTGATTGAAGATATTGAAAAACTAGATGAATTTGTCGTTGTTGGTTATGGAGTTCAACGCAAGCGTGAAGTTACCGGAACCATATCGCGAATTGATGGTAAAACATTAAGTGAGTTACCTGTTCCTTCTTTCCAATCTGCTTTGCAAGGTCAAGCAGCCGGCGTTCAGGTTACTACAGGTTCAGGTATGGCAGGTTCGAGTGCAGTTATAAGAGTAAGGGGTGTTGCTTCAATATCAGCAAGTGGTGACCCCTTATATGTAATAGATGGCATACCTGTTTCACAAGATGCATTTCTTACAGGAAACGAAGGGGGTTTTAATTCAAACCCTTTGGCGTTTTTGAATCCAAATGATATTGAATCTATAGAAATTTTGAAAGATGCAGCATCAACAGGTATTTATGGTTCAAGAGGGTCAAATGGCGTAATATTAGTAACAACAAAGCGGGGTAAATCTGATGAAATGAAAATAGATTTTTCTGCCAATTCAGGAAGTTCAACACCTACAGCATTGCCTAATATGCTTGAAACTGACGAGTATTTGCAATTGTACCAAGAGGCTTGGGAGAATGATGGTAATACAGGGCAGGCAGAACTACCTAACAATGTTTCGTGGGAAGATGCTGAAAATACCAATACCAATTGGGTAGATGAGACAATAAGGATAGGGATAAAACAAAACTACAATCTCGGAATTTCGAAATCAAAAGGAAAATTTGGGTATTACCTAAACGGTAGTTATGATGATAATACCAGTTATTTGGTTGGAAACTCGTATGAAAGAATGAGTGCAAGGGCTAATTTGGATTACAAGCCAACTGATAAATTAAAGCTAGGGTTAACCGCTAGTATGACAAAAGCAACCAACGATAGAGTTGATGCAGCTTGGAGTGGAGGATTTGGTGCTGCTATGTCCACAGCACTTCCGATATACCCTGTATTTGATGATTCAACAGGCGAATATACTCAGGGGGTGAATCCAGTTAGAAACCTTGAATATGTTGATTGGGTAACAACCGAGTACCATTGGTTAAGCGGTTTGAATGTAAATTATCAGTTAGCGGAAAATCTTTTCTTGATAGCAAATGGTAATTACGAGTACGTAGATATTAAAGATGATAAATGGGAGGATGGAAGGATAAATCCATCTGTGAATTCACCAGGGTTTTCGGATAGAAACAAAACCTTTATTAACAATTACAATTACAACGCGGTTCTTGATTTTCAAACCAAAATTACGGATGATGATAAACTGAAGTTGATGGCAGGTTATGAGTATCAATACTCCCAAAGAATATGGGGCTATACCTCATCTCAATTTTCAAATGCCAGAATCGATCAAGAATTTGAAACTGATAGTTCAATACTTTTCTACGGTGATATGGAAACGGAAGAATCATCCTTTAGAAGTGTTTTTGGTAGAGCAAATTACATTTTCAAAGGCAAGTACATTGTCCAAGCTACTTTTAGAGTTGATGGTAGTTCAAAGTTTGGTCCCAACAATAAGTACGGCTATTTCCCTTCAGGATCTTTCGGTTGGTTAATGTCAGATGAAGATTTCTTTGACGTTAAGTTTATGAATTTCCTAAAACTAAAAGCTAGTTTTGGGATAACTGGAAACTCAAATATTGGAATTAATGCTTATCAGCAAACCTTTAACACGTCAAATCTTGAAGATGGAAATGGTTATGGAGGAAATGGCCAATTATGGGCAGAAAACTTGGATAACCCTGACTTAAAGTGGGAAACCTCAAATACTTTAGATCTTGGCGCTGAGTTTGGCCTTTTTGAAGATAGAGTTCACGGCGAGGTAACTTTCTACAATAAAAACACAACTGATGTTTTGATGTTCCTAAATGTTCCGCAAGCTTATGGGTTTGATAATTATTGGGATAATGTCGGTTCAATTTTAAATAGAGGAATAGAATTCGGAATTAAATCCAAAAACTTTGTAGGTAATTTTAAATGGACAACAGAATTTAACATTGCCCATAACCGCAATGAGATAACAAGTATTGGTGATTATTCTGAAGATGCTATAAGTGGCGGAACAAATGACACCAGGATTGTGGTTGGGTCGCCAGTTGGAACAAATTTTTTAGTACGCTATGTAGGTGTTGATCCAGTTGATGGAGCTCCAATATATTTGGATATTGATGGAATTGAAACCAAAGATTGGGATCCAGCTGATAGAGTTGCAGTTGGCGATGTATTGCCAGATGTAGTAGGTGGTTTTACTAACAGTTTTGGATATGGAAATTGGGATATGACGGTACTATTTTACTATTCAATAGGAGGTAAAATATACGATTCATCATCAAAACGACAGCTTGGGGTGGTTACCGATTGGAACATGAGAACTGATATATACGACCGTTGGAAGCAACCTGGCGACGAAGCGAAGTATCCTAGGTTAACTCTTGATACCGAAACTTATGGATCACCAACTCCGTGGATTAACACCGATTTGTGGTTACACGATGCATCATACGTGAGATTAAGAAGGTTGGCATTAGGTTACACCTTTAACGCTGGCCAACTTAAAGGTTCAAAATTTAACAGTATCAGAATTGGAGCAAGTGCTACAAACTTATTTGTTATAACTGCTTATCCTGGTTTAGATCCTGAAATTGCGCGTGACTTTGAAAATGCAGCTGATAGGAACATGAGTGCTGGAATTACATACTTAACTCCACCTCAAGAGAAAACGTTTAATATTCACCTGAGCATTAGCTTCTAAAAAATAAAGATAATGAAAAAGATATTTACAGTTCTATTTGTTTTTGTTGGATTAATTGGTTGCGAAAATTTAGAATTCCCGCCGAAAACTAAAATGTTAAAAGAAGAAGCGATTCAAACAGGTGATGATTTGCAGTTGATATTAAACGCAGCATATGATGTTGTAGGAAATACTGTAAACGGCAATGCTCAAAAGTATCATGAATTGTTAAGTGATAACGTTGAAGCGCCGCAATCAAATGATGATTTTGATGAAGTTTACAGCCATAACATGTTATTTTTTAATAGCTCAATTGGTAATTTTTACGGCGAATTTTATGTTGCCATATTTAGAGTGAATACCATCTTAGAAAATTTTGATTTTGTAACAGGCCTAACAGAACAGCAAAGAATCGCTTTGGAGGCTGAGGGAAGGTTTTTAAGAGCGCTTTGTCATTTTGAAGTAGCTAGGTTGTTTGCTCACCCTTATGGCTATACCGCCGACAATTCTCATCCTGGTGTTGCCGTTGTACTTGAACCAATTCGCGAGCCTATAGCAAGATCAACTGTAGCTGAAACCTATGAAAAAATAATTGAAGATTTGGAATTTGCTATAGCAAACTTAAAAGAAGATAATGGAATATATGCCTCAAAATATGCCGCTAAAGGATTGTTGGCAAAGGTCTACTTGAATCAATTAGAGTATCAAAAAGCGGCAGATCAATGCAGCGATATTATTTCGTCAGGATTATTTAGTTTAACCAGCGGGAGTAGATTTGTTATAGATGGCACAACGGAGGATATATTTAAAATTAAAAGCGAAACCTTTAACAATCGTTCAGGCGGGTATCGAAATAATTGGTCTTCATCAATTAAAAACCCTACATTGATTGCGTCAACTGAGTTGTTCAATATATTTGATACCGCAGATGCACGTTTAAACTGGTTTGTTCCTGAAAATTTGGGAACACCAACGGAACAAATAAAATTGAATAAATTCGATAATCAAGTGTTTGATGTGCCGTTTTTGAATTTAACAGAGATACTTCTAACAAGAGCAGAAGCACTTGCTATGATAAATAGTGATAAGCAAACCATTGTTGACGATGTGAATCAAATTATTGAAAGAGCCTATGGTGTCGGAAGAAACACTGTATCTGCGACTCAAGGATATTCAAGTTTGTTGGAAAGAGTTCAACTTGAAAGAAGAAAGGAGTTTGTTGGAGAAGGCGATTGGATGTCTGTAATGAAAAGAAAAGGTTTGAATGGAGAAACTGTTCAGGTTAGAAATGATAATTGGGATTGTAACGGTATGATTCTTCAGTTTCCGATAGCCGAGAAAAATGAATTATTCGAATTAAACAAAACAGGAGGTTGCTAAAATTAGATATTATGAAAAAGATTTTAATGTATTTATCAATTGGTTTGATTGCATTATCATGCAAACCAGATGTTGATGTGCCAATAGGAGATCCATCTAGTAAAGTGGATGGAATTAGCGACAGTTGGACAATTAGTGAAGTAACGATGGTAGATGAAGTGTCTGTTAATAAAGATGAGCTAGAAGTTTCTGCTTTTTTCACAAATCAAGCGTCACCTATTAGCTTGGAGTTTACGGCTGCCTCTAAAACGTATACCGCCAGTGGAAACATGGCGAATAATTTTTTCGGCGCAGGTGGAACTTGGTCATTTGATGATGATAGTTTTCCTACTATGGTAACTCTTTTAACAAGTGAGGGGCAATTAATCGAATTGAACCTGAATGGACCGATAAGAGAAGTAGATCAAGAACTGAATGTACAATTCACAAAAAGTTGTGTTGACGAGCCAAGATCATCGTATAAATTTAAATTTTCAAGAAAACAGTAATATGAAAAAATCAATATTAGTACTACTTGGATTAGTTTTAAGTATTTTTGGCTTTAGCCAAAAGCTCTGGTACGAACCAGAAGGAGCGTTAATGGATGAAGAAATTACGCTATTTGTGGATATCTCAAAGTGCGATAATCAATCGATTGTTGATGAAGGTAAAATTGGACTTGACATGTACATTTGGACTTGGAGTCCTGCTGAGCACGGTCAAGGACATAAATATGTGAATGGAGTTGGAACCCAAGCATGGAAAAGCTCAAACCCCGAACTTAAAATGACACGTGTTGATCCTACCGATTTAACAACGACCGTTTTTTCTTATACAATGACACCAACCGAATTTTACGAAGTTGATATTAAGGATGTTTATGACAATGACATCAAAATGTTGGTTAAACCAGAAGATGGAGGCGGATATGGCGACCCTGATTATAAAACTGAAGATTTGGAATTGGGCTTGGAAGCACCGAAATCCGAAGCATTACTTGTAGGAGCATTTCCTTCGGTTCCTTTTTTAGATGATGTTTTTTCTGTAATTTATGATAACAATTTAGAAACTGAATCTGCTCTTTTAAACTTAGGTGAAGATGAAGCTTACGTATATGCTGCAGCATGGGATTCAACATCTGCGACGGCTGCAAAAGCAGATTATGAAGTTACAAATTATTTTACGGCAAGCCGTAACCCTGATTTAAAGATGACCTATACAGGTGACGGAAAATTCCAATTTACTATCATTCCTAATGAGTTCTTCGGAATCACAACGGGAGTAGTTAACAGAATGAAATTTATAGTAGTCAAAAAAGACAAAACGGATAGAACAGCGAAAGATCTAGATGTAGTTATCAATTGCTGGAAATAGCATAAGGGTATTCATAAAAAAGCGCCATTGGGCGATTTTTTTGTTAAAAATTCTCCTTGAATATCTTGATAGCAATAGCTAGTAAGATAATACCAAATACGCGCCTTAAGATGCTAAACCCTGATTTTCCAATTTTTCTCTCAAGCCATGTGGTGCTTTTCAAAACTATGTAGATAAAAACAAGATTAACAACAATTCCAACCATAATATTTGGCACTGAATACACTGCTCTTAGAGATAAAATTGTAGTTAATGTTCCTGCACCTGAAATCATTGGAAAAGCCAACGGAACAACTGAGCCACTTCCACTTGAATCTGTATCACCTTTAAAAAGCATAACACCTAAAATCATTTCAAAGGCCAGTAAAAACATAATTACAGCTCCTGCTAAAGCAAACGAAGACACATCTAAACCAAACAATAGTAAAATAGAGTTTCCTAAAAACAGAAAAGTCAACATTAAGCCGCCTGATATTAGAGTAGCCTTTAATGAATGGATGTCACCTTCTCTTTTTCTTAATTCTATAACAATAGGAATTGAGCCAATTATATCTATAACTGAGAAGAGTACTAACGTGATGGAAAAAATTTCTTTTAGATTAAACATGTCTCTAATTTTGGCGTGCAAAAGAAGTAAAAAATCTACATCAAATTAATAATTTTTTAAGGTTGTACTTTTTATCAAAATTGGCAACCTAAAAGTAGATAGAATTGTTATGGAGCTTACATTATGTGTCAGTGGCAAAAGTATTTTTGCTACTATTAAAAATAAATAATATGAGTTTGCTTTTTCAAAATAAAGTTTTCCTTTACTAAATGTGCACGGTAACTTATTTTCTGAATGATGAAAAAATAGTGCTAACCTCTAATAGAGATGAAAGAATAGCAAGGCCAACTTTATTGCCTTTGGTTTATCAGGTAAAGGGAAAAAATGTGCTGTTCCCCAGAGACCAAGAAGCGGGCGGAACCTGGATAGCATCAGGAGATAATGGCAGGTTAGCTTGCCTGCTTAATGGTGCAGACAAAAAACATGTTTCTAGAGGGAATTATGCGAGGAGTAGGGGGCAAATACTATTGAATTCATTTTCTTTCGAATCAATAGGTCAATTTTCAAATCAAGAGAACTTTGAGAATATTGAACCATTTACTTTGATATTGGTTGATTGCCTTAAAAAGGAATTGATACAATTAAGGTGGAATGGTGAAGAAAAAAAGATTGAGACTTTGCCATTCAATGGAGCATATATTTGGTGTTCGTATACTTTATACCCAATTGAGGAAATTGAACATCGATCAGAAAATTTTTCTGAAATGGTTGCCAATAAAAAGCCTCTAACACCAGAATCTATTCTCAGTTTTCACGAGGCAAATTATTATGGTGTTAATCAAGAGATTGATGATAGTAATTTAGTTTTTGGACTGAAAACCGTAAGCGTAACTCAAATAAAAGCGTCATCAGAAAAAATTTCGATGGCTTACCATGACCTTATTGGTGATATGCATTGTTTAAATGAAATGGAAATAAAAAAGAGTAATGGATATTGAAAATGACCTTCATTCTGGATTTGCATTGGTTTTGGCCTGGCCTGAAACAAAATGTAAACAAGCAGGCGCTTGGTATGATTACCCACTGCAGTTAATGAATTTAAATAAAAATGGATATTATAAAATAGGTCATGCAGCGATCGTTTTAATTGACGATCACACTAAAAAATGCAATTATTTCGATTTTGGTAGATACCATGCCCCTCATGGTTTTGGAAGATTTAGGAGTAAAGAAACGGATCATGATTTGGGATTACAAACCACTGCTGAATACGATGAGAATTATAATATATTAAACGTTCAGGAAATTCTTGCAGAAATATATCCAAACAAATCAACCCATGGTTCAGGAGAAATAATAGGTTCGTTGGTTAGAATAAATCACCAGACCGCAATGGATCAGGTATTTGAGATGCAAGCCAAAGATTTTATGCCGTATGGCCCTTTTATTGGTGAAGGCATCAATTGACCTCGATTTGTTAGAACTGTGATTCTTGCTGGTGAACCATCTATATGGGAATATCTAAAATTTAAATTTCCTTTAACTATAAGTCCTAGCCCACGCTGGAACTTAACAGCGACGAACAGTTCTTTGTATTCCGTTGGGAAAAAAGAAGAGAAGCAAATTATTATGAATGTAATCAGGTAGCAATAGAAAATGACAAAGCAACCGTCAATTTTACCTCAACCAACAATACCTTTTAATGACTCGGGTTTGTACAAATGGTTAGCGGGAGAGGGTGCGGGGTCGTGGTTTAAGTTTATTGTCTCATTAGACTGTCAAACAGCTGAAGTGATAAGGTTCTCTCCAATAGGCTCATTTGAATGTTCAACGGCATATCACATTCCAAAGATGTTAGACTTAAAGTTGGGTTTTGAGATTACCTATCCATCGCATTGTATGACTTTAACTGTTTTTCAAAACAGCATAGTATTCGAACTAACTAAATCCCAAACTATTAACAATGAACAATAGACTATCAATTTTTATCTTAATGGTTTCGCTGTTACTTGGGTTATCATCAAATGCTCAAGATACACCAGCAATGGAGGATTTAATTGGCTTGGAAGTAGGAAATGAAATATCTAATTTTTTAGCTTTGGATCAAGCCGGTAAAACCTTTAATCTTTATAATGAATTGAAATACGGACCTATCGTATTGGTTTTTTATCGTGGTCAGTGGTGTAAATACTGCAATAAACATATGAGTAATTTACAAGATAGCTTAGAGCTAATCACACCAAAAGGGACACAAGTAATCGGAATTTCTCCATGAAAACTTGAAGTGTCAGAACGTTTTTCAACAAAACTTGATGTTAAGTTTAAATTGCTATTTGACAAAGATTATCGAATTTCCAATCAGTTTGATGTATTGTTCGAGCCTTCTTAAGCAATAAAGTTTAGATACAATTCTATTGGGACAGATTTGATAAATGCGCATCAAAAACGAAAAGCAGCTATTACCAATTCTTGCAACTTATGTGATGCCTCAAGAAGGTGTAATTATTTGGCGGCATTTTGATCTGGATTATTCCAATAGGGCTAGTGTATCAGGTATATGAAACAAAAAACCCTTGATTGAAACAATCAAGGGTTTTTATTTGACGGTGGTGCGGGAGGGAATCGAACCCCCGACACAAGGATTTTCAGTCCTTTGCTCTACCAACTGAGCTACCGCACCGTCAAAGAGGCGACAAAAGTAAAATTAATTTCGTTCTGTGCAACAAAAATAGTAACAGATGTAACCGCTTAAATGGTTATTTTTACCGCCATGAATTTAGTGATTGATTTGGGCAATACTTCAGCTAAGCTAACTCTGTTTAAAGACAAGGAGTTAGTGGAGGTTTTGTCATCAAATAGCGATCTTACTTTAAAGTGGATTCATGAGGTTGTTAAAACAATAAAAAATATTGAGTCGTGCATTTTGTGCTCAGTAGTTGATCATCCTATTGAGGTTGAAGACTATTTAGAACAAACATTTAAAATGATGAAGTTTGATCAGCAAACTAAAGTGCCAATTGAAAATGATTACGAAACTATTGAAACCCTTGGTTTGGATAGGTTAGCTGCAGCTATTGGTGCTAACTCAATTTTTCCTAATCAAAATATTTTAGTTATTGATTTTGGGACTTGTATTAAATATGATATTGTTTCAAACAACACATACAATGGAGGAAGCATTGCTCCAGGAATGAGAATGAGATTTAATGCGCTAAATCAATTTACTGATAAGCTCCCATTAGTTGAACCTTCTGAAAATTTAGTGGTTACTGGTAAAACTACCACCGAATCAATATTGTCAGGAGTTCAGTTTGGAATTGCATCTGAAGTAACAGGAATTATTGAGCATTACCATGAACAATTTAATGACCTTAAGGTCGTTTTTTCCGGCGGAGATGCACATTTCTTTGAAAATGTGTTGAAAAAAGACATATTTGCAGCCCCAAATTTAATAAGTCGAGGGCTTAACGAAGTTTTACAGTATAATGCACCTAGTAAATAAATTACCATTCATATTTTTAATAATGGTTTGTAGTTCAGCAATGGGCCAACTCTCCAACAATTCACCAATCTCTTATTATGGGTTAGGCGATGTGTCGTCAAGTGCTCTATCATCTGATATATCATTAGGCGGGGCAAGTACAGCAAATTATTCAAGTTACATGATAAACAACTTGAATCCATCTTCATACTCTGCGTTATATACGCAACTTGCTGATGCTTCTTTTGTAAGTAAGCAAAAAAGAATCACATTAGGAACAAATACCATCAACTCAGCAGGAGGCGCAATTCATAACTTTTTATATGCCTTTCCTTTAAGCAGAAGGTTGGGTATGGCGCTTGGTTTAAAGCCTCAAACTTCAATGAACTATGAGTTCGAAAATACGTCTATGATCGATAACTCAAAACAGCTAACACAGCTATATAAGGGTGAAGGAGGTATAAACAAACTTAATCTAGGTTTTGGCTATTCTATAATACGAGATTCTCTAAATATAATATCATTAGGTGTTAATATCAACTACCTATTCGGGTCAACAATTAAAACGAGCACCGCTTCAATAATTGAACCTGGCCTACAGAGTTATAATTCAATTATTCAAAATACGGCTTCTATTAATTCAGTTACCTATGACTTTGGGGTAACTTATGTAAGAAAACTTAATGATAAGGTTGATTTATCGCTAGGCGCCACATACGAACCAAAGCAAAAATTGAATGTTTCAACTATTTTATTAGCTGCAAGCTTTGCAGGCCCTTTTAGCTCTGAAACAATTAAAGATCTTATAGCATTTGATGACTCAACAACAACCTATTTTAATCAATCTCAACGATTGGCATTTGGCGCGGTTATGGACATTAATAACAAATACAAGTTAATGTTAGATTATAGAACAGAGGGCGCTGCTGATAATTCGCACTTGGGGACATCTTACAATTCTGTTACTGCTTCACGCATAGCTATTGGTATACAATATATTCCTGATGTTGAAAATATCATGAAAGTTCTAAAAGTAGCACGTTATCGATTTGGAATGAATTACGGGAAAACGGGTAAGGTTTATCAGGGTAATGAAATTACGCAAACTGCGGGAACTTTTGGTTTAGGGTTGCCACTTGTTAAGAGCCAATCATTAACCAGTTTCAATTTTGGAATGGAGATTGGTAATAGGACAACCAACGTTGCGAATTCATATTCAGAATTATACACCAATTTGTATATCGGAGTAAGTATAGCACCACATAAATTTGACAAGTGGTTTGTCAGAAGAAAAATTGAATAAAAAGAGCGAAAATGAAGGCACTTAAATTAACAATTCTTAGTTTTTTAATAGGCACAGTTGCAATTGCGCAAAGTGGTAATGAAAAGCCAAAGCGAAACTATGGAACTACGGCAGAAGATAGTATTGAATGTGTAAAAAACTTATCTCTTTATAGTGAGTTTTACAAACAAGATAATTTTGAAGATGCTTTATTGGGGTGGAGATCAGCATTAGCCATTTGTCCTGGGTCATCAAAAAATCTTTACATCAGAGGTAGTAAAATGATGAACTACCTTATGGAAAAAGCCGATGAAGCAGAAAATGAGGAATTGAAAGATGCTCTTGTGGATACATTGTTGAATTTGTATGATTTAAGAATAGCGAATTTTGGCGAGGAAGGAAAAGTTCTTGGAATGAAAGGCGTTGACTTGATGAAATATCGGAAGAAAGATCCTGCAGCGGCATTTGAAATATTAAATAAATCGTTTGAATTAGATGGTAATAATATAGGGCCAGCACCATTGGTATACTTGTTTTATTCAAAATATAACATGGTGGCAAAAAAGCTATCAGAAAAGAAAGAACTAATTGAACTTTACCCTAGATTGGTTGAAGTTGTTGATTTTAACATTGCTGAAAAATCGAAGTATGCGAAAACCTATGAAACAGCAGGCGCTAATCTTTTAAAGTTGTTCGAAAAAGTTGCTACATGTGAAGATATTATTGGCTTATACCAACCAACATTTGAAGAAATGAAAGGAGATGCTGGATATTTGAAAAAAGTAATTAGTCTTTTAGATAAAAGAAAATGCGCAGAGGAGGAGTTGTATTTGAACGCTGCTATAGCGTTAAATGAGATAGAGCCTTCAGCAGAAGCTTCTTATAGCATAGCAATTGGAATGCTTAAGAAAGAAAGATATTCTGAAGCAATTTCGTTTTTTTCTAAATCAATTGAGTTTGAAGAGGATAATTCCAAAAATTTTGATGCTTACGTAAACAAGGCCCAAGCTTTACTGAAAAGTAAAAGGTTCCAGGAAGCAAAAAATGCCGCAAAAAATGCTTTGGGGATAAATCCAAACTCAGGAGATGCCTATATGATAATTGGTGATTCTTACGGTTATGGTGGCAAATCATGTTACTCAGATGGCTGTAAAGTGAGAGCAGGATGGTGGTTAGCAACCGATTACTATCAAAAAGCTAAATCTGTTGATGCTGAAGTTGCCGAAAAAGCAAATAAAAGAATTGCTCAGGCTAAAAGTCAATACCCAAGTACCGAAGATTGCTTTTTCTATGGTTTAACAAATGATAATGCATTTTCTTTTGAAGATTGTTGGATTACCGAATCAACAACGGTTAGAGTACAATAATTGAAACAGTTACATAAAATAATACTAAACACCCTTTTGCTTTTTGCAGGGGTGTTTTTTTTTGGTAGCTGTGAGAATGAAATTGAAAAAGTTAAGCTTCTAACCAGTAGTGAAAATCTACCATCTGAAATATCAAAAGACATTATTGTAACTTACAGTGATTCTGCCAAAACTAAAATGATATTGAAAGCTCCTTTACTTGAAAGGTATCCAGGTGATGAGCCTTATACAGAGTTTCGGGAAGGAGTTGAGATTACTTTCTTTAATAAGCAAGGGGAGCAAGAATCAAAACTGAATTCCAATTATGCTATTAATTACGACAAAGACAAAAGAATGGTCGCAAAAGGAGATGTTGTGGTTATTAATTCATTTGGAGATAAACTCAACAGTGAGCATTTGGTTTGGAAAGAAAAGGAAAAGAGAATTACCTCAGATGTATTTGTGAAAATAACCACCAAGGATGAAATAATTTATGGTGATGGTTTGGATGCCAATGAGGATTTTTCTCAATATAAAATCAAAAATATAAAGGGGATTATTAACATTAAGGATGAAGGGCCAAAGGCCAAATAACTAGAGAAACGAAATGAAAAATTACAATAAAATGATGGAATATACTTGGTTGGGGATTGCAATAGCAACAGCAATTTTTGCTGGATACCAACTGAATTTAGGCGAACGAGAAGATATTACTCTACTTATCGTGATGCCATTTGTTGCAGGTGCTCTTTATGCGCTGAGAAGGTTTCACCGAAAGAAAATGGAAAAGCTCAAGAATACTGAAGATCAACAAAAAGATTAAATTTGGGTAACATGCAAGGATATATCCTTATAGTTATTGGCGTTTCCCTTTTATCATCCGCTTTTTTTTCGGGAATGGAAATGGCGTTCGTATCTTCCAATAAATTGAAAATAGAGCTTGATAAAAAGCTTGGTTTCTTTTCTGCTAAAGTAATGTCGTATTTCAGCAAAAACCAAGCAAAGTTTATAAGTGCCATGTTGGTGGGTAACAATATCTCTTTGGTGATTTATGGCTTTTTTATGGCTTTTTTTTTAGAGCCAATGTTTTTAAACCTTACCGATTCTAGTTTTACTGTTTTTTTACTTCAAACCGTTGTCTCAACCTTACTTATTTTAGTGACTGCCGAGTTTTTACCAAAAGCAATATTTCGTATAAATCCAAACAACATTTTAAACGTTTTTGCTGTTCCGGTGGCAATAATATATGTAATGTTATTCCCCATTGTTTACATTACAATGTTCCTGTCAAATGTGGTGTTAAACAATATTTTTAAAGTTGAAACGAAAGAAAGTGACTTATCTTTCGGAATGGTAGATTTAGACAATTATTTAAAGGAGGAAGCTTTAAAAATTGATTACGAGAGTCAAGTTGAAACGGAGATTCAGATCTTTCAAAAAGCCCTAGATTTTTCAAAAGTTAAGGCACGTGAATGTATGGTTCCTAGAACAGAAATTATAGCCCTTGAAGAGAACGCTGCAATAGAAGAATTAAATTTAAAATTTATTGATACCGGCTATTCTAAAATAATGATTTATCGGGAAACAATAGACAATATTATAGGGTATATTCATTCGTTCGAGATGTTCAAAAGTCCGAATGAGATAAAAAGCGTTATTCTTCCAATTTCGGTAATTCCTGAATCGATGCCTGCAAATGAAATTTTAGAGTTCTTTATTGCAGAGAAAAAAAGTATTGCCATTGTTTTGGATGAGTTTGGTGGTACATCGGGAATGGTTACCTTAGAAGATATAGTGGAAGAGCTTTTTGGTGACATTGAAGATGAACATGACAGCGATGGTCAAATAGAAAAGGAAATAAACCCTAATGAGTATGTTTTCTCAGCCAGATTAGAAGTTGATTATCTTAAAGAAAAATACAAATTAAATTTACCTGAATCTGATGAGTTTGAAACCTTAGCAGGCCTTATTATACATGCCTTCGAAAGTATTCCTAAGCGGAATGAAGTAATTGCTATTAAAGGTTTTAGGTTCACAATCAGAGCTGTCTCTAACAACAGGATAGATATTGTTCACCTCCAAAAGTTACCACAAGGAGAAGAGTGAAAATTAAGTTATTTATAACTTGCAGATTATCAGTGTTTTAATAGTGGCATAGCATTTTTTATTTCCAACTTAGGATTGTATATTCGCAGGCTTAATTTAAAAAGGTAATAATGGCTGTAATAGGTAAGATAAGAAGTCAATCAGGTTTATTGATCGCCGTAATAGGTATTGCAATGGGTCTATTTGTATTAGGAGATTTGCTTGGAACCGGTTCAGGTTTGGTGAATCAGGCTGAAACTGATGTAGCTGAAATTCGAGGAAATATGGTTTCTTATGTAGAATTTGAAGGAAAAGTTCAAAAAGAAATAGGTACTCAAACTTTCGATGATCAAGCAACAGAGCAAGTTCGAAACAGGGTTTGGAATATGCTTTTGCAGGAAAACATCATGTACAAAGAATACAATGAATTAGGTCTTTCAGTTTCTCCTGAAGAATTATACAATCAAATTAAAAATTCAGGACCAAATTCAATTATGTCTCAATATTTCACAGACCCTCAAACAGGACAGATATATGATCAATTCCGTGATCAGGCTACAGGCGGTATTAATTCCCAACAAGTATTGAATTATATACGTCAGGTATTAGATGGTGACAATGCTGAAGCTTGGTTGCCAGTAGAGCAGGCTATCAAAATGGATAGATTATCTGCAAAGTATTATAACCTTATTAAAAAAGGGTTATCGCCTTCTTCATTCGAAGTTTCAGAAGAAGTAGCAGCAAGAGGTAAAAGAGTTAACTTTAACTACGTAGCTAAATATTATTCATCAATTGCAGACGATGAACTTGAAGTTACGGATGCTGATTTAAAGAAGTATTATACGAAACACAAGGATGAGGATAAATACCAGCAAAAAGAAACTACAAGAGGAATTGAGTACATTGAATATGCTGTTGTGCCATCTGCCGAAGATGTAAACTTAATGCTTGAAGATTTTAACGATTTGAAAGTTGAGTTTATAGAAGCTGAAAACGATACAACGTTTGTAAACGATAACGCTGATACTCCTTTCAATGTGCGTTACTTCAGAAAAGGGCAATTACCTACTTCGGTTGACTCTGTGTTATACTTTGCCACCAACGATACTGTTTTAGGTCCGGTTGAAGATGCCGGCTTTTACAATTTGTATAAAAAATTAGGAAGCAAAGTCTCTTCAGACTCGGTTAACGCTCGTCATATTCTTATTCAAATAGCAAATGATGATTCTGCCTCAGCAAAAAGTAGAGTTGACAGTATAAAATCTGTAATTCTTGCTCAAAATAATTTTGAGTTGATGGCAGCACAGTTTTCTGTAGATCAAGGTTCAGCAAAGAATGGTGGTAGCCTTGATTGGTTTACTGAAGGCCGTATGGTTAAGCCTTTTAACGATGCTTGTTTTAATGGAGTAGCAGGTGATATGGTAATTGTTAGATCTCAATTTGGTTACCATTTGATAGAAATACTAGAAAAAACAAAAGAAGTTGAAAAAACATTAATTGCTATTGTTAACAGAGAGCTTCGCCCAGGTAAAGATACTTACGACAAAGCTTATAACGATGCTAGTGCATTTTCTATCAACAACAATACTCAAGAGTTGTTTAAAACCACTGGTGCGTCATTAAACATTCAACAAGCAGCATATATTAAAGAAAACGATAAAAATTTAAACACAATTGATTCTCCACGACCAATCATAAGATGGGTGTATTCAGCGGAACGAGGTTCAGTTTCTGATCCATTTGAATTAGACAATAGGTTCATTGTTGCTTGTTTAACCAACATCCGCGAAGAAGGCTTGTTACCTTTTGAAGAAGTAAAAGAGCAAATGAGAGCTGAAGTTTTAAACGAGAAAAAAGCAGAAAAAGCAATGGAGCTTGTTAAAGGTGCCACTGATTTAAATGCTGTAGCTTCAGCATGGGAAGAACAAATTCAGAATGTTGGAGATTTACAATTCAGTTCTTTTTCAATTGCAGGAATTGGTCCAGAAGGAAACGTTTTAGGTTCAGTATTTTCGCTAGAACCAAATGAAGTATCAGCTCCAATCCAAGGTGACAGAGGTGTTTTTGTGTTACAAGTAACCAAATACACTGATCAAGCTGGTGCAACGAACGAACAAGTGTTAGCTGATTTGGAAAGAGGTTATCAAGGGAGAGTAGATTTTGAAGTATTCAATGCTTTAAAAGAACATGCTAAGATTGTAGATAACAGAGCTAAGTTCTACTAGCAACATACTAAACATATTTTTAAAGCCCCGTTAATTTTAATTAACGGGGCTTTTTTATTTGTAAAATTCTCTTTTAAAAGAATGAGGTAAATTAAAGTCTATAGATCAGTTAGTAAACTACAATGGTTTACCCATTTTAAAATCTATTAAAACATTAAAGCTTCTAAGAGTTCCCTACCTAAGTAAAGAAAACACTGAATGGTTTGTAATGCTATTTAAATGAATGCAACTTAGATTTTAGTTATACTAAACTCAAAACTCTCTACTGTCATATTAACCAACAGTTTTTTACAAGCTTCATCAACTTTAGAATTAGCTTCTGATTCATTCGATGCTTCAACTTCAAGAGTAATGTGTTTACCAATTCTAACATTGGTGATTTCAGATAAACCTACGTTACCCATACTAGCTGAAACGGCTTTTCCTTGTGGATCTAACAATGCTTTGTGAGGCATTACATCTATTTCTGCTCTAAACTTCATTTTTATTAAAAGTTGATTGTCCTATTAAGGACGTTAATATATAAACAATAACTCCAAATGGAATAAACAAGAAATCCACTGTTGGCCAAAAACCGGTAAATTTTCTCACATAAAACCAAACTGGCAACAAATTTAATATGCCTAATAAAACCATCACCATTAAAAACCAATAAAGCGGCTTGTTGTCTTGGTACTTTGCTGATTTTAATTTTAAAGAGAACATCTTGATTGGGCTAACCAATAAAAAACTGCTTAATAACACTATAACAATATGAGTTGTTGGTTCAAAAAAACTAAGCGCCATATAGAAGTCAAATTGATCCCAATAATGCATTTTCATGATACTTGGTAATACATTATCTGCAATAGGTTGGTAAAAGTTTAAATGAAATTGAAACTCCATAATAAAACCAAGCGATCCTATAAACAATGCGTTAGTAGGAACATTTAGGCCTTTAAAGTAATTAGTTTGTTCTGTGTCAACATTAAATTTCGCTAACCTTAATGCGGAAAAAACAGCAACCAAGAGTCCAAGTGATTCAATTAAAAGGTGCTCCATTGGTCTTTGATATATTGGAGTATAATATTCACCGAAAGAAATGCTTAGATAATGAAATAGAAGAATTCCTGGTAAAGCCCCAAAAGTCACCATATCAGCAAGCGAATCTAATTGTGCTCCAATTTCAGATTTAGCATTTAGTAATCTAGCTAAAAACCCATCCAAAAAATCAAAAATTGCGGCAAGAAGGATACAGAAAAAGGCCTCAGTAATTCCTGAGTTGAAACTTAGAATAATTCCGAGTAAACCACAAAACAGATTTAACGACGTAAATAAATTAGGAATAAAACTTCTTATCACGGCTAAATTTTGGGCAAATATACCCTAATATTGACCTTTGGTTTTGATACCTTGCAATTTTTAAAACAACTTTGAGTTTATGCCGAACATCAAATAATATTTAGGCAACATGAGTGGGTATAAATGTAATTTTTCAACGTTAGTATTAGCTTTTTTACTTGTAGTGAATTTTAGTGATTCAAACGCACAAGTTCGAAAGTATAGTAATGAGTTTTTATCTATTGGAGTGGGTGCGAAAGCCCTAGGAATGAGTAGAACTCAAACTGCTTTAGCTGATGATTTAACATCTGGTTATTGGAATCCTGCTGGGCTTTTGGAAATAGAAAGTAATTTTCAGGTTGGGTTTATGCACGCCGAGTATTTTGCAGGTATAGCTAAATACGATTACGGTGCCTTTGCAAAGCCAATTGATGATAAGAGCGCTTTTGCCCTTTCAGTTGTACGTTTTGGGGTTGATGATATTCCGAATACTATTGATCTTATTGATGCAACAGGTAACATTAATTACAACAGAATTTCAACTTTCTCAGCGGTTGATTTGGCTTTTTTGGCTTCCTACGCTCGTAAGTTGAAAATTGCGGGACTAAGCTTAGGTGCTAATCTTAAAGTTGTTAGACGTAAAGTTGGGGGCTTTGCCAGCGCCTGGGGTTTTGGCGTTGACGTAGGTGCAAAATACAAAGTGAGTAACTGGAAATTTGGAGTGATGCTTCGTGATGCAACAACAACAGTTAACACCTGGAGCTATACCTTATCAGATAGAGTAATTGAAGTATTTACTTTAACAGGAAATGAAATACCGCAAAACGGGCTGGAATTAACAGCCCCAAAATTAACATTAGGTGCGGCTAGATACTTTCCTATAAAAACCAAATTTGGTATTGCAGTGGCTACCGATTTCGAAACGACCTTTGATGGTCAAAGAAATGTTCTGATTAGCAGTAAGAGTTTTAATATCGACCCCTTTTTTGGTGTTGAGGTAAACTACGCCAATTTAATCTTTTTAAGAGGAGGTTTCGGTAACATTCAAAAGGTGAAAGCTGAAATTGGAAATCAAAGTGTTACAACATTTCAGCCAAACTTTGGTGTAGGGCTAAGATTAAAAAGCATGACAATTGATTATGCTTTAACTGATATTGGAGATCAATCAGCAGCTTTGTACTCGAATGTATTTTCTATAAAATTAGACCTTAAAAAGTCAAGCGAATGAAAAACACAATTGCCATAATACTATTCTTTTTTATGTTGATTACTTTGCATGCACAGTAATACAACAACGATTGGGTTAATTACTCAAACAAGCATCTTAAATTTCAGATGGGGGCAATGAAATACCAGTTTATATTAACGATGGGGGTGATGGTAAAATGTATTTAATGCGGTAGTGCAGATGCTTAGTTATCTTCTTGGAGGACTTGCCATGGCATGGGCTTGGGTCTTTCCGCAGCAGCTGTTTTTATTGTCTTTTGTTGGATTAATTCCGCTTTTCAGAAACTTACACAAACCCTTATTTGAAGAACTAAAAAACTATCTTTTATTCTTTTCAATATGGATAGGAGTATCCGGATTTTGGCTTAGCAATTACTCGTTCGATGCTTTTATTTTTGGGTTCGGTAGCCACGTACTTTGGTATTTAGCCATCCTTATTCTTTCACGATTAGTGTCGTCTAAAACACCAAAATATTCGCCATTAGTTTTGGTATTCGTTTGGATGGTAGCAGATCTATTAGTTGCTACTATTCCTGGTTTTATACCATGGTATCAGCTTGGTAATGGTTTTATTTCTACTACTTTCTTTGATGGTTTGATAGCTGAAATTGGCGTTTATTGGTTGAGTTTTTTAGTGCTAATAATAAACATGTATCTGTTTCTTTGTATTAAACTGAAATCATATTTCAGTTTAATACTTGGTGTTTTTTTGTTGCTACTGCCCATGTTTTTTAATCCAAATACTCAATTGGAAAGCAGCAGCGAAATCAAGATAGGCTTGGTTCAGCCTCACATTAAAAATCCAACATCCAATTTACTTGAGGTAAATCATGTGGTCGACTTAATTGTTTACCCCGAAGGTTATTTAAACAAAGAACTTGTTTCAGAATCTTCCATTTTATCCGGTGGTTATTTAAAGAATAAATCAGATGAATTTAACGTTGCCATGTTTTCAGAATCAAACATTAAATACATAAAGAGAAGATTACTACCTTATGTTGAGAATGTGATTAATGGATCAGATAATGGGTTTAGTAAAGGCGAAGAAAATGTAATTTTTACGCTCAAAAACGGACTTACTTTTCAACCAATTATTTGTATTGAGTCTGTTTTTTCTGATTTATTCGATAAGAGCGAAGCTGATTTTTTTGTAGTAATCACTAACGATAGTTGGTTTCAAGGTAGTTCAGCATATTTTCTTCATGCCAATCATTGCAAAGTTAGAGCACTTGAGTCAGGTAAAACTGTTGTTCGTGTTGGAAATACAGGAATCTCAGGAGCCTTTTATCCTACCGGTATGACAGAAACTATTTCACCGGAATACAAAGGCATAAAAACTATGCAAGTTAAAATTTATTGAATCAAGAATTTTCCTGTTCAGAACGATACATTTGTTTTTCAATTTATGCTAACAAATACACCAGATAATTTATCGTTTGCTATACTTGAATGGGCAAACCAAAAGCATAAGTATGTAGCATATTACTCGTCGAACCATCCTTTGTATAACAAGTTGCCAAGTTGGGACTGCGATGAGGTTTTTGCTTTTGGCGCTGAGAAAATCATCTCATTAGCAAATAATAATTTAGATGAACTCGATGCATTTGTTTCAAATAATAACCAAGCTTGTTTTGGGTATTTGGGCTACGATTTAAAAAATGAAATTGAAGTTCTAAAATCTGAAAACCCTGATGTGATTAATGCTCCAGAAATGTTTTTTTTTGTGCCCAGAATAATCTTAGAAAAATCAGGTGATAACGTCAAAGTTTTAAAAGGCGAATTTGATGTATCTCAATTTAGCGATGTAAAATATCAGCCTACTAAAATTGATAAAATTGAATTTGTACCGTCCTTGTCAAAAAGCGAGTATTTAAAAAAAATAAAGCAAGTAAAACAACACATTCAACTTGGTGATATTTACGAAGCCAATTTTTGTCAGCAGCTTACTGCAACCAAAAAGCAACTTGATGTTGTTTCGTTGTTTTATCAACAATCATTAAAATCACCAACGCCTTTTAGCGCATTTTTACAACTCAACAACCATGTGGTTTTATCTGCTAGCCCCGAAAGGTACCTTCAGAAAACCGGAAACAAACTTTTATCACAACCCATTAAAGGAACAATAAAGAGAGGCTTAAATAGTCTGGAAGACAATCAACTTAAAAAACAATTATCAGAGAGCTTAAAAGATAGAACAGAGAACATTATGATAGTGGACTTGGTGCGTAACGATTTATCTAAACACGCAGAAAGGCTTTCAGTTAAAGTAGAAGAACTATGCGCTATTTATACTTTCCCACAAGTACATCAAATGATTTCAACCATAACTGCACAGGCAAAAACCAACGTTTCATCCGTGCAATTAATTAGAGATTCTTTTCCCATGGGCTCAATGACCGGTGCACCAAAAATTAGCGCTATGAAAATCATGGAGGAGCTAGAAAACTTTAAACGTGGAACTTACTCTGGTGCAATTGGGTATTTTAAACAAAATGGAGATTTTGATTTTAACGTAGCCATCAGAACCATTGTTTATAATGCTGACAATGGACGACTATCTTACGGCGTTGGTGGTGCAATAACTGCGATGAGCAGACCTGAAGATGAATACGACGAATGTTTGGTTAAGGCAAAAAGCCTATTCGATTTATTTGAATGACTAACTCAAAATTTGTACGTATTTTTGTACAAAATATTGTAATGATTGCAACTTCAATTTCCGATTTCAGAAAAGACATCAAAAATTATCTTAACAAAGTGACAGATAATTTTGAAACATTAATTATCAATAGAGGCAAGGACTCTGGTGTGGTTGTAATATCGCTTGAAGAGTACAACTCTTTACAAGCAACACAGCACGAATTATCATCTAATGTAAACGAAACAAGGCTTGATTCTGCTATTGAAAAGTTTAGAAAGGGCGATTTATTTTCAAAGGAAATAGTAGATTAATGAAACTTTGTTTTGTTGATGAATCGTGGGAAGATTATTTATACTGGCAAAAAACGGATAAAAAAATGATAGCCAGAATTAATAAGTTAATTAAAGACATCTTGCGAAGTCCCTACGAAGGAATCGGGAGGCCAGAACCACTAAAACACAAATACCGCGGTTTTTGGTCTAGGCGAATTGACAGCGAGCACAGAATAATTTATAGAGTTTTAGAGAATGAAATTTGGATAGCGAAATGCAGATTCCATTACGACTAAAATCAGAAAGCCCCAATTCATTTCTGAATCGAGGCTTTCATCAAAACCGCATCTTTAAATGGGAACTATGTATGTTTTCGCTAATTAGAAAATGTTAATCAATTTTTTCTTTTTCTCTTCTACCTCAAGTTTTGGTATAGAAAGAATTAAAACTCCATTTTCGTATTTGGCTGTTATTTTATCGTCATCTAAATTGTCTTGCAACGTAAAGGTTCTTTCAAAATTCGATTGATTAAACTCTTGTCTGTTGTACCGCTTTTTGTCGTCAATGGTTTCGATTTTAATCTCACCTTTTACGGTTAAAACGTTGTCGTTTACTTCAACGGTAATTTGTTCTTTACTAAATCCTGGAACCAACAATTCGAGTGTTACTTCATTGTCGTTTTCCATTACATTGGCCAACGCTTTTCTGTTGATTTTTTCAACGTGATCATAGAAATCGTCATTAAAAAAGTCTTCAAATAAATTGTTGAATATTCTTGGTCTTGGCTTTTGATATCTTACTAATGTCATTTTATTTTGTTTTTAAATTTCTGATAGCGGTATTTCAAATAGAATACCAACACGCCAAAATGCTACTTTTGGTAAAATTTAACTGAAATTTTGTCGTACACTTTAAAAAATGAAAGACAAATTGACTGATAGTCAACAATTTACAAGCCATTTTGACCGAGACATTCAATCTTTGATTGATCTAGAAAATCTATTTACAAAAAAAGATAAGCTGCTTTTGGCTTTATCAGGTGGGGTAGATTCAACTAGTTTACTTCATTTTTTAAATGTAAATGGTTATCAATTCGCAATTGCACATTGCAATTTTGATTTGCGTGGGGCTTCTGCCGATGAGGATACTAGATTTTGTAAGATGCTTGCGCTGCTAAAAAACAAAACGTTTCATTATCAAAAGTTTGAAACACAAAAGTATGCTGACGAGAACGGCATTTCCATTCAAATGGCCGCCCGTGATTTACGCTATACTTATTTTAACAAATTGGCTGAAGACGATGGCTACACCAAAATTGTAGTCGGCACCAATTTAAACGACCAAGTTGAAACCCTAATTTTAAATCTTACTAAAGAAACAGGCTTGGCTGGTTTAACAGGAATCAGGTTACAAAACAAATTAGTAGTACGTCCTTTTGCTGAATCACTGCGAGCGGATATTGAAAAGTATGCGAGTATCAATGAGCTAGAATTTAAAACCGATGAAAGCAACGCCGACAATAAATACCAACGTAATTTAATCCGCAACAAAGTACTGCCTTTATTAAAAGAAATAAATCCTTCAGTAGAGCAAAGCGTATTAAACAGCATTTACAATTTAAAAGAATCAAGTAAATTTATTGATGAATACTTACAAGCTTTTATAAAGCAACATGTTGTTTTTGATGGTGATAATGTTGAAATTGAAGTAGAAGCTTTGTTAAACTCTAAATCAATAAAAACGGTGTTATTTGGTGTATTGGAAAACCATCATTTTTCACCACGACAAATTGATGAATTGGTTCATTTAGTTGCTAAAAGTCAAACAGGTAAGCAAATATCCAACGAAAAATACACCGCTTTTAAGGATAGAAATAAGTTGGTTGTAAAACCAATTAACGAAGACCATAACGAAGAATTGGTAATAGATCAAATTCCATTTGGCGATGTACAATTAAGCATAAAGCCAGTAGTAAACCCAAAGTTTAGTTCAAACCAAAACATAGAAGTTGTAGATGGTTTAGCATTAAAGCTGCCGTTAACACTACGAACCTGGCAACCTGGTGATAAAATGAAACCTTTGGGAATGACCAATTCAAAGCTCATCAGCGATGTCTTAACTGATGAGAAATACCCGTCTTCAAAAAAGAACAACGCTCAAGTATTAGTAAATGCCGATGGCAAAATCATTTGGTTGGTTGGCGTTCGGGTTTCTGAAGCGTTTAAGTATGCTGATGGCAATGGAGTGGAGATAGCTGTGATCTAAAAGCCGAAAATTAATGCTGGTTCTCGGCTGCGCTCGAGAATCTTTTTATCAAGATCAAATCAAAGGCGGCTGAGGTAGACCAAAGGAACAGGGCTCAAAACTCCGAAATATGGAATCAAAATTTGTCGTACTTCGATATATTTTCTTTTTGTTCCATGAGTATTTTTTATAGCGCCTTTACACGAGATTTTTAATCAGCAAACTACCCTTTACTCCTTATAGCGTCAACAGGGTTCATCCTTGATGCTGAAATTGCAGGCAAGCTGCCTGATATAAGTCCAATGGCTACTGAAATAAACAACCCTAAGCTTATGTTTTTAAGTGAGATGGTTACTTCCATATCAATAGCCTGATTGACGCCTAATACACCTAAAAAGACGATTAACAAACCAACCCCTCCACCTATTAAACAAAGAATAACCGATTCGGTTAAAAACTGAAACAGAATAAAGGAGTTTTTTGCACCAAGCGATTTTTGGATTCCGATAATGTTGGTGCGTTCTTTTACCGAAACAAACATAATGTTGGCAATACTAAACCCTCCAACCAAAATGGAGAACAAGCCGATTATAAAACCAATGGTGTTGATCATTCCAAACAAGCTGTCAAAGGCTTTTGAAAGCAAGCTTATTTCGTTAATTGCAAAATTATCGGGGGCTTTTGGTTTTAATCTTCGCACAGAGCGGAGTAACACTTTAAGTTCATCTTTTAACTGAGCGGCGCTAACATCTTCTTTGGCTTTTACCATAATAGATGGATTACCTGATCCCTTTTTTAAATCAACCAATTTACGCCCAAAGTTCATAGGTATAACTACCTGTTCGTCTAGGCTTTCACCCATCAAAGATGAGCCTTCGGGGGTAAACATTCCAATTACCTCAACGGTATAGCCACTGATCTTAACTCTTTTGCCTACAGGGTTTATTGGACCGAATAAATCCAAAGAAACCAATGCGCCAATAATACAAACTGGAGCACCATTGGAGTTTTCTTGTAAAGAGAAATATCTTCCGTCGTAAATATCAAATTTCCGCACCTTATCAAAATCACGTGAAGCGGCCATTACGGTAACGCCGGTACTTTTAGTTCCTTTATAAATAATATCTCTACCAAAACCATACATTAAGGCAACGGCATCAGCACTTTTAACATCTTTCTGAATCCATTGAAATTCTTTGTAGTTTGGATGAGGGCGGTTTAAGTATTTCCACCATTCATAATCGCCATCAAAACCCCAAGGCCATTTTTGAACAAAAACTACATTTTCGCCTAAGCTTTCTACGCTACCACGCACCTCTTTTTCGAGTGAATCAACCATCGTGAAAACGGAAATTATAGAAAAAATACCAATGGTAACACCCAATAATGAAAGGGTTGTTCGAAGCTTGTTCGAAACCAATGCATTTATGGCAAAAGCAATACTTTCAAAAAACAGCCTAATGTAAAGTTGAAATTTCACCAATCAAAGGTACATTTTGTGGCTAATGGTTAGTTTCATTTACACTAGTGGTTTATTGAATTGCTTTTGTGGTAATATGGTCGCGGTTTTTAGCTTTTTGACATTTATTTAACGTGAAAGCAAAAGCAAAAGGATACTTTTCACTCTTAAACCAATTCGAATAAGCTAAAAGCTGCCTGCAAAACCAAAAAACAACAACGTGGCTGAGTCGGTCGATTTACCGAACGATGAATCTGCAAATCATGTTTTTTGCGCCTTCGAGACATACTCTTTAGCAGAACCCTCAGGCCTCAAAAAGAACACATAAATAGACTAGCTCACATACCCAAAAATCCATTGATCCTTTTTCTGATTTAACAAATAATGCTAGTTATTAACATTCGTTTAAAAAGCCTTTGAAATCAACCATCAAAACCCTTTTAGTTTGCTAAAATTGCAAGGCGTTAATTTTACAGATGATCGGGACCATTAAAATCAAATCAGCACTGATTTCTGTCTTCCATAAGGAAGGCCTGGAGAGTATAGTTAAAGCCCTTAGCAAACAGGGAGTTACGATATATTCTACTGGCGGAACTCAAACTTTTATTAAGTCGCAGGGGGTAGATGTAGTTGCCGTAGAAGATTTAACTTCTTATCCATCTATTTTAGGCGGAAGAGTAAAGACTTTACATCCTAAAGTTTTTGGTGGAATTTTATCGCGTAGAGAACTAGCTGATGACAAAGCACAATTGCAAGAATTTGATATTCCTGAAATTGATTTGGTGATCGTTGATTTATATCCTTTTGAACAAACCGTTGCTTCTGGAGCTGAACATCAATCTATAATCGAAAAAATCGATATTGGTGGAATATCCTTGATTAGAGCTGCAGCAAAAAACTACAACAGCGTTGTTATCGTTTCATCACAAAATCAATATAAAAATTTAGAAACGATATTAGACAGTAATGGTGAGTCAACATTGGCTCAGCGTAAATTATTAGCTGCAAAAGCATTTAATGTTTCCTCACATTACGACAGCGCCATTTTTAACTATTTTAATAGTGATGATGAGGTTGATGCATTCAAGTTTTCTGGTCAAGATGGCAAAGTTTTAAGGTATGGCGAAAACCCACATCAAAAGGGGCTTTTTTATGGCGATTTAGAAGAAATGTTTGATAAGCTGCATGGCAAAGAATTATCGTACAACAATTTGTTAGATGTTGATGCAGCAGTTGCTTTAATAGCTGATTTTACTGGTGAGCCTACAATTGCCATAATGAAACACAACAATGCTTGTGGTATTGCAGAAAGAGGTTCTTTGAAACAGGCATGGAATGATGCACTTGCTGCTGACCCAGTTTCTGCTTTTGGCGGAATTATTATAGCTAACAAAACTGTTGATGCTGAAACTGCTGAAGAAATGCACAAACTTTTTTTCGAAGTTTTAATAGCGCCAAGTTACACTGACGATGCTTTGACTGTGTTAACGCAAAAGAAAAATCGAATCATATTAGTTCAAAAAGAAGTTGAATTAGCACGCAAACAACTGAAAACGTTGTTGAATGGAGTAATAGTTCAAGATAAAGATTTAAAAACTGAAACAGCTACAAATTTAACTCCTAGCACAGATAAATTAGCTAGCGAGCGTGAAATTGAAGATATGCTGTTTGCCAATAAATTGGTAAAGCATACAAAGTCGAACGCAATTATTTTAGTTAAAAACAAACAATTGCTAGCAAGTGGTACAGGTCAAACATCAAGAGTTGATGCGCTGAACCAGGCAATTGAGAAAGCAAATAAATTTAAATTTGATTTAAAAGGAGCCGTAATGGCATCGGATGCGTTTTTTCCGTTTCCAGATTGTGTTGAAATAGCAGATAATGCAGGAATCACTGCAGTTATTCAACCAGGAGGCTCAATAAGAGATAAAGATTCAGTAAATTATTGTAATCAGCACAACATGAGCATGGTAACAACAGGTACAAGACATTTTAAGCATTAACAATAATGGGATTATTTGATTTTTTTACACAAGAAATAGCCATTGACCTTGGAACGGCCAACACGTTGATTATTCACAACGACAAAGTTGTTGTTGATGAACCATCCATTGTTGCTATTGATAGAACTACAAGAAAGGTAATTGCGGTAGGTAAACGGGCCATGCAAATGCATGGTAAAACCCACGAAAACATAAAAACCAATCGTCCTCTAAAAGATGGTGTTATTGCTGATTTTCAAGCAGCTGAATACATGATCAGAGAGATGATTAAAATGATTAACCCAAAAAAGCGTTGGTTTACTCCTTCTCTAAAAATGGTAATCTGTATTCCTTCAGGAATTACTGAAGTTGAGAAACGAGCAGTTAGAGATTCAGCAGAGCATGCTGGTGCCAAAGAAGTATATTTGATTAGAGAGCCAATGGCCGCTGCAATTGGTATTGGTATTGACGTGGACGAACCTATGGGTAATATGATTATTGATATAGGAGGTGGCACTTCCGAAATTGCAGTAATAGCACTTGGCGGAATTGTTTGTGATAAATCAATCCGTGTTGCAGGAGATGAGTTTACAGGTGATATTGAAGATTATTTAAGAAGACAACACAATATTTTGATTGGTGAACGTACTGCTGAAAGAATTAAAATTATGGTTGGAGCAGCTTTGCCAGAACTAGATGATCCACCAGAAGATTACGCAGTACACGGTAGAGATTTGATGACCGGTATTCCGAAAGAGATTATGGTTTCATATGTTGAAATAGCACATGCCTTAGATAAATCAATATCTAAAATTGAAGAAGCTATACTTAGTGCGCTTGAAATGACACCACCTGAATTATCTGCTGATATCTATAAAACAGGTATTTACATGGCCGGTGGAGGTTCAATGTTGCGTGGCCTTGATAAAAGGATTCAGATGAAAACAAAATTACCGGTTCACATTGCCGAAGATCCATTAAGAGCTGTGGCAAGAGGAACAGGTATTGCATTAAAGAACATCGATAAATTCCAGTTTTTGGAGCGTTAAGCCATTGGGCTTTTCGACTAGCGGCCCATGAGAAATCTCCTAAATTTTATTTGGCGAAATCAGTTTGTAATACTGTTTTTGTGTTTTCAATCGATTTGCTTTTTATTGCTTTTTCAGTACAACTCGTTTCATAAGGCGCATGTTTTGAACTTAACTGCTGAGGTTTCGGGCTCAACCTTTTCAATGTTAAACAATACAACCGAGTACCTTAAGCTTAAAGAGGTGAACGAGCAGTTGCTAAAGGAAAATGGATTTTATAAATCACGAAATAAAGTTGATGGCTATTATTCGCTAACACCTCATGTAAAGTACTTTAATGATTCTATACACCATAAACAATACAATTATATTGGTGCTAAAATAATTAACAATACGGTATCAAAAAGGAACAATTACATTACAATTAACAGAGGTTCAGCTGATGGAATAAAGCCTGAAATGGGTTTGATTACCAAGAATGGAATAATTGGGGTTATCAAAGATGTGTCAGAACATTTTGCTGTGGCTTTGTCAGTGCTACATGGTAAAACAACAGTAGGAGTGAAGCTTAAAAACGATGACTACTTTGGGTTAATGAGTTGGGACGGAAAAAATTATCAAAACACTCAATTGTCCGATATTCCAAATCATGTAAATGTGCAAATTGGTGACACAGCTGTTTCAAGAGGTCATTCAACATTGTACCCTGCTAATATACCGGTTGGTATAATTACAGGAATTAATCAAGAGGAAGGGGAAATATTTTATTCGATAGAAATGAAACTCATCGAAGATCTAAAACAGACTTCATATTGTTATGCTGTAGAGAATATTATTGCAATCGAACAAATAGAATTAGAAGAAAAGGTAGAGGATGAGATTTGAGTTGCTAAACCACATCATGCGATTTATTGTGCTTTCGGCAGTACAAATATTTGTGCTTAATAACATTGCTCTGTTTGATTTCGCAACACCTTATTTGTACCTGTTTTTTATCATAGCATTGCCTCTAAAAATCCCTAATTGGGCATTGTTGTCCGTTGCTTTTTTATCGGGTTTAACCATTGATGTATTTACAAGCACACCAGGAATGCATGCATCAGCTTGTGTTACGGTGGCCTTTATTAGACCATTTTTACTAGAGTTGATTTCTCCCCGTGAAGGCTATGGTTCTGGTAACCCACCTTTAATTAGATCATTCGGATTGCAATGGTTTCTTACCTATTCGGGTATTCTAGTTGTATTTCATCACGTAGTACTTTTTATGATTGAATTATTTAGATTTTCAGAGTTACACAGGTTGTTTGGCAAAGCATTCGTAAGTGCCCTTTTCACCATCTTGCTGATGGTCATTATTCAATATTTTAATCAATCGAAAAAGAGCTTTGAATGAAAGATTTTGATGATAGAAAGTACGTAGTTACCGCCATCATATTGGTAACTAGTTTTATTTACCTTATCAGGTTGTTCTATGTTCAAGTAATTGATGATTCATACAAGCTGTCGGCTAAAAATCAAGCTTTAAGAACATTAGTTCATTATCCCTCAAGGGGATTAATTTACGACCGAAACAAGGAGCTTTTGGTGTTTAATGAAGCAGCATATGATTTAATGGTAACACCTAAACAAACAAAAGGAATTGACACCACAGCGTTTTGTGAAATAGTTGGAATTACCAAAGAAGAATATATAGCTAAAATGGAAAAAGCCAAAAGCTATTCAAGCTACAAGGCATCGGTTTTCGAGAAACAAATTCCATCCGACCAGTTTACCTCAATATCTGAAAAGCTTTACCTGTTTTCAGGTTTTTATGGTCAAAAAAGAACCCTCCGAAAATACCCTAAACCAATTGCATCACATGTTCTAGGTTACATCGGAGAAGTAAGTCTATCACGGATTAAGAAAAACCCTTATTATAAAAAGAGTGATTATATAGGTATTAGAGGCTTAGAAAAAGAATATGAAAAAGAACTTCGCGGAAAGCGTGGCAAAAAAGTGTTGATGGTTGATGTTCATAGTCGTGTAAAAGGAAGTTATCAGAATGGTGCTTACGATACAATGGCAGTTCACGGAACGAATCTATATACGAGCATTGACCGCGATTTACAAGAATATGCCGAGCACTTAATGAAAAACAAACGAGGTAGCGTGGTAGCTATAGAGCCTTCAACAGGTGAAATACTTACCTTGGTTACTGCACCTAGCTATGATCCAAATTTTTTGGTAGGTCGCAACCGATCAGATAACTACAACTCATTAGTTGCCAACGATTCGTTAAACCCTCTTTTTAA
This sequence comes from uncultured Flavobacteriales bacterium, assembly GCA_905181855.1. GTDB lineage: Bacteria > Bacteroidota > Bacteroidia > Flavobacteriales_G > Salibacteraceae > JAAZVO01. The sequence continues at coordinate 49,634 of CAJIZE010000021.1, forward strand.
CCGTGCTATTGATGCTCAATACCGACCAGGATCTATATTTAAATTGGTGCAATCATTAGTAGGATTGGAGCAAGGAGTAATTACAACGGAAACCAGAATTAAATGCAATAGAGGCATTATAAATTGCCATGGCAATCACAGCAACGACAAATTGGTTGAAGCTATACAGCATTCGTGTAACCCCTATTTTTATCAGGTTTACAAACGTTTGATACAGCCAGGTAAATACAGTAATATTTTTAAGGATAGTGAAGCAGGACTTAACGAATGGCACAGAATGGTTTCGAAATTTGGTTTCGGACAAAAATTAGAATCTGATATTCCTGGAATTTCAGGAGGCTTATTACCAGATGTTGCTTTTTACAATCGCTGGTATGGCGAACACAGATGGGCTTTTAGTACTATTTATTCGAACAGTATAGGTGAAGGCGAAATGGGTGTTGTACCAATTCAAATGGCAAATTTAGCGGCTACCTTAGCAAACAAAGGTTTTTATTATACACCACATTTGGTTAAAGGTATTGGCGAGGATTTTAGTATTCGGGAAGTCTTTACCACCAAGCACGAAACCGAAATTACCCCAAAATATTTCGATCCAGTTATTGAAGCTATGAGTGCAGTAGTAAATTTACCTGGGGGTACGGCTCGTCAAGCACGATTAGATAGCATTGAAGTTTGCGGTAAAACAGGAACAGTTCAAAACCCAGATAGGCCAGATCATTCTGTATTCATTTGTTTCGCTCCGCGGGATAACCCTAAAATTGCGATTGCCGTTTATGTTGAATACTCAGATTATGGTGGACTTTGGTCAGCACCGATATCATCTTTGTTAATAGAGAAATATTTAACTGGTAAAATCAACGATACTGAAAAAGAAAAACGAATGCTTGAGGCAAAGTTTTTAACCATATATGAGAAGTAAAAGAAACATATTTCAAAATATTGATTGGTTTACCATTGTTCTTTACGGAATATTGGTTTTAATTGGTTGGCTAAATATTTATGCAGCTAATTACAATGAGGATGAAGTTTGGTTTAGTTTTTCGAAAAACTATGGCAAACAGTTGATATGGATAGTGGCTTCGTTGGCTTTGATTTGGATGATTTTAATGTTAGAAGCACGTCTCTTTTCCACGTTTGCTTACTCTATATATGCCTTGGGTATTGCAATGCTCATTGGCGTTCTCATTTTCGGAATGGAAATAAAGGGTGCAAAAAGCTGGTTTGTGTTTGGCGGAATAAGTTTTCAGCCTTCTGAGTTCGCGAAATTCGGAACAGCGCTAGCCATAACTAAATACCTTACCAATTTAAAGAAAAATGCAGGCCAATTTAAAGTGCGTTTCCAGGCCATTTTTATTCTCTTATTGCCAGCAGCTTTAATCATGTTACAGCCCGATACTGGCTCAGTATTGGTTTATGCTGCATTTGTTTTTGTACTATATAGAGAAGGGCTTTCAGGTAAAATTTTACTTTTTGGGTTAGGATTGGCCCTGTTCTTTATTTTGGCATTGCTACTCAAGCAGACATCAATTGATGTACCCTTTGGTTTAGTGATGCAAGGCAAACTCATTTTGATAGCTACCGTAATTACAATTTGTGGTTTTATTTATTGGTTTTTTAATTCACGAAAACGAAAATTACTTGTGCCTCTAACTATTGCAGTTGTAATGATTTCGAGTTATGTTTTGAGTGTTGATTATGTTTTTGATAATGTAATGTCACCGCACCAACAAGATAGAATAAATGAGTTACTAGGAATCACTTTTGACCCTAGTGGGGCAGGGTACAATGTGAATCAGTCAAAAATCGCCATTGGTTCAGGAGGCTTTTTTGGAAAAGGATTTTTACAAGGCACTCAAACTAAATACAATTTTGTGCCTGAGCAAAGCACAGATTTTATTTTCTGTACAGTTGGTGAAGAGTGGGGGTTTATCGGAAGTTTTGTAGTTATCGTTGCCTTTGTTACTCTATTTATTCGATTGATATTTTTAGCGGAGAGGCAACGTTCCTCTTTCACTAGAATTTATTTTTACACAGTAGTATCAATTCTGTTTTTTCACTTTGCTATAAACATTGGCATGACCATCGGTTTAGCTCCTGTAATAGGCATTCCGCTGCCATTTTTTAGCTACGGAGGTTCCTCGTTGTGGTCTTTTACAGTATTACTTTTTGTTGCTCTGCGGCTTGATGGCGAGCGCATGCATATACTGTAGTTGTTGCAGTTTAAAAATATGATTTATATTAACAATATATAAATACAAATTGTATGGCAACTTTTACAAGCACATTACCAGATCACATCTTAAATCTTTTGTCTGAAAAGGCTCAACAATTAAAACTTCCTAAAAATAAGCTTATTGAAAAGGCTGTTACCATTTATTTGAATCAAATGAATAGGGTAGAATACATTAAGTCATATAAACAAATGGAGGATGATGAAGACCTGCTTTCAATTGTTGAAGAGAGAATGGTTGGGTACTTAAAGCAAGTAGAAGAGAAATGAGAAAAGGTGAAGTATGGCAAGTTAACATCAACCCTGTAAAAGGTAGTGAGCAAGCGGGAATTCGGCCTGTGGTAATTGTCTCTGGTGATCTTTTAAACGAGTATGCATCTGTAGTTTGGGTTTGCCCATTAACAACCAAAATAAAAATCTATAAAGGCAATGTGCTTCTTAAGCCAAACAAGTTGAATGGACTCAAAAAAGAATCGGAAATATTGAATTTGCATTTAAGAGCAATATCAAAGGATAGATTAGTAGTGCAAGTTGGAGAAATCACTAAGGAGCAATTAATCCAAACAAGAAAAGGACTACAGGAGATTATGGAAATGGACTAAAGAGTAAGAACATCTATTTATTCTGCCATTATGTTAAACATTGTATTTATAAACTGTTGCATAGATACTTTTGGTTCTTACTCACCTGCTTTAGAGATTTTGCAGACTACAAATAGTTTTACCCAATTAAATTAATCACTTGTCTGCTTCGGTTTCCTCAATTCAAAGTTTTGACCTAAATAAACTTTACGCACGGTTTCATCGGCAGCTAAATCTTCAGCAATACCTGCTTTTAGAATGTTTCCTTCGTAAAGTAAATACGCTCGGTCAGTAATTGATAATGTTTCTTGTACGTTGTGGTCGGTAATTAATATACCAATGCCACGCGCTTTTAATTGGTAAATAATGGATTGAATGTCTTCAACCGCGATGGGGTCAACACCAGCAAATGGTTCATCGAGTAAAATAAATTTGGGGTCAACCGCTAAAGCTCGAGCAATTTCCGTTCTTCTTCGTTCGCCTCCTGAAAGCAAATCACCACGGTTTTTACGAACATGGTTCAAGCCAAATTCACTTATTAATTTTTCGAGTTTTTCTTTTTGATCTTTTTTCGAAAGTTTGGTCATCTGTAAAATGGCCATAATGTTATCTTCAACACTTAGTTTTCTGAAAACACTTGCTTCTTGGGGTAAATACGCAATGCCATCTTTGGCACGTTTGTACATGGCCTCTTTGGTGATGTCCTTACCATCGAGTGTAATTTTACCATTGTTGGGTTTTATTAATCCAACAATCATGTAAAAGGAGGTGGTTTTTCCAGCACCATTCGGACCGAGCAGGCCAACAATTTCGCCTTGATTTACTTCAATACTTACCTTTTTTACAACGGTTCTGCCATTGTATGATTTAACTAAATCGGTTGCTGATAATTTCATTAAAAATCAATTTGAATTGCCATACGAATGCCAAACTTAGCAATATTTGGGTTGTTGAGGTAGCTTAATCGCCATAAGGCATCCACTCTAAATACTTTTAAAATGTTTTCGATACCAATTCCGGTCTCAGCATATGGTTTTGAAAGTGGGTTTAAAGTACTTGGGAATTTAAGGATAGTTTGGTTACTTGGGTTTAATTTACCAGCCACCATTTTGAATGATGCAACTTCTCTAAGTTTCAATTTACTAATCATAGGAATCTTGTTAAAAAACAACCCATTAAAGTGATGAGTTAATGACAAACTTGCCCATTGATCGGATGCGAATTCATAAAAATTCATTAAATTAAACGACGCAGGATCATAAAAGTAAGTCTCATTTCCATTGTGCATTTCTAAAATTGGGAAAGGAACTTCGCCCCATATTTTACCTGCTTCAATATTTATTTCGGTTTGTCCAATGTACCCAAATCGAATTCGGTCTGTAACTGAAATTTGAAGTTTTTGGTATTCGAAAGTACTATTTAAGACACCTTTTAACCCGTAGGTGAATTTAGTTTGAAGTATTGGGTAAATAGTACCAAGGCTCACTCTTTCAAACTCACCGTTCACATATTTTTCTTTGTATGCAAAACGTGTAAGTAAGCTAATTTCAGTAAAATTTAGATTTCCAGCCGATGTCCAGTTGTTGTTATCAAGTTCTTCAAACTTTAAGTTTGGCGTGATGCTCCACAACTCACGCGTATTGAAAGTAAGCTTATTTTCAAAACCTTGAAACCATTCACGTTCGTAACTAATTTCGTATTTGTGATATGCGTTTAACTGAGTAACCGGACTCCTTCTAAACAATGAAGCTAAAATATTGTCATTTTTCCATGCGTTTTCAGATGTTCCAAGTTGTTCTACATCATTTGCAAACTGGCCATAAAGCTTCCGCCTAGGTTCTTTGCTTAAGAACAGTTGAAACCCTAAACCATATTTCAGTTTTTTATCTAAGATGCCATAAGCAACATATGCATTGGGCATTACCCAAGTTGAAAAATCGTTGCTTGTCCTAAACCCGAATTTGAATCGATTACCTTCAACCTTGTTAAAGCTGTAAAAAGTAAAATAGGGGCCATATTCAAAATTGCGGTTAACCCAATAGCCTGAAACCAACAATGTAATAACATCTAGGTAAGTATTAAACTGAGGTATATGGCGCAAGCTATCTACCATATTATAAATTCTTTTCTCATCGCTTGAAAGTGGGTTGTGTCTCAGCGAATCCCAGACTGCTTCTGATAGTGAAGCTGCACCTTTTATAACATCTACATTATCAACCGAACTGAAAAAGTCTCGAGGCCGTGGTTTGTTGATGATGAAGTCTTGGTAAGTTGATTTTTTCCGACCATAAAAACCCATTTGCTTGTCAGAAATATTAAAATCTAACAAGAGCTTATCTTCGGACAGCATCCAAACTTCACGTTCAACTTGTGAGTAAACTTGATTAACCTTAAAAGTATTTATGAAGTTGATATTAGCATCTTTGGCAAAAGAGATATTTACTTCTTTAATGGCATAACTGGTATCTGCAATCCAAATGTCACCTATAAAAGTTAATTCACCTTTTCGCTTAGGTGAGAAAGTTAATTTGTAGCAAAAAACGTCTTCACGGATTCCACTATCTATTAAATAATAATTGTAAGAAAGTTTACCGAAACTTGCAATCGGACTTACAAAGTTTTTACGAAAAGCTACTACAAAATTGTCGTAAATATTTACATTTTGATACATATCGCCAAGAAACTGAGAGATGCTTTCGTTTTCTAACCCAGAGACTTTAGATGCCCTAATTATTTCTTTGCTGCTTTGTGGATTGTTTATGAAAATATAATCGGAAACGGTTTCCGTCATAAACATTGGTATATATGGTTTCTCGGAAGAGGTGTCTATACCATCAAAAATAAACTCAAATGGCTTAAGTGCTTTTTTGTTTCGAAGGTTTTCAGGAATATTGTTTACATCAAATTCAATTTTATTGTAAACTTCATATTCATAAGCATCAAGTTTAACTCTGTTGTTAGCGTCTTTGTTTTCTATTACTTTATCTAGAAGGTCCAAAGCAGGATTCGATTTGTCTTTTTTGCTGCTACTAACTTGAAACTCTTTTAAATTTACTTGCGATGACTCAAGCTCAAAGTTGATGTATTGCTCTATGTCTTTTTTTACCTTGAAAGTAATTCTTTTGAATCCAACAAACGAGGCAATAATTGAGTCGGTAGCATAATACGTTTCGAGTTGGTAATGGCCATCAAAATCGGTGGTAGTACCAATTTTACTATCCTGAAAACTAATGTTAACAAAAGGCAGCGCCTGACCAGTTGATAGATCTGTTGCTTTCCCTTTAATCATCGTTTTTTGGGCAAATAAGCTTGTTGATAAAGCTAAAAATAGCAGTAGAATAAGAAAAGTAAAATTGGTGGTTTTCATCGTTTTACTCAGCTGCTCTTTCTTTTATTTTTTTTACGGTACGTCTGCTAACAACAATACTTATTTCATATAAAATGGCAAGCGGAACTGTAACCAAAAATTGGCTGAAAACATCTGGCGGTGTAAGTATTGCTGACAATACAAAGGCTCCTACAATTGCATGCTTTCTATATACCTGAAGCATCTCTGGATAAATCAAACCAGCACGAGTTAAAAAATAGATAACAATAGGTAATTCAAACAACACACCACAGGCCAAAACTATAGTGGTAAGAGTTGAAATATAGGTTGATAGAGTAAATTGATTGGCTACATCGGCACTTACTTGATATGTTGAGAAAAAGTTAATGGATAAAGGTGCAATTACAAAGTATCCAAACAAGATTCCTGTAGTAAATAGAAAAGAAGAAAAGAAAACAGTGCCACGAGACAATTTCTTTTCTTTATCCATTAATCCCGGTTTTATAAACCGCCATATTTCCCAAAAAATATAAGGAAAAGCGACCACAAATCCTGCTACAACAGAAATCATAATATGAGTGGTAAATTGCCCTGACATATTTAAATTCTGAAGTTGAGGAATGTTACCTCCAATACACAAAACGTCAGCACTAATTAAGGTAGGGAAAAAAGCATTAAGCTGAACCGACAACCAGCATAAAAATTGATAGGTAATGAAGTCGGCCCCTTTTGGACTAAAGATGATTACATCAAAAACAAAGCTTTTATTTGAAAATGCAACAATGGCTATAATCAGCACAGATGCTATCGATCTTATTAGGTGCCACCTCAGTTCTTCAAGGTGTTGAAGAAAGTTCATTTCGTTTTGATCTGTGTTGCTCATGTTAGGCGCGCAAAGATATTCATAACAACACCAAACAATTAATAGATTTAAGCGTTATTTTTGTAATTCCTTATGAAGATAAAATATTTTATTTTTCTAATGCTTGTTACTGTTTTGTTTGCTTGTTCAACAGGGCAAAATGAAGTGGTTTCTGCAAAATTCAAAGTTAGCACTGTCGATAGAATTCAAATGGAAATAGATCTTAAAAAATCTTTTGAGTTTGTAAGAGTTTCCGAAAATGGAACCGCTATGGTTTCGAATGGTGATAATGACCTTAAAAGTTTAGAGGAAGCCATTCATAATTGGTCAGAAACCATCAGTTCAAAAGACATGAATTACGAGGTAATTAGAACTCAACGTGAAGTTAAGCCACTACTTGGTTCATCTTCATATAACCTTCCTCATGTCAAATTTCCAAGCGTATTTGATGTGTTCAGTAGACTTTTCGATTGTTTAACTCCTTCAAAGTAATTATTGAACCGTACTGACCGACCCATAATTATCTGGTTATTCATAGGCGTTTTTATGATTGCTGCCATGGTTATCATTGGTGGAATCACAAGACTAACTGAATCTGGCTTATCAATGGTTGAATGGAGGTTACTAGCAGGTACTTTTCCACCATTAACTGAGATTGAATGGATAAGAGTTTTTAACGAATACAAATTGTCTCCTCAGTTTAAAGAACTGAATAGTGATTTTTTGCTTTCTGATTTTCAACAAATTTTTTGGTGGGAGTATATACATAGATTATGGGGAAGGTTGATAGGGCTTGTGTTTGCAGTTCCTTTTCTAGTTTTTTTAGTTCAAAAAAGATTTAATGCTACTACATTAAAAAAGCTAATAGTAATATTAGTTCTTGGTGGCTTTCAAGGGTTTCTAGGCTGGTATATGGTAAGCAGCGGTTTAATTAATGAACCACGTGTTAGCCATTATAGGTTGGCAGCTCACCTAACTACAGCTTTTTTGACTTTTGCCTTAACACTTTGGCTTTCGCTCGATCTAATTTTTAGAAACCAAAAAGCTCAGTCTCAAATTGCGAGCGCTTCTAAATGGTTTGTTGGATTTTTTATTTTGTATGCTTTTCAGTTAATTTATGGGGCATTTGTAGCAGGTATGGATGCAGGAACCATGCACAATCATTTTCCATTAATGGAAAAAGGAGCCTTAATAGCTGAATCAGTATTTGTACTCGACCCTGTTTATTTGAATTTTATTGATGGCAAATCAGGAATTCAATTTGTACATAGATATTTAGCCTATGCTGTTTTTCTAATGGTTTTTACCATTTGGTATAAATTCAGAAAGCAAGTTAATGAAGTTCAGAAACTTGGTTTAAACTTAATGCTGCTAAGTGTTAGTTTACAGTTTTTGTTGGGCGTTTTTACTCTGGTATATTCAGTGCCGTTGGTGCTCGGAGTGTTGCATCAAGTTGGAGCTTTGTTGCTTTTAGTAGCAGCATTGTTTTCTTACCATAGACTTACTAAATAAATCTAAATTACCTCCAACTAAAGCTTTCTATAAAATGATGAAGGTCCGCCTTGATGTAGCTTGTAACTGGCTCTAACGAATCTGGTTGAGGAACCAAGTTATAATACATTGCTCCACGAATAAAGTGGTTGGAATTGTCAGTGAGAAAAAACTGCAGATTAGTCGCGGTTTCGCCTTCAAAATCATAAATCACTCCGTATACATTTTTTTGGTCGTTGGCAATTTCCGTTTCTTTTATTTGATTTGCCTTCACAATGTGTTTCATTGCTAATGTGCGAGCCTCTTCAATAAAGTTGTAAAGCGTATCGCCTTGAATATCAAAATAGCTTAAATGTATGGTACAATTGTATTGAGGGTAATGAAGATTAAACCAACATTTTTCTCTCAATGATTTTGATTTGGTATCAATAATGCTTCTTTTCGGGTGCTCAAAACGAAAGGCACAATTACCTTGGTAGGAAACATACTCTTTAACAGGAAAATCTATTCTATAATAGCCTTTAGGTTTTGGCGAATAATTTTCTTTACATCCAGAAAACAAAGTTGCAAATGCAATAAATAACCAGATGTAGTAATTTTTCATTTATTCTTTAATAGGGTTGCTTCTCCCAATGTTCACCTTGATAGTATTTATTTTTCTGTTGTCCGCAGATTCAATAATCAAAGTGTAATTTCTGAACTTTATACTTTCGTTTTTCTTCGGTATTTTATTTCCTATTTCAATAATAAAACCTGCTAAAGTATCAGATTCACCTTTATTCTCTTCAAAATAATGGCCTTCAATGCCAATAACTTTGTAAAAGTCATTTAGTAAAACTTTACCTTGAAACAAGTAATTATCCTCATCTAGTTTTGAGTATACAATATCTTCATCATCAAATTCGTCGGATATTTCACCTACTATTTCTTCCATAATGTCTTCTAGACTAACAAGGCCAGAAGAACCTCCATATTCATCAACCACGATAGCAATATGAATCTTTTTTTCTTGAAATTCCTTTAATAGATCATCTATTTTTTTGTTCTCAGGAACAAAAAAAGCAGGCCTCACGAGCTTCTTCCAACTCAGTTTAGGAGTAGTTAAATAAGGCAATAGATCCTTTATATACAAAACTCCTTTTACTTGATCTAAAGAGTCTTCACAAACCGGAATTCTAGAATAGCCTGACTCTAAAATTTTCTTCAAAATCTCATCGTAAGTCGAGCTTAGGTCAATTGAAACAACATCAACCCTAGAGGTCATTATTTGCTTTACTGAAGTGTTTCCAAACTTTACAATACCCTTAAGTATCTTGTGGTCCTCTTCATCAACAGTTTCATCTTTTGCTAAATCTAAAGCGTGTGACAGTTCATCAACGGAAACCCCATCACTTCGATTCACAAATCTTTTATCGATCACCTTAGTCATTGAAGTAAGAAGATAACTCAATGGTGAAAATAGCTTGAACATACCAACTGCTGGTATGGCCATAATGTGGAGTAACTTTATTGGGCTCTGAGTAGCGTATACCTTAGGAATTATTTCACCAACCAATAAAATTAGGAACGTCACCAAAATTACTTGAAACACAAACCCAACCTTAGGATATAAACTAAAGTCTAATGTCTTCTCTATTAATATAGAGGAGAGAATGATGATGGCAACATTGATGAAATTGTTGGCGATTAAAATGGTAGCGAGGAGTTTTTTTGGACTTCTAAGCAAGGTGATGATAGATGTATCATTTCTATTTTCACTCTTCTTTAAATCGTCAGTATCTTTCTTTTTTAATGAAAAAAAAGCTACTTCAGATCCTGAAACAAGCGCGCTTAAAAGTAAAAGTAGCGCCAAAATGAGTAAACCAAACGCAACCTTCGGGTCGTAAGGTTTTATAATGCTGGAGACTATTTGAAAAGGCTCAAAGGGGTCTTCCAACTTATGAAAATTTGACAATTATAAGGCTAGAACGGTAAGTCGTCGTCATCATTTAGAGTTTGTGGTTGAGATTGATTAACTTCTTCAGGAGCCGCACTTGGTGCTGACTGAGTATCCCCAGCAGTTGTGTTAGGAGTGCTTAAGAAAGTCATTTGATCAACAACAATCTCTGTCATGTAACGCGTGTTTTTTTGCTCATCTTCCCATGATCTAGTTCTAAGTTTACCTTCAACATAAACTTTGTTTCCTTTTTTAAGGTATTTTTCGGTTAGTTCAACCAGCCCCGGTCTCCAGATTGCAATATTATGCCACTCGGTTTGATCAACCTTTTGACCTGATTTGTCTTTATAAGACTCGCTTGTGGCTATTGAGAATTTAGCATATCCTCTTCCACCATCCAAATGTCTAATCTCCGGATCTTTCCCTAAATTTCCTATTAAAATTACTTTGTTTACACTTCCAGCCATCTCCTATAAAGTTAGGATGCAAAGCTAAAAATATTGTTATTATATTATATAGATAATAAGGTGATGTGATTTTCTATAAACTTTTGAATTATTTGCGGAAAGGCATATTCAGACAAAGATGAAATATGAACCATGTCTTGATGAGAAATAAGTGATTCTTTTAATTCCATTTCATAAAACCTAACATGCAATTTCTGATGGCTCAACAAATGATTTTCTTCATGAATTAACCTAGTATTTTTTGATGTATAACCAACTGTATTAACCATTGAACGAAACTCCAAAACATCATTTGATTTAGT
>CAJIZE010000022.1 GCA_905181855.1 uncultured Flavobacteriales bacterium
AAGATTATTAATTTCCGTCTTATTTTGCTCTAATGCTTCTTGCGCAAAGGAAAGTAATCCGATAAAAATTAAAAAAAAAGTAGTCGTTAATTTCATTGTTATTGTTGTTCAAGTTTAACTCTTAGCACCTCAATTTTTTTCATGATATGCTTTACTTCATCCGCTATACCATCCACATTCTCTGATTCATTTCTGTTTTTAAGGACAAGAAGTTGTTTTCTTAGTTTTATAATTTCATCCTCTACACCATACCTGATATCGTCATCTTTAAAATCTGTATTTAAGAGTAGGTCTAACTTTTTATTAATAAGGTCCAATTCAGAGCTCAGATCTTGAGAGTTTACATTGCTGGGCTTACTTGGTTTGATGATAATTTCTGCATCTGCATCAAAAGCATCAGTCTTAATCTTTATGGTCTTATATTTACTTTTCTTTTCGGCTTCTTTAATTAAGCGCTCGGCATCTTTTTTAGTACGGTTTTTTTCTTTCTCACCAATAATTGCTTTTTCCTTTTCCGTTAAAGCGCCATCCTCAACTTTACCTTTGTATGGACCTTCTTTTGAGCCACTCAATTTTATAGAAATGTTTATTTCATGCGTTCCAAAACTTTCTAATGCCAATAAAGTATTAGAATAATTATACGCATAATTAAACCCTACACTATTTGTCAGCCAAGTACCTGCTGAAAATATAAAATTGCTGCCGTCACGGTAGCCAATATTTCCCCAAACCAAACCTTTATAATTAACACCTACCATATAGTCGTTTATTACTCCTACCTGATTAATGTATCTTACTAACACTATTGGTGAAATTGTAAAATCACTATTTACCTCATAATTATAGGATGCTAAAAAATTATAATGCGTTCTGAATTGATTAAACCTGCCATCTCCAGGGGCAAAACCATTAAGCTTATTGTTCCTTAATTGATTCGCACTAATTCCAACTTCCAATGCATCCCAGTTATACCTAATGCCAAAATCAAAATTTAAAGCAGATCCATTTAAATTAGCATTATATAAACTTAATTCAGATGGATCTTCAACTATAATGCTGTTCAAATCCAAAGAGTTCTGATAATAAACAGCGCCCAAACCAAAAGTTAATCGATGCCCCAGCGCAACATCAACACCATAAGAATAATTCAAATGAGCTGAAGTTTGCCTCATTATGTCTGAGGATGTATTCTTAATCATTCCACCAATTCCCATGTAATCGTTAAGAGCAGTTTGAAGCGTTAACAACTGAACCGTGGGAGCTCCTTTTATTCCTGCCCATTGTTGTTTGTGATTCAGTTGAAGCATCGCATCATCTTGATCACCGGTATTAGCAGCATTAAATAACATTCGGTTATTTTGATACAATGATGATATCGGCAATTGTTGAGCATAACTAGAAACTGCGCTACCAAAAATTGCTATTACAAGTAATATATTTTTCATCGCCATAATGTTATTCGTTAATTCTTAATAAATTAAAATTACCACTGAATTTGTTTTCTCTTCCGTCACATGTAATAATATAAAAATATTGTCCTTCTGGCAATTCAGAACCTGATATAGTGCCATCAAACTCATTGTTATATCCAACTTTCGAATAAATTAATACTCCATTTTGGTTATAGATTAATACTTCACAATCAGGGTACCTATCAATGTCTCTTACAAACCAAGTATCATTTTGTCCGTTTCCATCAGGCGTCATTAAATTGGAAGGAACCAAATTATAGTCGCTAATCACAGTAATTTCAATTTTTGCATCATTAATACATCCGTATTCATTTATAGCGATTACTTCATATACAGTGGAAGATTCTGGCGAAACTTTTACCCTTGATAAGTTAGACATGCCCGAAGACACATTTGGCCCCCATTCATAGCTTACTGCACCTTTTGCCCAAAGAGAAACTTCTTCTCCGTTCTCAATTGTTGTATCGTTAGAAACAGTAAAATCGGTAGGTTGAGCAACTAAAACTTCTACCGATGTTTCATATGAACAGCCAAATGAAGTAAAAAGAACCACTTCATATAAACCACTAGTTTTAACTTTTATTGAGTTGCTGTTTACTCCTGTTGACCATGCATTGAATACGGCTGAATCAGGTGATACAGAAAGCTTAACTTCTCCTCCTTCACAAAAATCAGTCGGGCCATCTACCTCAATAGAATAAACTGGAATTGAATGTATCATCAAAGAACCAGAAGTAGTATCATAACAATTATCAGAAGTAGAAACACTTAAAGTAACATTATAACTTCCTTCTGAAGCATATAAATGTTTTACAGTTGAATTCAAATCAAGAGTTGATTTACCATCACCAAAAGTCCAATAATTTGATTGAGCTGATGCCCCAGAATAGTCAGAGTTATTTGTGATTTCAACTTCTTCGCCATCACATGCATCAGTTACAGAAAAACTGGCAATAGGATTTGAAAAAACCACCACCGAGCGAGTTAAAGAATCCGAACAACCAGCAAGACTAACGCCTACCAAAGTAACCTCATATTGCCCTGAAGAGCTATATAAATGACTTGGCTCAAAAACAGATGATGTAGTTCCATCTCCAAGTTTCCAATTATAATTAATAGTTGACCCTAAAGATACCGAGCTGTTGAAAAACTCAACACTTTTACCAGCACAAACGTTATCTGAACTAAAGTTTACACTTGGTTTAGAAGCGACCGTTACCGTTTGATATAGTTCGCTGGTACACCCTCTATCAGATGTGACTTTTAAACCTGCATTAAAATAGCCTGGAGCAATAAAAGTAAAACTTGGATTGGCTCCTGAGCCATCAGCGAAGTCCGCGTTTCCATCAAACTCCCAATCGTAATTTGTAATGTTGCCGTTTGAAATATTTGCAGAACCACTAAATTTAGTAGGATCACCTAAGCAATTACCTAGATAAGTAAAGGCTAAATTTGGGCTTGGATATACCGATACTGAATTAGAAGTGTAGGCTACAAAACCACTATCTGTGGTTATTTTTAGGATAACATTAAATGTACCTGCTCCAGCGTATTTATGTGTAGTACTTAATCCAGTTGCATCAAATATACTGTCGCCGTCAAAATCCCATTCATGCAGAATAATTGATCCAGTTGTTGCCACAGATGTACTTGTAAAAGAAGTTATTCCCCCATCACAAACAGATGTATTGGTATAACTAGCTGTATTCGCTATTGCACTTGTGAGTCCTATTGAAAATAGCGAAGCTAATAGTCCCGTTCTTATCTTATTTATCATAGTCATATCTATTATAGTCCGATAATTAGTTTTTGTTCTGTTTCTAAATTATTACCGCTTACTTTTATTAAATAAGTTCCAACAGCAAAATTGGTAGCGTCAAATTGCTGAGAATAATTATCTGTTAACCTTTCAGAATAAACCATTTTACCACGTAAATCAATTATTGAAAGATTGGCAACATCGCCGTAAAGCGAAGCGTTAATAGTTAAAACAAATGACTCGTTTGCGGGATTTGGGTATACTTCAATTGATGATGCTTCATTCAACATTTCAATTCCCGTTGAATTAACATCAACAGTTTTAATCAAAGTATCGTTACCACAATTATTAGTAGCAGCAAGTGTGACATTATATATAGCGCCATTACCATAGCTGTATATTGGGCTTTGATCGTCTGAAGTTTCACCATCACCAAAATTCCACCATGATGCATCTACATCAGAAGATAGATTGTAAAATGAAACAGTATTGCCAGTTACAAACTGATTAAATGCAGCTACAGGTTTCAAAGTATCAGAACCTAAAGAAAATTGATTTTGATCTATACAATCGTTAGCATCCTTAACATAAATAGAATAATCACCATTTGTCAAATTAGCTATTTGCCCATTGGTTGAATATATATTTCCATCAAGTGAATAAACATAAGCGCCAGTTCCTCCAGATCCTGTAATTAAAACGGAAC
>CAJIZE010000023.1 GCA_905181855.1 uncultured Flavobacteriales bacterium
TCTATGGTCAATCCGCAAAAATATCCAAATGAAATACTATCATTTACCCTATCTTCTACTTCATAATCACTTAACCCGTACCATGTTTGCAACAGGCACATTTTAAAAAGCAACAAGCCATCATAACTCGGCTTCCCAGATACACTTTTTCCTTTTTTATAATCCTTATCTATTATCGAATTGATTTTTCTCCAGTCTAACAAGATATTCATTTGATTGAAAAATGTCTTTTTGATTTTCCTCGTTCGTAAATCACATACATCATCAGCAAATGTGTGTTCTTTTATTAATTTCATGAATTAAAAATACAGTATAATGGGCTGTATACCAAATTATTATAACGGTACTTAAGAACAAGTTAATATGAAATTACCTTGCAACGGTCTTAAATTGTATCAAAGCCCAAAATAAACGATTTCAAATTTGGCGAACTTCGATACAAATGAATTACGCATAGCTATATTCATTCACCCAGCGAGCCAAATATTATATATGACTTTGTGAGAATTTTAAGAACCCTTCGCTAGTTTTCTAACAGCAGCTATTTCTTTAAACTTGTTTCGGGCTTCGTCAACAGGTAAACCGAAATACGTTTTATCAGGACCAATTGATTTTGTAACGCCGGTTTTACCTAACACTATGGCATTTCTACCAATCGTTAACCCACTGCCAACACCAACTTGTCCCCAAATGGTAACATTATCTTCAACAATAACACAACCAGCAATTCCTACCTGACTTGCTATTAAACATTGTTTTCCAATTACGGTGTCGTGGCCAATTTGTATGAGGTTGTCAAGCTTGCTGCCTTCACCAATAATGGTAGCATCGGTAACACCACGGTCAATGGTACAATTTGATCCAATTTCTACATCATTTTCAACAACAACTTTGCCGCAAGAAATTAATCGGTCGTAGCCTGATGGTCTTTTTTTATAGTAAAAAGCATCGCCCCCAATAGTTGTGTTGGCGTGCACAATTACGTTATTTCCAACAATAGTATTGGCTTGTAAAACCACATTTGCATGAACAATACAATCGTTGCCAATGATTACGTTTTCGCCGATAAAAACATTAGGTTGAATAACGGTGTTTTTTCCGATTTTAGCCGTTGGGCTAATGTTAGCTTGCGTTGATATAAATAACGAATGCTGATTAATCAATTCGTTAAAATCTCGAAAAGGATCATCACTTACAATGATTCCTTTGCCAGCAGGCACGCCTACTTCTTGGTTAATAAGGATACAGTTTGCCGCTGAGCTTAAAGCTTTGTCGTAATACTTAGGATGATCAACAAAAACCAATTCACCGGTTTTAATGCGATGAATTTCGTTAAGTCCAGTAATTGTTTGATTTACATCACCAAAACACCCTTTGTTTAGTGCTTTTGCGAGTTCAGCAATCGTTTTAGGATTACTAAAGTCCATTATTTCAATCTTTCAGAATACTGACCTGAACGGGTATCAACTTTAATTCTATCGCCAATATTGATAAACAACGGAACTTTAATTTCAGCGCCGGTGCTGATTGTTGCAGGCTTCATTGCATTAGTCGCTGTATCACCTTTAATGCCGGGTTCAGTGTATGTTACTTCACTTTCAATAAATGAAGGCAACTCGCACGTCATTGGTCTTTCCTCTTCAGCATGGAACATAATTTCTACAAAATCACCATCCGATAAGTACTGAGGATTATCAATTAAATGCTTCTCAAGTGAAATTTGCTCGTAGGTGTCGCAATTCATGAAATGGTAACCAATATCATCTTTGTACAAGTATTGGTATTTTCTTCTTTCAATTCGTACGATTTCGATTTTAGATCCAGATGGAAACGTGTTGTCAAGTACTTTTCCGGTAGTTAAACTTTTAAGTTTGGTTCTTACAAACGCAGGGCCTTTACCTGGTTTAACGTGAAGAAATTCTGTTACTTGAAATACATCGTGGTTGAATACGATACAAACACCGTTTTTTAAATCTGTTGTTGAATCCATTTAGAAACTATTTTAAACAAAAGTAAGGTTTTAACCTTATGTTGATTAGCTTAGATCAAGCATGTTTATTTGCTGAGTACAAAACCAAGTTTCAGTTTCCTGATGGTTAGAGCAAACAACAAATGTTCGGTCTTTCTTATTGGTTTCAACTAACGATTTAAACCATTCAACTCCATTTGAATCAAGGTTGCTTGTAGGCTCGTCAAGAAACACAAAACTGGCGTTCGATAAAATGGCCAACACCAACTTTACACGCTGTTTCATGCCTGATGAAAGCATTTTAATTTGTTTCGACCTGTGCTCGTTGAGCGTCATTGAATCTAAAATATCAGAGGTGGATAAGCCTTTTTTGAAGGATTTAAAATCCGCTTGAAAGACAATTTGTTCTTCAATAGTTAACTCTTCGATTAAACCTGAGTACGGTGTTGCAACAGCAATAAAATCATGGAAGTCAATAAATTCTTTTCCTGCAGTATCATAAACCACTACTTTTCCTTCTGACGCTACAGAATAGCCCATAAGGCATTTTAAAAGAGTAGATTTCCCTGAACCGTTTGAGCCAATAATGGCCAAATGATCATTTAATAAAAGGGTTAGATTTAGGCCTTTAAAGATGCGTTGATTTATAAACTTTTTACCAAAATCTTTAGCAACGAGTTTCATCTTACGACAGTGAGCTTCTAATCACCCCTTTTTCCGAAGAATTTATAAAGTCCATTATTTCTGATTTCAATTTTCCATCAGCAACGCTAGAGGCTACCTTCGACATTCCTTCAGAAACATTTTTGTTTAGTATGTAAATTTGTTTGTAGATGTTTTCTATGGTAGAAACATCGTCAGCTGTATAACCTCTTCTTTTTAATCCAACTGAATTTATTCCGATATAGGCCAATGGCTCTCTAGCTGCTTTTACATAAGGCGGCACATTTTTTCGTACCAACGAAGCGCCAGCAATAAAGCTATGAGCACCAATATGAACAAATTGTTGCACCGCAACTAATCCTTCTAAAATCGCAAAATCATCTATTTTTATATGTCCTGCAAGGGTAACTCCGTTTGCTATTATGCAATGATCACCAACAATGCAATCGTGCGCAATATGAACATAGGCCATAATGAGGCAATTCTTGCCAACTGAAGTTTTGTTTTTGTCTGCTGTTCCTTTATTAATAGTAACATGCTCTCTAATGGTGGTATTATCACCAATAAAAACGTGCGTGTTTTCGCCTTTGTATTTTAAATCTTGAGGAATAGCACCGATAACTGCTCCAGGGAAAACTTTACAGTTGTTTCCAACCCTTGTGCCGCTCATTAAAACGGCATTTGGCCCAATCCAGCAGTTGTCACCAATTTCAACATCTTCGCCAATTGTGGCAAAGGGTTCAATGACGGTATTGCTGCCAATAATTGCTTTGGGGTGAATGTTTGCTATCGAACTCATTTTTTATCTTTTACCACTTGGGCTATCATTTCAGCTTGCATTACTACTTTGTCTCCAACATATGCAGTGCCTCCCATATTAACAAGACCTCTTCTTATTGGAGTGAGCAAATTTAAGTGAAACACAATTGTATCGCCGGGTAAAACCTTTTGTTTGAATTTAACTTTGTCAATTTTCAAAAAGTAAGTTGAATAAAGCTCAGGATCATCAACATTATGAAGCGCAAAAATACCTCCTACTTGAGCCATTGCTTCAATTTGTAAAACACCTGGCATTACTGGGTTGCCTGGAAAATGCCCTTGGAAAAATTCTTCGTTGAACGTGATGTTTTTTACGCCTGTAATGGATTGGTCGTTCACATCAATTATTTTATCAACCAACAAGAACGGATACCTATGCGGAAGCATAGCTGTAATTTGATTGATGTCGTAAACAGGTTCTTTTTGTAAATCGAATTTAGGGGCTGCCTTAGCCTCTTTCTTCATTATGTCTTTTAGTATTTTACCAAACTCAACATTGGTATGGTGGCCAGGGCGAGCAGCTAAAATATGACCTTTAAAAGGTCTACCGATAAGTGCTAAGTCGCCAACAATATCAAGTAATTTATGACGCGCTGGTTCATTTTCGTATTGTAATTCAACATTGTTGAGAATACCAATACCAATTTTTTGAAGTTCAGATTTATCTCTGTTAAAAGTAGCAGCTAAACGGTCTTTTTCTTCTTCTGAAATTGATGTGTCAACCATCACGATGGCATTATCTGCATCTCCTCCTTTAATTAAACCATTGTTTACCAGTTGAATTAATTCGCGCAGAAAAACAAAGGTTCGGCAAGAGCTAATTTCAGAGGCAAATTCGCCAATATGATACATGGAAGCGTGCTGCGTTCCTAATAGCGGAGAATTGTAATCAACCATTACAGTTAACCTAAATTCATCGGCAGGAACAGCCAACATTTCTACTTGTTTGTTAGTTTCTTCGTAAGCAATGTTTTCTTTAAGAACGAAGTAATTTTTTTCAGCTGCTTGATCAACGATACCAGTTTTTATAATGGCATCTACAAATGGTTTGGAGCTTCCGTCTAATATTGGAATTTCAGGACCATCAAGCTCAATTAAAGCATTGTCAATTTCCATCCCATAAAGGGCGGCCAAAACATGCTCAGTGGTATGTACGTTAGCGCCATTTTGTTCTAAAGTAGTGCCTCGTTGGGTCGTTGTAACGTTGTCTAAATCAGCTTTTACGGTTGGTTGCCCTTCCATATCAATTCTTTGAAAAACATAACCGTGGTTTTCTGTTGCAGGCTTAATATTTATGGTCACAACTTTGCCTGTGTGTAAGCCAACACCTTTAACTGAAATGGTGTCTTTTATAGTTTTTTGAAAATCAGACATAACTTGTTATTGATTTTTAAATTTTCGAATGATTTCGTTTACTTGCCTGCTAAACTCAGGTAGTTTTCGGAACATTACATATGATCTTTTGTAGTCGCCGATTGAAAACGCTGGCGAACCTTGTACAATTTCTTCTTCTTTGGTAATTGATTGACCTATGCCACTTTGAGCGGCAATTTTGACTCCGTCAGCAATAGTGATGTGACCAATAATTCCAACTTGTCCACCAATCATGCAGTTTTTTCCAATCCTAGTTGAACCTGCAATTCCTGTTTGGGATGCAATAACGGTGTTCTCACCAATTTCTACATTATGTCCCACTTGTATAAGGTTGTCTAATTTAACTCCTTTGCGGATGATGGTAGAACCCAAAGTGGCTTTATCGATGGTTGTATTTGCTCCGATTTCAACATGATCTTCGATAACAACGTTACCGGTATGAATAATTTTTTGGTAGCTATTTTCAGCGTTTGGCGCAAAGCCAAAACCATCGCCACCAATGATAACACCTGGATGCAGAACGCATTCGCTTCCAATTACACAAGCTTCCATTACAACAACACCAGGTTTGAGTATTGATTTTTCGCCAATGCTAACATTTTGACCAATAGAGCAATTTGGGTAAATCTGTGCGCCATCTTTAATTATAGCATTTTTTCCGATGTAAGTACCGGCAGAAATGTACACCTCTTTTCCAATAATTGCAGTTTCATCAATAATTGCCGTTTTGTGAATACCTACATGTGCATGGGTCATTTTGTGGTATGCCTCCAAAACCTTTGAGAATGCAATGCGCGAATCATCTACTTTAACTAACGTTAAGGTAGATGGAATTTCTTTGGTAGGAACAAACGATTTATTAACAATAGCAATGCTTGCTTTACTGGAATAAATGTAATCTGTGTAATTTTTGTTGCTTAAGAAACAAATGGATTCCGGAACGCCTTCCTCAATTTTAGCTAATTTTTTAACTTCTACTTTTGGGTTACCTACTATATCTCCTTGTAAAAGCTCTGCAAGCTCGGCGGCAGTAATCTTCATAAATGAATTGATCTATCTTTTGTTAAAGGTTTCAAAAATAGACATATAAAAACCTTAATAAAAATTCGATTTTTACAACTTTTCAACATTAAGAATGGCTTAAGACATAGATCTCTAAACGTTGATTTTTTGATATACGTCTTTAGGACAAACAAAATAATACTTGGTAACGGGTCCCGTTTTAACCGAGATGTTTAAAATGTCAGCCGCTTGTGAAATTCCTTTTATGCTTCCGTCTTTAAATAAGATGTTTATTTGGTCATCCTGCATAGAATACTCACTATTTGAAACTTTGCCACAATAAACAAAATATTTCGCCTCTTCAGTGCTAATTCCATTCTGAAGAGCAGTAATTTCAACTGCTTCATTTATAGCAGCATCCTTAACTTTTTTGTTGCTTAAAATTATTTTGCTTAAAGTCCTGTTTATTAGCGATGTAGATAATGCAGAAAGCACCTTGTCAGGATGGTTCATCCATTGTTTAATACTTGCAAGAATGTCGTAATCATCAATATTGGTAAAGTTTTTTACCACCTCAGTATTCACTTTCAAATCAGCTTCTTGTATTTTGTTTTCCATAAAAAATCGAAGCGATTCAGGAGCTGTTATTTCAACATTTGCTCTAACTAGTTCTTTTGCCCTTTGTAGTATTTTCATCAAAAGAAACTCCGCAACCAAAACTGTTTTGTGAAGATACACCTGCCAGTACATCAATCTGCGAGCAACCAAGAATTTTTCAATAGAGTAGATGCCTTTTTCTTCAACAGCAAGTTCATCATTAACTACATCAATCATCTTGATGATTCTATCTGATCCAATAACTCCTTCAGATACTCCTGTGAAAAAACTATCTCTTTTTAAATAATCCAACCGGTCCATATCCAATTGACTAGAAACCAATTGATGTAAAAATCTTTTAGGGTACGTATCATTAAAAATAGCCAAGCACGTTTCTAATTTGCCGCCAAATTCTTCATTCAATTTTTCCATCAACAATGTCGACATCATTTCATGGTTGATTCCTTCAACAATGCTGCACTCCAAGGTGTGTGAAAAGGGGCCATGACCAATGTCATGCAATAGAATGGCAGCCGTTGCGCCTAATGCTTCATCATCAGTAATAACGTGACCTTTGTTTCGTAACTCTTCAATGGCTTGACCCATTAAATGTGTTGCTCCAAGGGCGTGATGAAACCGAGTATGGTTGGCTCCGGGGTATACTAAATTGGTTAACCCCAATTGCGTAATTCTCCTTAATCGTTGAAAGTAAGGATGTTGAATAATATCGAATATTAATTCGTGAGGAATAGTAATAAAACCATAAACGGGATCGTTTAAAAGCTTTCTTTTACGGGTAAAACTTTGCTCGTGCACTTTGAACTATTAATTTCACGCAAAAGTCAGTAAAATAAACAACATGGATAAGATCAGGATATTGTGGGCCGATGACGAGATAGATTTATTAAAACCCCATGTGCTCTTTTTAGAGAAGAAAGGGTATGAAGTGGAGACCTCTACCAATGGAGCTGATGCATACGATATGTTGGTTGAAAATCATTATGATATTGTTTTTTTAGATGAAAACATGCCGGGTTTAACAGGCTTAGAAACATTGTCTAAAATGAAGGAATACAAAATGTCGATTCCTATTGTGATGATCACTAAAAGTGAAGAAGAATATATCATGGAAGACGCTATTGGCTCTAAAATTTCTGATTACTTGATAAAACCAGTAAATCCAAATCAAATTTTACTTTCAATCAAAAAAAATCTTGACACTACTCGATTGGTGAGCGAGAAAACGACATCAAACTACCAACAGCAGTTTAGAGAATTGAGCATGCGTTTAAACGACCGACTCGATTACGAGGAGTGGATGGATGTTTACAAGAAGATGGTTTATTGGGAGCAGGAGTTGGAGAAATCTGAAGACGAAGGAATGTCTGAAATTCTGGCGATGCAAAAGCGTGAAGCCAATGGCAATTTCTTCCGTTTTATTAAAGACAATTACACCGATTGGTTGGCAAACGAAGATGATGCGCCGATTCAATCGCATACGCTTTTTAAGAAAAAGGTTGCTCCATTATTAGAGAAAGAACCTGTTTTATTGGTGGTTATTGATAACCTGCGTTTGGACCAATGGAAAGCGATTGAGCCCATTATTAGCCCATACTTTAATGTTGAAGAGGAAGAGTTGTACTACAGTATTTTACCAACGGCAACTTCGTATGCTAGGAATGCTTTTTTCTCAGGAATGCTTCCATCTGACATGGGTAAAATGTTTCCTCAATGGTGGAAAAACGAAGAAGAGGAAGGTGGAAAAAACTTACACGAACGCGACTTTTTAGGGAAGCAATTGGAGCGGTTGGGGTTAGATCCAAAATTCTCGTACCACAAGATTTTGAACATGAACGAAGGCAAAAAGTTTGCTGATAAAGTGTCTAACTTAACCGATTACCCGCTGAATGTTTTGGTATACAACTTTGTTGATATGCTATCGCATGCTAAAACCGAAATGGAAGTAATAAAAGAGCTAGCAGATGATGAATCGGCATACCGCTCTTTGACTGTTTCATGGTTTAAACATTCGCCATTGTTTGATGCGTTGAAAAAGGCAGCAGCGCTAAAACGTAGAGTAATAATTACTACCGATCACGGCAGTGTTTTGGTGAATAATCCTGTTAAAGTGGTGGGTGATAAAAATACCAACTCTAATTTGCGTTACAAAACAGGTAGAGCTTTGACTTACAATAGCAAAGAGGTGTTTGAAATTATGCATCCTGAAAAGGGGTTTTTACCAAAAGGCAATGTTAGCTCAAGGTATATTTTCGCTGGCGAAACAGATTTTTTTGCGTACCCAAACAACTACAACCACTACGTTAAATATTACAGAAATACGTTTCAGCATGGAGGGGTTTCATTGGAAGAAGTATTGGTGCCGTTTATTAGTTTAAACCCAAAATAATGGAATTTAGAATTAAGGATGAAGAAGAATTAAAACAAGCTGCTGAGTACATTATACAACAGTACAGCAGTGATTATATCTTTATTTTTAAAGGCTCAATGGGTGCTGGTAAAACGACCTTTATCAAACAAATTTGTAGAGCGTTAGGTGTGGTTTCTGAAACCAGTAGTCCTACTTTTTCATTAATCAACGAATACGAAACCAGCAGCGGTGAGGTTGTTTACCATTTCGATTTTTACAGATTGGAATCAGAAGAAGAAGCCTACGATTATGGCTACGAAGAATACTTTTATTCTGGCAACAAATGCTTTATTGAATGGCCCGAAAAAATTCCGGGTTTGATACCTGATAAATTCATTACCATCGAGATTGAAGTTGATGGTAATGAAAGGGTTATTAGGACTGGGTGATAGTGAAGTACACTGAGCCTTGCTTGTTCTCTAGAGCTGCCATTCTGAGCACAGTCGAAGAACGAAGGACAGGCAAGTAAGTTTCCGGACGCTCAACAGCCAAAGTATTATTTCCTCTAATCAAAAAGAATCATATCAAAGGTGGCTGAGCCTGTCGAAACCCGGTCATGTTTTAACAAAACCTCTTCCTCCTGACAACAATCGGGGTCGTGCCTCACTACTTTTCTAAAGTAAAAATTGCTTCGTTCTAATTGCATTGAAATAAGCTAACCCCAAAACTTATGCTTATCTTTACCGTGCTTAAAATAATCCGGTAAATGGATACCTCCAAAGAAACCTTAAAATCGCTCTCTGAGTCTGCGCTTTTTCAACCAAAAGAGCAAATGATGCCGGTACAAACGGCCGATTCGAAAATGCTGATTGGCATACCAAAAGAAATTGCTTTTCAAGAGCACCGTGTTGCAATGACACCAAACGCAGTTAATGTTTTGGTGGCAAATGGTCATGAAATAATAATGGAATCAGGAGCAGGAATGGCTTCAAATTTTTCAGATAATTTGTATTCTGAAGCCGGAGCACAGATTTATTATTCTGCAAAAGAAGTATATCAAAAAGCGAGTTTAATTTTAAAAGTAGCACCACCAACACTCGAAGAAATTGATTTAATGCAGTACCAACAAATGTTGGTTTCGGCATTGCAATTAACCGTGCAGCCGGTCAATTACATGCGTAAGTTGGGTCAGAAAAAAATTCATGGCATTGCTTGGGATTACATTCAAGACGAGGATGGCGTTTTTCCTATCGTTCGTGCAATGGGCGAAATAGCTGGTAATTCTGCGATCCAAATTGCTGCGGAGTATTTAGCACATGGCAAAAAAAGCCGTAAAGCACTTTTCGGAAACATTACAGGAGTACGACCAACCGAAGTCGTAATTTTTGGCGCTGGCGCCGTTGGCGAATCGGCTGCTCGTGCAGCATTAGGGCTTGGCGCTATGGTTCGTGTTTTTGATAAATCACTATACAAGTTAAGAAGAATACAAGAAAATTTAGGCTTACGATTAAACACAAGTACGCCGCAACCGGATAGAATTTTACACGCTTTGAAATCGGCTGACGTTGCCATTGGCGCAATACGATCAAACAAGGGCAAGACCCCAGTAATTGTATCGGACGAGATGGTTGCTCAAATGAAATACAGCAGTGTAATTATTGATGTTTGTATAGATGGCGGAGGCTGCTTTGAAACAAGCAGAGTAACCACGCACGATAACCCAGTTTTTCGCATACACGATGTAATCCATTACGGTGTTCCAAACATTGCATCACGTGTACCAAGAACAGCCTCCTATGCCTTGTCAAATATCTTTATCCCGATTTTATTAAACTTTGGTGAACACGGAAGCTTTGAAGAAGTTTTAAGAAGATACCAAGGCGTTCGAAATGGTGTATATATGTTCAACGGAATCATCACAAACAGGTACTTAGGTGAAGCCTTAAATCTACCATATAAAGACCTCGATTTATTAATTGCGGCAATGTCATAACAACATGGGAAGAAGGTTTTTTCTATTCGGAATAGGCGCCGTAATTGGCAGCTTTTTTGTTTATTTTACTTTAATTAAAGACCGTGGTAGAGAAGGCTACAGTTCGTATTTTCCCAACGGAAGGGTACTTAAAAAAGTAGTTCAAGGCATTGATACTACATCGGTAAACCTCAATTGCTGGCTCAATTGCAACCGACTATCGGTTAAAGATTTTAGAATGGTAATTAAAGAAAGCGAAGTTGATTTCGATAAGAGCAATACCAAAGCCGACGTAAAAATCTTTTTGATTAACAGTCAATTTGCTGGCTTAAATTATACCTATCAGGTAAACCTTAAAGACACTTTTGCAACACTAAATTATTTGTACACCATTGGGGTGGAGCGTGATTGCGATTGTGATACCAAATCTGAGTAATCAAATGGTACAAATAGTATCTAATAAAGACGAATTATCAATATACCTTTCTGCTTTAACAGGATTGGAAAACGCAAAAGTTGCTGTACTTGTTGATAGCAATACATTGAAATATTGTTATCCGCTAATAGCTGAAATAGAGGAACTTCACAAGTGTGAGATTTTGGAAGTTGAACCGGGTGAAGACTCTAAATCACTCGAAATTGCTGCTCATCTGTGGCAAAGTTTGCAGGAGTTTGAGTTTAACAGAACCGACTTTCTAGTATGCTTAGGCGGGGGAGTAATTACCGATTTGGGTGGATTTATTGCCTCAACTTTTAAACGTGGGATGCGCTTTGTTCATATTCCTACTAGCTATACCGGCATGGTTGATGCAGCCATTGGCGGCAAGCAAGGTCTTAATTTTAACGGCGTCAAAAACCAAATAGGTGTTTTTAGTGAACCAATAGCAACATTAATTTACCCTGAGTTTTTAGAAACCTTACCCGAACGAGAATTGAATTCTGGTTACATAGAAACTATAAAACACGCTTTAATTAGCAATGGTGGTTTGTGGAATAAAATCGTTGAAGAAGAGCCTTTGAGTTCAAATGAAATAGTCCGTAAATCCACTGAAGTAAAGCAAGGTATTGTTGAGCAAGACCCTAATGAAAAAGGCATCAGAAAAGCACTCAATTTTGGTCATACTGTTGGTCACGCATTCGAAGCAATTTACAAAAGTGAATTGTTGCATGGTGAGGCAGTAGCCATCGGCCTTTTAGTTGAGCTGCAGTTGTCCGTTGAGCTGCTAAATTTTCCTTTGCAAGAGTATAAAACGATACAAAATGTAATATCTAATTTTTGTCCTATAACTGTTGAATTAAATAACGTGGATGTGCTCATAGAATTGATGAAACACGATAAAAAGAACGATGGGAAAGGTATTAACTTTACGCTGTTGAATCGAATTGGCGGTGTTGAAATAAATCAATACGTTGCGCCTGATGCAATAAGCTCTGCAATCAAAAAAGTGTTTGGTAAATGATTTCAATTTTTCCTTCTAGTCAAACGTTATCAGGAATAGTAGAATTACCAAAATCTAAAAGTATCTACAACAGATATTTGGTTTTAAAAGCGATACATCCAGAGCTTAAATTGGATACTCAACCGGATTCAGATGATACAAAGGTTTTGGAGGAGGGTTTAAGCCAAACAGGAGGGACTGTTCATGTAAGACACGCAGGAACGGCCATGCGATTTTTAACAACCTATTTTGCTTCAACTCCAAATGTGTCCGTAGTTTTAACCGGGTCTGAAAGAATGCAAAAAAGGCCAATATCAGCATTGGTATCTGCCTTAAACAAAGCAGGAGCAGAAATCAGCTACTTACAAAAAAAAGGGTTTCCTCCTTTAAAAATTAAAGGGCAAAAACTGAATCCCACCAGGATGGATATTAACTGCACAACCAGTTCTCAATATGCTACATCTATTTTATTATGTAGTTCAAGGTTTGGAAGTTCATTTACACTGAACCTAACAGGCGAGGTTGTTTCAGCTGGCTATATCGACTCAACTCTTGACGTTTTAAAAAATATTGGGTACTCGGTTGAACTTGATGGAAATACAATAAAAGTTGAAAGACCAAAAAAAATTAAATCAAACATTTCCGTTGAATCCGATTGGAGTGGAGCAAGCTATTTTTACAGTGCTTTAGCGATGGCGATTTCTGGAGAAATGTGCTTAAAAAACTTGAATATTGATTCCATTCAACCCGATCATCTTACTGCTGAAATATTTAAACCTTTTGGCGTTGAAACAACACAATTAGGTACTGATTTAAGTATCAAAAAAGTAAATGTTGAATTGCCAACTACTTATGTGGCAGACCTAATTAACACGCCTGATTTAGCCCAAACTTTGGTGGCTTGCTTAGTAGGGTTGAAAATTAAATTTAAGCTTACCGGACTTCAAACTTTGGTTCATAAAGAAACAAACCGACTTGAAGCGCTTCAAGTTGAATTGTTCAAATTGGGCGTAGTTGCTCAAATTAGCGAAAACAGCATATCCGTTGTAGAATTTCCGAAGGTTTTTAATTTGGCCATTATAAAGACCTACAATGACCATAGAATGGCCATGGCATTTGCCGCTTTAGGAGTAATAAGCAATGTTGAAATAGAAGATACTGAAGTAGTAAGTAAATCGTTTCCTGATTTTTGGAACCAGCTTAAAAATACAGGAATTGTGATGTCCGTTACATCTTGAACTATGAAAACTTTTCATCTTTGCACAAACTCAAATAACCATGTTTAAAAAAGGCAACAAGATTTACAGCATTTTCAAAATGAAATGTCCTAAATGCCATGAAACAGACTTATTTATAAATAAGAACCCTTTCAAGCTGGATGGCTTTTTTGGTATGCCAAAACAATGTTCTGTGTGTCACCAAAAATTTGAGCTCGAACCTGGGTTTTATTATGGATCAATGTATGTCAGCTATGGCGTTACCATAGCTTATTTGGTTTCGGTATTTGTTGCCATGACAGTTCTTTACCCTACTTTTAGTCTTGAACTTTATTTAGGAGTTGGAATTAGTACCATGATTCTTTTAACGCCTTATTTCTTTAAAATTTGTCGTGCGATTTGGATTAATTTTTTTGTTGGTTTTGATCCTCCAAAAAGAGGGTGAATTAATTTGAATGAAAATCTCCATACACAGTTATTGAAAAGCTTTATTAATAATTGTCTTAAATCATATAATTCTGTTGTCATGTTTTAGGTTTTAATAAGTTTGGCGGTGGCATTTTACCTTCATAATTCAACATTTTAAG
The DNA here is from genome assembly GCA_905181855.1 of uncultured Flavobacteriales bacterium. Lineage (GTDB taxonomy): Bacteria > Bacteroidota > Bacteroidia > Flavobacteriales_G > Salibacteraceae > JAAZVO01. The sequence goes on from CAJIZE010000023.1 coordinate 14,008, forward strand.
CCAAAGCCCAACTTAAAAAATGCATAAGCCGATCATAAAACACTAAATGCAGGAATATTTTGGGATAAATACGGCTTTGAGTGTTATTAGTAAGCAGTTGATTAACAGTGTCATAAAATAGGTAAACTAGGTTAATTAACCTAATTTACCTATTTTAGTTTGGGCATATAATTATTTTCTCCGAGACTTGTCTAAACTTTATAATCATGAAAATGTCTTATTTCTCTTTATCGGGATTGCGATCATTACTATTATCATGTTGCGTTTTATTCAACGTAAACGTTATTGCTCAAAGTAATCAACAATCAACAGAAGATTTCACCAAGTTCATTAACGAGCATCCTTTTTATAAAAGAGCTCCAATGACAAAGGAAGAATTAAAGAAAATCCCGAAATATGACAGACCGGACTTAGCTTGGGAACTGGATTATCTAACTACTCTTGACCCTGCTACAGGTCAACCTGAAAGAGATCGATTGATTCCTACTTTAGATGCGGTAGACCAATACAAAAACACATTGACTCCAATTATGCCAGGATCATCTACTGCTGCGGCATGGGTTGAACGTGGACCAAACAATGTTGGTGGTAGAACAAGAGCATTAATGTGGGATCCAAATGATGCCACAGGAAAAAAAGTTTGGGCTGGTGGTGTTGGCGGCGGACTATGGTACAATACCGATATTACCAATGCAACATCTAATTGGCAAAATGTAAACGATTTATGGGATAATGTGGCAGTTAGTTGCATCGCATTTGACCCAAATAACACAAATACGTTTTATGTTGGTACTGGTGAGGTTTATACCGGAGCATCAAGAGGTGCTGGGGTTTGGAAAACTACCAATGGAGGAGTCTCATTCACAAGATTAGCGTCAACAACTTCATTTTATTATATAAATGATATTGTTGTGCGTAATGAAAGTGGAACATCGGTTGTTTATGCAGCGGCTGATGGGAGATATTATAATGGTATGTGGCATGGGCATAACGATGCTGGCTTACAGAGATCAACAAATGGAGGCACATCATGGACTCAAGTTTTACCAAACATACCTGGTGAAACTAGCAATTTTGTTCCATCAGATATTGAAATAGGGTTAGATAACAGACTTTGGATTGGAACTCGAAAAATGCCATATGGCGGAACAGATAGAGGTGGAGGACGCGTTATTTATTCTGATAACGGTACAACTTGGACGACATCAAGTACAACTGCAGTAACCAATGGTCATGGCAGGGTTGAGATAGCTTGTGCACCTAATGATGCAAATTATGTGTATGCTATTGTAGAAGATCAAAACGAAGTTGAAACCATTATTAGAACTACTAATAAAGGTACATCTTGGACTGCCATGACAGAACCAGCAGATGCAGATCCAGGCATTCCTAATACTGACTTTACAAGGGGTCAAGCTTGGTATGATTTAATAATTAGTGTAGATCCAAACAATGCTAATACCATTGTAGTAGGGGGTATTGATTTATTTAAAAGTATAAACGGAGGTGCAAGTTGGTCTCAAGTTAGTCATTGGTATGGCGGCTTTGGCTTTGATGAGGTTCATGCCGATCAACATCAAATCCTATTCAAACCGGGTTCATCTTCAGAGATTATTTTTGGAAACGATGGAGGTGTCTATCGTTCAACAAATTTCAATGCTGCTGCATCGTCAATAGCATTCGCAAGTAGAAACAGTGGATACAACGTAACTCAGTTTTATGCTGGAGCAATTCACCCAACAAGCGGAAGTAACATAATGGTTGCTGGCGCACAAGACAATGGCTCACAGCGTTATACAAGCGCTGGGGTAGGCTCCACAACCGAAATAACAGGAGGCGATGGAGCTTATTGCTTTATAGATCAAACTAATGGGATTGATGTAGTCACATCATATGTTTACAACAACTATTACTACCACAACAATTCAGGGGCTAATTATGTCCGTAAAATATCCGATAACGATGATGTTGGTTTGTTTATTAATCCAGCTGATTTAGATGATCAAAACAATATTTTATACTCTACAGCACGTAGTGGCCAGTTATACAAAATTTCCAATTATAACAGCCCATCATATGCTCTAGATTCTTTTAACATTACTGGTTTGAATAGCTCAGCATCAGTAATTAAAGTATCACCTTTTAGTAATTCGGCAAATATATTTGTTGGTGGATTAGGCGGTACAATTCACAAGGTTACTTCTGCTAATACCGGGAGCCCTACTTTTACTACTATTTCTGGTTCAGGATTACCGGCAGGAACTGTTTCTTCAATTGAGTTTGGCGCTTCTGAAAGTCAAATTTTGGCAACTTTTAAAAATTATGGAGTAACTTCAGTTTGGTATACCGCAAATGGCGGAACTACTTGGGCAAATAAAGAAGGAAACTTACCAGACATGCCGGTTCGTTGGGGGTTAATAAATCCAAACAATGCTGATGAAGCTTTACTTGCAACAGAAATTGGCATTTGGTCAACTTCAGATTTTACAAGTACTTCACCAACATGGCTTCCAAGCAATACAGGCTTGGCAAATTGCCGAGTTGATATGCTACAGTACAGATCATCAGATCAAACGGTAATGGCAACCACTCATGGTCGTGGGGTTTTTACATCAAATGCTTGGGGCCAAAGCGCAACTGTTTTTCAATTGCCTACCAGACCGATAAACGTTTTAAAATCGGTAAATGCTTCAGGAGTTTTAGATTCTTTAAATGCAGCATGTAAAATTGAGGGTATCGTCACCTCTATTGATTTTGACGGAAATGCAGGATATAACTTTTTTGTACAAGATGCCTCTGCAGGTATATATGTTTATTCTCCAATCGATTTAAATAGTTATACGGTTTCAATGGGTGATAAATTACGACTTATAGGTGATATTCAACAGTACAATGGGCTGTCAGAATTTGTACCTGATTCAATTGCTCTTATAAGCTCAAACAACACTATACCTGCTCCCCAAGTTGTTAATTTATTAGACGAGTCAACTGAAGGGAGTTTGGTTACACTTCAAGGAGTAACGCTCGCAAATGGATCTACATGGCCTACCGCTGCAGGAAACTATAATTTAAATCTTGTAACCAGTTTAGGTGCAACTATAACCATGCGATTAGATATGGATGCAAATTTAATACCTTCAGTAGCTGCTCCAGCTGGTCCATTTAACGTTATAGGATGTGCAAGTCAATATGATATTTCAAGTCCATATACTTCTGGTTACCAATTGTATCCACGTATAACAACCGATATTGCACTATGCAGTAGATTAGGTTCTGATTCCATTGTTGCTTGTAACAGCCATAGCTGGATAGATGGAGTAACATATACTTCAAATAACACATCAGCGACTCATACTTTAAGCAATGCCGCAGGCTGTGATAGTGTAGTTACTTTAAACCTGACAATTAACCAGACTTATTTTACACAAGCATCAGCAACCATTTGTGATAA
>CAJIZE010000024.1 GCA_905181855.1 uncultured Flavobacteriales bacterium
AAAGATTACTAGACTTATCACAAGAAGAAATAGACGCTAGAATAAATCAGTTTGTTGACTTAGTGCAATTCGATATTTCTATCGCTGATAAAGCATAGTGAAAATAAAGCGGACTTCTTTAAACTACCGTGAATCTTTACAGTTTTATAATTTTCTTTTACCGTCAATTGGTTCTTATCTAATTAGCGGTAATACGCTTTCAAACAACAACACTTTAATACGGTTACCGTTAGCTTTTAGGGTAAGCTCTATTGAAGGTTTTTCATCCAGTTTACAAACTGCCAATTTAAAACCTCTTTCTGTAGGCTTTATTCTGGCACAAGCTGGTTCGGCCAGCATTGGCTTGAGTATTAATGGGGCTTTAACCAAAACCAAGGTTATTAAGAAATACATGGTTCGCAAGAGTCAAGGTAAAGCACAGTTATCGCACCTTAAAACGAAAGGAAAGTCTCGCCTAGGTTCAAGGATTAGGCTTCAGCAAAGTGTTAAGTTTTTTGAAGAAATCAATGAAAAGTTAACCGATTTTAAGATCCACCAAACGGCAGATTTAATTTTATACTCTTGTAGTAAAACTCTTTTCCCTTATGTGTTTTCTGAACCTGAAAGTGTAATTAAAAAGCATGACGCTAGGTTGGTTAAAGTCCCGCTAGATGTGGATGAACCAAAACTTAGCGTGCTTCAATACATCAATAAGTTCGCACACAAAACAATTATTGAAACCTCAAATCCAACCATTATGGGTTTTATTGAAAAGCTTAAACCTGTAAAATAAAAAAGCCGCTTTAATTTAATTAAGCGGCTTCAAAATAATTTTGTTCTTTAAACTTACTCTACAGTAACCTTAATTGTAGTGCTCATTTGCTCACCATAGCTTTGATGAAAGCCATCAGCAAATTGCATTGTTAAAGTATATTCACCAGGCTCCAAATCTAGTTGAGTTTCTGTTTCTCCTGCACCAAAATGAATATTTGTTTCATTTTGTGGCACAATCACGTTACCGTCAATATAAGTGCCATTAATAATAATGTGATGGTGCCCTTTTCCTTGGTTTAAAGCCCCAGCAGCTTCCACTTCCATGCCTTCTATACCAAAAGCAACATCTACCGGTGAGTTAATTACATCGCCATCATTAATGTTTGCAAAAAACACTTTTGCTCCTTCAGGAACCGACAATTTTGTTGGAGCAGCTACCTCGTGAGAGTGTCCTTCATGACCATCATGATTGTGCGCGTCTTTATCCAAGTTAATTTCTATTTTCTTTTCTTCTTTTTTATTATCCGGTGACCCACAAGAAGCAAGGCTCATTGCAACAATCATCGACATAAACATATAGTTCGTTTTCTTCATTTTTATTTTAGTTGTATTAATAATTCGTTTTTATCTACTGCTGAGCCTTTCGTTGCTACTACTGTTTTTATTACACCATCGGTAGGTGACTTAATGATGTTTTCCATTTTCATGGCTTCAAGAATAACTAGGGCGCTACCTTTTTTAATCTCTTGCCCATCCTCAACCATAACATCCAATACCAACCCTGGCATAGGTGCTTTTATCGTCGAAACTTTGTTAGATGTCGTTGTATTAAAACCCAATTCCTTTAGTAACAAATCATGTTCATCTTTTACCTCATACTTGTATCTTGCTCCATTAATTTTCAGCTCAACCAACTTAGCGTTATGATCTACCGAAACCACCTCAACATTATAACCTTGGTTTCCTTTTAAAACGTGAATCTCTTTTTCACTCAATGAAACAGAATCAATTACTACAGCCACTCCGTTAATGTGAGTTTCTGTTTGGTGACCGTTCTTTTTTAGATCAATTTGAATTTCTACGTTTTCTGATTTAACCGAATACATGAGGCAAATGTACCATATAAAACACCTAATTATACGTATCTTTGATTCATTAATTTGTTCGATATGATTCGTTTGTTTTCTTTCCTTTTTTTAGTTGTTTTTGCTTTCACTGGTTGCGCGGTCTTGGGCCCAAACTCAAATACAGAAATAAAAATGGTTAACCTCGATACTATATCGGTTAGACCAATTGGCCCGATTGACCTTTATCGTAAAACAAACAGCTTACCTTTTGACTTAATTCACACCAAATTAGATGTTGATTTTGATTGGCCAAACAGCTATATGAATGGGGTAGCAGAGCTCACTGTTTCACCTCGTTTTTACCCTCAAGACTCCATGGTTTTGGATGCCGTAAGTATGGATATTCAATTGGTTGAACAAAATATTAATGGATTGTTTGAGAAAGCTAATTTTAAGTATACCGGGAAAAAACTCATTATTAAGCACAACCTATTAACAAGAACCGATACTGCGGTTTTTATAATCAACTACATAGCTAAACCCAACGAACAGTTGGCTGATGAAACTGGTAGCGCAATTCGGTCGGATAAAGGATTGTATTTTATAAACCCTAGAGGAGACGAGTTAAACAAACCAAAGCAAATCTGGACACAGGGCGAAACACAAGCCAGTTCACATTGGTTTCCAACTTTCGACTCACCTAACGCTAAATCATCGCAAGAAATTGCTATTACTGTTGACTCAAATTACACCACTTTGAGTAATGGAGTGTTAGACTTTTCATCAATAAACGAAAACGGAACAAGAACAGATTATTGGTCACAAGAAAACCCTCATGCTCCATATCTTTTTATGATGGCTGTTGGCGAGTTTGCTGTTGTTGAAGATACCACTACCGAGTTTCCGATTCGCTATTTGGTAGAGCCTGCTTTCAAAAACGACGCCTATAACATTTTTAAGCATACCCCAGAAATGGTGTCTTTCTTCTCAAAAAAATTCGGTTTCGAGTACCCCTGGGATAAGTTTGACCAAGTAGTTGTCCGTGATTACGTTTCGGGTGCAATGGAAAATACTTCAGCGGTGATTTATGGTGAATTTGTACAAAAAAACAGCCGTGAGCTGCTTGATGGTGACAACCAAAATATTGTTGCTCATGAACTTTCGCACCATTGGTTTGGTGATTTGGTTACTTGCGAATCTTGGTCAAACTTAACCCTAAATGAATCTTTCGCTACCTACGCACCATATTTATGGAGAGAAGCTAAATATGGAAAAGATGACGCTGACCATTATTTATTAAACAACCTAAACTCTTATTTTGATGAGGCTAAACATAAAAACGTAGACTTAGTAAGGTTCAACTATTCATCTGTAGACAACATGTTTGATCGCCACTCCTACAGCAAAGGTTCAAATATTTTACACATGCTCAGAAGCCAAATAGGGGATGATGCATTTTTTGCAGGACTCAAAAACTACCTAACTACAAATCAGTATACTGCTGCAGAAGCGCACCAACTAAGGTTGGCATTTGAAGAGGTAACTGGAACCGACTTAAGTACCTTCTTTAATCAATGGTATTATTCAGCAGGTAATCCAATAATTGAAGTTAATTACTGGAGCTCGGCACCAGATTCATTTATTGGTATTGAGCTTTTACAATTACAAGACTTATCCCTATACCCTAAGTATAACCTAACAATTGACGTTGAGATTTTTTACGAATCCTCATCCGAAATTCAAACAATTACCTTGTCGCACAAGGAACAAACATTTAAGCTTAATATTAAGGAAAAACCCATAAATGTTTTGCTTGACCCCAACGGAACATTGTTAGTTAAATGGGTAGATAATAAGAAATATAGCTGGCTCAAAAATCAATACAATCATTCAAATGATTATAAGGCTCGGCTGGCTGGGCTTCAATCTATGATGAGTAATATTGAAACCGATACTGCCGCAAAAGAATTGGTTTTCCTCGCCTTAAATGACCCACATTGGTCTATTAGAGAAAAAGCATTTCAAGCGTTAAAACTTGTTCTGCCATACCGCCAAAACAAGGTTAAAACAATGTGCATTGAGGCCGCCGTTGACGACCCAAAACCACAGGTAAGAACCGCAGCCCTTAACGTTCTTAATAACTCCTTTTCTGCCGATGAATTAATACCTTTTTTACAGCAAAAATTAGCCGATGAATCATACCTTGTTCTTGGTGAAGCTTTAAACGGAATATACCGCCTTAAACCTGATTTAGGGGTAGAAACTGCGTTAAAATACGAAAAGGAAAGCTCCGCCGTAATGACGCTAAAAGTATGTGAAATTTATGCTAACAGCGGTGCTGAAAACAAAACGCTATTTTTTAAAGATAATTTCGAATATTTTAATGGAAACAACAAATCTTTGGTTGCTAAATTCTGGGTTGAATATTTACAAAAAATAAATTACAACACCGCCACTTTGCAAGCTTTACCGGTAATGGAAAAAGCAACACTTTTAGAGAAAAATTGGTGGATTCGTTTTTACCTAATTGATTCTCTTCAACAACTGCAAGTTTTCTATCAGTCTCAAGCAAATGAACAACCGGAAAACTTGTATTTAGAAGTGGCTACTGAAATCGAAAAAGCGATTGATCGAATTCTAAGCGAAGAGTCAAACAAAAAAATACTACACACCTACCGGCAGTTGTAATTTGTTTTAGTGAAAACATGCAGGTTAATTAGTTCGTTTTTTACTTGCTTATTAGTTGTTAATGCTTATTTTTATGCGAAATTCGAGCAAGTCGCCTAATTTGCATCATTATGAAAAAAACAATACTCGCCTGTTTCCTTTTGTTCATAGGCATCACAGAAGCCTTATTTGCGCAGAACACAGGTATACAGTACCAAGCTGTTGTTAGAGACCTAAATGGAACTGTTTTAAGAAACGACACCATCTCAGTACAATTTCAAATTAAAGACAGCCTTATCGGTAGTTCTTTATTTACCGAAAATCATGTGTCGGTTTCTACCAACGATTTTGGCTTAATTAACCTTTTAATAGGAAATGGAGTAACCGTTTTTGGTGATTTCAATACTGTTGACTGGTCTACAAAACAGCATTTTATTGAAGTTTTAATTGATACCCTCGGCGGAACCAGTTTTATAAGTCTTGGCGGCTTTGGGTTTTATTCGGTTCCTTACGCATACCATGCAACAACTGCCGACTCCGTAGATGATGCCGATGCTGACCCAACAAATGAAATTCAACAATTAATGCAAGCAGGAGATAGTCTGTACTTAAGTTCAGGTGGCTCGATTGACCTTTCTCACTTAAACGATACTTCTAACATAAAGTTTTTGTGGCAACGAATCAGTAACGATAGTACGCTATTTGAAAATAAAGTGTCTGCCTTAGGAGTTCTCATTAACGCCAACTCGTTCAATATTAATACCCTGGATGCTATGGTGCAATCCGAAGCTTTTAAGGATTCTAGTTCTACGAATGAAATCCAGAATATTTTAATAAACGGAACTAATGATTCGCTTTTAATTTCGGGCGGGCAGGGCATAGCTTTAAATAAACTGTTTCAGTCACAACTAATTTCTATTGACTCTCTTACAGATGCCTATAAAGACAGTGCTCAAAACCTATTCATAGGAGCTAAGCCAAACAACATCGTTAAAAGTGGTGTTAATGGCGCTCAGCAAAACATAGGTCTTGGCCTTAATGCGCTTAATACTAATACTACGGGTTCTTATAATGTTGGTGTAGGCACAAAAGCTTTATATGAAAATACTACAGGAGCAGACAACACAGCTGTCGGGCAAGAAGCCTTATACAGTAATAAAGATGGGGGTTTTAATACCGCCATTGGTAGGTTTTCGCAACGAAGCACTACTACAGGAGCAGACAACACAGCTATAGGAGAAGGGTCCTTAATGTCTAATACTACAGGAAACAACAACACCGCTGTTGGCCAAGGAGCTGATGTTGCGGGCGCAAACCTCTCAAATGCAACTGCTATTGGGTCGGGGGCTATTGTAACAAACTCAAACACTATTCAGCTAGGAAACGGTTCTATTGATTCAGTTATTACCTCAGGTAAATTAAAACTAGGTAATGTTATTTATCCAAATATTGATGGTACAACTGGGCAAGCGCTTCATACGGATGGTAGTGGTAACTTAACTTTCCAAGACGTAATAAGTTCTGACAACCAAAACCTAACCCTGCAAGGCGATTCGGTTAAAATTGATGGCGGAACCAATGTTGATTTATCAGGCCTAAATCAAGCGCAAGATGTTATAACTCTCTTTTTGCAAATGGATACTGCAACCAGCGATATAGCGTCTATCTACTTAGAAATTGATACTACAAATGCAGCCAACCAATCGCAAGACACTTTAATACAAGCCGCGTTAGCGCAATCCGTATCCAATTTATTAAAAATTAACTCTGATTCCATAACTCAAGCCTTTGAACTTGCCGACTCTACTGCGCTGCTTAAAACCTTGATTAAAAACTCTGGCTCTGACAACCAAAACCTTGGCCTTGTTGGAAACAACCTAAACATTGACAACGCTACTGGGGTTGACCTTTCTGCCTTCAACCAAGCTTCTTCGGTTATTAGTAATACGGCTGCGATTAGTAACAACGCAACAACTATTTCAGGAAACACAACTGATATTGCTACTAACCAGAATAATGTCACAAATAACACGGTTGATCTTGCTAACAGCCAAAACAACATCAACAATAACACTGCAAATATTACCAATAACGCATCTGAAATTGCAATGTTAAACACTACTGTTCCTATGAATGCACAAGATATTGCTAACCTTAACGCTAAGGTGCTGATGGATTCAGTTACT
>CAJIZE010000025.1 GCA_905181855.1 uncultured Flavobacteriales bacterium
ATTATGGAAGGCCTATTGCGAGGGTTATAGCCAATTCGCTTAAAGAAACCTCATATACACCTATTGATGTTACAATATGGTTTATAATTTCAGGCTTGATAGCTATTTTATGTATACTTTTAGGATACTACTGGTCAGCAGCTTTTTTTTTAATATTTAAATCAATATTAGATGCTGCCGATGGAGAATTAGCAAGAGTAAAGAAAACTCCATCTTACACAGGTCGCTATCTTGACTCTGTTGCAGATATCATTTTAAATCTATGCATTTTCATAGCACTTTGGTATGTTACAGATACTAACTTTATATACAGTTTTTTAGCATTTTTTGGAATTCAACTACAGGGTACTTTATATAATTATTACTATGTTATTTTGCGGAATGATGTAAATGGCGATACTACAAGTAGAATTTTTGAAAATGAGACACCAATAGCTTTAAAAGGGGAAAAACAAAAAAATGTAAATATTCTCTTCGGATTTTATAAAGCACTTTATGGGGTCTTTGATCAAATAATTTATACTTTAGATTCAAATGCTTCTACAGGTAAACGATTGCCAAATTTTCTCATGACAGCTTTGTCAACCTTTGGGCTGGGCTTTCAGCTTTTAATAATAAGTTTGATGTTAGTTTCAGGATATAAAGAGTATATCGTTTATTTTTTTCTATGGTACTCCTTTATGATTATAGTTTTTGTTGGGATTAGGAAGTTACTGTAATCTTTTAAAACACAATAGTATCCTACTTTCTATCTGTTTTTTTTCAATAAAGTGATCTAATTATAATGGTATTTAACATACTTTTTAACCGCTTGCCATGGTCATATCATAAGGACTCAAACATTTTCGCTAGTATTTAGGTTCAAGATTTAACATTCCTAAAATTAACGAATAGCATTTGACCAACTTTCGATAACACCCAAAGCAGCAGTTTCCCCAGAAATCATAGCTGCATTTAAGGATCCATTTAATTGTGTGTCTCCAGCTAAAAATATATTGGGCGCTAAACATGTTTCCGAAGGCGGCATATTGTATTGCAAGTCTACCAAATTAGGCAAAGCCATAGGGAAATGGTAATGTTTTATGAATTTATCATAGTGTATACCACAATACTTCTTCAATTCGCACTTAACACGTTTGATGAGTAAATCATGCGTTAAATTTTTATCATCAACAATAGTGACAGAAAGCAACTCTTTTTTTGTTTGAGTAGCAGTTTTTAGACTTGTGGCGTAAAAAATATTATTTATGAGTGATTCTTTTTCAGCGATTAGACCAATTAATTTCCTCCTAATAACCCTACTTTTAGTTTCAAAATACAAAACATGGCAGGACTTCCATTTTATTGAATTCATTTTTAAATTAGGAATCAAATTACTTGCATCCGTTGCAACTATGGTAAACAGGCTTTCTAATTTAGTATCATCTTCAAGCATTATTTCACTACCATTCAACGATGCGACTTTGGTATTGAAGTTGAAAGTTGTATTCTTTAGGTTTCGGAAAAGTTGTTTTGGTATTGCTTCAATGCCCGCTTTTGGCACCGCTGCGTATCCTTCCCCAAACATTTTATAAACAAACTCAAACATTCTACTGGATGTTTTAAGATCTGGTTCAAGAAAAATTCCGCTAAAAAAAGGTTGAAAAAAGTCATTAATTATTTTATTTGAGAAACCAAAATCCGTCAAATATGAGAGCGTAGATTGCTCTTTAAAAGAAAATATAGCTACCAAACTTTTTTTCTTTAAGTGGTTATTTAACTTCATTATTTTAAGTTTATCTGAAAAGCTTCCTATGCCAGAAAACAGAGTAGGAAAAAATAAAGACATATCCTTTAAAGGATTACCTATTATTTTTTGCCCATTCTTTTTTAAAATAGAGGCACCAGGTAAAAACTTCTGTAAATCTAAAGAGTCTAAATCAAGATATTTTTGAGCAGCGGGGTAAGCTGTTAATAAAACTTGAAATCCATGATCCAATTGATAACCTTCTACAATATCTGTTTTTACTCTTCCACCAACTCGATCTGTTGCTTCTAGAATGATAGGATAAAAACCATTCTTTTCAAGAACAGTAGCAGCAACTAATCCACTAATCCCTGCGCCTATAATATGTACTTTTTTCATTTTTAAAAAACTTTTTATTTCTTACTACATTTTAAACAGTATGAAATACTATCCATCATAATATTCTTGACTCAAAGAAGTGTTTTTGTGATTTATAATTTTCTGAATAAACTTTTTATTATTGTGATAGTTTTGGTTTTTCTCAAACTGAATGAAGTCTCCGTCGCCATGAATACTTAACGTATGAGAGCTAAAGATAGTTAAACGATAAAACGGGATAGGCCAAGAATATCGATCTAGCCTATTAGCAAAATGAATGATAATACCTTTCGGTCTTAATTCAATATTCGCATAATTAGTGACTATTAATTGTATATTCTTTGGCTCTAAAGTAGGGCTTAATTGACTTATAGCTAAACGGCTAGATCCTACTCCACCAATTTTTATTTTTTCAAGAAAAGAGAATGCTTCACCGAGCATATGATCAGATTCTTTTTCATAATCTTTGTTACGATAACTCGTATTAAATAACATAGTTTTATTTATAATTGGTTATTGATTCTAGATATTCGGCACCATTTTCAAGGTGCTTTTTTTGTTTCTCCACAGGCATTTTATCAAACATATGCACCAGCATTCCCAATCTTGGGTTGGATAAAAAGAAATCACGATGGGTATGCATAAATCGCCAAAAGAGGCCATCCCAAACAGATTGCCATTCTCCCTTTTTGTAATTGCTCATTTTCATCAAATAGTTGCTACCACTGATATATGGTTTGGTAGCCATTAGACCTCCATCTGCAAATTGGCTCATTCCATAAATGTTTGTCACCATCACCCAATCGTATGAATCAATAAAAAGCTCCATAAACCATCTATAAACTTCATCGGGATCAAACTCGCATAACATCATAAAATTACCTAGTACCATTAAACGCTCTATATGATTGCAATACCCTGTTTTTAATACCTTTTTAATAGTTATATCAACTGGAGGAATGCCTGTGGTACCATCATAAAAAGAGTCCGGCATCTTCTTTTTAAATTTCCAGAAATTAGTGGTACGCTCTTCACTTCCTCTGGATTCATACATGCCGCGTATAAATTCTCGCCATCCAATGATTTGCCTCACAAACCCTTCAGTCGAGTTTATAGGAATATTATTTTCTTTAGCATAGCATATACACGCAACAACAACCTCTTTGGGCGTTATTAAGCCTACATTAAGCATGGGAGTTAATACACTATGGTTAAGAATAGAGTGTTCTGAAACAATGGCATCCTCATAGGTTCCAAACTCCATAAATCGTCGTTCAAAAAACTGATTGAGCCAATCTTTTGTAGCTTCAAAGCTTATTGGATATAGAGAATATTCAGTAAGACTGCCTAGATGATCTGAGAAGTGCAATTCCACATAAACTTTGGCTTCTTCATAATAAATATCTGTAAGAGGGAATTGAATAACAGGAGGAAGCTTTTTTATCGGATATTTCTTCCTATTCTCCGCATCGAATGTCCATTTGCCTCCCGTTGGTTTTCCGTTAGACTCTAACAATATATTTCGCTTTTTTCGCTGTTCTGTATAAAAACTGGTTTGATGGTATTTCTTTTTATCTTTTCTAAAAAAACTAGCGAGATCCTCTTTAGAATTCAAAAATAAAGGTGAGTCATACCTAGAAGTTGAAATATTTTTTTCTAAACAACCTTTCGCTAATCTCTTTTGAATCCAATTATCTACAGGGTCTATATAGTTTAGATGTTCAATGCCTCGACGATTCAATTCAAGAATCAGCAATTTAATATCCGAAATCTTTTCCGTAGAATCAATATAGTATACTTCAAAGTTTTTTTCTTCCCTAAGAAAAGACGCATACCGTTTCATTGTTGCTCTATGGAAAGCTATTTTCTGTTTGTGAAAGGGATATTGTTTAAAGAATAAATATTCTTCAACTAAATAAAAGGGTGCATTGATATCAAAAAGTGGTGACTCTTCAAATAGTTGATTTGGGAATAGGATGTTAATTTGCTTCATTTATTTCTTCTACAGCGTTCACTACAATATTTGACTCCGAACCAATTTTTTTGCCACTTTTTACGCCAAGTAAAAGGAAGCTTACAAACGGTACATATTTTTTTCGGAAGGTGTTCTTTTTTCATTCTTAAAATTCTGGTATCTCATTCAACCTTACAAATGGATAGCTAGCTATTTTCTTCAAAGAATAGTAACTGTTTAACCCTGAAATACCAACTCCATTTGTAGCTTCTAAATCAATTTCCCCAGCTAAAAAAGCATTGTTTGGGAGTATGATGATTTCTATTTCGCCAATAAACAATACCGTTCCATTCAACTTAATATCTAATGCCTCTTTAAAGCGCAGACCCATTTTAAATGTACTCTCTTTTACAAAAGGTGCTTTAAAGCCGTTAATATATTCTTCAGAAAGATTACAATGTTTGAACTCTGACATATCTTGATTAAATTTAGCAGAAGTATAGTGGGCATTTTTCGCGAACTCCGGATGAATGTGATTAATCGTATAATATCCATTTTCTTGAATATTACGGCAAGTATGCCCTGCATCCTTAGTCAAAGGCCTAGATACAAAACCAAGAAGTGCAGGCTTACTGCCTAGGTGCAATATCGAACTAAATACTGCTAGATTAGTGTTGCCTTTATCTGCAATAGTACCAATAAGATTTGCGGGCTTAATACCTGTAACCGAATTGATAATTTTTAATCGAGCAATTCGATCAAGCTGGTTGATATCATTTTTAGTGTAAATCATTATGTTTTCTTTTTATGTGCATATTTAATAAGC
The DNA here is from genome assembly GCA_905181855.1 of uncultured Flavobacteriales bacterium. GTDB lineage: Bacteria > Bacteroidota > Bacteroidia > Flavobacteriales_G > Salibacteraceae > JAAZVO01. Next base: position 4,885 of record CAJIZE010000025.1, read on the forward strand.
GCCACTTTTCTTTTTGCACCGCAGGATGCTTTTTATGTTTCCAAATTTTATCTCTGGCAATTCGAGCGCTTTCTTGCAAGTCCACGATAGGCAATGGATAATCTTTACCAATAGTAACTTCGCAAAACATTTGCTCCATTAGAGTCATTTTCCAAGGCTCATGAATATACCTTTCGGGAACATTATTTAGTTCTGGAATCCATTTTTTGATGAAAGCACCGCAAGGATCATGTTCCTGAGAATTTTTTACAGGATTATATAGGCGCACAGTATTAATACCTGTTGTGCTTGCTTGCATTTGAAACTGTGTATAATGTATCCCAGGTTCATAGTCTAAAAACTGTTTTGCCAAGTGGTAAGTTCCATCGCGCCAATCCTGGTCTAAATTCAGTGAAAAAAAAGAAACCACCATAGCTCGCATTCTAAAATTAATCCATCCTGTTTGTTCAACAGCTCGCATACAAGCATCAATTAAAGGATAACCTGTTTTGCCCATTTCCCAGGCTTCAATAAATGTTTGATTTTTTTCATGTGGTAAGAGTTCGTAGCCCTTATTGATACATGCAGTTTCGTAACTACATTCCACTTCAAATTTCTGTATGAAATGGCAATGCCAATGCAAGCGGGTCAACATGGCAGAAAAAGCCCTATTATTTTTTGTTCCGTTAGGATGTGTGCCAATAAACTGAAAGATTTGTTTAACACTTAAATTCCCCCAAGCTAAATAAGGAGACAATCGGCTGCAAGCGGTTCGGCTTTCGGTAGGTTTAGAAATATGTTTATGATAATTAAACCCTCTTTTTTTGGCAAATGAATTTAAATATCGCCAAGCATTTTGTTCTCCCGCTGGCTGGTATTGTTTAGGATATTCTTTATATTTAATTTCTAATTTTTTCGGCACTAAAAAAGGATGTTTAAGTTCCTCTTGATTAGACATTGAATAGCTGTTTTCAATCACTGACTTATGCATATAAATGTGCCATTGTTTGTTCCAGTCATCTCTGTTTTTGATTCCTCTAAGAATACCATCTCTTTGTGATTCTTGCCAAATAATTTGACACTTCTTACATAATAGATTAATTTTTTTGTCTCGCTGCCATGTCATATGAATCCCACTTTCACGGTAGCTGAAAAGGGTTTTTACATTGCAGGAAGATGTTAGGTATTCGAATACATCAATAGCTTCTCCATAAAACACTTCCACACTTCTATTAAAGGGTTTTAGAGTCTTATTTATTGTCAAAATAGAATGATACACAAATTGCAAATGCCGCAAACTAGTATCTGCATACTCAACAAGTGTAGGTTCGAATAAGTAGATAATATGATATGGAATACCAGCCTGCTCAGCTCTTAATAATGGTTCGTGATCCTGAGAACGAATATCACGTTTTAACCACACAATATTTATACCCTCCCTTTTCAAAATTCAAGCTGTTTTTTACATTTTTTCCAAAATGAGAAGAAAGATGGATAATAGCCTTTAACATCAAACATCGAGTCTCTAGGCACTTCAATACCTCTATAATGGCTATTTATTGGATGTTCTTTGTAGTGCACTTTTTTGCAGTTATAGGCAGAAATAAGTTCATTAAACTCACCGATATATACTTGTATATGTTCTATGTTTTCTTCAGAAAATTTACTAATAAAGCTAATCGTATTTTGTGCCACAGGAAATTGAGAAAAATGAGAAGGTTCTAATAGAAGAACCCTATTTGCTGAAATGTCTTTCCCCCAAGTTGGATCTAAGTTATAGATATTATAAATATAAGTTGGAAGCCTTTCATCAATTACTATTGACTTTTGGATTGGCAAAGGTGTTTTTAAAACTAAAGGTGAAGTCTGTTTTAAAATTTCTGGAATTTTTAGGTTAGAAAACGCTTCATAAGACACATCTAAAAAGGTGTTTTTTTGTTGAGTAAAACAGTACCTATTAATGTTATCTTGATTGGCTACATATTTCTTATTCGCATTTGCTCCAGCAACCCATTGCCAGCTCAATGCATTGCTCGCCCAATCTGCGTCGAGTAGATGATAATACATCCATTGAGCAGGAACTTTCCAATGACTCTGCCCCACATTACAAGCAATGGATGCGATGTACATTCTTAAGTGATTGTGTAAATACCCTGTAGTATAAAATTTATTAATGGCCTTGTCTATAGCCACAATACCGGTATTAGCTTCTACAATTGATAGTGAGATACCCAAGATTGAGATAGGATTTTGTGGATGTTTTATATCCTGATTAATACCATCTCTCTTGGAAATCCAAACCTGTTGCCAGTAATCTCTCCATGCTAATTCTTGGATGAATTTTTCAATTTTTGCAGGTGCATATCCTCTATTTAAAATTTCAGAAAGAATAAATTTTGTTGAAATAATTCCCCTTGATATATACGGCGATAAATAAGTGACCGAACCATTTATGTAGTTACGTGTTGAGCCATACTTAATGGGATCTATTTTACTAACACGTTGGAGAACTTCAGCATATTTAATCGGAAATATTGAATCTTGATTTTCAAATAATTCCATTTATCGTTTGCTTATTTTATTTCCTGAAATCACCCTTTGGCGAGAACATCTAAAACGGGTAATCTCTGAATTTCTCGTATTTAGATGCTTTTGGCTAACACCACTATTAACGCGTTTACGCCATCGTTTAAAACTAGACTCCTTTATATTTCTGCGCATTAGCTTAACAACTTCTTTTTCTGGTAATCCAAATTGAAACAAAATAGCCTCAAATGGAGTTCGGTCTTCCCATGCCATTTCTATTATGCGATCTAATTCCCTTTCTGTAAAACACTTTTTATCAATCATCTTGTTATTTCATCACTAAATTAGACTTTCCGTTAGTTTGCAATTACGAACGGTAAATTTTTGGTAATTATAATATAAAGATACACTTTTGTCTAATCATTTACCTTAAATATTAAACAAAATTACCAGGAATAGCAAACACATTATTTTTTTGTTAAGGTTTAACATATCATACATACCATGACTGCAAATAATAAAGGGTTCTGTCGCATATAAGACAGGGAAAAATCAAAAGCTTAGTGTTGGTTTAAATCTACAACTATGTTCAAGCATTAATGTTTTCCAAAAGATATAATTCTCCAAGCGATATATTTCAATCTTCGTTGTATCCTGAATTATCGAGATGCAGAACAGCTATTATCTAATCGAGGTTTAAAAGTTGATCATTCAGTACTGGGGGTTCAAATTCTCTCCACTCAAAAGAAGAAGACACAAAATTCAGTGTTTCCATTTGGAATAGATTACGACAAATAAAACAACAGAGTTCGACCAAAAGAGTTAACTCTATTTTCTATTTGATTCCGCTATTGACAAAGGATTTGGACAAAATAAAAAGCGGACAACCAGTTAATTTTAACCAATTCTCCGCTAGAGTGATCCCTAAGACTTTATTTTTGAGCGAATTAGAGGTATAATTAACAAATACACGTAAACAACTGTCAGATTATAATACCTTTTACAGAGTCTTACCTTGAAAAGAAAACATATTTATTAATGATAGGGGGTGTGCGGCAGGAATTTTAATTTCGATTTTTTACCAAATTTAACTTCATCAGGACTATCTGAAACAGTCCCTTTTAACAAGAAAGCCTTACATCTCTGTAAGGCTTTTTATAATTTGTGGGAACTAAAGGATTCGAACCTTTGACCCTCTGCTTGTAAGGCAGATGCTCTGAACCAACTGAGCTAAGCTCCCAAATGGGAGGCAAATATACATTTATAATTAATTTAACAAAGGAAAAAATTAAAGAACTTCAGCAACAACAAAAGTACTGCCTCCAACGAACACTAAATCCGATTTTGATGCACATTTTAAAGCCTCTGAATATGCGTGTTTTACCGATTCATATTTATGCCCAAAAAGGCTATAATTTGATGCTATATCTTTTAATGTTTTTGTTTCAAGGCCACGCGGAATATTAGGTTTACAGAAATAATAAGTTGCTTTTTTTGGAAGAAGCAATAAAATCTTATCTGATTCTTTATCGTTTACCATTCCAAAAACAAAATGCAAGTTATCGAACCTTTCATTAGCTAACATTTTAATAATATTAGTAATGCCGTCAATATTATGACCTACATCGCAAATGGCTTTTGGTGAATAATTAATAATTTGCCATCTACCTTGTAACCCAGTGTTTTTTACCACCTTATTAAATCCGTTTACCTTAGCTGTTTCAGGAATCGTAAACCGGAAATTTTTTATTAGTAAGTCAATTGTTTTATTTGCGGTTGCAACATTCTCAATTTGATAATTGCCGGTTAAGTCAGAAGAGTATTTAGTTGGTTCAGATAAATGTATTTTAGCATGCATAGCTTCAGCTTTTTTTTCGAAAACATGATGTATGTCTTGCTGTAAACGGCCTATTACTACAGAACTTCTCTCTTTAATTATTCCTGCTTTTTCAAAGGCGATTTTCTCAAGAGTATCGCCTAACATTTCTTGATGATCAAAAGAGATATTGGTAATAACACTCAGCAAAGGATTTATAACATTGGTTGAATCCAATCGACCACCTAAACCTGTTTCAATTATAGCTATGTCAACTTCTAATTCTTTGAAATACAGAAAAGCTAAACCAACCGACCATTCAAAAAATGAAGGCTCTATTTTATCGAAACTAGACTTGTAAGTAATAATGAAATCAATTACTGATTGCTCATCAATCATTACTCCGTTCACCTTTATACGCTCTCTGTAATCAATTAAGTGAGGTGAAGTATATAATCCAACTTTATAACCTGCACTTTGTAATACAGAAGCTATTAAATGCGAAGTAGAACCTTTGCCATTTGAGCCAGCAACGTGTATGGTTTTGAAATTTTCCTGTGGATTATGAAGAACATCACAAAGCTTGGTTATGTTGGTTAAATTTTTTTTAAAGGCAGCCTTACCTTGTCGTTGATACATAGGTAATTGGCTGAACAGATAATCGAGCGCTTGTTGATAGGTCATTACCCTATTACAAAAATGTAAGTAATTGTTCCTGTTTGTTGTTCAGGGGCATTGCTGTTGGGTGTAAACTTTGCTTTTAGAGCTGCATCACCAGCTTTGTTCCATAAAGCTTTATTGGTGGTCGTTGTGCCTTTAACTCCTGCTTTTACTTTTATTACATTACCTGATGGATCAACATAAATTTGGACAACAACCCTTCCTTCTTCTTGCGATTTGTCTATTGGCTTGGGAATAGACAAATGGCCTCGGCCTGATAAGTTGTAAGAATATCCATTTCCTTCGCCACTCTTTCCGTCATAACTGGAGCCATCTTTAGTTCCGTCAACTTTTCCTTTGTCGCCATTTTTATTGTCGGTTCCTTCGTTTCCTGTTGTTGGCTTTTTTGTGAAGGCATTACTAAGTGTTTGTTTTAATTTGTCACTTATTTCTGATTTTTTTTCTTCAGGTTTTTCTTTTTCTTCTTCTTTGGGAACCTCAACAGTTTCAACCGCATCTTGTGTTATAACTTCCTCTTCAACGGGGTTAGATTCTACAGGTGCGGCATCTACAATGTCCGGATCTGTGGGGGTAATTTCAGATGATGAAGTTTCTTCAGGTTGTATTTCGCCCATTCCAAAATCACTTGTTCCAAAATTTAAAGCAATACCAGAATCGGGCGGAGGATCCATACTTGTTAAACCATACATTAAAAAACATATAAGTAAAAAAAGGTGAAATAGTACAGTGCCTATTAAACCAGTTTTTTGTTCACTAGTATATGATTTAGAAGTCATTTATTTTTTGCCTTTTGTCGCTAATACCATTTTGTATTGGTTGCGGTTGGCTATATCCATAACATTAACCACGTATTCTAAGGCAACATTCTTATCCGCCTTTAGCACTATTCCTTGGATGCTTTTTTCTTTTCCTTGCATTTGAGCTCTGAGTTGACCTTCTATTTCACCTAAGCTGATTACATCGCCGTTTAAAGCATAAGTGCCATCTTGAGTTACCTCGATGGTTGCTGTTTGCTTCTTAGCTCTATTTGGACTCGATTGTGGAAGTAAAATGTTCAACGCATTTGGTGTAATTAGAGTTGACGTTATAATGAAGAAAATCAACAATAAAAACACTATGTCAGTCATTGAAGACATACTAAATGTTACATCTACTTTATTTCTCGTTTTAATAGCCATAATATCTTATTAAGCAGGTTCTTGTAAAAGATCCATAAACCCTATGGTAGTAGCTTCCATTTTATAAACCACCTTTTCTACCTTGGCAACTAATACGTTGTAGCCAACATAAGCTATAATTCCAATTACCAAGCCAGCAGCAGTAGTTACCATCGCTTGCATAATTCCTCCAGAAAGTTGATCAATTTCTACACTATTACCTGCAGTGTACATTTGGTGAAACGTATTAATCATTCCCATAACAGTGCCTAAAAACCCAATCATTGGTGCAGCACCTGCTATAGTTGCTAAGGAGGACAGATTTTTTTCTAATTTATAAAGTTCAAGCTTTCCCACATTCTCAACCGCAGCAGAGATATCGCCTAAGGGCTTACCAATTCTTAAAATTCCTTTTTCGATCATCCTAGCAAAAGGGCTAGTGGTTTCGGAGCATAAAGATTTAGCTGAATCAATTTTCCCATCGTAAATGAAATCCTTTATATTGTTCATGAAAGTCGGGTCTACTTTTTCTACTTTACGGATAGCTATAAACCTCTCAATAAAAATATAGACGGCTGCTATCGATAATATGCCAAGAGGTATCATGATGTACCATCCGCCACCAACTAATAATTCCCAAATTGAAATTTGTACTTCAAGAGGAGTTTGTTCAGCAACGGCTTCGGCTGCTTCAGCAACATTTATTTGTAATAGCAATGAGTTTAGCATAGTGGTGTAATTAACGAAAGTTTACAGTAGATATTTCAGTTACACAAATATCTACTAATGCCAAGCCCTAAACGAGCGCCTTTATTAAAAGTACTCACAGTAAACTGTTAATTTAATTATTTACGAGAAGGATGTATGTAACAGCACCTGATAGATATCCGATAATGGCAAGCCAAGATATCTTTTTTAGATACCAAACAAAATCAATCTTTAGGATTCCCATCATTGCAACACCTGCAGCAGAACCAATGATTAGGCATGACCCGCCCGTACCTGCACAATAGGCAAGAAACTCCCAAAACATGTGATCTTGAGAATACATTGCCATAGGATACATTCCCATCGCAGCTGCAACTAAAGGAACATTATCAACTATTGATGATAAGAAACCAATAATTATATTAATAGAAAATATTTTGGCATCGTCACCAAAAGCGTCACCTAAACTGACGTCAAGAACAGTTGCCAACTGAGTTAAATGACCAGCTGATTGCAGACTAGCAACTGCTGCTAAAATTCCTAAGAAAAATAAAACCGAAGGCACGTCAATTTTGGTTAATACACCAATTACAGAATATTCTTTACGCTCATGAACGCTCTTGTTCTTATGCATTAGTTCAGTTACAATCCACAACACAGATAACCCAAACAGTATACCCATAAATGGAGGTAAATGGGTGACAGTTTTAAATACAGGCACAAACAACAGAGCTCCTAAACCTAAAAAGAAAACTATGTTTCTTTGTTTGTATGAAATCGGACTGTAATCATCATCGCTATCTGACTTGGGAGACGTAATGTTTCCTTTTAAAGTAAAAGTTAAAATCAATAGAGGAATTAAAGTTGCTACCAATGAAGGAATAAAAATACTGGTAACAATATTTCCTGCAGTCACTTGACCACCAATCCAGAGCATAATTGTGGTTACATCACCAATAGGCGACCAAGCTCCACCTGCATTTGCTGATATGATTATCATACCTCCAAAAAACCACATATCTTCTTTGTCCCTAATTAATTTTTTAATTAAGGCAGACATAACAATAGCAGTAGTTAAGTTGTCTAAAACAGCAGAGAAGAAAAAAGCGATTAAGCAAAGTAGCCACATTAACGTTACTTTATTAGTGGTTTTTATTCTTTTAGTAATTACTGCAAACCCTTCGTGTGCATCAATTAATTCCACAATGGTCATGGCTCCAAGAAGGAAGAAAAGGATCTCAGATATTTCCACCATATGGTGCCTTAACTCATGAACGATGAAATGATTTATTACATTATTATGCTTTAGATTTTCCCATCCTTTATTTTCTAATAAAAATGCTTGTAAATTATCGAGTAGAACCGTTCCATTTCTAAGTATTTCGTTTACCGATAAAGAATAATCTAAGTTGAGAATACTTTCAGCTCCAAAAACATAAACTGTCCATGTTGAAACCCCAATGAATAAAGCAGAGGCAGCTTTGTCAATTTTAATTTTATGTTCGAGGGCAATGGCAACATACCCTAAAACAAAAATGACAACCATTAAAATATACATACAAATAAATTTTAGATAATTAAAGTAGCTTCTCTAAAGCAATCTCGAAAGCAGTCTTGGTAAATAGAGTTGATTGTGGATGCCTTTTAAGTGTATTTACAACTGCTTTTTTGATTATATCACTAGTGTCTTTAAAAATCGCCTCGTCGGTCATGCTAATATGGTCTTGCATTAGGTAGGCAAAAACTCTAGCCATTCCACAATTTGAAATAAAATCAGGAATCAGGCATAAATTATTATCGGCATGTTCAGCAATAGGGCCATAAAATATTTCTTTATCGGCAAAAGGAACATTAGCCCCAGCTGAAATAACCTCAACTCCTGAGCTTATCATTCTATTCAGTTGATCTTTCGTTACCAATCTTGATGCAGCACAGGGCAAGAAAACATCAGCCTTTATGTCCCAAATTTTGTTGTTAACCTCATTAAAAGGCAACATGACTTCAGTATTCAATTTATTTCCATCTTTATTTAAAAACAATTCTGTAACTTGCTGCAAATTGTAACCTTTAGTATTTATTAACCCTCCATCTCGGTCAATAATACCAATTACTTTTGCTCCTTCTTTGGCTAAGAAAAACCCCGCAGCACTGCCAACATTACCCCAACCTTGAATAATTATACGTTTGTCTTTTAGGTTACCTGATTTTGATTCATTGTAATAATGCTTAACTGATTCAGCAACACCATAACCTGTTATCATATCAGCAATTACAAATTTCTTTGAAACTTCAGGACTGTATTTAGGGTTTTCAATTATTTTTTTTACACCAGTTCTTAACTGACCAATTTTTTTAATTTTTTGAGAATCATTGGGCTCATAATGACCTTCTAAAACGCCTTCTTGCGGATGCCAAACACCAAATTTTTCGGTTATCGGAATAACTTCATGAATTTCATCAACATTTAAATCACCACCTGTACCATAATAGTTTTTCAATAGTGGAGCAACTGCCCTATACCATCTATTTAATACACCAGCTTTTCGGGGGTCATTTGGGTCGAAGTTAATGCCTGATTTCGCACCTCCAATAGCAGGGCCGGAAACAACAAATTTTACTTCCATTGTTTTAGCAAGAGATTCAACTTCTCTTTTATCCAACCCAACTCGCATTCTTGTTCCGCCTCCGGCTGCGCCTCCTCTTAAAGAGTTAATCACTAGCCAACCCTGAGCCTCAGTTTCCGAATCATTCCATTCAAAAACAATTCCAGGAGTTTTATTTTCAAACTTCTTAAGTAAATCTTTCATGCAAACAAATCATGGTTTATTTCTCAATACTAGAGAGCGGCGAAAATAAGATTATTAGAGGATAAAAAAGACAACTAGCCATGAATTTTCACATCTCAATAGGCTTGTATGAAGTGCCTGAGATACAATCAGATTGAGCACCTGTATATTCAGCTAAGACATTAGGAATATTAAGCTTTTTCAATAACGCTAAAAATGCAAATATCAAGGACTCTTTTGACTCAATAATAGTCGAGCTAGGAACAAATATTTTAACTTTTGTTTTCGATTTTAATAGTCCCATCAAAAAGCTATTAAATGCACCGCCTCCAGTCACCAAACATGTTGAACCCTCAATCACCAAAAACTTCGATATATGATTTGAAATAAATTCACAATACGTAAAAAGTGCATTTGCCACCGAGCTACAATCGTCAAGGTTTTGTTTGTATTTTAGTTTGAAGTCCTGATTATTTAATGACTTTGCTCCAACCAAATTTAGAAAAGGATCCGAGTTTAAGCTTTTAAGTAATTCATAATCGAGTTTACCTGATTCGGCTATTTTACCTTCGTTGTCATATTCTAAATTCAATTGATTTGCTAGGTAATTTAGAGCTTGATTGCAATAGGAAATATCAAAAGCAAGAATTCTCCCATCAGATTCTTTGGAGGAAATGTTAGCAATGCCTCCTAAGTTTAGGCAATACTTATAGCTTTCGAAAAGCATTTTGTCACCTATAGGAACCAATGGTGCTCCTTGTCCACCTAATCCAATATTTGGGTTTCTGAAATCCGATATTACCTCGATATTTATTATGTTAGCAATAATTGAAGCGTTTGCAATTTGAGTAGAAAAACCTCTTTTAGGTTCATGGAAAACGGTATGACCATGAAGCCCGATTATAGACGGGATTAATTTTTGAGTCTTATTTATTTTATTTACTGCCTCACCTAAATATCTGCCGTATAAATCATCAAGAAATTTTAGTTTTTTTATAGAATAAGAATCAGATTTTTTTAATTCTTCAACCAAGTGTTTTGGCAAAGGAACTGTATTGGTGGATTGAATATTAAAGGTCCATTTATCTTTCGAGTAATTAAACTTCGAAACCGTGTAATCAACACCGTCAAGTGATGAGCCTGACATGATTCCTCCTACAACCCAAGTCGAGTTTTCCATAGAAGTCAAAGTTGGGTTTTGTTCTTGAATTAAAGTACATTTGATTTCAATATTTCAAAATAAAATAGAGCATGTTATTTGAATTGACAGAAGAGCAGAAAGCGGTAAGAGATGCAGCACGAGACTTCACTATTAGTGTACTGAAACCGGGCGTAATTGAAAGAGATGAGAAGCAAGAATGGCCGGTTGAGCAAATGAGACAACTCGGTGAATTAGGCTTTATGGGAATGATGGTAAGCCCAGAGTATGGAGGAGGGGGAATGGACACAGTCTCATATGCACTTGCAATGGAAGAGTTTTCAAAATATGACTCTTCCTGTTCGGTTGCCGTATCTGTTAACAATTCGTTGGTTTGTTATGGAATTGAAGCATATGGAAATGAAGATCAAAAACAAAAATATTTGGTTCCATTGGCTACAGGAACAAAACTTGGAGCATTCTGTTTGTCAGAACCTGAAGCTGGTTCCGATGCAACATCTCAATCTACCACGGCAATTGATAATGGAGATCATTACATTTTAAATGGCACAAAAAATTGGATAACAAATGGTGGTCATGCTGATTATTATATCATAATAGCTCAAACTGATATAGAAAAAGGCCATAAAGGAATAAATGCATTCATTGTTGAAAGAGAAAGGGAAGGGTTTATTGTTGGAGCAAAAGAAAATAAATTGGGTATCAGGGCATCGGATACGCATACGTTGATGTTTCAAGATGTTAAAATTCCAAAGGAAAACAGAATTGGAGAAGATGGATTTGGGTTTAAGTTTGCTATGAAAGTTCTCGAAGGAGGTAGAATAGGAATTGCCTCACAAGCCTTAGGAATTGCTCAAGGTGCTTATGAACTAGCCTTGCAATATTCTAAAGAAAGAAAAGCATTTGGTAAGGAAATATCAAAACATCAAGCTATTCAATTTAAACTTGCTGATATGGCAACAGAAATTGAAGCTGCAAGACTTTTAGTTCTTAAAGCTGCCTGGTTAAAAGATCAAAAAATGGATTATGCTCTAGCTAGCTCAATGGCTAAATTTTATGCATCTGAGATCGCTATGAAAACAACGGTTGAAGCCGTACAAGTTCATGGAGGATATGGTTTCGTTAAAGAATATCACGTTGAAAGGTTAATGCGCGATGCGAAAATAACGCAGATTTATGAGGGAACCACGGAGATTCAAAAAATCATAATCTCAAGAAGTATATTAAAAGATTAGTTAAAGTATAGAAACTAATTCTTCAAGTTTATTGCCTCTGGAACCCTTTAACAACAGCAGGGCTTTTTCAATTCGGTTATTTTGAATATGAACTTTCGCTTCGTTTGTTGATTTAAAAAAAAGATAAGGGTAATCTTCTTTGTATTGAAAGAATAAAGAACCACATAAAATAACCAGGTGTAAGTTCATTTTTTCAAGTTGTTTGAGTGCTGAGATATGTTCTTCATTTGCAATGCCACCCAGCTCTAGCATATCACCTAAAATAACGCCTTTGTTTAATGAGCTGTCAAGTTTACTGAAACTTGATAATGCTAATTCTAAAGAAGATGGATTTGAGTTGTAAGCGTCTAAAACCAATTGGTTGTTGTCGGTCTTTTGAAATTGAGAACGATTGTTTTCAGGTTCGTAATTAGAAATTGCATTGCCGATATTTTCGCTACTAACCTTAAAGTGATGAGCTATGCTGTAGGTAGTTATAATGTTTATTAAATTGTAATCCCCAATTAAATTAGTGGAATAGTATTCATTGTTAATGCTGAAATTAACAAATGGGTTACTAGCATTTTGTTTAATTGTTTTCTTGGATAATAAAGAAGATATATCGAAGCTATGATCTGTATTAATGGTATAGTCGTTATAGTATTGATCGTTGCTGTTGTAAAAAATAAAGTTGTTGTTTTCAGATAAGTACTTATGAAGCTCATCCTTTGTTCGAATATTTTTACTCATAGTTCCATATCCTTCCAAATGGTCTTTGCCAACATTAGTTACAAAGCCATAATCGGGTAATGCGATTTCACAAAGCTCAGCAATATCACCTGGTTTGTTGTCTCCCATTTCTATTACGGCTATCTCAGTTTCTTTTTGGAGATTTAAAAGGGTAAGTGGAACTCCAATATGATTATTGAAATTCCCGGGTGTACCATAAGTATTGTACTTCTTCGATAAAGCATTAACCAATAACTCTTTGGTGGTAGTTTTCCCGTTTGAACCAGTTATGGCTATTACCTTTAATCCTAGATGGATTCTGTAATCTCTAGCTAAATCCTGAAGTGATTTTAATGCGTCTTTAACTAAAATGGTATTTTCATTCTGATATTCTACTTCATCTATTACTGCAAGGGAAGCCCCCTTTTTTATAGCTTCCTTGGCGAATTTATTACCATTAAAATTTGGACCTTTAAGAGAAAAGAAAATTGAATTGGGCTTTATGTTTCTAGTGTCAGTTGAAACAGCCTTTAGTTTTAAAAAGTGATCTAGTAATTCCATGTGATGAAAATAAAAAACCCCACCTGAGTATTCAGATAGGGTTTGAAATTTAATTAACAATAGGTTTGTTATCTATTGGCCTAATCCTTTTGGAGAACCAACTCTGTCCATTGCGCATCTAAATCCAATATACGCCGTACGTTGCTTCTCATCCAAATACCTTCTAGTTCCAGGGTTCATCCAATAAGCTCTGTCTCTCCAAGAACCACCTTTGTAAACTCTTACGTTATCGTTAATAAGTGTGTTTTTTGCGTAGTCATAAACAAATGCAGATTCAGGTGTTTCCTCTCCTTCACCACTATAATCATTCCAATGTGAATCGCTAGCATGTGAATCAAAGTCACCATCGTCAAAGTTAATGTTGTCGGATTTTTTATAATTCCAACGGTCTTGATTTTCTTCTTCAGTCACATCTCTGTACTGCATTCTACCTAAAGAGTCTTTTTCAGCAAGGTATCCTTCTTCATCCCTAAGTTGAGTTTTGAAAACATTACCTCTAAACGGATTAAAATCTTGAGCATCTTCAAAAGTAAGAGGTCTATATACATCCATTACCCATTCTGAAACATTACCCGCCATGTTATAAAGACCGTAATCATTTGGCCAGTATTGGTAAACAGGCGCTGTTATATCAGCATTATCATTAAGTTTTCCTGCTAGTCCCATGTTATCACCACGCCCTCTTTTGAAGTTAGCCATCATTTCACCAATATGCTTTTCTTCAGCGTTTCTTACTTGGTGTCCATTCCAAGGCCAAGTTCTTCTTTCTATCACACGCTCACCAAGTGAATTTCCTATTAAACCATAAGCCGCATATTCCCATTCAGCTTCTGTGGGTAGTCTGTATTTTGGTAACATGATACCATCAGTCATTTTAACTCTTCTATAACCGGATCCATTTGGATTTAAATCGACAAGACCCTCAATTTTTTTACCACTTTCATACTGTCCAGCATAATAAGCATCAGTATTGAAGTTATCTTCAGCAATTTGAGTTACATAATGTTCTAATACGCCTTCTCTAATCAGAATGTACTCGTTTGTACGATCAGTTCGCCATTGACAAAAATCATTGCACTGCAACCAATTTATACCAACAACAGGATATTCTCTGTATGAAGGATGTCTTAAATAGTAATCTACATAAGGTTCGTTGTAAGATAATTTTCTTCTCCAAACTAAAGTATCGGGCAAGGCTTTTTTAATTACCTCAGGATAATCTAAAGCAAAAATTCTATTTAACCAATGTAGGTATTCTAACCAGTTAAAATTTGTGATTTCAGTTTCATCCATGTAAAAGGAAGAAACGGTAACTCTCTTAGGTGTGGCATTCCATTCGTATTGAACATCATCTACAACTCGACCCATGGTAAAGGTGCCACCTTCAATGAGAACTAAGTTAGGCCCGGTTTCTTGTTCCATAAACGGAGTTTTTTCAAATCCACCATTTCTGGAGTCATTAAAATTCCATCCTGTAATAGACGATTGCTCGCTTCCACAAGAAACAAGAGTGCCTATTAATATTACTATAAGTACTTTTTGAAGATTTCGCATAACACGCAACATTTTGTATAATCGAACAAAAATAAGATTAAAATATTATAATTTAAAATTTAGGGCAATTTAGCGGTCTGAATTTGACCCTTTTTGGTTTGCAGTCTAGATTTAATGCAAATGATATTTCATGTGCTCCTCCAGTTGCTAAACTTAATTGTGAAGTAGTAATGTCATAGCTATATCCAAACCGTATATATTCAGCTTGGATTCCAATAATAGCAATAATAGCATCTTCAAACCGATACCATAGCCCAGCAACTAAAGGTCCTTTTTTGGTGTAAAAACCAAAGTTTAATTGTCGAGCATTTGGATTCCCTGTTGTAGCCGCTCCTTGCTGCTGAAATAAAATATTAGGAGAAAAATATCCGTCATCCGGATGCCTTTTGTTGTAAGGTAGATAGAATCCTGCATGAGCAGTTAGTTTCATAGGTAATTCGCTTTCGCCGGTAGTAAGAAATTTTTCATCTGGAGTAGTTAAATGATGAGCAGCAAAACCACCGTAAAATTGTTTTGTGTAACCAACTATACCTGCTGAAAAATCTACATAATTTACGTTGTTTTCAATTGGAATTTCATTGGTTTGATATATGAATCCATATCGAGGGTGGATCATGTCAGGGAAAGTTAGTTCCTCCCAATTTATTGATTTCTGAACATAAGTGGCTTGAAAGCCAGTTCTGATCGAAAACTTTTTAGTTACTGATAATTCATAAGAGTAAAAAGCTGATGCGTTAATGGTTTGAAGAATTCCATTACCAGCAATGTCTGCCATGACCATCCCCCCTAAACCCCCACTTACAGCATCAACATGTTGATCATAAGAAGCGGAGTAAGTTACAAATTGACCAGAGATATTAGGCCATTGATTTCTGTAGTTCATTAAAAACCTAGGGCACCTATCTACTCCTGTTAAAGCAGGGTTAAGATAAAGTGGATTTGCGTAAAACTGCGAAAATGTGGGGTCTTGGCCTTTTGCAATACCCGAGGTGATTAGCAGTAACGCTGTGATAAATAGGATTTTATGTCTTATCGTTTGAATCATAAGAAATTAACAATTCGCAATGATACGAATATTTTCTTGTAAGATTTTCGGAATGCTTAAATGTAATAAATTTAACAATAACCATATTTTTTAATCGTTATGTCGGCCTTTAACACATCTTTACACTTGATTTGCATCATGAAGCCTAATATTCAGTCCATAATAACCACACTTTTCTTGTTGCTCAGTGTTTCACTAATTGGACAGAATAAAGATATTTCTGGAAATCAGTTTACAGTAGTGGTTGAAAAACTCTCTGAAAAAAAGGTAGTTGAGTTTTTGTATTGTACTGATTGTGGTTATTCAACCTCTGTTGATTTGTTGCCTCGTTTCTTTAAGAATACTTCATTAGACTTTGGATTTGAAGCAAGCAGTGTTACTATTAATATTTTAGATGAAGAAATCGCAACTGGCGAAGTGTTAAGGTTATTGAATAACTCAAAAAAACATTTTGAGAACGACTATGAATTGTCTTTTTCTACTGATTATTATAGAAAGAAACCAATGGTAAGTTCTGAAGTTCTTCCTATCAGGAAGGATAATAACGGGCAGTTTTACTTATTAAGGGACTACAACATTGATGTGAAGCAGCAAGGAGCTAAAAGTAAAAGGAGCGCTAGTAATTTTAATAATAACTCTGTACTTGGGGCTAGTACATGGTATAAAATAGGGGTTTCATCAGATGGTATCTATAAGTTAAATACGAACCTATTGTCTCAATTAGGAATTGATGAATCCCAGATTGACCCTTCTACAATTAGAGTTTTTGGAAATGGAGGAGGAGTGCTGCCAATCGGGAATAGTTCGAAACGAATTGATGATCTAGAGGAGATTCCTCTTTTGATTGACGATGGAAATGATGGAGTATTCAATAATGACGACAACATTTTGTTTTATGCTCAGGGGCCTCATCAGTGGAAATACCTTAACAATAACTTTAGCCATAAATGGAATATTTATACTGATACGAATTACTATTTTATTTCATTGGATTATGATATTGGAACGCCAAAGAGAATTGGAAACGTAAATGCACAGTCAAATGGTGGAACTGTTGTTAGCCAGTTTATTGATCATCAGTATTACGAAAGAGATTTGCATAATTTGATAAAATCGGGTAAAACCTGGTTTGGAGAAAAGCTAGGTACAATATCTTCACTGTCGATTCCTTTTGTTTTCGAAAATATTGTTTTGAATAAAGATGTAAAAATCGTAGCTGATTTGGCTGTAAGATCTTTAGATCGGGCAAGTGATGTTGTACTTTCTATTCCAAATACAATTTTTTCAGTAGAGCGAAATTTTGATTATGTAATTCAAGATTATACAACTCAATATGCAACTCTAGGTAAAATGGAATTGGATTTTAAGCCAAACAGTCCAACTGTTAATATAAGCCTTAAATTATCAGATAAGGTTTCTAATGCCGTTGGGTGGTTAAATTACATTGAGGTTTTCGCTACAAGAGAATTAAAGTATAATGATGAAATAGTGTTCTTTAGAGATATAGAAAATTTAAATTCTCCTCAGATAAGCTATCAACTTGAATCTTCAAAGAACAATCTTCGTATATGGGATGTTACAAGTCACAATGATGTGAAACAGATAAGTGCTTCAAAAACCAATAATCTGTATCAATTTTCTTATGCAGCAGATACCATTTATGAGTTTGTAGCTTTTAACGATAATAA
The DNA here is from genome assembly GCA_905181855.1 of uncultured Flavobacteriales bacterium. Classification (GTDB taxonomy): domain Bacteria; phylum Bacteroidota; class Bacteroidia; order Flavobacteriales_G; family Salibacteraceae; genus JAAZVO01. Next base: position 22,488 of record CAJIZE010000025.1, read on the forward strand.
TGTGAGATCACCTACATCATTAATTGGTAAGGTTGAGAATCAAAACTTACATGCCCAATCGCAAGCAGAAATGCTAATCATTACCCATCGAAAATTTTTAAGCCATGCTGAGCAATTAGCTGAATTTCATCGCGAGGTTGACACTCTGTTAGTTAACGTAACTACTTGCGATAAAATTTATAATGAGTTTTCGTCTGGTAAACAAGATATTACAGCCATTAAAGATTACGTTCGAATGTTTTATGAAAGGGCTGGTTCTGATTCAACATTGTTTCCGCAATACTTATTGTTGTTCGGCGATGCGTCTTATGATTATAAAGATGTTTTAACAGGAAACACAAACTTAGTTCCTACCTATCAGTCTAACAATGTGACAGCACCAACAACTTCGCACGTTACAGATGATTATTTTGGTTTATTAGACCCTAACGAAGGGGAAAGCATTTCCCATAAAGTAGATATTGGAATAGGTAGACTTCCCGTTCAAACAACAGCTGAGGCGACTAATGCTGTTGCCAAGATTAAAAGGTATTATGAAAAATCCACTTTTGGTGCATGGCGAAACATCACAGCATTTGTAGCTGACGATGAAGATGGGAATTTACACAATAGAGATTGTGATAAATTGGCCTTGTATGTAGATACCAACTATGCAGAGTATAATGTGGATAAAATTTATTTCGATACCTATAAACAGGAGTCTACGCCTGGTGGAAAAAGATACCCTCAAGCAACCGAAGATTTATTGAAAAGAGTAAACCAGGGGGCTTTAATGCTAAGTTATGTAGGTCATGGGGGTGAATTAGGATGGGCACACGAACGCGTTTTGGAAGTCCCACATATTAATCAATTCACTAATAAAAATAAATTACCATTATGGATAACCGCTACTTGTGAATTCACACGATTTGATGATCCATCTAGAGTTTCGGCAGGTGAATATGTGTTTTTAAATCCTGATGGAGGAGGAATAGGTTTACTGACAACAACTCGTCTTGTTTACTCTACGCCAAATTTCGATCTTGCTAGAGAATTCAATAAGGTGGCTTACAAAAAAACGGCAAATGGAAAGTTTCCCAGAATTGGAGATTTGAATAGAATCACAAAAGTTAATGCTGGTTCATCGATAAACAACAGATGTTTCTCATTAATTGGAGACCCTGCTTTAAAACTGGCATATCCGAAAATGAATGTTATTACATCAGAGGTGCCCGACACAATGCGAGCTTTAGATAAAATTACAATTTCTGGATATGTTGCTGATTACTCAAATACAATAATTCCAAACTACAATGGAATCGTTTACCCAACGGTTTATGCCCAAATGAAAAGTATCTCTACTTTAAACAATGATGGTGACGGAGTGTTTGGTTATGGTCAACAAAAAGACGTGATATTTAAAGGCAAAGCTAGTGCTCGAAACGGGAGTTTTGAATTTTCATTTGTTGTACCGAAAGACATTGACTTAGAATTTGGAACCGGTAAGGTTTCTTTTTATTCTGATAATGCGGAGTTTGATGCCAATGGAGTATACGAGTCACATCAAATTGGAGGAGTTTCGGCCAATGCACCAGATGATAATACAGGGCCAAATATTAACTTATTTTTAAATGATGAAAACTTTGTTTCGGGTGGATTAACCGATAATGAACCAATGTTATTTGCTAAATTATTTGATGAAAACGGTATAAATACAGTTGGTAATGGTGTAGGTCATGATGTTGTTGCTACCATAGACGGCAATACAGCAAACTCAATTGTGCTAAACGATTATTATGAATCAGAATTGGATTCTTATCAAAAGGGGGTAGTA
>CAJIZE010000026.1 GCA_905181855.1 uncultured Flavobacteriales bacterium
TAAACGGTAGTTTAGATAAATACTCATTTTTGATAACTCTGCTGCACGAAATAGCTCATTTAAAAGTGCATGCATCTACAAAAAAACGAGCCACTCCGCACGGTCTTGAATGGCAAAAAATGTTCACCGAATTGGCTCGGCCTTATCTTTCGGACAAGTTTTTCCCTCAAAACATACTAGCTGAGTTTAATGACTACTTAATAAAACCGAAGGCTTCTACGGTTAGTCATACCGGTTTATATAGGGAGCTGAAAAAATTGAATTCAAACGGTCAAACATTTATAGAAAATTTAAATATTGGTGATCAATTTAAACACAAAAACAGACTCTTCACTTTAGGCGAAAAACGCCGCACCAGGTATCTTTGCACAGAAGTTAACTCAAATAAAAAATATTTATTTAATGCTGTTGCTGAAGTAAACACAACAGACATTTAACATTGTTTTGTGCCTCAATAGACAAGTTAAAATAGTATTTTTACCTTACAATTTTTTATATGGAAAACACCTATTGCGTTATTATGGCTGGAGGTATTGGTAGCAGATTTTGGCCAATGAGCACTCCTTCAAAGCCTAAGCAATTTCTCGATATTTTAGGAACTGGCAAAACTTTATTACAACAAACTTTTGATCGATTTATGCAAACTTGTGAACCTGAAAAGGTTTTCGTTGTAACGAATGAAAAGTATAAGTATTTGGTAAGCGATCAGCTGCCACAAATTCCTGAAGAAAACATTCTTTGTGAACCTCTTAGAAGAAATACGGCTCCATGTATTGCTTTTGCAGCCTATAAAATAAAAAAAGCCAATCCCAATGCCACTATTGTTGTTTCACCTGCTGACCACTTGGTTTTAAAAGAAGATTCTTTTACGGAAACGATTAAGTTAGCAATTGAGCAAGCAAGAAATAACTCAAGTTTAATTACTTTGGGCATTAAACCTTCTAGACCTGATACTGGTTACGGCTACATTCAATTTATGGATGAAGACTCTCACCCTGATAAAAGGGTAAAAAAGGTTAAGACCTTTATGGAAAAGCCTAGCATTGAATTAGCAAAACAATTCATTTCCAGTGGAGATTTCTATTGGAATTCAGGAATTTTCATCTTCAATTCAAAAGCTATTATAAATGCGTTTGATGAGTATTTGAATGATCTACATCAGATATTTTCTGAAGGAAATGAAGCCTTAAACACATCTTCAGAAAAAGCGTTTATTGAGCAAGCATTTGAAAAGTGTCCAAACATTTCTATCGATTATGGAATTATGGAAAAAGCATCGAATGTTGATGTTGTATTAGCTGATTTCGGATGGTCAGATTTAGGTACTTGGGGATCTCTGTATACCCATCTTGACAAAGATTCGAACAACAATGGAGTTGTTGGTGATCAAGTTAATTTACACGAAACAAAAGACACAGTAGTTCATATTCAAGGAAACCAAAAGGCCATTATTCAAGGACTTGAAGATTATATTGTAGTTTTAGCAAACGACACTTTATTGATTTCTAAAAAGTCAGAAGAACAGAGAATCAAAAGCTTTGTAAATAGCCTTAACAATAAATAAATCAAAAAAAGCCGCAGCTAAATTCTTAACTGCGGCTTTCTACATTATTTGTTCAATCTATAATGATCCTATCATTTTTGAAGGGTCGACCCATTCGTCGAACTGTTCCGAATTTAAGTACCCTAAATTAATCGCTTCTTCTTTTAATGTGGTTCCATTAGCATGAGCAGTTTTAGCAATTTTTGCTGCTTTCTCATATCCAATATGTGTGTTTAATGCAGTAACAAGCATCAACGAGTTGTCCAATTGTGATTTAATTCTCGCATGATTTGGCTCAATACCTACGGCGCAATTATCATTAAAAGAAATGCAAGCCTCGCCTAATAATCGGGCAGAAGTCAATAAATTATAGGCCATCATTGGTTTGAAAACATTTAATTCAAAATGACCATTCATACCACCAACAGTTACAGCAACATCGTTGCCCATTACTTGAGCGCAAACCATTGTCATCGCCTCAGCCTGCGTGGGGTTTACCTTACCAGGCATAATTGAAGACCCGGGTTCGTTAGCAGGAATTATTAATTCACCGATTCCTGATCTGGGTCCTGAAGCAAGTAACCTTATATCGTTTGCGATTTTCATTAAACTTACCGCAATTTGCTTGAGAGCACCATGGGTTTCAACTATAGCATCATGAGCCGCTAAGGCTTCAAATTTATTTGTGGCTGTAATAAATGGTAACCCTGTAAAATCTGCAATTTTTTCAGCTACCAATACATCGTATCCTTTTGGTGTATTAATGCCTGTTCCTACTGCCGTTCCTCCTAAAGCAATTTCACTTAGATGAGCCAATGTGTTTTCAAGCGCTTTAATACCATGATTTAATTGCGAAACGTAACCCGATAATTCTTGACCGACTGTTAACGGAGTAGCATCCATAAGGTGCGTTCTCCCAATTTTAACCACATCTTTAAATGCTTTTGATTTTACATCAAGCGTGTTTCTAAGCATCTTAATACCTGGAATGGTTGTTTCAACTACCATTTTGTAAGATGCAATATGCATACCTGTTGGGTATGTATCGTTTGACGATTGCGACTTATTTACATCATCGTTTGGATGGATGATTTTTTCAGCATCGCTTAAACTGTTTCCTGCAAGTACATGCGCCCTATTTGCCACAACCTCGTTTACATTCATGTTTGACTGCGTACCAGAACCAGTTTGCCAAACTACTAACGGAAATTGATCGTTAAGTTTTCCTTCTAAAATTTCATCACAAACTGCTGAAATGGCATCTCTTTTTTCTACAGGTAGAGCTCCCAACTGGCAATTTGCATGTGCCGCAGCCTTCTTTAAATAAGCAAATCCTCTTATTATTTCAATTGGCATTTGATGCGTTTCAACACCTATTTTAAAGTTATTCCTCGATCTTTCCGTTTGTGCTCCCCAGTATTTATCCGCGGGCACTTGTACTTCGCCTATGGTATCTTTTTCTATTCTGTAATTCATGGTTTTAAATTTTGGTAAAATTAGTCGGCAAAATCTAAAAAAGTTAACGTTTGTTAGGTTTAATAATTTAATTTTGATGAAATTTTTAAGAAATGGATATTTTAGGAGTATTGTTATTTTTCGCTATCATCACAATGGCATTTTGGTTATTAATTTTTCTTTCAATATTCTTACCTTATTGGATTACACTTCAATTAATAGATAGGTTTAACCCTGAATTAGGAGAACGTATATTCGGTGAACGAGAATCAGCTTAAAACAACTTTTCAATATTTTCTGGCGGTCTTCCTATAACTGCCTTGTTTCCATTAACCACTATTGGCCTTTCCATTAATTTAGGGTGTTCAATCATTGCATCAATCCACTTCTGGTCGGTTAAAGTTTTACCCTTAAATTTTTCTTTGTAAACAGTTTCCCCTTTTCTAATTAATTGCTCAGAGGTTATTCCTAATAAGCTTATCAACTCAGATAATTCATGCTCAGATATAGGTACAGTTAAGTATTCAATCACCTGAGGTTCAATTCCTTTATCTTTCAAAAGCTGCAAAGTAACTCTACTTTTACTACATCTTGGATTGTGATATATTTTCATCAATTTATTTTTTACAGAACAAAAATAACCTTCGTAATTTGATAGGTTCTTTTTACATTTACGAAATATTAAAAATTTAACGTAAAAAAATTTAATCTTGTGTTACAGTCGTTAATTGACTCAACCATTATAGTTCACAATATTGCATCATAAATTATTAAAACTTTTTATTTTATCGTTAAGTTTATTGCTCTTAAACGAGACAAAAGCTCAGGTTGATTATGAGTTTTGGTTTGTTGCACCTGAGGTAACAAGTGGTCATGGTGATAGACCAGTAAGACTTGTTTTTACCGCTTTTGGTGCTGCGTCACAAGCAATAATTTCGATGCCCGCTAATGGTGCGTTTACACCAATTACAATCGCGATACCTTCTAACGGAACCGTTGAATTAGACATGACACCATACATTGGTCAAATTGAGAATAAACCTGCAAACAATGTTTTAAATAAAGGAATTCTGATTGAGGCAACCAATCCAATTACCGCTTACTACGAGGTAAACCCGGTCAACAATCCGGATATTTTCATTCTTAAAGGCAAGAATGCGTTAGATAAAGAATTTTACATTCCACTTCAAAACAAATTTAATAACAGTACCCCAAGAACCCCTGGTGCCTATGCTGGTTTTGATATTGTTGCTACACAAAACAACACTTCAATAACCATTACACCAACTCAAAATTTATTAGGGCATCCGAGTGGATTTCCCTTTACAATTACTTTAAACAAAGGTGAAACATATTTCTGCAGAAGTTTATCGCAAACCGGAACTCTTAAACCCGGTGGAACGAAAGTAGTTTCTGACAAAAAAATAGCAATTACTATAAAAGATGATAGCATTTTAACCACCTGGGGAGGATGTAATGATCTTTTGGGTGACCAAATTGTAGGCACAAGCCAAATAGGCTTTGATCACATAGTTATTAAAGGGCCAGCAGGCAACAATGACCACGCATTTATTTTTGCAACAGAAAACAATACTGAAATATGGATTGATGATTCAACAGGCATGGCTGACTTCGTTTTAAATGAGGGTGCTATTTATTCTTATACCTCATTTACTGGGGCTTCAACGTTTATACACTCATCAAAGGCTGTTTACGTAACCCATATCACCGGCTATTCATGTGAAATGGGGACGGCGTTGGTTCCACCCTTAGGTTGTTCTGGTTCATCAGAAATTGCTTTCACAAGATCTTCAACAACTAATTTCTCACTTATTTTACTTGCGGATTCAGGGATCATAAATGACTTCACATTAGTAAGTAATGGTGTTAATGTTGCTATTAACCCATTAAATTTCACCGATGCACCAGGAACCAATGGTAAAATTAAAGCGTACAATGTAAATTACAACAATACATCAATAGTTACGAATGCTCAAACCTCTGTTACCAATTCAAAAGGAGTATTTCATTGCGGAATGGTTAACGGCACTGGTTCTGGTTGTAGATATGGATATTTCTCTAGTTACGCCTCTGTTCAACTTGGAAGAGACCGACCCTTTTGTGATGGGGATACAGTTACCCTTGATGCAGGTATTTTAAACGAATACAATTGGTATCAAAAAGCAATGGGGGTTTTCAATAAAATAGATTCTTCTAGGTATTTACAAGTAACCGATTCAGGTACCTATGTAGTAATTGATAACAGTTTACAGCAATGTGTTAAAACAGATACCGTTGAATTAACTGTTGATACACTTCCCGTTTTTAGTTTAGGTAATGACGAAGCAATTTGTTCTTTTGATTCTTTGAAGTTAACTGCCAACACAAGTGGATCATATGTATACCATTGGAATACTGGAAGCACTAAAGATACCATTTATGGTAAAATTGGCAACTCTTACAATTTAGAATTAACCAATATTTTTGGATGTATTAAAAGAGACACTATTGAGGTTTTGATTGATAGCACTCCACCGTTAGCTGTTTGTTATAACGACACAACCATTTGGTTAAATGCAAAGGGGGGGAATGTTAGTATTAACAATTTGTTTATTGACAACGGAAGTTCAGATAATTGTGGTATTGCTAGTTTAGCTTTAGATTCAACTTCTTTTACATGTAGTGATATTGGTGCAAATACTGTTACATTAACTGTTACCGATGTAGATGGAAACTCATCAACTTGTACAACGCAAGTCACCGTTTTGGATACCATTAAACCAACGGTAGTAACTAAAAATATTACAGCTTATTTAGATGCATACGGAAATGATACTATAACAGCTGCTCAAATTGATGATGGATCAACCGATAGTTGTGGTATTGCTAGTTTAGCTTT
>CAJIZE010000027.1 GCA_905181855.1 uncultured Flavobacteriales bacterium
CGTTTGGAACAGGTAGCACTACTCTATCTGTTGTTGTTTTCTCGCAAGCTTCTGGTACATTAGCTACTAGGCTTAAGGTTGAAGACAAAACAAATACTGGTATCTTTTCTGAAGTTGACGTAATCGCTGCTTTCTCCGGTGGTTGGGATACTTTATCTTTTGATTTCTCAATTACTAATTTCACGAATACTTACGATAGAGTTTCCATCTTCTACGATTTTAATAACGCAGGAAACGGAAACACGTATTATGCTGACAACGTTTGGTTTGCGCCAGGAGCATCAGCACCTCCACCTCCTTTTCAGGATACAGTTGAAATAACAATCAATGTAAATATGAACTTAGTTACCGTTGATTCATCTGGTGTTTACCTGGCAGGAGGAGCAAGCTTTGGTGTGCCAGGCGATAACTTAATGGTTGACGCTAACAGTAATGGTACTTACACTATTGTTGTTCGGAGACCTAAAGGTTTTACCGGAAACTACACATTTACAAATGGTAATTGCCCAAGCTGGGCTTGTAAAGAAAACATAGCAGGTCAGTCTTGTGCTAATGGTCAGTTTAACGATAGATTAATGTCTATGGTTATGAACGATACTACAATTTCTACTTGCTTTGGGTTCTGTACTTCTGATGGAACTTGTCCGGGCTCAATTGATTCTTCTGAGGTAACTTTTGTTGTTAACATGAACGAATACACTAATCCATTTACATCGGTAGAATTGAATGGTACTTTCAACGGATGGTGTGGTAATTGTAATCCAATGAGCGACACTGATAATGACGGAATATGGGAAACTACCTTGACTTTAGCTAACGGTGCTTATGAGTATAAATTCACTTATGACAACTGGACAGGTCAAGAAACTTTAGATCCTTCTGAAGATTCATTATGTACTATCACCTCTGGTAATTTTACTAACCGTTCCATTGATGTAATGGCAGACGTAACTACTACTAGTTTTTGTTGGGAAGCTTGTGATAAATGTATCACTGACTTTACTGAAGAATTCTCCATTGAGCAGTTAAAAGTAATCTCACTTCTTAGCGAAAAGAAAATCCAAATTTCTGGATATGATTTATCTAACTATACAGTACAAGTGTACGATATCGTTGGGAAAACTATTGTTTCTTCTACCAGCTTGTATGGTAATATCGGAACTTTAGATATGTCTTCAGTTTCTTCTGGAATTTACATTGTAACAGTAAGAAACGAGAACAGTATATCCTCACACAAAGTGCTTGTAAAGTAGCAATCATCTTGTTCAACAATTTAACAGGAATGGCTCAAAAGCCATTCCTGTTTTTTTTATCCAAACCCTAGACCAATTTTTAATATCAATTATAAAAATCATCTCCTACCGAGAAGTTCTGAATTAAATTCTCATCATGCATAAATATCTTTTCAGCCTTTTTCTTCTCTGTTGCTGTTTAGGCTCCTGCTGTCAACCTGATGGCATTTCACAAAGTTTAGATAATAGTGAAGCCCCTTTTATTGTTAATGGTCGAAAATTTATAATTAATGGTATGAATTGGAATTATATTCCAATTGGTAAAAACTACGAGTATAGCTTGTGGAGTCAACCTGAAACAACAATCAAAGCTGCTTTGAAAAACGAAATGACCCTTTTAAATGATATTGGTGTCAATTCAATAAGACAATACACTGGCGTTCCGGCCAAATGGATTCAATACATTTATGAGAATTATGGCATCTACACCATGCTCAACCATTCCTTTGGAAGGTATGGTCTAAACATAAAGGGAGCATGGGTTCCTAATACCGATTATGCTAGCCCAGATACAAAAGAATTACTGCTATCAGAAATCAAAACACTAGCTACTCAATATAAAAGCACTCCGGGGTTGTTAATGTACCTTATCGGAAATGAAAACAACTATGGCTTATCATGGGAAGGTGCTGAATCAGAAAACCTTCCATCAGAAAGCAATGTTTCTAATGACAAAGCAAGAAGTATGTATAAGCTATTTAACGAGGCCACTTTAGCTATAAAAAACATTGACAAATTCACCCCGGTTGCCATTTGCAATGGAGATTTATTGCATCTAGATATAATTGCCGAGGAATGTAAAGACATTGATGTCTTCGGAACCAACATTTACAGAGGTCTCTCTTTTGATAATGCATTTCAGGCGGTAAAAGAAAAGCTAAACAAACCAGTGGTTTTAACTGAGTTTGGTGCTGACGCTTTCAACGCTTTAGAAAACAATGAAGACCAAAAAGCACAAGCCCGTTACATTATAAACAATTGGAAAGAGATATATCAAAACACATCAACTCAAAATAAGTCAGGAAACGCCATAGGCGGCTTTACCTTTCAATTCAGCGATGGATGGTGGAAATATGGACAAACGCTTAATCTGGATAAACACGATAACAATGCTTCGTGGAATAACGGTGGCTATTCTGAAGATTTTGTTGAAGGTAAAAACAATATGAACGAAGAATGGTTTGGGGTATGCGGAAAGGGTCCTGCTAACGAGGATGGTTTATATAAACTTTATCCTCGAGAAGCTTATTATGCTTTAAAAAAAATACACAAGCTAAACCCTTATGATAAAGGCATAACTGAAAAAGAAATTGGAGCTCACTTTGAGAAAATTCAGTTTCCATAATTATTGTTTTATATTACTTTTTAGATTATTGATTGTTAATGAAAGATATTATTAACCCTTCCAGTTCAATAGAATGTGTTCAATTAGATAACGAGCGTTATTATAAAATAGCCAATAGCGATGAAATGCGGCCATTTTTTATGAGCATTGTTAGTGACTCCAACCACTGGATGTTTATTTCAAGCAATGGCGGATTAACAGCAGGAAGAAAAGACAGTGAAAGTGCGCTTTTCCCATATTATACTGATGATACAATCACCGAGTCTTCAGAGATAACCGGCAGTAAAACACTTTTAAGAATTCAGAGTAACAACTCCACTAATCTGTGGGAACCTTTTTCTGAAAGGTTTAATGGCGTTTATAAAACCACACGTAATCTTTACAAGAACATTTATGGTAACAAGATAGTTTTTGAAGAGGTAAACCACGATTTAGAAATAACGTTTAGATACCAATGGAACTCAAGCGATGCTTTTGGGTTTGTGAAAAAATCTTGGTTGTTGAATGAATCAGATGCTGCTGTTGACGTTTCTGTAATTGATGGCATTCAAAACATAATGCCATATGGAGTAAGTTCCGATTTACAAAACAATGCAAGTAATTTAGTAGATGCTTATAAAAGAAGTGAGCTTGAAGAAACAACTGGGCTAGGAATTTTCGCGCTAAGCGCTATCATTGTTGACAAAGCTGAACCAAGTGAAGCCCTAAAAGCGAACGTTGTTTGGTCCTTGGGCTTAGAAAACCCAATATATCTGTTATCCTCATTGCAGTTAAAAAAATTCAGAAAAGGACTTACCGTCACTCAAGAGGTTGATGTGAAGGCAGAAAAAGGGGCTTATCTTATCTCCACTAAAATAAGTCTTCCCGCCAAATCTAACAAAGAATGGATGATGGTTGCTAATGTGAACCAAACGCATTCGTCAATCGCTAGTTTATCTGATAAAATATCCAATAATAGGGATTTACGTGAACTAGTTAATACCGACATCCAAGAAGGCACCAAACGATTAATTAATTTAAACGCTTCTTCAGATGGCTTGCAATTAACTGCCGATCAATTTAAAGACACTCGCCATTTTTCAAACACCTTGTTTAACATTATGCGAGGTGGTGTTTTTGACGACAATTACAACATCGAAAAATGGGATTTTAAAAATTATCTAGCTAAAGCAAATAAAAAGGTTTTTAGAACATCGGAAAGCCTTCTAAATGACTTACCAGAGTTGTTTTCACTTTCCAAACTGAAAGAAATCGGCTACGATAGTGACGATAAGAACTTTAGAAGACTCTGTTTGGAGTACATGCCATTAAAGTTTAGTAGACGCCACGGTGATCCAAGCAGACCATGGAATAAGTTTTCTATTAATACGCGCAATGAAGGTGATGGCTCCAAAATATTAGACTACGAAGGTAATTGGAGGGATATTTTTCAAAACTGGGAAGCTTTAGCGCTTTCCTATCCTGGGTACATTGAAAGTATGATTCATAAGTTTTTGAACGCTACTACTTTTGATGGATACAATCCTTACAGAGTTACCAAAAGTGGTTTCGATTGGGAAACCATTGAACCAGACGATCCATGGTCGTACATTGGCTATTGGGGTGATCATCAAATTATCTACTTACTGAAGTTTTTAGAATCTATTGAAAAGTACAATCCAGGTAAACTGGAAAGCTATTTCAACAATGACCTTTTCGTTTATGCTAACGTTCCTTACAAAATAAAAAGTTATCCCGAGTTACTAAAAAACCCAAAAGATACCATCGATTTTGATCTAGACTTAGACACAAAAATTAACAACAAAAGAAAAGAACTTGGTGCAGATGGAGCGCTTCTAAGAGATGAAAACTTCTTCATTTGTAAAGTAAATTTTATAGAAAAAATATTGGCTACGGTTTTAGCTAAAGTATCTAATTTTATTCCAGAAGCTGGTATTTGGCTTAACACTCAAAGACCCGAATGGAACGATGCAAACAATGCCTTAGTTGGGAATGGTGTTTCGGTTGTTACCTTAAATCATTTAAGACGCTTTTTAAAGTTCTTTGAAAACGTTATTGCTAAATCGACTATTGAAAACGTTAACATATCAGAAGAACTTTTAAGCTTTTACAACAGCGTTACCAATACACTTTTGACGCATGAAGGTTTATTAAAAGGTAAAATTTCTGATGACGATAGAAAAACCATTTTAGATGGTTTAGGCATGGCCGGTAGCAACTATCGATCAACCATATATAAACAAGCATATTCCGGTCATAAAGCCCCAATTGAAATTAAAAACTTAAAACTTTTTTTAAAAACCACTTTAAAGTACTTAGAACACACTATTGATGCCAACAGAAGAGAAGATGGTCTTTACCATGCTTACAATTTAATGACCGTAAAAGGGAAAAGCGAAATCTCTATTGACTATTTAGAAGAAATGTTGGAAGGGCAAGTAGCTGCTTTGAGCTCAGGGTATGTTTCATCTTCCAACTGTCTTAAACTATTAAACGCATTAAAAAACAGCAAGCTATTTAGAGCGAACCAATACAGTTATTTGTTGTACCCAAACAAAGAGCTAACAGGTTTTATAAACAAAAATATCATCGCTGCCTATGCGGTTGAGCGCTCTGAGTTGTTACAAAACCTTTTAAAAGAAGGTAACTCTGAAATTATAGAAAAAGACGTAAACGGGAAGTATCATTTTAACAGCAACTTTAATAACGCAAGTAGTTTATTAAATGCTCTTGAAAAGTTAAAGGAAACCCATCATAAGTCACTTATTGAAAAAGAAAGCGTTACGCTTTTAGCTGTTTTTGAGGAAGTCTTTAATCACAAAGCTTTTACAGGTAGATCTGGAACCTTCTTTGGATACGAAGGATTAGGCTCAATATACTGGCACATGGTTTCTAAACTACAATTAGCTGTTCAGGAGTGTTGTTTAAAAGCAGTTGAAGCAGGCGAAAGCTCAGAAACAATTGGCAGACTGTTAGAGCATTATTACGAAATAAACGCAGGCATTGGAGTACATAAATCACCAAAATTATATGGCGCTTTTCCAACTGACCCTTACTCTCATACACCAGCCGGTAAAGGTGCTCAGCAACCAGGCATGACCGGCCAAGTTAAAGAAGATATTCTATCAAGGTTTGGTTATTTGGGCGTAATTGTGCAAAGTGGGCAAATCGTTTTCAACCCCTGTTTACTGCGAGTAGATGAATTTTTAAAAGAACCTAAAGCTTTTGATTATGTTAATGTAAATCAAGAGCCTGAAACTCTTAACTTAATTGAAAACTCTATTTGTTTTACCTATTGCCAAATTCCGATTATTTATCATCTATCAGAACAAAATAACATTGAAATAATGTTTAAAGGTAAAAAATCCATATTAATGGATGGCCTCAGCTTGAGCAAAGACTTATCAACCATGGTTTTTAATCGCAGTGGTGAAATATCGAGTATTAAGGTATCCCTATTGAAAAGTATTTGTAAGTAGAATGTTTAATCTCCAAGCCGTTAAAATAGTTAGTCTTTTTACATCGGCTACTCTAGTACTGGCCTGTTGTAATAACGGTAATGAATCTAAATCGATTTCTGTGAAAGAAAAACCTAGTTTAAGCGCAAAAGACATTCTTGGTAATCCAGATTATTTGGCGATATCTTACGGAGGATATAGGGATAGCAGCAGAAAAGTCCAACCATTGGTTGAGGAGCTCAAGGAAGATATGAAAATATTGTCGGCGATGGGAGTTAAAATATTGAGAACCTACAACGTTCACTTAGACCATGCTTCGAATGTTCTTAGTGCAATTGAAGAGCTAAAAAAAGAAGATTTAAATTTTGAAATGTATGTAATGTTAGGCGCCTGGATTGACTGTGAAAACGCTTGGACAGACCATCCGAATCACTATTATGAAGACGTTGAAAGCAATACGGTTGAAGTTAACAGATTAGTAGAGTTAGCAAAACAACATCCTGACATTGTTAAAATATTAGCAGTGGGAAATGAGGCAATGGTAAAGTGGGCCGCTAGCTATTTTGTTCAGCCTTGGGTTATTCTAAAATGGGTAGATCATTTACAAAGCTTAAAAGAAACCGGCGAGCTTCCTTCTGACCTTTGGATAACTAGCTCAGATAACTTTGCTTCATGGGGAGGCGGACATCACGATTACCATAATGAGGATTTAATAAAGTTAATTAACGCCGTTGATTATATTTCTATGCATACCTACCCAATGCATGACACCCACTACAATCCTTTTTTTTGGCATTCTCCTCGTTCGGAAACTAAATTTTCTAAGGTCAAAAAAATAAACGCTGCTATGTTACGTGCAAAAGAATACGCCAGCTCTCAATATGATGGTGTTGCCAATTACATGGATTCATTAGGAATTAAAAAACCAATACACATTGGCGAGACAGGATGGGCCAGTTTTTCAGATGATTTTTATGGCAACTCCGGTTCAAAGGCCTTGGACGAATACAAACAAGCGCTTTACTTCAGGCACATGAGAGATTGGACTAAAAAAGCAGGCTTGTCGTGCTTTTTCTTTGAAGCGTTTGATGAAAAATGGAAAGATGTAGTAAACATCAAGGGTTCAGAAAACCACTTTGGACTAATAACATTGAAAGGTGAAGTAAAATTTGCCTTATGGAATTTAGTTGATGAAGCAAAATTTAAAGGTCTAACCAGAAACGGCAATCCAATTGTGAAAACTTATGGTGGCGATAAAAAACTAATGATGAAAGATGTTTTATTACCTCCATCAACACTTGAAATGATAGAACACTAGAAATAACTAGTCTAAATTCCCGAAAAATGAAATCATTCAAAATCTGTTTTTTCTTAATCTTTGCCTTTGTTATGTCTAGCTGTGATGATAAAAAAAGTGCCTTAGAAGTAAAGGTTTATGAAACATCTGCCAACGGCAATCAATTAAAAGAAATCACGGTACTTTCTGTTAATGAACCAACAAGCATTCTCAAACTTAATCCTGCAAAAGAGTTTCAGACTATAACTGGTTTTGGCGGCTCTTTTACTGAGTCCTCAGCGTATTTACTTAACAAACTGAGTACTAGTAACCGAAAGAAGATTTTAGAGGCTTATTTTGGAGAAACCGGCGCGAAATATTCACTTACCAGAACACACATAAATTCTTGCGATTTTTCGCTAAGCAACTACTCTTATGCGCCTGTTGAAGGTGATAAAGAATTGGTAAACTTCTCTATTAAAGAGGACTTGAACGACATTGTTCCAATGATTAAAGATGCAATGGCAATTTCAAAAGATGGCTTCAATATTATTTCATCACCTTGGACAGCGCCACCTTGGATGAAAGACAACAAAGAATGGGTAGGTGGCAAACTGCTTCCAGAATACTACGATACTTGGGCTTTGTTTTTTTCTAAATACTTTGATGCTTATCACAATGAGGGAATTGACATTTGGGGAATTACGGTCGAAAATGAACCTCATGGCAATGGAAACAACTGGGAAAGCATGCATTACTCGCCTGCTGAGATGACCAATTTTGTGCAAAATTATTTAGGGCCTAAGCTTGAATCTGACAACAAAGCCAACGTTAAAATTTTAGGTTACGACCAAAACAGAGAAGGAATAAAAGAATGGGTTGATGAAATGTACAAAGATGAAGCCTCATCAAAGTATTATTCAGGTACAGCAATACATTGGTACGAAAGCACTTACGACTATTTTCCTGAGGCGTTACAATACGCGCACAACAAGGCACCCAACAAATATTTAATTCAAACAGAAGCTTGCGCAGATTCAGAAGTTCCTAAATGGAAAGATGACAAATGGTATTGGAGCAAAGAAGCTACTGATTGGGGTTGGGATTGGGCGCCAAAAGAACAAAAACATTTACATCCAAAATACGCTCCTGTTAACCGATATGCTCGCGACATTATAGGATGCCTTAACAATTGGGTTGATGGTTGGGTAGATTGGAACATGGTCCTAGATAAACAAGGTGGTCCTAACTGGTTTAAGAACTGGTGTGTTGCACCAGTTCTTGTTGACCCAGATATCGATGAAGTATACTTTACCCCTATTTATTATGTTTTAAGTCATTTTAGTAAATACATAAGACCCGGCGCTATTGTAATCGGGCACGAAATAAACGATGCATCATTAATGGTAACAGCTGCTAAGAACCCTGATGGTTCAATAGCAATTGTATTGTTTAACGAAGGTTTTGAAACCAAATCAACCGAGATAATTTTAAATGAAAAAAGTGTACGGATACAAATATCAGCGCAAGCGATACAAACAATACTAATTCCTGAAATAAAGGTCTAAAAACAGATAAAAAATATGTCAAAATACCTCACCCCCTTAAAAGACAGAGTCCCCTTTCGCCAAAAGACAGCCTTTGGAGCCGGCCACTTGGTGCTTAATTTATTGCCAGGATCACTAGGTATTTTTATGTTCTTTTTATTGACCGCCTTTGGCATGGATCCTTTTCTTGCTGGCTTATTAGGTGGTTTGCCAAGAATTTTTGATGCTATTACAGATCCAATTATGGGGTTCATTTCAGACAACACAAAGTCAAGGTGGGGCCGCAGAAGACCCTACATTTTTGTGGGTGCAATTCTTAGCGGTATTCTATTTGTTGTTTTATGGCAAATTAACCCAGCTAATACGCAATCCTATAATTTTTGGTATTTCCTAATTTTTTACATGATCTTTTTAGTTGGTAATACCATGTTCGCTGCACCTCTTGTTGGGCTAGGGTATGAAATGACCTCTGACTACAACGAACGAACTCGTTTAATGGCTTTTTCACAAATCATGGGGCAATTTGCTTGGATGATTGTTCCTTGGTTTTGGGTTCTTATTGCTGATGAAGACCTCTTTGCTACGCAAGCTGTTGGCGTTCGTCAACTTTCAATAGTAGTAGGTATCATATGCGCTGTTCTGGGTGTTCTGCCAGCTTTGTTTTGTAAAGGAATTGATTCATCACACATGGAAAATAGAAAAGAAGTATCATTTAAAACCATGTTTTCTAATTTGACTGATCTTTACCACAGCATTATTCAAGTATCTAAAAATAAGCCTTTTATGAAGCTTTGTGGTGCTACATTTTTAGTTTTTAATGGCTTTCAACTTGTTGCGTCTTTTAGCTTTTTCATTATTGTATTTTATATGTACAATGGCAGCTATGCTGATGCTGGAAATTGGCCTGCGTGGTTTTCTACCATAACGGCGCTAATTACAGCGTTTGGTGTTATTCCGATTGTTTCTTGGATGTCGAACAAATATGGAAAACGTCAAGCTTTTATTTACTCTACAGCAATTTCCATTATAGGGTATCTTTTAAAGTGGTGGGGCTTTGACCCAGGCAATCCATGGTTGCTTTTTATGCCAATTCCCTTTATGGCTTTTGGCTTAGGAGGATTATTTACTTTAATGATGAGTATGACCGCTGATGTTTGCGACTTGGATGAATTAGAAAATGGGATGCCTCGTAAAGAAGGTACTTTTGGTGCGGTCTATTGGTGGATGGTTAAGCTAGGACAGGCAATCGCTCTGGTTCTTGGTGGTTTGGTTTTAAAATATGTTGGTTTCGATCAAAACGCGGTCACTCAAACGGCAGAAACAATGACCAGGTTGCGACTCGCCGATATCGTTATTCCATCAGCAACAGCGGTAGCAGCAATTTATATAATGTGGAATTACGGTTTAAATGAGAAAAGAGCTCGTGAAATCAAAGAACTATTAATAGAGCGCAGAGGAGAGCTTTAAGCCAATTAAAAACTTTAAATATTATGTCAATTAGAGCAGGTAAATTAATGTCATTAGCAGGTGCGCATCTTGCTAGAAAATCAAGCGAAGAATTAAAAAAAACAGCACTTAACGCTTTAGAAAACGGTGTTCATGGACTGTGTTTTAGCCCTTATGAAGAGGGTCAAAACCCTGGTGATCAAATTACTGAAGAACAAGTAAGAAGACGAATGAAAGTTATTAAACCATACACCTCATGGATACGTTCTTTCTCTTGTATTGGTGGAAACGAGCTGATACCTCGAGTCGCGAAGGAATACGGCATAAAAACGCTTGTTGGAGCTTGGTTGGGTGATGATGCAGAAATGAATGAGCGCGAAATAAGAGGGCTCATAAAATTAGCTAAAGATGGCCATATTGATATTGCCGCAGTAGGAAACGAAGTGATGTACCGTGGCGATTTAACAGAAGCTGAACTTTTGGGTTTTATGTTTAAGTTTAAGGCTGCTGCCCCAGGCATTCCGATGGGATATGTAGATGCTTATTATGAATTTGTAGATAGACCTAAAATCACTGAAGCTTGCGATGTTATTCTCGCTAATTGTTATCCTTTTTGGGAAGGTTGCCCACTTGAGTATTCTCTGATTTACATGAAAGAAATGTTCAATAAAGCAACGGAAGCGGCATATGGAAAAAAGGTTATCGTTTCCGAAACTGGATGGCCTGGACATGGAACCAATTTTGAGGGATCTATTCCGTCGTTTGATAATGCATTAACTTATTTCATCAACACGCAAGATTGGTCAACTAAATACGGTATTGATGTGTTCTATTTTTCATCGTTTGATGAGTCATGGAAAGTTGGCGACGAAGGAGATGTTGGAGCCTATTGGGGCCTTTGGGATAAAGATGAGCAATTGAAATTATAACAACTGCATTTTAATTATAAAAAATCTAAATGTTGGAGAGAAAATAAGACAAATGAGTTTCTCGGTCTAGATTTAGTTTTTTACGCAATCTGTACCTGCTTATTTCTACTCCTCGTGTACTAATATTTAGTAATGGGGCTATTTCTTTTGTAGCTAAATTCATTCTTAAATAAGCACAAAGCTTTAAATCATTTGGCGATAATTCAGGGTGGTTCTCCTTCAGTCGTTTATTAAAATCAATGTGCACCTGGTCAAAATGATGTGCAAATTGATCCCAATTTTTATCAAGCCTTATATTATCCCTAATGAGACTTAGCACCTTTTTTATTTGGCCATTTACCATCGTTTTGCTACCCATTTCTTCATGCGCTTTTTGAAGCTCCGCCTTTATTTTGTCTAAAATCTCAGTCTTTTGAACAATGTGCATGGTTGAAGATGCTAGCTCCTGGTTCTTAAATTTTATTTCGTTTAATAGCTTTTCATTTTTTAATCGCATTACTTCACTTTCATTTGTTCTAACAATGGAATCCCGTTCAATGTCTTTTTGTTCAAGTTCTTCTGCTTGTTTAATAACCAAAACTTTGGTTTGCTTTTTATACTTTCTGTACGGAAAAAAAATTAACGAATAAAGAAAACCTAAAAATAAAAGCGTCATAATGATCAATGCAACCCTTGATTTATGCCATGGTGGCAATATCCTAAAACGAAAAAAGGCTGGTTGTGTTTCAGAGTTGTTTCGCAATTGAGCTTTAACAACAAACCGATAATTTCCATGCGGCAAATTGGTGTAATCTTTAATGTCTTTAACTGACCACTCGGACCACGCTTCATCAAACCCTTCTAAAATAAAGCTGTGTTTGCTTTTTTCTACATTATTAAAAATTGGAGCAGAAAAATTAAAAGAAAGGTTGTTTTGACCCGAGGTTAATATAGTTTCCTGATCACCTATTTCAAAAACTCTGCAAGCTAAAAGACTATCTTTTTCTAAAACTAAATGAACTTCTGTTATTTGTTCTTGTACTTCTATTTGATTACTATCAGTATAGTCTGCGTCAAATAAAATCATCCCTTTTTCTGCGCCAATTAGTGTAAAATGACTGTCTATTTGCGATGCAAACTCAAACCCACCTACGAGCATACCCTTTATTTCTGGGTAATTAACCTTTTTTATGTCTTGCTCAATTCCATCGTATGAAATTTTTAACATGCCAACTTCTTTATCATCAACAAACCAAATTGACTCACTATTACCCTGCGATAAAAACATAATAGCTGACTCAACCCCAAAAAATTTATTGATGCCGTTTACCATCTCCATTTTGTCGGAATCATAATTATACTGATACACCCCTTTTTCTGCCACAAAATAAATTTGATTGTTAAGCTCAAAAACCTTTTTTATTACATCTGATGGAAAGCCATTCTCTTCATTATATTTTTTTATTTCTGTGAATTCCGTTAGCTCATTATTAAACGCGCATCTAAATACTCCCTTATATGGATGAGCAATCCAAACGAACCCTTTTTTATCTTGCGCTATAAACCGGCTCGATTCATTAAACCCCTTTATAGAGTTAACCAAAATAAGGGTATCATTTATTATTTTATGAATTTTAATGCCATCATATGTTCCTTCAAGTATGCGGTCTGGGTGATTAAGCAATGGCTGAACCAACCAGGAGCCTGTGCCTTGTCGAGCCTTTTTGACAGCGGAATCCTGAATATAAAACAAGCCGGTATGGTGACTAACAAACAACCGGTTGTTAAGTTTTTTTAGTCCCCAAACCTGCCCTTTTAAGTCATCAAAACTTATAAATAACTCTTTACTTAACGGGTTTTGGTGGCGTTTCCATTTCGAGAAATACAAACCGTTGTTAGTGCCAAAATAAATGGAGCTATCAAACAACTCAGCTGCATAAGAGGTGCCCTCCAAAAACCCATCAGGATATATCCTCTTAAACGCTGAGTTTATTTCAACGTATCCGATTCCATTGTCAAGGCCAAGCCACAGGTTCTTTTCTCTATCTTCAAAAACAGTAAGAACATTATTATTAAGCAACCCATTTTGCTTTGTCATAAACAATTTGTTTTTTTTATTCTTATCTAATACCGCCATACCGCCGTGTGATGTTCCGCATACCAAGCTTCCATTTTGCAGTTTTAAAGCACAATAAATTGAGTTCCTTTTTAAATAATCGTCAATATTGGTATGGTATACGCTTACAGCTTCTTTATTAAAATTAAATATCCCATTGTTAAGCGTCGTAATAAGGTAAGAAGAGTCTGAATGCTGAATTAACGCAGAAACAATAAAGCTTTTTAATGTGTCCAACGCTGGCTCCTCATAAAACTGGGATCCATCAAAAGAGTAAAAACCTAGTTCTTTTGTTTGGACCAATAATTCACCATTGTAATTTCCTGCAAAGACGCAAGTTGATCCTGGTGAATAAAACTGGCATTGCCTACTTGCTTTGTCATATTGAAACAAGCCTTCAAACGAGAAAAAATAAACAAACCTTTCCTGATTCAATATCTTCCAAACATCAGTTGCCTGAAACTCCTTCGGTGCCGATATTTTCTCGAAAGTTAGCTCCCCTAAATTATTTGGTTCAAAAAACCCAAACTCCCCTTGACCTCCTACATAAACTCTTTTCCCATCAACAAATACCGACCTACAAATTGTCTGACCAGGTAATTTGTAGGTCTTCCAATTAGAACCATCGTACTCTAAAAGACCATCGTTATTTGCAATATAAATTAAGCCTTGTTCGGATTGTTTAATGCTCCAGTTTTGAGTGCCTGCGTTGTAAGTATTCTTACTGTAGTTTTGAACAAATGGTTGACCAAAATTATTTTGGGCCGATACTACATTCGATAGAAACAAGGCCACACTGAACGCTAATAAAATATGTCTTTTTAATGCTAACATTTATTTGTTTAAATTTATATGATGTAATGATACAAAATAATAGCTTATATTAACTACTTGTTAACCAAAGCTTTATATTTGTTTTTGGTTTTATTTTTTACTAAAAGTAGTACTAGTAACCTTTTCCTGAAGTTATTTATGTACCCATTATTTCTACAACATCATGTATCATTGAATAAAATTATATTTTGACCTCCTCATTTGACATAGTTGTAATTATAGGCTACTTTGTAGCAGTTTTTCTTTTAGCTTTTGTTATGACAATAAAAGAGAGAAGGAAAAAAAATAAAGCTGCCGACAGTTATTTTTTATCGGGCAAAAGCGAGGGCTGGTTTGTTATTGGTGCAAGTTTGTTTGCTTCAAACATTGGGTCTGAGCATTTGGTTGGACTAGCCGGTTCTGGCGCTCGTGGTGATTTAGTTGCCGCACAGTTTGAAATTCTTGCAGCGTTAATACTGATTATATTGGGCTGGATATTTGTACCTTTTTATATCCGAAGTGGTGTTTATACTATGCCTGAGTTTCTTGAAAAGCGCTACTCCCCTGCAGCAAGAACTTACCTCTCTATTATTTCAATAATCTCTTACATTTTAACTAAAATATCCGTTACTATTTTTGCGGGTGCTTTAGTTTTTGAAGTAATTTTAGGTATTCCATTTTGGACGGGTGCTACCTTGGTTGTATTAGCCACGGGAATATATACGTGTTTTGGCGGACTTAAAGCTGTGATTTACACAGATTTACTCCAAATGTTTGTGCTAATTGGAGGCTCACTTGCTCTGGTGTACTTTAGTTCGCTAGCACTTATAACTGACCTTCCTGTTGCAGAAGGTGCAAATATTTTTACCTCGGTAAAGGATACCATCGTTACAGCGAAAGGTAAAGTTGATGGCGCTAACTATTTTAATCTTTGGCGCCCTTTTGATGATCCGGACTATCCTTGGACGGGAATTGTTTTCGGTGCTCCAATTCTGGGAGTTTGGTATTGGTGTACCGATCAATTCATAGTTCAAAGAGTCCTTTCGGCAAAAAACATTTCTAACGCACGTAAAGGAGCTTTGTTTGGTGGGTTCCTGAAACTTACGCCTATTTTGCTTTTTGCTGTTCCCGGTGTATTGGCCTTTGCTTTGTCAATTAACCATCCTCAACTTTTTATAAATCAAAACGGTGTAATTGAATACGATCAAGCTCTTCCGTCACTGGTTATGTCTTTCTTGCCTGTCGGGTTTAAGGGGTTAATGATCGCTGGCCTTCTAGCCGCTTTAATGAGCTCTTTATCCTCTGTTTTTAACTCTTGCTCAACTTTAATTACTTTTGATTTTTATAAAAAATATTACCCGAACACTTCCAGTGAAAATCTGGTAAAAGTTGGACAGATTTCAACTATTGTATTAGTGATTATTGGACTTGCTTGGATACCGCTAATGAGAACCATGACTGAAAGCGAAGGAATATTTAAATACTTACAGAGTATTCAGGCTTATATTTCTCCTCCTATAGCCGCCGTTTTTCTTTTTGGGTTGTTCTATAAAAAAATAAATGCTTCCGGCGCTATGAAAGCGTTATGGTTTGGATTCTTTTTAGGCACCCTTAGAATATTAGTAGAGTTTTTAACCCATGGATATGAAACTGGAAATGCTGTTTGGAATATAAGTATAGGTTCGGCAGTTCATTGGTTTGTTTCCATAAACTTTCTTCATTTTGCAATAGTAATGTTTGTGCTTTCCTCAATAATTTTATTTCTAGGTAGTCTAAATGGTGTAGCTAAAAATAACGAAGAGCTTAGTACGGTAATTTATGACCCCTTTGTTTTGAAAAATAAAGACAAGTCAGTTAAAATAGACAAATTATTGACCCTTCTTTTGATACTTGGTGTTGTGCTTATTTGGTTTATTTTTTCTCCCTTAATTTTAGCAACTGTCTAAACTTTTTAAGCAAAAATGACAAGGCTTATGGTCTTTTTAAGCTATCTCTACGATACATCATGTTGTGTCAAGCTTTTGTTTATTAGCATCTTGTGTAATCTATTTTGATAAAAACAAAAAACATGAAGTACTTTTGTTGAGTTGACAATGCCAAATTTCATGCTCATATTTGGGTAATTGCAAATAAGTAGCGAGTCATTACAAAATCCATTCTAGATGAAACACAAGCTAACTCTTTTTTTATTTATCTATTTATTAGGTTCGGTCTGTTTTGCCCAAACTAGAGTAGTTTCAGGAACCGTATTAGACGAAAATGGTGAAACTATTCCGTTTGCCAACGTAAATGTTGTAGGTACTATTATTGGAACCACTACTGATATAAACGGTAAATATTCCATTACCGCGCCTTCTGATGTCAGCGCAGCTTTAAAATACTCTTTCATCGGTTTCATGCCCCAGGAAGTTCCAATAGAAGCAAGAACTACAATTGACATTACTCTTTTTCCATCTGTGGAGTCTTTAGATGAATTGGTTGTGGTTGGCTATGGCTCTTCAACCAAAAAAGAACTCACAGGAGCAACAACGAAGGTTTTAGGGGATAAAATAGAACGAATTAACATTCCAAGAATTGATCAAGCATTACAAGGGCAAGTTTCGGGCGTCTCTATCAATACCAATTCAGGCTCACCAGGCGGCTCTTCCAGTATTCGAATTAGGGGTCTGTCGACTTTTGGGGACAATGATCCATTAATTTTAGTTGATGGTATTGTATACGATTCAGAGGGCTTAAATGCGCTTAACCCGGCAGATATTGAGTCAATCAATGTTTTGAAAGATGCAACTGCCGGAATCTACGGCGTTCGCGCCGCCAATGGGGTTATTATTATTGAAACAAAAAAAGGTGTTAAAAACTCAAAGCCTATTTTGAGCGTTGACTACTATTATGGCTTACAGCAACCAGCTAACAAGCTTAACCTATTAAATGCAACTGAATACGCAGTTATCAAAAATGAAATGTTTGCCAATGGTGGAGAAAACATTGCTTTTAACAATACTCAAATAGGTGAAGGTACAAACTGGCAGGATACCATTTTCCAAAATGCACCGATGCAAAATATAAACATTAACCTAACCGGTGGGTCTAAAACCTCAAAATACTCCATTGGAGGATCGTTTTTTACTCAAGATGGAATTGTTGGCGGCCCAAAAGCGAACTTTTCTCGATACAATGCCCGGATCAATTTTAGCACAGACATGACGGACAAGTTAACACTGAATAATGTTATGCTTTTTACTCATGAAGAAAGGTCTACTTTACCTGAAAACGGAATTGGATCTGTTCTTTACAACACTATCAATGCATTTCCTAATGCGCCTGTTAAAACTGGGGATGACAACTACAGCTATATGGAAGAGGTTAGCGATATCATTAATCCAGTAGCTCAAATAGAAAACACCTTCAACGGAAGTATGGTTGATAAAGTAGTGGGTAAAGAAGAGTTTGTTTACAAAATTAACAACAACTTTACTCTTACTAATAGGATAAGCTACAATTATGCTTTAGTAGATGTGAAAAGTTTTTCACCCCTTGCGTGGTTCGGGGCTGGTAAAGCACAAAATTCTGCCATAAACGCCAACCTTGACCCCAGTTTAGTTGAAATCGGTGACAGTGTCTTTATTGAAAGGGGCGCTGGCGTATATGAGGCCCGTACATCTTATCTTGATTTAAATTATGAAGGTTTTTTTAACTATGAACAGGCTATTGATGAAAACCAAACAATCAAAGCAACACTCGGTACTTCAGTCTTTAAAAGAAGAGGTGAGAATTTAAGCGGTTCGGCATTTAATATTCCCAACAACTCTGTTGAGTATGCAGATATATCAGCTAATCTTGCGCCAGGTGGGTTTTTAAATAATACAGGTTCGTATGAGTTTGAAGAAAGGTTGTTTTCTACTTTTTTAAGGGCTGAATACAATTACAAGTACCGTTATTTATTTTCTGCTATCATACGACGCGACGGATCGTCCAAGTTTGGTCCAAGCAGCAAGTACGGTTTTTTCCCTACAGCTTCCGCTGCATGGGTTTTGTCAGATGAAGGTTTTTTCAATTTTGCTCCAATTACTTTTGCTAAGATAAGAGCCAGCTATGGCGTTTCAGGCAACGATCAAATTTCAAACTTTGCTTATCGTGCTCTATTAAATGGTGAGGGAGTTTATGTTTTTAACGATGTGATTGTAAATGGTGTTGCCATTGGCAGATCTTCAAATCCTGATCTTAAATGGGAAACAACAAGACAATTAAATGTAGGGGCTGACCTTAATTTATACGGCTCATTTGATATCACCGTTAATTATTTTATTAAAAACACTTTCGACTTACTGTTCCAGCCTGATGTATCTGCTCTTATCGGTTCATATGGACCAGGTGGGTCGCCTCCAATTATTAATGCGGGTGATGTGAGCAACCAAGGTTTAGAGGTTGAGCTTAGCTACAATAGCGACCCTAAAAAACCATTTGTATTTGGAACTAATTTTAACTTCACAGCACTAAAGAACATTGTAAAATCTACGCCCGAAGGTGTTGATTTCTTACCGGGAGCCTCTTTTAGTGTTGGTGGTAATGTTGCTACTCGATTTGAAGAAGGTTTCGCTATTGGCTACTTCCACGGATACGAAACCAACGGAGTGTTTCAAAGTCAAGCAGCAATTGATGCGGCTGAGGTTACTCAAGAAGGAGCTAAGCCTGGTGATTTAGTATTTGTAGATCAAGATGGTGATGGTATAATAAACTTCAACGACAATTCAGATAAAACGGATATAGGTTCTCCCATTCCTGATTTTACAATTGGCACAGTGCTTAACTCCTCATACAGGGAGTTTGATTTATCAATTAACCTTTATGCTGCAATCGGTCAAGAAATAATTAGAAACTACGAAAGACAGCAGCCTTATGCTAATCAACTCGATTATGTAATAAATAGGTGGGTTGGTGAAGGCACAAGCACAGAAAACCCAATGGTAACTACTGGAGCAACTAGAAGCAATGAGTTCTCTGATTTTTTTGTAGAAGATGGCTCGTTTTTAAGAATTAAAAACATTCAATTAGGCTTTACTGTTCCTAAAAAAATATCAAAAAAATTCAAGGTTCAAAGCGTTCGTGTTTACCTTGCTTCAAACAACTTATATACACTTACTCGTTATCAAGGGTTTGATCCGGACATTGGTTCAAATGGCAACGCCTTAAGCGCTGGAGTTGATTATGGGTTTTATCCACAAGCCAGAAATTTTATGGCCGGTATTAATTTAAAGTTTTAAGATTATGGTTCGATTATTATCAAATACTAAAACTGTTTTTATTGCTCTTCTAACGTTGGTTTTCATTGGCGGGTGTGAAAAGTCATTTTTAGATATAGACCCTCCTTTCACTCAAGATGCTGAAAATTACTTTAGCACTGCTGATGACTATGAGCAAGCCTTAATAGGTGCCTACGATTTACTGCAAGCTTCTTATCTTACAGTTTGGATAGGAGAAATTGCTTCTGATAATTCTATTGCCGGTGGTGAAAGCGTTACAGATAGCAAAGGGCTGCATGAAATCGATAAGATGAGCCACGGTGGAGTTAATTCTGAACTTCAAAGCGTTTTCCGTTGGAATTATGCTGGTATTGCCAGGTGCAATTATTTATTAGAGGCAAAAGATGATATTGAGTTTGATGGCAAATCTTCGGTAGTAGCTCAAGCTAAGTTTCTAAGAGCTTATTACTATTTCGAGTTAGTTAAATTCTTTGGTGACGTTCCATTAATTATTGATCAAAGAGTCGGCCCTGATGGCGCAGCTGCCATTGGCCGGACCCCAAAAACTGAAGTTTATGAACAAATTGAACAAGACTTACTTGACGCTTCTGCAGATTTAGATTGGACTGTTATCGTAAAGGGAAGAGTAAGTAAAGGTGCTGCCTTGGCGCTCTTAGGTAAGGTTTACTTGTATCAAGATAAGTTTTCGGACGCTGCTACTGCCTTAGGTCAAGTTATTGGTTCAGGAAACTACAGTTTAATAGCTAACTACAACGAGCTGTTTTCAGTTGCTAATGAAGGACATTCTGAAACCGTTTTTGATGTTGAGTTTTCTGGCTTAGAAGGAGGGTCTTACAGCTGCTTAATTTGTTTGGAAGGAAACGCGGCTCCAGGATTTCACGGAATCAGACAATACAATGGTCCAGTATACGGCGATGGCAACAGTTACAACTTACCAACTAAAGATTTATACGACTTTTTTAGTGGAGCAGACATCAGAAGGTCTGCCTCTTTATTAGATATTGATGCTTTTATTGATGCTCAACCAAACGCTGCAAGTATAACTTATGCAGAAGGTGGTGGAGGTCATACAGGTTATTACAACAACAAATACATCAAAAGAATTGGTGAGGTTGGGTTACCTGATAATGATCTTACCAGCCCCGTCAACTATCGGGTTATCAGGTATTCGGATGTATTGCTAATGGCTGCTGAAGCTCATAACAGAAATGGAGATGATGGCACAGCACTTACTTATTTAAATGAAGTTAGAGCAAGGGTTTCATTGTCAAGCGTTACAAGCGGAGGATCATCTTTAACTGAAGACATATGGAACGAAAGAAGGTTTGAGTTGTCCGGAGAGGGATTCCGGTTTTTTGACCTTGTAAGAACTGGGCAGGCTGTTGCCAAAATAGATGGTTTTGTGGCAGGTAAACATGAAGTGTTTCCAATACCACAAGTTGAAATTGACTTAGCTGGTGGTAGCTGGGAACAAAACCCAAATTATTAAAAACATTGATTATGAAAAAATTAAGTTTTCTATTCCTCTTAATTATCGTCGTTTTCTCTTGTAAAAGGGAAGACCCTCAATTAGGCGACGCGCCAACAATATCTGACGCTGAATTCACATACTCTTCCTCGGTTACAAGTGATAATGTTATTGTTTTTACTGCTGCCAATAGTGATGTTATTGCCAAATGGGATTTTGGTAACGAAACCAAAGGTGAAGGATCTACGGCTAAAGGTATTTACCCAAGCAAGGGCAACTATGTGGTAACCTTAACGGTTTTCACTTCAGGTGGAAGCATCAGCAACACGAAAGATGTTGTAATTGTTAACGACGACTTTACCTTACTCGACGATCCTATATTTACTAATTTAACAGGCGGTATTAGTATTGGCTCAAAAACTTGGGTTATTGACTCTGTAGCCGATGGTCATTTTGGCGTTGGGCCAAATCCATCTTCAGCAGCGGCAGGCGACAACCCAGAGTGGTATTCAGCTACCGGTTGTGAAAAATTGGGTTGTGGTATGTACAACGATCGATATACTTTTCATTTGGCCGGGTTTCGGTTTGATATGCAAACCAACGGAGATGTATACTTAAACTCAGCTCAAGCAGGTAACTTTCCAGGTGCTTTTTCAGCCCCAGCTAGTGACTTAATGGCTCCTTACGCAGATCAATTAAATAAAGGTTGGAGCATTAACGATGATGGTGCCGTTTTGTTAAAATTGACTAGCGGTGCCTTTATTGGCTACAATACTGGAACGAACGAATACAAAATTGTATCACTTACCGAAAACGAAATGATACTACGCGCAGTTGATGCTGCCGACAATGGCTTAGCTTGGTATATGCGCTTAAAGCCTGTCGGAACCCTAATGGGTGTTTGTGGCGCCGCACCACCACCACCGCCACCAACAGATTCAACCGATAAATACATTTTACCGATTGATTTTGAATTGATAGATGTGAATTTTACTCCTTTTGGTAACAGCACCGACACTACAGTTGATAACCCCGACACTACTGGGGTAAATCTAAGTAAGCGCGTATTAGAAACTGTACATGGAAACGAGACTTGGGCGGGTGTTTTTGTAGACCTTAAGTCTCAACTAGATTTTAGTTCAAACACTGAAATTGCAGTAAAAATATTAGCTCCTAATACAGGAGTCTTGCGAATTAAACTAGAAGACTCTAACGATGGGACCATCTTTATTGAAAAAGACGTTGCTGTTAACGCTGCGCAGGCATGGATAGAGGTAAAAATTGATTTTGCTGGTGAGCCATCTGGCACCTACGACAGATTAGTGTTTTTTCCAGGCTGGGGTGTTGCAAGTGCGGGTACTTTTTATCTAGACGACATTAAACAACAATAAACTCTTTCGGTTGGAAAAACATTTTGCTTATCTTTTATTTCTAGCTATCACTATAAATCTTTCTGGCTGTAAAGATGATCCGGTAACGGAAGTAGTCTTTCCTTCAAATCTGGTTATTTCTGTTGAAGAGTCTGCTTCTAGTGAGGGTTTGGTTAGTGTAAACGCTACAGCTGAAAACTGTAATTTTTTTTCAATTATTTTTTTTACTGAGACCGACTCCACTTTATTTGAGTCCTCTGATGGGTTAGAAACATATCAGTACACGGCAGATGGTAAGTATGAAATCAAAGTAAAAGCACATACTAGCTTTTCTGAGTTTATAACAGCTTCAGAAAATATTACAATTGAACTTTCACTCATTTTTAATCCTAACGATACTTCCGGTTATTCCTCACCATTAAATTATAATGGTTATACTCTTGCTTGGCAAGATGAATTTAATGGTAATGCGCTTAACATGACTGATTGGAACTTTGAAACAGGTGCTGGCGGATGGGGAAATAATGAGTTACAACATTACCTTGAGGCCAACACAACTGTTGACGGCGGTTTTTTAACGATTGAGGCTAAAGATCAAGTTTTTAATACGAGCGCTTATACTTCGTCAAGAATTACAACCCAAGGCAAACAGTCTTTTGAATATGGCCGAGTTGATATAAGAGCTAAATTACCATACGGACAAGGTCTTTGGCCTGCATTGTGGATGCTTGGGGACAATATTTCGAGTGTTAGCTGGCCACGGTGTGGTGAAATTGACATTATGGAAATGGTTGGAGGCACAGGTGCAGGAAATGGTGGTGGTGATAATGTACTTCATGGTACGATTCATTGGGATAACAATGGCACCAAAGCAGATTATGGCAACAGCATAACCTTAATTTCGGGCGTTTTCGCCAACAAATTTCATGTGTTTTCAATTATCTGGGACAATCAAAAAATAGAATGGTATTTAGACGATGTTAAGTACAATTCAGCAGATATAACCCCTAGTGATTTAGAGGAGTTTCGTGCGAAGTTCTTTTTTATATTCAATGTGGCAGTTGGTGGTAATTGGCCTGGGTCCCCTAATGCTTCGACAGTTTTTCCGCAAAAAATGATAGTAGATTATGTTCGTGTTTTTCAATAATGTAAGGATTGTTTTTTAGATTTCAATCCTTACATTCGGTTTACGTTTTAAGAACCTTTTTTCGAGCATATAAAAACCCCAAGCATAACTCTTGGGGTTTTTTGTTTTGAATTAAACCATAGCTACTATATCAAAAGAGCATTAAAGCCCTTAAAAGGCCTAAAAAGGATATTAGATTAAGCTTTATAATGACTTATGTTTTTTTAATGCCACCGTTCTGGCTAAACTGCGTTTTAATGCAGTTTAGGTGGTGTTAGCGATCGATATAGTATATTATTAATGAAGCTTTCCTTGGTACTATATTAGCCAACCTAATACACAAGCATTAACACCCAGACAATATAATCTCGGCCACCAATTTCAGCAACTCGTTGTCACCTGCTTTTGAGGAAAGAAATAATGCTGGATTTGAGAAACTGTATTTGTGAGAAATATCCAGAAATAGATCTGGGAATCCGTCTTTGTCGATATCTCCAGCCCAAATAAACTGAATCATCGAATCATCGAAATGATCTTGCTCTAAGAAAACTTGTTTAATACCCGTACCGTTCTTAAAACCTGTTATTAACAATTTATAGTCTGATACTCTATCATACTCATCCATAGTTCCTAACGCCTTAATGGTGTTGTCTCCCAACTGCATTGATTCCCCAGGTAATAACCTATTTTTTAGTCCTTTGTAGGAGTCAATTTTAATGTTTTCAGGAATTTCAATTCCTGCTATGAGCAGCATAGGATCATTAGCATAGCCTTCACAATAAATCTTTATTCCGCTCATTTCTCCTTCTTCATCAACCATCGGACTGTGTACCGGTTTCATTTTTAGTTTCGTTTTGTAACACGTAACACTGTTATCGTTGACATTACTAAACAATCCTACCCAAGTCTTACTTTCTATAGTGGAATCTAAATCCGCCGAATTATACGAAGTGGGTAAAATGATAGAAATACTATCTAAAATCCTTGAATTTGGGGTTTTACTTGTAAATCCATCTTCAGTAAAATTAACTTCTTCAACTAATATCATTTTTATTACTACATCATAATCTTGTTTAGTTCCCCACCTTAGCAAGTCATGTTTTTCAACTTGGTAGAATATATCAAAGTATTTATTTTTGTATTTTGGGTTTATACCTAGCCCAGGATCTAATAAATCGTACGATTCGTCTTTTACGTATGAAAAGCTATAGTCTTTACCTTTTTCGTCTTTAAAGTTGTAGTAAAATAAATCTCCTTCGTCTGTACTTATAAATTTAGCTCGTATATGAGTGTATGTTGTTTTTAGTTTTTCGATTTGACTAATTCTAACCTCATTTTCTTCCTCTTGTAAATTGGTTTTTTTTTGCTGTTCAATTACTTTTTCCGTTGATGGTTGACTTATTTTCTCCTCTAATTGAAGAGTTTTTGCCTCTTGGTCATTTTTGCTTTTGTTGGTTTGGCAGGCAATTAAGCTAACTGCTAATAATATAATTGAAATTGTTTTTTTCATTTTTTTATGTTTTTATAACGTTTAGTCTAAGTTATGTAAAAACGGTATGGCTTGGTTAGGTTTATGGATTTTAGCCAGTGCTGGCAACAGTTTTTATTCTTCCGCACGTTTCTTTACCACTTTTAAGATATTATTCTGAATGTCTTTCATTATTATTTTCCCCCACCAACCTGCATAAAAATTGAAAGTAGTATTCATTTTGAAATTACTATATAAGTGTAAACGAAATTTACCTTCATCCATTTTTTCAAGTTCATAAGTTCCATTTAATACATCAAAGTATTTACCTCCAATCAAAATATGCTCATCAAGAGTTGTAGATGGAATTTCATAGGTGTTTGCTTTTATTGAAAACACCATTTTTTTGTTTTCTTCATATTCAATCACTGCTTCCCTAAAGATTAGACCGTTGGTAAATATAGCCTCTCGATAAGCGCCAACTCCGTTATAATTTAATTCAGCCTTTAATGGTCTTGGAAATCCTAAAAACGCAGTTAAATACCCTGTGTCATCATCTTTTTCAATCGTTTTTACTCTTGTTACATTCTTCCAGATTTTTTCTGTATTTGAGTGAATATCTATATAAGTATATGCTTTATAAGTTCCAGGTATTTTTTCAATTAATTGTTCAACTGGTGAGATTAAAAAAGGAATAAGTACAAGCAATGAAATGTTTAATTTATCATTTCTCTTTTTTAGCTTTAAGTAACCTCCAAATAAACCTCCAATTGATGCTGCTATTAGAAAGACAGGAAGAATCATTAACCAACAAGCCCAACCTTCTATCGCAAAAGCAAGAGTTATTAATAAAAATAAAAGAATCGGTAACCAAGGTGCACAAATCCGATACCATGTTTTTTTAACTTTTTCTAAGTCAGAAAGATAAACAGTTAGCGCGCCAATTATGGAAGGCAATAAAAACAAAAAAGTTATTGACATTACAGAAAATAAACTACCCCACGCTTTCACTCCAAAAGTCAACCTAACTATTAGGGCGTAAAGTGTCGCAATTCCAAAAGCAATAATTATGTTTTTTAATTTTTTGTTCATTTTTTAAATTGGTGCCAACTTTTGTGTATGATACGCATCCTTCGGGGCATGGACTATACACTGTGTTAGCGTTAGTGTTTTACTCTTCTATAGTTTAAGGTATTTCCCCTTCCAACAAAAGAAAGAGATAGGTTTTCTTCATCTATGGAAATGATATACCAGCACAATTCACTCTTTTGTCCAGAGATATAATCATCCTCTTTAGATGCTGTGCCTTCACCATTTATACATGTGTTAGATAAAGTATATTCTTCAATATCCTCAACTCCTATATTAGTTTCTATTTGCAATTTACTTGTAAATTCAACAAAATTATTCTCATCATCAGTGCTTTGCCATTTACCTATAAGTAGACTTTTACGTAGACCTTCTTTTACAAACCTTTCATTTGTTATCGGATCATAATGCCCCCCTCTTCCGTCATCAGAATAGGAAATGATAGTTGGGTTTTCAGATACTATCTCTAGCTCAAAATCCCCTGAGTTATTTTTGCCTTTCAGAACACCAGAACTGCCATCTGCGGGAACAAAATAATCTTCATTACTGAATTTAATAGTATAGCCATTTTCATCTTCCTTTTTTATTTGAAAATATGCAGGATCAATAGGACTAGATGAATTTTTTTTCTTCCAGTTTCCGATAAAACTACCATCTGAAATATGCTTATCCTCTTTTTCGATACTAAATATTAAATTCTTTCCTTGAAACGTTCCTTTGTTATCAATTGTAAATAAATCCTCTTTCCAAACTTCGTCCTCTGATGGCTCTTGGTCATAGTTAGCCCTGAACATTGTTCTGCTAATGGTATCTTTTGAGATATTTGATTCCAAGTGAGTAAAGCTTTCAATATAATCCCCTTGTGTAATTAAAAGGAAATCAATCATATGCCCTTTTTTATCATAATTAACCAAGTACGATTCATGCCAACTGTTTCTGTCTTCAAAGCCAATAATAAAAGAGTAATAATCAGTTGAAAAATTAACTGATGCAGTAATCAGACAGTTTCGATTTGAATTAACTGTTGGTTTTATTTTAGATAAATCTAATGTATTGAAAAAAGACTGATTGATAGTTTTCTGTAATTTGACATGCCTGTCAATTTCTAAATCCATAGTGTTTTCTTGTATCTCTTTTTCTATTAAGAGTTTTTCAGCTTTGTTAAGCTGCTTGTTTTCAATCAAAAAAGATTTTACCTCAAATGGTACTTGTTTAGGTTCTTCAATTATATCATCAGTAAACTTAGTAGTTTCATACTGTTTGTTGGATTCTTTTGAATTGTTGCAAGCGCTTAGCAGTAGCATTGAAAGGCTTATAAGTAGCACTATTTTATTCATTGATTTTTTCTATTGGAAGTTGATTTTAGATTTCGTTATATTAATTCCAACGTTTAAGTAAATTGTCATTGTGGAGAAATCCTGCGGATTTCTCCACAATGACAATAAAGGTATAAAATATGATTAAATGTCCACGTACCGCAAACACAACCTTGCAATTTATTTGTCGCTGGCAACTGTTTTTTTACTATTCAAGATAAGTACATTCATAGTTACCGGACTTAATTAATTTTAAAGTATTCATATCAAAAATATGCTCTTCAATTATTGATTGCATCTCTGGGCAGTATGGTTTGTTATTCCCATCTGAAATATTTAAGTCAGTTTTAAAGTAAATTTTTTTATTATTTACGACTAGATTATTGTAAAAGATTGATTTAAAAATTATTTTTTTTTGAACTAAATCATATATTTTTAATCCCCTTGTTGCTGATGAGCCTAAATCTAAGATTAAAAAGTTGTCCACAAGACCTTGGAAATATGCTGGGTACTCATCAATTGTAAATACTTCTTTGTTATTATTGATAATAATAGTTTCACCAAGATCCTCGTTATGTTTTTTTGATACAGTAAATGATTTATATTTAAGTACTGTGGAGTCTTTGTATTCAACAAATTCAAAGTCATCTGTATTTTCAATAATTGAAAGTTTTTTAAATTTTGAATCCGTTATCTTTTGTTTTTGACAAAAGGCAATAGATATAGAGAATAGTATAATGCTAATTATTCCAAGGAATTTAATCATAATCTTTTTTAATAGTTTCCAACGTCCTTACTAAACGTCTGCTGCGACGGTTCGGTAGGTAAGGGCAGTTGCGTTTAGTTTTTGTTAGCTGCTGTTTTTTTTAATTCAAAAATAATATTGTTTGGATTACCTTCATCCGTTCTACTTTTGTTAAGGCTAAAGTTGTTTTTTATTAACAACCTTTTAGAGCTTTCATTTCCATGGTGAGTAAACGCCTCAATTTCATCTAAATTTAAATCTAAAAAACCGAAATTTAATACTCGGTTAAGAGCTTCCGACATAATCCCGCGATTTTGATATTTTGGGTTTAGGTCATAACCTAACTCCGCTTTCTTCCTGTCTACGGAAAAATTCCACAAACAAATTGAACCAATAATATCGGTTTCCCCGTGAAGGATTATACCCCAATTAATATTTTCACCATTCTCTATTCCCCTTGACGATTTCTCAATAAAGTCTTCTGCCTCTTTCACATTTTTATGTGGTTTTGGCCTATTAATGTATTTGTTAACTTCTTTATCGGTTCTTAAGAAGAACATAGTTGGACCATCATTTTTTGTGATTTTCCGCAATCTTAATCTATCAGTTACCAATATTGGAAATTCAGGGAATTTGAAACTCATTTTTTTTAATTGCAGCTAACTAGCGAATATGTTGACAATGTCAACATATTTCCACTATCTGTTAGTCACGAATATACAAAGTTTACGTAGCATATTGTTGTATGCTGCTAATATCTAGGCAATTGCCTTCATAATAATAAGATGCTTTTAGATAAACCAATGATATCACTAAACTTAAAGAAGATTGGGATTTAGACCAAGTCTGTGAATTAGGATACGAGGATGCCTGTGGATGGTATAATCAACAATGTAGATAGTTCTTCACAAACTGTTTATCCGAATAGTCTCTAAAAATTCAAGTTATTCAGGTATATTTTGTGAATGGTTTCTTCCTTAATTAATTTAATCCTATCTGTTTCGCTAAATGTTATTTGGGTATGTGCGAAGATTCAAAACACTGAAATATGGGGTAAATTTATCAATAAAAAAGCCTATCTAATTGATAGATAGGCTTTTAATTTTCACTCTTTGAGGTCTCGAGCGGATTTGAACCGCTGTACACAGTTTTGCAGACTGGTGCCTAACCGCTCGGCCACGAGACCCTCTTGGTGGCAAAAGTATAATAATCTATTTACATTATCCGCTAAATGTAACACTAACTGAACCAAACTCTGCACTAATTGGTGCT
Source organism: uncultured Flavobacteriales bacterium (assembly GCA_905181855.1). Taxonomy (GTDB): domain Bacteria; phylum Bacteroidota; class Bacteroidia; order Flavobacteriales_G; family Salibacteraceae; genus JAAZVO01. The sequence continues at coordinate 29,317 of CAJIZE010000027.1, forward strand.
GAAGGTTTGTGAATGGTTAAAACCACCTTGGTAATCATAGGGAAAACCCGTTTTAGATCTCGAATTACAAGCTCTCCTGCATATTCTATTAACTTAGCCCGTTGCTTAAAGGATTCTTTTATAGTAAAAATCACTTTTTCGTAATCAACCGTATCGTGTAAGTTGTCAGTTTTACGGGCATTGGTAAAGTCAACATACAGCTCTGCGTCGATTAAAAAACGAGCCCCAGCTATTGCCTCTTCCTCTAAACAACCATGGTATCCGTAAAGGGCCAACTTATTTATACAAACCTTACCTTCCATTCATTGCGTTTAAACCAGTTTCTAAACGAGTTATAGTTTCTGCTTTTCCAATTAAAGCCGAAATAGCGAACATAGAAGGGCCCATTCCAAGCCCGGTAACAAACACTCTGTAGATTGGGAGAACCGCTCCAAAACCAAGCGATTTGGTATCCAGAAACGCTTTAAAGGAACGCTCAATGTTATCTGAAGTGAAATCTTCGATTTTATCAAGCTCAAAAATTAAATTTGTTGTTATTTCAGCGCTCTGTTCTTTCCATTTTTTCTTGATTGTTTTTTCATCATAAGTAGCCGGTTTTTCAAAAAGGTATCGCCCTTCTAACATATCCGAAACAAAGGTTGCTCGCTCTTTCATCAACCCAACAACTTGTTTTAAATCAACCCCTTTGTCATCAATGTTCTCGCCTTTTAGTATTTCAGTAAATTCCCTCACTAAAGAGCCATTAGTTTTGCCTCGCAGATATTGCTGATTGAACCACTTTGTTTTATCTGCGTCGTATTTTGCGCCAGCCTTGCCTACTCTCTCTAACGTAAAAGCTTCACAAAGCTCTTCTAATGTAAAAAGTTCTTTTTCTGTTCCTGGGTTCCATCCTAAAAACGCCAAAGCGTTAATAAATGCTTCAGGATAATATCCTTTTTCTCTATAACCAGAAGAAACCTCTCCCGTCTTTGGGTCTTTCCACTGAAGTGGGAAAACCGGGAAACCTAATCTATCACCATCACGCTTACTTAGTTTACCATTTCCATCAGGCTTTAAAATCAATGGTAAATGGGCAAAGCTTGGCTCATCCCAGCCAAAAAATCGGTACAACAATACATGCAACGGAGCAGATGGTAGCCACTCTTCTCCCCTAATAACATGTGTTATCTTCATCAAGTAGTCGTCAACAATGTTAGCCAAATGATAGGTGGGCATTCCATCAGACTTAAACAAAACTTTGTCGTCAATGTTTGCGGAGTGAACAACCACCCAGCCTCTAATTTCATCTTTTAATTTTATCTCCTCATTACGCGGAATTTTTACACGAATTACATACGGCTCTCCCAATTCAAGTCTTTTGGCCACTTCATCCTCACTAAGAGAAACCGAGTTTTTCATCGTGCTTCGTGTAATAGCGTTGTATTGTGGAGCAGCAACTCCAGCAGCTTTCATTCTTTCGCGCATTTCATTCAACTCTTCTGGAGTATCAAACGCATAATAAGCGTGTCCTGATTCTAAAAGCTGATCAGCATAAGCACGGTACATGCTTTTTCTATCTGATTGCCTGTAAGGACCATATTGTCCTCCAATCCATGGGCTCTCAACTGGTATTATTCCACACCATTTTAATGCTTCACTTATGTATTCTTCTGCTCCTGGAACATATCTTGTTTGGTCAGTGTCTTCTATTCGTAGAATAAAATCTCCGTTATTTGCTTTTGCAAACAAGTAATTATACAAAGCTGTCCGTACCCCTCCCATATGCAATGGCCCCGTTGGACTTGGGGCAAACCTTACTCTTACTTTTTTACTCATAACTTAATGCTTTTTTGGGGCGACAAATATAAAAAAGATAACAGCCTTTATCTGCCACCCAACATTATTAATTGGTAGAAAAATGAATAATCTCTAACTTAGCAAGTTGGCAATAAAATTGATAACCTTGCTACCTGTATGAAAAACCAAATCTCAACAAACATTCTTACTGATAAACTTGATGACTTTATTGGCAAGTATTATAAGAACCGACTTATAAAAGGTGGCCTTTTTTCTGTTGCTATTTTGGTTGCCACTTTCCTTACTGTTATCTCTTTAGAATACTTCCTGTACTTTGCGGTAGCATTAAAATCAACTCTGTTTTATCTAACACTAACAACAATGCTTTTGGTGTTAATTAAATACATCATCATCCCCGTTTCCAAACTACTCAAAATTGGAAACTCTATTGATTACAATTATGCTGCAGGGCTAATCGGTAAGCACTTTCCTGAAGTAAACGATAAAATATTAAACACCCTACAGCT
>CAJIZE010000028.1 GCA_905181855.1 uncultured Flavobacteriales bacterium
GAAAAACACTTGCACTTTTCAACAGGGCCTTTGTCGGTATACATCCCCAATTTAAGCAAATTCCACCTAAAGATTCTTTTTCAATAATTGCAGTTTTTAATCCAAGCTGTGAAGCTCTAATAGCAGCAACATAGCCGCCAGGGCCGCTACCTAAAACTATTAAGTCATATTTCATAAATGTAATTTTTGTCTATTAAATTGAGTCGCAAAATTAAACAATATTCATGCAATTATTGACATCAAATTACCTTACTGCGATTGCTGAAATTTCAACATTAACCCCCTTTGGCAATTTTGAGACTTCAACTGTTTCTCTTGCCGGAGGAAATTCACTAAAATACTTGCCATAAATTTCGTTAACAGCAGCAAAATCATTCATGCTACTTAAAAAAATTGAACATTTAACGACGTTGGAGTAATTCATTCCTGCTTCGATTAAAACAGCACCTAAATTTCTTAGCACTTGATCCGTTTCTTTTTCTAAAGTTTCAGTAATAAGCGCTCCCGATTTAGGATCCATAGCAATTTGACCACTACAGTACAATACACTTTTAGCCAAAACGGCCTGACTATACGGGCCAATTGGCGCCGGAGCTTGGTTTGAATTAATTATTTTTTTCATTGCAGAAATTTGTTTGTTTTGTAACGATGCCTACGAAAATACTGGTTATTGATAATTTCGATTCATTTACCTTCAATTTAGTTCACTATTTAGAAGGGTTCTATTCTGTGGAAGTTAACGTGTTGAGAAATAATGAATTAGGGATTGAGCCAATTGAGAATGCTGATGCTATAGTTATTTCTCCTGGACCCGGTTTGCCATGCGATGCAGCAGGATTGAAGCCGTTTATGGCATTGATTTGTACCAAAAAAGTACTTGGGGTCTGTTTAGGAATGCAAATTTTAATTGAATATTATGGTGGTGGAATTAATAATCTCAAGAATCCTATTCATGGGCAAGACTCAGAATGCTATCATAATGAGTTGGGGGTTTATCAAAAAATAAATTCACCTTTTAAGGTTGGCAGATATCATTCATGGGTTGCAGACTCAAATATTTCAGAGTGTTTTCAGAAAACCGCCTGGCTAAAAGATGGAACAATTATGGGCCTGCAGCACAAAACATTACCAATAACAGCTTTACAGTTTCATCCTGAATCAGTATTAACTATAGAAGGGATGAAGGTATTAGAAAACTGGATATTCTCTTGAGTGCCTATTGGTAGTCGTACCAATCACGTTTTCTTTCTAGCTTAAGATCTTTTAACATGGCAGGCTTAACGTTGAGTTTAAACGAATAACTTTTTCTTAATCCAAAAGGAATAAAACTAAAACTAAGTTCCCAACAATTTAAATCTCTGTAAACATTTACACTTGTATAAGCGAAGGCTTTTGATCTTATATCGTAATTGGTTGAACCTCCCACATCCCATTTTGATGTGAGCATCATTTTACCCTGGAAATTAACCGTTTGAGTTATTCTAGTAATCCGGTAAGGTTTGCTTTCATTGTATTTATAACTGATATTAGCAGACCAAGGTGACGCGAAATTTATATTTTTAAATGTACTCTGACTCAAACTATAAGACAAAGCAACGGCAAAGTTGGTGGTTCTAAATAGTTTTCCATTTTCTTCAAATTCGTATTTGTCAGTTACGCTAGTTCCGGTATTTGCATTGATTGCGTATTGATCAAAAGTTGCGTTAACACGGACACTCATTTTATTGAATAACCTGAAACTTGCATTAACAGAAAGAGGATCCCATTGAAGGGAGTCTTTAAAAATATCGTAGCTAGTTGATACACTCAGTTGCTCAATTAACTTTACTTTTTTATAAGTTGAGGTTGAATCATTTTTTACTAGCTTTTTCATTTCAATGTTGTTGGCCAATGAAAGCCTAACCCTGCCTGATTCAGAGCCTGAAGGGCCGCCAAACGTAAATCCCTCATACCCAGTCGCTGTTCTTTCGTTGCCTATAGTATCTGATTGATAATTCAATAAACCATTAAACAAACTTGGCACATAAGTAAAGCTCACATTTGGGCTCATTGTATGCCTAATAGCTGATATCTTTTCAGATTTAAAAGTATACATTCCATATATGTTGGTACCTAAACTTGAACTTAAGCTAACACTACCAAATCGATTAAACCCTGCTACAGTGTCTACATTTACTTCTTGTCTGTCCTCATTCCAGCTGTAATCTAATTTTCTTAGATACCAAGTTTCGGTAAAAGAAAGGGAAGGCGAAAAGGTTAAATGTTTTAAAAGTTTAAAGTTGGTTTTTAAAGGAATACGATGTTGTAAACCATTTTGAGAATTCGCTATGTTAAATGACCCGTCAATTGGATTAAGATCGTTTTGATCATAGATTATACCTTTACGCAGAGCCGTTTCAGTAGTTTGGAACCTGTTTTTAAAGTTTCCTGTATAACTTAATCCAATGTCCTTAATCCATTTCTTCGTTGAATTTCGAAATGGATTAACTCTGCTCATGGTTAAAGCCACTTGTGGCAAAACGATATTAAAAACTTGTGTTGTGTCCAATGAGTTTTGATCATGCGAAGCAGAGAGACTCATTCTAAATGGTGTATTTGCAAAGGTCTTGTTGTAATTTATGCTCGATTTAAAAGTATTGGTTAGGTAATCTTGATTTGCTGAAACAAAATTATTGGCAAAATTGTTTCGGGAACCGGCACTCACCGAAGCTGAAAATTGGGAGTTTGGCTTAGCTTTTTGATCTTGGCGATGATCCCATCTAACAAAGAAGCTCCTATCCTGGGAGCTTGTAGGTAGCTCACGCAAGCCATTTTGAAGGACATTGTACTCTAAAGATAAATTGCCACCATATCGATATCGAGCTTTATAATTGGATTTGAGTTTTGTTCCCCAGCTTCCTCTAGTGAAAAAGTTTCCTGTTAACGCTACATCCACATAATCGTTTACTGTCCAGTAATAGCCTCCTTCTTGAATGTAAAATCCTTGGGTAGGTGAGCTGCCAGGTTGAGGAATTATAATACCTGAAGCTTTACCTTGCTTGTTAGGTAAAATTCCGAAGGGTAAGACCAGAGGTGTAGGGATGTTTGCAACGACTAAGTAGGCTGGTCCCGTAATAATTTTGTCATCCTGAATGATTTTTAATCTTGAAGATTTTAAATAAGTTCCGGCATTTGCATCCTCACATGGACAATATTCTGCATTCTTAATATAAAGTACTTCATCCGATTCTATTTTAACACGTTTGCCTTGAATGTGGCCATCAGCCTCTTCGGTTTTAGCTTCAGTTATAAGTCCTTTTTTAGTGTCAAAATTATAGGTTAACTCAGTAGCATCAAAAGTTTGATCACCATCTTTAAAGTTAGGTTTACCAGCAATGTTCCCGGTACTGTCTGGCGCTCCTTTGGCATATACTTCGTTCTTGCTAAAATCCATAGCAATGTAATCTGACTTTAAAATTACACTACCATAATCTACTTGTGATTTGTTATAGAGGTGAATTTTTTGACTTGATAAATCGAAAATCATGGAGTCTGTTGCAAGGTAAGACACTGGCTCTTCTAAAGAAGAATTACTAACAGAGCCACTATCAACAAGGGCTAAATCAGGAAAATTTAGAAGTGTTGAGTCACTCTGAATGTCTTGCGCAGCGAGTTGGGACGGAAATTGTAATGCCATCCATCCAACAATTAACAAATATGAGTGAATTAATCTTTTTTCGAGAGTCACCTTCAGGTATTGATTATACTACTTTTGCTGATATTCCGAAAATTTTGTCAAAACTAATCATTTCTAAAACGTTGCAAACCAATAAACGAAACCTACTTGTGTTAAGTATGGGTTTGTTATTAATTTTTGGTGGACTTCTGATTTCATCAACTCCAAAGCCAGCAGATAGCACTGAAATAGGGTTTAAGAAAGTTGTAATTGATGCAGGACATGGTGGAAAAGACCCTGGCGCTATTGGGGTAAATGGGATACGCGAAAAAGATATAGTGCTCTACATAGCACAAAATTTGGGTAATAAAATAAAAAAAGATCATCCTGAAATTGAAGTTGTTTATACAAGAGATACTGATGTCTTTATTCCATTAAACGATAGAGCTAAGATTGCAAATGAAAAAACTGCTGACTTGTTTATTTCAATTCACGCCAATTCTGCCGGAAGTTCACAAGCTTATGGTACAGAAAGTTATGTTCTCGGGTTACACCGATCAAAGGAAAATTTGGATGTTGCTAAAAGGGAAAATTCAGCTATTTTAATGGAGGATGATTACCATCTGAAGTACGAAGGGTTTGACCCGAATTCCGCTGAATCGTATATAGCACTTACACTTCAGCAATCTGTTTTTCTAGATCAAAGTTTAAGTATGGCATCTAAAGTTCAAGATGAACTATTAAAAGAAGGAAGTAGGAATAGGGGAGTAAAGCAAGCGGGTTTTTTAGTTCTGTATAAAACAACAATGCCTAGCTTGCTAGTAGAAGTTGGATATGTTACGAATCCAAAAGAAGGCGCTAATTTAAAGTCTACTGTTTTTAAAGATAAAATAGTTAACGCCATCTACAGAGCGTTTTCGAAATACAAGAGTGAAATTAATGCAAAATCTGCGTTATCTAATGTTAATAAAACTGTTATTGAACCAATAGAACCCTTAGCTACAAACAAAATATTTGACGGTCAGGTTGTGTTTAAAGTACAAGTATCATCATTGCCACATAAAATTGAGCTAACATCAAAAAACTTTAAAGGACTGGAAGGAGTAACAGTTTTTAAAACAGACGTTGGTTATAAGTATTTGTATGGCAACGAAACCGAGTTTGAAAAAGCTGTAAAATTGCAACGAAAGGTTAGAGAATCGGCATATAAAGATGCCTTTATTGTTGCCTTTTATAATGAAAAGAAAATAGCTATAAACGAAGCATTTAAAATAATTGAATCAAAAGCAAGCAATTGAAATATAAGAAAGAGTATGTTGTTGGATTTGTTGTATTGATCTCTTTGGGGCTTTTATATTTTGGGTTTAACTACCTAAAAGGCTGGGATGTTTTTTCTGATAAAAAACAATACTATGCTGTTTATCCTCGAATTGATGGATTGGCAATTGATAACCCTGTTCAAATAAATGGATTTAGAATAGGAAGAGTAAATTTTACCGATCTTCACCCAACTAATATGGGTCAGATTCTGGTTGGATTCGAAATCACAGAAGAAAAAATTGTAATTCCAAGTGACTCAAGAGCGATGATTTCATCGGTTGATATACTTGGGTCTAAAGCAATAGTTATACAAATGGGTGATTCGCCCGATCCTATTCAAATAGGCGATACGCTGACTTCTGAAATAGAAGAAGATTTAAAGTCGGCAGTAGATAGAAGAATTCAACCTCTAGAGAAAAAAACAAAAGAATTGATTTCAAGTATTGATTCAGCAGTAACGATTGTTCAAGCAATTTTAAATAAAGATGCAAGAGAAAGTTTGAGTCAAAGTTTTTATTCAGTTAAAAGAGCTTTGCGTAGCCTTGAAAATACTGCTTTTCAGTTCAATCAATTGGTGAGCTCTGAACGTGAAAAAGTTGAACGCATATTTAGTAACGTTGAGCATATTTCATCTAATATGAGGCAAAATAACAGTAAGTTTAATAATATAATCTCTAATTTATCAGATGTTACCGATTCATTAGCCGAGTCAAACATTACATCTACCATAAATAATGCAAACAAGGCTATAAGAGATATTTCTGTTGTAATTGAAAAAATAAACAACGGTGAAGGATCTATGGGTATGTTAATAAACAACGACTCACTATATCTAAATCTTGAACAAGCAACTCTTGAGCTTGATAAGCTACTCGAGGATATTAGAGTTAACCCAAAGCGATATGTTCATTTTTCTATCTTTGGACGTAAGGATAAAAACAAACCGGAATCAAAAGATAGATAGCTTTTATGGGAATTAGTAATTTAATTTTTCTGTTACTGCTGATAGTTACAGTAGTGTTATTTGTACAAAGAGTAAAGTTTATTAGGGGCAATATATTACTTGGAAAACCTTTAGATCTTTCTGATAATCCATCAGCTCGATGGAAAAAAATGTTTCGTGTAGCGATGGGTCAATCGAAAATGACTGTCCGTCCAATTTCAGGTCTACTCCACATTTTTGTTTATTTAGGATTTGTGATTATTAACTTGGAAATGCTAGAAATAGTTCTGGACGGGCTACTTGGAACGCACCGATTATTTTCACAAATGATAGGCGGTTATTATAAAAGCTTCATAAATGTATTCGAAACTTTAGCATTGCTTGTCTTTGTTTCTTGTTTGGTTTTTCTTGTTAGAAGGAATGTAATTAAATTAAAACGTTTCTGGAGCAAAGAAATGACCTCATGGCCACGTTCTGATGCCAATATTATTCTAATTGTAGAATGTTTTTTAATGGCTGCATTTCTAACCATGAATGCCGCTGATGGGGCACTTCAAATGGCCAATGTTGAGGATTTAGGAAAGTTTATGCTGGAGCATTATTCAGGAGTAGAAATGGCAGGGTCAGGTTTTTTAATTAGTTCATTTATTGCCCCTATTTTGCCTACTGATTTTGAGTCATTGGCATTAATTGAACGTATTTGTTGGTGGTTTCACATTTCTGGTGTTTTGGCATTTCTAGTTTATGTAACTTATTCGAAACATCTTCATATATTTCTAGCATTTCCTAATACATACTATTCAAAGCTTCAGCCAAAAGGGCAATTAAATAATTTAGCATCAGTAAAGAAAGAAGTTGAATTAATGATGAATCCTTCTGCTGATCCTTACGCTACACCTCCGCCATCTGAATTAGAGGACGAGTTGCCAAGTTTTGGAGCAAAAGAAGTAACCGACTTATCTTGGAAACAACTGATGGATTCATACAGTTGTACAGAATGTGGTAGGTGCACTTCTGTTTGTCCTGCTAACTTAACTGGTAAAATATTATCACCGCGTAAAGTTATGATGGATACTAGGGATAGGCTTGAAGAATATTCTGCAGGAAAATCTACCAATGGAAGGGATTTTGATGATGGAAAAAAATTATTAGGTGATTATATAACATCTGAAGAGCTTTGGGCCTGTACTAGCTGCAACGCATGTACTGATGCCTGCCCTATACTTATTGATCCGTTATCAATTATTGTTGATTTAAGACGTAGTTTGGTTATGGAAGATAGCGCTGCGCCGACAGAGCTGAACGGAATGTTTTCGAATATTGAGAACAATGGAGCGCCGTGGCAGTTTGCTCAAGCTGATAGATTAAACTGGAAAGACGAATAATAATGGCTGATTTACAGATTAGAACAATGGCCGATATGATCGCGGTGGGAGATAAACCTGAAGTTTTGTTTTGGGTTGGATGTGCAGGAAGTTTTGATGATCGAGCAAAAAAAATAACGAAAGCTTTTTCTAAAATATTGAATAAAGCAAATGTGAAATTTGCTGTGCTAGGAACAGAGGAAGGATGCACCGGCGATCCAGCCAAAAGATCGGGTAATGAGTTTTTGTTTCAAATGCAGGCGATCATGAATATTCAGGTAATGAATGCTTATGAAGTGACCAAAATTGTAACTACTTGTCCCCATTGTTTCAATACGCTAAAAAATGAATATCCTGAATTAGGAGGTAATTACGAAGTAATGCATCATACTCAATTTATTCAAACATTACTGAGTGAAAAAAAGATAAGTATTGAAGGTGGTATTTTTAAAGGTAAGAAAATAACGTTTCATGATCCCTGTTATTTAGGAAGAGCAAATGATGTTTATGAAGCGCCTAGAGAAATACTTGAAAAGCTAGATGCCGAGTTAATAGAAATGAAACGATGCAAGGCAAAAGGTCTTTGCTGCGGAGCAGGTGGTGGTCAGATGTTTAAAGAAGCTGAAAAAGGGAATAAAGAAGTGAACATTGAACGAACCGAAGAGGCCTTAGGAACAGATGCTGAAATTATTGCAGTAGGTTGCCCGTTTTGTAACACCATGCTAACCGATGGCGTTAAAAGCTTTAATAAAGAAAAAGAAGTCCGAGTTTATGATTTGGCCGAATTGGTTGAACAAGCAGCAGAATTATAATGAATTATAACGACAGGTATAATATTGAGAACTTAGCAGATTCAAGTAAAGTTTGGATTTATCAAGCTGACCGAACAATATCGCAAAATGAAATAAATTTAATAAGTGAAGCGCTTAAAACTTTCATAGACCAATGGCAAGCACATGGGCAAGATCTTTTTGCAGGATATGCAGTGTTGTACAATAGGTTTTTGGTGATAGCTGTTGACGAAAGAAAGGCAACAGCATCTGGATGCAGTATTGATAGTTCAGTAGGTGCCATCAGAAAGTTAGGATCGCAACTTAACGTTGACTTTTTTAATAGATTAAATCTTGGGTATTTAGATACAAATCAAAGCATCCATTTTATGTCGATGGCTGAATTTCAAGACTCAATTTTAAATGGAAATATAACCAAGGATACTTTAGTTTTTAATTCCTTAACTCCAAATCTTGGTGAATTCATGAATCATTTTGTAAGTAAATTACAAGATAGTTGGCATTCAAGAATGTTGGTATAAAACTACCAAACAAAAACGTCTTTAGGCTTTTTTGGTTGCTCAGTAACTCGCCATTTAAAACCGTCGAGTTTTAATGTTTTTTCATCTACTTGGTCTAATGGAGTGAGCTTAGCAACGGGATTTCTGTAAAATTTTATTTTCTTTATTTCATTGCTATCCAATAAAATAATTAGGTCGTCTGCTGAGGCTTGATTAACGCCAATTTCGGCTCCACTTTCCTCGGTAGCATAATAAATGGTTTTGCCATTTTCAAATACATTAATCGTTTTTAGTTTTCCATCATCAAAATAATTCATCATATTTTTTCCACTTATCTGGTTAAAATGGGTTGGTTTCGATTCGTAAACAATAAATGATTTTCTGTTTAGCTCAAGCCATTGTAATTTGCCGTCATAATGTTTTATTTGAATGTGCTCTGCCGTTAATTGATTTCCATCAGCCCAAACTACAGGGTCACCAAACATTTTAATCAAACTATCCGATTCAGAAAATACAATTGAGTCGCATTTTCCTGCTAGGCCTTGTTTGTATAATTTTACATGGCTGTAAGCGCGGATAAGGCGATGGTGTAACGAATCAAATTCACTAAATAAGGTATCACCATGCAGAAACAACGAGTCGCTATCAAATTGCTGAACTAAAAGTGCGTTTCCTGTTACCATTGAGGTGCTGTCTTTGGAATTGTTTTCAGCATAGTCTCCAAACACAGAAATATTTTCAGTGGTGTCAGTAATTTCAACGTGACCAAACATAAAGCCCAAATTAAATTCGGTTAGAAACCTTATTGAATCCGCTTTCAGGATTTGCGATTCATTGGTAATTACTGCGTTTTTAATAAACTCGGAAACGCCGTTGTTTTTGTCGTACCAGCCTTTTTCACAATATATTGTTGAGCTATCACTGATAATGGTTGTTGGGCCATAAAAATAGCTGATGTTGCTTTCATTGTTTTGATGTAAAGTATCAGAGTAGATGGTGTATTCGTCTGTAACTAAAACCACGTTTTTTTGAAAATGAAACAATTTAGATTGAGGAAAATATTTGCCCTTTTCAGACTTTAACTCCATGTTTTCTTCCTTATTCACAATAGTGCCACCATTGTAATAATAAGCAAGTTGGTTGTTGCGGTCATAGTCAAGATTTTTAGTGGTCAAGACCATGTTCTTGTCTACCATTACTATGTTACCAGTAAATTTGGCGAATTTCTTATTGCCATCGTAGTCTAAATGGTCACCGGTCAGGTTTAAACTATCACCTTCTACAATTCTTACATGATTGAACGCCTGAAAGCTATTAGTTTCGCTGTAAAAGTATGCACTGTCACAGTACATGAACGTTTCATCTTGTTTAAAAGCAACATTTCCGATGAGTCTTTTGGCTGTAATTCCGTTTGAAGTATCGTAAATTAAATCATCGGCATGTATTATCTCTAGCTTGGTATCGCCTTGAGCAAAACCAGTTGCTGCCCATAAAAACGCAAGAGAGGTAACAATTTTAGATAATTGACTTATAGATGGCATTCGCGATTTAACGCATATTGATTTAATTTATTCTATTATATTCTTTCAATGGTTTGCTCCCTATCAGGCCCCACAGAAACAATGACAATAGGAATTTGAAGTTCATTTTCCAAATATTCAATATAGTTCGTTAATTCAACTGGCAATTCATTTACCGAATGCATGCCAGTAAGATCAATTTTCCAACTTGGAAACTCTTTGTATACAGGATCAATGTTTGCGTTAATATCAAAAGGAAGTTCTTCAACTATATCACCGTTGATGTTGTAATGAGTACAAACTTTAATAGTGTCAACAGCAGACAAAACATCTGCCTTCATCATAATTAGTTTGGTAACGCCATTAAGCATTACGGCATATTTTAACGCAGGTAAATCTACCCATCCGCATCTACGAGGGCGGCCAGTTGTTGCGCCAAATTCGTTACCAACTTTTCCTAATATTTCTCCATCATTGTCAAACAACTCGGTAGGAAAAGGCCCGCTACCAACTCTGGTGCAATAAGCTTTAAATATACCGAATACTTCACCAATTTTATTTGGTGCAATTCCTAACCCAGTGCATGCACCAGCAGAAATTGTGTTCGATGAAGTTACAAAAGGGTAAGAGCCGAAATCAATATCTAAAAGAGAGCCTTGTGCTCCTTCAGCAAGAATCGGATGTTCTTTTTCGAGTTCAGCAGAAAGGAAATATTCACTGTTAACTATGGTTAGAGAACGCAATAATTCAATACCTTTCATCCAGGTGGTTTCCATTTCTCCTAAACCTTCAACAACAAAACCATCGAATTTTGAAAGCATTTGGAGATGCTTTTCTTTCAGTTTTGAATAGGTTTCGTTAAAATTTGCCGTTTCAATATCACCAACACGCAAACCGTTTCGTCCGGTTTTATCCATATAGGTAGGGCCAATTCCTTTTAATGTCGAACCAATTTTGTCTTTACCTTTAGCTGCCTCTGAAGCGGCATCGAGCATTCTATGAGTAGGTAATATTAAATGAGCTTTTCGCGATACGACTAAACGATCTTTATAAGGAACGTTTAGTTTTGCTAATGCATCCAATTCTTTTTGTAAAATAATAGGATCTATAACTACACCATTGCCAATTACATTTACGGCATTATCTCTAAAAATACCAGAAGGAATAGTATGCAAAACATGTTTATGTTCCTTGAATTTTAATGTGTGACCTGCGTTTGGGCCACCCTGAAACCTAGCTATTACTTTATAGTTAGGTGTTAAAACATCTACAATTTTACCTTTACCTTCGTCTCCCCATTGTAATCCTAATAAAACATCAACCTTCATTAATACTTAAGTATTTAGTGTTTTTAATTGTTATTTGGTGCTAAACATGTACTGCTACATTTACCGTAAAAGTTCAATGAATGATGATTTATTTTGACACCTAAATGTTCCTCCAAAGTTGCTTTAATATTCTCAACCCTAGGGTCACAGAATTCAATAACTTTTCCACAATTAGTGCAAATAATGTGGTCGTGTTGTTGAAAACCATGCGATTTTTCGTATTGAGATATTTTATTTCTGAATTGATGCTTTCTGATTAGGCTGCAGGCAATCAATAGATCAATTGTATTGTACAACGTCGCCCTTGAAACTCGATACTTTTTATTCTTCATTTTTGTGTAGAGTGATTCTACATCGAAATGCTCATTAATTGAATAGATTTCTTCCAAAATAGCAAAACGTTCAGGTGTTTTTCGATGCCCATTTTGCTGAAGGAATGCTGAAAATATCTTTTTTACTTCTTCTCGACTATTCAAGATTATAAATTTAAAATCAAGTAAAGATAGTTTTAATTAAGGTAAACTAGAAGTGTCTATTCTGCTAACTGCCAACACACCATCTACTTTTTTTAATTTCTTTACGAGCGAATCTAAATGAGAAGTATCGTTGACAAAAGCCATTATTTTGCCTTCAAATATTCCATCATCAGTATCAAAAGAAATTGACCGCATATTAACATTTAATTCGGCAGATATTATTTTGGTGATGTTGTTTATAATTCCCAACCTATCAATTCCTTTAAAATGAATACCAACTAAAAAGGCAATGGACTCTGAGTTGGTCCATTTCGCTTGAACGATGCGGTAGGCAAAATTGCTCATCATTTCAATAGCGTTCGGGCATTTGGTTCTGTGAATTTTTAAGCCTTCATGTTTCGTAATAAAACCAAAAACATCATCTCCGGGTATTGGGTTACAACAAGATGACAGTTTGTAATCAACACCATGAAAATCGCCTCCTAAAATTTGTAAACCTACTTTACCACTACTAGTGGTAATTTCTTTTTTCTCTTTTCCTTTGGTCGGCTTTTTTCTAGGATGATATATAATGTTTGGTCCTTCTCTTTTAAGTTTTTTAATTTGGCTTAAATCGATTTTCTTAAGCCCTATATTGTACATCAAATCAAGTTCACTTTTTAATTTATAAAAAGTGAATAGTTTCATCAAATTGTGTTGATTCACATGAAAGTTCAAACTTGAAAGTTTTCTTTCAAGAATCCCTTTCCCAAGCGATGCAACTTTCTTTTTATCTTCTTTAAGGGCTGACTTAATGCTTGATTTAGCCTTTCCCGTTAAAACAAATTTTAACCAGTCTTCTTTTGGTTTTTGCTTTTTAGAGGTTATTATTTCAACTTGATCTCCACTTTTAAGTTGGTGACTTAACGGAACTAGTTTGTAATTAACCTTTGCGCCAATACAATTAGAACCAACTTGCGAATGAATTTCGTAAGCAAAATCTAAGGATGTTGCATTGGTCGGTAACGTTTTTAATTCGCCCTTTGGGGTAAATACAAAAATTTCATCAGAAAATAAGTTCATTTTGAAATCATCCATGAAATCAAGAGCATCCGGATTCGGGTTCTCAAGCATTTCACTTATTCGTTCAATCCACAAATCTAGATTACCTGCATCACTTTGGTTGGTTTTGTAGCGCCAATGAGCGGCAAATCCCTTTTCGGCAATCTCATTCATACGGTTGCTTCGAATTTGAACTTCAACCCATTTACCAGATGGACTCATTACTGTAGTGTGTAAAGATTCATAACCATTTGCTTTTGGAATAGATATCCAATCGCGCAATCGATCAGGGTTTGGTCTGTAGAAATCTGTTACAATCGAGTAAACTTTCCAACTATCCGCTTTTTCATTTTCAGAACCCGAATCTAAGATAATGCGAATGGCGAAAATGTCATAAACCTCTTCAAAAGGAACTCCTTTTGTTTCCATTTTATTCCAAATGGAGTAAATTGATTTAGGACGGCCTTTAATGTTTAATTTGAAATTTTGTTTTGCTAATTCTGTTTTTATCGGATGTATAAAACGGCTAATAAATCTGGTTCGAACGGCTTGCGTTTTTTTAAGTTTAGTACTTATAAGTTCGTATTCTTCAGGGTGAGTGTACTTTAAACATAAATCCTCTAACTCCGTTTTTATATTATACAATCCTAACCGATGCGCTAAAGGTGCGTACAGATATAATGTTTCAGATGCTATTTTTAATTGCTTATCTCGACGCATCGAACCTAAAGTTCGCATGTTGTGCAACCTATCAGCAAGTTTTATCAGAATAACCCTTACATCGTCACTTAAAGTGAGAAGCATTTTCCTGAAATTTTCAGCTTGTATTGACTTAGAAGGATCAAAATATACACCGGATATTTTAGTTAATCCGTCGATAATTTTTGACACTTTAGGATTAAAGAGCCTGGTTATATCTTCAAGCGTTATTTCGGTATCTTCAACAGTATCATGTAATAAAGCACAAACAATTGCTGTGGTGCCAAGTCCAATTTCTTCGGTAGCAATTTTAGCTACAGCCAGAGGATGATAGATGTATGGTTCGCCAGATTTACGACGCATATTTATATGCGCGTCGAGGGCAACGTTAAAAGCCTTTCTTATATCGGCTCGGTCTTCTTTAGATTTTGATAACCGAGCAACGCGAAGTAAGCTACGGTAGTAGTTTAAAATTTCTTTTTTTTCTTTTTCTAATTCGGCTCCTGTCATGCTTTATTTAGCTGGTAACACTTTTGTTGATACCTCTCCAAAACCAATTCTTACTTCTCCGTTATCGCAATGAGCACGCATAATTACTGTATCATAATCTTTTATGAACTTACGTTCTTCACCATCATTTAGCAATACAGGGTTTTTGCCCTGCCATGATAGTTCAAGCATTGAACCATACGAATCTTTTGTTGGCCCACTGATAGTGCCTGAAGCCATCATATCGCCAACATTTACGTTACAACCATTAACTGTATGATGAGCAAGTTGCTGGGCCATGCTCCAATACATGTATTTGAAATTAGACAAAGAAACTCTAGACTCTGTTTTGTTTTCTGGTTTTATGATTGCTTCCAAATTAATATCAAAACTGGCTTTGTTTGATTTTGGTTTCAAATAGGGAAGAGGCTCGTGCACCTGTTCTGGTGATTCACATCTGTAAGGTTCCAGAGCATCCAATGTTACAATCCAAGGTGAAATACAGGAAGCGAAATTTTTGGCCAAAAAGGGGCCTAATGGTATGTATTCCCATTTTTGAATGTCTCTTGCTGACCAATCGTTGAACACAACCATACCGAATATATAGTCTTCTGCTTCATCAATTGATATTGTGTCGCCCATGTCTTTGCCTTGATGCGTAATAAAACCCATTTCCAGTTCAAAGTCTAATAATCTACAAGGACCATAAACCGGTGGTTCTTCTGGATTTGGTCTTTGTTGGCCTTTCGGACGATAAATTTCTTGTCCTGAAGTAATTATCGAGGAAGCTCTACCGTGGTAACCAACAGGCAGATGAAGCCAGTTAGGAAAAAGAGCATTGTTTGGATCGCGAAACATAGTTCCAACATTGGTAGCATGTTCACGGCTTGAATAAAAATCAGTGTAATCACCAATTTTTACTGGCATCAGCATAGTAACTTCTGATTGAAGAATCAAAACTCTAACTAATAGAGTGTTATTTTTTTGAAGTTCTTGGTTTATCACATCAAACAATTCCGCTATTCTATTTCTTACGTTTCGAGTAGTTTCTTTGCCTAAAGCTACAAAATCGTTTAAAGTTTCTTTGTTGAAAATACCTTCAGGAAGATTTTCCAATAAACCAGCTTTCTGTAATTCATTTAAATCGATTACATACTTACCTAAAGCAACTCCACATCGGCTATTGTCCTTGTGCGAAAAAGCTCCAAAAGGGAGGTTTTGAATAGGGAAATCACTGTTGGGTTCTATATCAACAAATGATTTTCTATTTGGGTTATTTGCTTCGATCATATCGTTGTGCTTTAGTATGAAAATAGAGGTAAATTAGACATTAATTCGTTAATATCAGTCCTTACTTTGTTGATTATTACTTCGTCATCATGATTCATAATAACCTGATCAATCCAATCAACTATTTGCGGAATATGATTTTCTTTGATTCCTCTTGTTGTTATTGCAGAAGTACCAACTCTAATTCCTGAAGTTATGAATGGTGACTGTGTATCAAACGGAACCATATTTTTGTTAACAGTAATGTCTGCTTTAATCAAAGTGTTTTCCGCTTTTTTACCTGTTATGTTTTTTGATCTAAGATCTATAAGCATCATGTGGTTGTCGGTTCCACCTGATATTACATCATAGCCTTTTTCTACAAAACATTTAGCCATGGTATCAGCATTTTTAACCACTTGAACACAGTAGGTTAAATAACTATCGTCTAATGCTTCTCTAAAAGCAACTGCTTTAGCTGCAATAACGTGTTCCAATGGCCCACCTTGAGTGCCAGGAAATACACCCGAATCTAACATAGATGACATCATTCGAGTAATTCCTTTTGGTGTTTTAATTCCCCAAGGGTTTTCGAAATCTTGCCCCATCATGATCAAACCACCTCTTGGGCCTCTTAACGTTTTGTGCGTTGTTGTTGTTACTATATGGCAATGTGGAAGTGGGTCGTTCAACAAGCCTCTAGCAATCAGTCCTGAAGGATGTGAAATATCAGCAAGCAACAAGGCTCCAACTTCATCTGCTATTTCTCTAAAAGTTTTGTAATCCCAGTCTCTTGAATAAGCAGAAGCACCACAGATAATTAGTTTAGGCTTTTCGGCAAT
>CAJIZE010000029.1 GCA_905181855.1 uncultured Flavobacteriales bacterium
GGGCCAAAGAAATGGTTTGGCTCTCCTGGACCCCAATTCGAAAACGTCAAAGGAGTACCATCAACCCAAAACCAACCTCCACTGGGTTCTGAATACAGAGGAGAAGCTGTGTCTTGATACAACCCAATCCAAGAACTACTAGGGAAAATAGTACTAAAATAATTATTATCTGCTGTATCTTTTATTACCAAAAGATCACCTCCAACATTTAAACAAGCTTGTCTGGCATGCTCCCAAGGTAATGAAGTTGCACTAAAATAAATGTATTGGTCATTTCGCTCACCGATGTATGAAAAACCTGGAATTGTAGGGGGACTAAACAAGGAGGTTACAAGTTTCGTTGGTTCAACTATAGTATCTGTTATTGAAACAGAACAGTTATTAGTATCTGTAATGGTGACTGCATATCCACCTGCTGCCAAACCTGTAATTATTGAGTCATTTAAAGGCGCTGCTCCTCCACTCCACAAATAGCGGTAAGGAGCTGTTCCTCCGGATACTCCAGAAATCGACATACCTCCATCGCTTAAGCCAAAGCAAGTTACATTACTATCCACAATTATTGTAGCGGTAATGTCATTTGGTTCATCTACAACGATGGTATCAAGTCCACCTTTACAATCATTTGAATCAGATACTTCTACAATGTAGGTTCCTGTACCTAGGCCAGTAGCAACTGAGTCATTTAATGTGATATTATGACTCCAGTTATAGCTATAGGGAAGTGTTCCTCCTTTTGGTGAAACTCTGATTACCGCGTCATTATCACCAAAACATTTAAGAGTTGAATCAATTTTGCTTGTTACAAAAATAGCTTGACCTGGCTGCTCAATGTTAAACTCAAGGCTATCCTTACATGAATTTGCATCGGTTACAATTACCTCATATACTCCAAATGCCAAGCTAGTGGCTGAATCATTCGTTTGAATAGGAGCAGTACTCCATGAATAGCTGTAATTTGCTGTTCCGCCCATTACGGTAATTCTAGCCTTACCATCGCTATTTCCAAAACAAGAAACATTTAAACTATCAACTTTAGTTAATACAATAGCGTTAGGTTGTGATAAGGTTAAAGCGGTATCTGCAGGTGCACATCCTGCTGCATTGGTAATGCTAATTGTATAATTTGTAGCCGCTGATAATCCGCTGGCAAATGAGTCTGTAACTGCATTGTTTGGTGTCCATGAGTAAATATAAGTTCCATCACCACCAATGCCATGTACGGCTATAAATCCATCCGATAATCCATTGCATGATATGTTTTTTACACTGTCTACAACAAGTCCTATTGCAGGATTATCTGTTATTATTTCATTTATAGTAATAACACAAGTGGTATCAGCTAATGATTTTATCGTTACAGAAATGGCTCCCGCCAATAAGCTTGTTACCGTGCTATCGTTTAAACCTCCCGTTCCGTTGCTCCATCTGAAAATAAATGGGGCATCGCCACTAGTAACTCTGGCAGTTATTGACCCTGCATTTCCACCTTTACATCCTGCATCAATTTTCTTTACAAACGAAGCAGATATTGGGTCTGGCTCTGTTAATTGAGCCGTGTCAAGTTTTGCGGGACAATTATTATTATCAGTTACTGATATCGTTACTTGACCTGGGCCTAAGCCAGTAGTTATTGAATCGTTTATGGTTCCTGTTCCGCCAGACCAAGTGTATTTATAGGGTTCGGTCCCACCTCTTGCACTGTAAGTTGCCGATCCATTGTTTGCCCCATTGCATGTTGTTGAATCCAAATCGAAAAAATTACCTGTAATTACTGCAGTTGGTTGATCGATAATAAAAGTTGTACTGTCTTTACATGTTCCTTGATCTATGACAACTACTTTATATGTTCCTGCTATTAAGTTGGTCGCATTCGAATCCGTTTGTACTGGCACTGTATTCCATAAAAAGCTATACCCCGGGGTTCCTCCAGATGCTATAATTCTTGCCGAGCCTTCATTACTTCCAAAACATTCAACACCATTGCTATCAGTCCTGGTAATTACAATATCCGTAGGTTGGGTAATTATTTGTGTTGCAGAATCGCTACATTGATTGTTTGAGTCGATAAGTACAACTTTGTAAGATATTCCGGCAACAGAACCAATTAATCCAATAGCAGTAGAATCGGTTTGCGGTGGAGTGGTATTCCATTGATAAGCATAAGGTTTTGTTCCTCCGGACGGAGTAACTGAAATAGATGCATTATTATCACCGAAACAATCCAAAGTTTGAACATCGGTAATGGTTGCTATTAAAGAATCGGGCTCAGTAATAATCATTGTATCTGTGGCCGTACAAGTTTGGTTATCAATAATGTTTACGATATATTCACCTGCAATTAGATTTGATGCAAACGAATCGGTTTGTGCTGGCACCGTAGTCCATGTATAGTTATAATTTCTTTTGCCACCGGTAACCTTAACGCTTAAAAATCCATCTGAAAATCCTTTACAGGTAACATCTTCTATAATGTTGATATTAGCTACCATATTCGCAGCTGGCTCTCCAATATTAACAGAATCTTGTACTTCACACGTTTTACTATCAGTAATAGTAACCACATGTCTGCCTTTGGGTAAATTGGTTGCAATACTATCGGTAACTGTTCCATCATGACTCCATGAATATGAATACGTTTTTGTGCCACCGGTAGGAACTATTCTTGCTGTTCCGTTTGCAGCTCCAAAACAAAGTGCATCTGCTGAATCAACAAAGTTGGCTTGTAATAGTGTTGGTTGGTTTATTGAGACATTTAAAATGGAATCTTTACATGAATTGCCATCAATTACAATTACTTTATAGTTAATGTTTGGCACCAAGTCAGTTGCTGTACTGGCTGCCCCTGTTGTATTTGCATTTGCTGCTGGAATCCATTGATAATTAAATATCGCTGATCCATTGGTTGGGGTGATTGTGGCAATGCCATCTGTATCACCAAAGCAGTTTACATCAGCGCTTGAGGTAACGGTAGGAATAATTCCGTCAGGCAAATTCAATTCAAACCCTACTGTATCTGAGCAATTCTCGTCATCAGTTACTGTAATTGTATAACGAATGCCGGCAACTATGTTGATTGCGGTACTTGAATCTGTTCCTAAATAATCAACATTTGGACTCCATTGATAATGAAAAGGAGCAACTCCAGTGAGCGTATTAATTTTTACCCTTCCTGAACTATCACCTGAGCAAATTATGTTTTTCACGATAGTGAAGGTCGGATCTAGCTCCGGAGGATTCTTCAAAGAAAATGTTCGGGTTTGGGTGCATTGATTTGTGTCAAGAACAGTTATTGCATAAATAGAATCACCGCGTAAATTAACCGAAATACTATCTGATGTTGAAGATACAATTACCCCAGAAGGCCATTGAAATCTGTATGGTGCTAGCCCATTCTTTGGAGTTAATGTCACCGAACCGTTTGTGTCGTCATTACAAATCAGGCTAGTAGAGTCTGTAAAAACAAATTTGAAGGTTGAATCTGGTTGTTGGATACCCGCAGCAACGGTGTCTTTACATCCGTTTTCATTTGTTAGTATAACTGAATAATTACCAGATGGGAGGCCAGAAGCAACTGAATCGTTTAAAACTCCGTCGTGTGACCACTTATATGTATAAATGTTTGGGCAATTTGAAAACCGAACATTTGGACGATTTTTACTCCGCCCAGTTATCAAAGTTGATACTGAAGCATCACTTGTATCAGAATTGTAATAAATAGCTGATGAATTGAAAGTTGTTGTTGTATAGCTAACTTGAGCATTTAACAAAGAAGAAGGAACTGAATAGGCAACCTCCACAACGATGTTTGAACTCCCATCCCATACAAAGCTTCTATCTAGATTATGTGACAACCAAGAGCTTGAAAAAAATTGACTAAGACTATAGTTCTGTGGATCCAAAACCACATTAAGACTGGTTTCCCAAGTATCTAATGTATCCTTAGATGAACATCCCATTTTTATTGAAAAGTTTGATAAAGTTGAAGGAGTGCTGAAACTCTGAGTTACAAAAAAATCTACCCCTGAAATTTTACCTTCTGCTAAGCCAAAGCTTGTTAATTCGGAAGCAGTATATAAATATTGCTGTCTAGTATTTAGAAAGACCAACCCATATGGAGATGGGTAATCAAATAATCCATTTGTAGAGGTGCCCGTTCCTATTGTATCCAAATCGGGTGTCGCACAAAAAGCACTAACGGCGCCACAATTAGCTACATCTGCATCAACTTTTAACTCTCCTGTGCTCATTCCCCTGCAAAGTACATCAATTGAATCTGAAATAAAAGCCGTAAACACTGGAGGTGAATTGATACTGAAACTTCTGATTATCGGACAGTTGTTGTCATCCGTGATCGTTAAAGCGTAATTTCCAGCACACAATCCAGTTGGATTGTTGGTGGTATCTGTGGTGTTGTCCCAATTGTAACTGAATGCTGTAATGCCTGATGACGAAGTGGTGCCACCAGAAACCGTTCCAATCAAAATTGAGCCATCACACACTCCATTACAACTAGCTGGACTTGACGTTTCTCCTGACACAAAAATTGGTGGAGTTGCTTGATAGTTATGAACAGGTGACCGGAGAGAATTATTGTTGTTAAACTTATCAATTACTTTAAAAGAGTAAAATCCACCAACAGCTGGATTGGACAATACTTGAGTAGTATCAACCTGTAATGTCAATCCATCGTACCATTCATATTTGAAAGGACCAACGCCGCCATTAAAATTAGCCTGCAATGACCCATCTCCAGAACCATTACACGTTTCTAAAATGGCCGTAAAAGCCAATCCTGGATTACTCGATATAGTTACATCACTCCCTACTTTAATATCTATATTTACGGAAACAGAGGCGTTAACAGGGCAATTGTCATCGCTCCCTACCACGTTAATGGTATAAGTTCCGGCAGCAACTCCATTTAATGGCCAACAGATTTTAGCCGTTACTGGGTTAATTCCGGTTTGAGTCAAGGTTGCCGATGCACCTAAAATTGCAGAAATATTTGATGTTATTGAAAGTGTATCTGACGCATCCAAATCTTCAAACTCAAGGTCAAAACACAAGGTTCCGTTTATCGGTAGTGTATTAATAGTGGTTGAATCTTCAATTGATCCAAAAGAATTTATATTCTTTGCCCCATTTGCTTTAACGTTTGGAGTACTATTACTGGCGCATGAAACCACAAACAATGCAAAATCTCGCTTTATATAGCCTTTTAAAAACTTTGTATTTCTGTCATATTCCTTAATCTTAACTACTACAGTGAAGTCACCTGTGGAAACTGGGAATACCGCAATATCGCCATTGAAAGGATTAATGTTCAAATTAGGAGCATAAGGCGTTAATGTATCAATAGGGTTTTCGAAATCGTATCCTGCATTATAGGTTACCGTTCCACTTGCGCTGGTTTCTGCCTTAGCAAGTTCAAAAACTAAAGAATCTCCGTCAGCATCAAAAGCGCCTAAACTCATTATATAAGGTGAATTTTGGCATATATACGGAGCCGGCTGCGAAGTAAAAGCTGGGGATGTGTTACAAGCAGATACTGTTGTTCGCAATTGAGCATCAACTGAGAAGTTTGGAGACCCCGATATATTTGTCTTATTATCCCTACAACATTCATCATATCGCATATTCCAAACACAATTTGAAGCAAGAGTTACCGTATCTTTAAAAATTAACATTAGTGCACCATCCACATCAAAAGTGACGGTATTGGTGCATGAGCTTACCGCAGAAGGACATATCTGAGTAATCTCTGTTCCTCCTGGATTAATTAATTTAAAACTAGGGTTGGGGTTTGTTAAACCACAAGAGTTTGTGAAATCGAAATTATTGTTAGCCCTAGCTGTAGTCGCCACCCCAAGCCCTGGAGGAGTGCAATCCCAATAATAATACAATGTTACTTCGTATTGACTTCCACTAATACATTTATATTCTATGTCGGCTCCTTTTAAATGCGCTCCGTAACCATCATTGGCAAATAAACTGAACACCATCACAAACCAAATCAGGGCTAATTTTGGCAGTCTAGATGATGGTAATAAATTATATATAGATTGGTGCTTTTTCAATAATTTTTGCAGATTTTACTTTTATTTTAAAGACGGTAATTTACTGAATTGGTTGCGTAAGGTTTTTCTGAAACTAACAAATATATTGTTGTTATTCGAAACCATGCTAAATATTTCATTTTACATTGGTTATTTTATTTAACCGGAAGTATCAATTTATCATTATTTATAGTTAATAATAGGCTGGACATGCATGCTCTTCTTTTAATGCTTCTACATCTTTACATGCCTGAAATGACAGCATTATTTCGTGTGAAAATGGCTTGAGTCCGCTTATACTGCCTATGCCATAGCCGACAGAGTAGCCAAATTTAAACCTATGCAACATCTTTACTTGCAGCATTGCCGCAACCGATGACATACTTCTGTAAGAAGCGCCAAAAGTGATTTTGTTTTGTATTTCCCATAAAAAATTAAAATCAACAGAAGGGGGTGCATTTGGCGTAAACCTTAGTTGAGTTGATGGAATAAACTTATAGTAATACCCTTTTGACTTTATTATTTTGCCATAAGTTGCCACAACCATTGGCGTAATATTGCTTGGAGAACCAATGGCGTTTCCTCCACTTTTGAACTTAAAAGGATAAAGGTTAAATACCGCTAACCCAGCGAAAAACTTCTTAGAATATAACCATGCCCCAGGATGTACTTCTGGCATTTGAAGAACAGATGATGTTGTATTTACGATTGGATCGAAAGTATTTGTAATTACTCCGGCACCGCCATAAACATAGCTTCTAACGCCAACAAAAGAACCCAGCGATAACAATGTTGTTCTGTTTACATGAAAATGACGCGCATATGAAAAGTATAAGGCTCTGTTTGAATAAGGCCCCGCCTCATCAGCAATATACATGGCTCCTACTCCATTGAAGCTTTTCATATATCCAAACTTTCTGTTGATTGCTGTATTAAAAGTGAAAAACGAAGTGGTTGGCGCTCCTTCTAATCCATCCCACTGTGCTCTTCTTCCAAACTTAAAATCAGAACAAGGAAAGGACCCTCCTACTGCAGGGTTTAAAGCGTAATTGTTAAATACATATTGAGTAAATACGGGTTGGTTTTGACCAAACAATCCTATTGTGCAAATCAAAATCGATATGGTGAATAGAATCCTCATTTTACAATGGCTACCCATCCTGTAAAGACATCAGCAAGTGGATTGCTTTCGTCTAGTTTAATTATATAATAGTATGTTCCAATCGGTAAAGCAATCCCCAAACTTTTGCAGTCCCAAGGTTCAGTGTATCCAACTGAGTTAAAAACCATATGCCCGTGCCGGTTAAATACTTTAATTTTTGAATCAGGATATCTTTCAATGTCTTTTATCTCCCATGTATCGTTGATTCCATCTTCGTTAGGAGATACACCATGTGAAATATCAATGCAATCATTATCAATCTGAACAGAACGTTTGCTCCAGCAGCCATTGGCATCTTGTAAAGTTACGGTGTAAAAGCCTGCAGTTAAATCTTCAAAACGCTCGCCTTCTTGTAAAACGCTATCCAAATAGAAAGTATAAGGAGGAGTTGCAGTCCATATATCATCAATCTCAATAAACCCTAGTTGAGTTGAACACATCATATCTTCTGAGAGAATAAATAACTCCGGTGTGCTTAGGTTTTCAATTTCTATCGTTTCTGTTTGATCCAATCCAGTGTTGTCAATTACCTTAATAGTATGGGATCCTGCTGCCAAATCGGTAAAAAAGGCATTGGCTGTGGCTGTGCCCCCGTCGATAGAATAAGTGTATGGAGCAGAACCAAACAGCACACTGTTAAGAGCAACAGAACCAGTATTAAGATCGCAACGCGTTTTAATAACAGTCATTGTAAAGTTTTGCGCCAAAAGCATTGAGCATAACACAACCAATACACTCGTAAATGTTATCTGTTTCAAATAATAGGTTTTAACAAAAATAGGTTCGTGCTATTACTGAATTTAAGTAAATCGTTCTATTGTTTAACAGAGTTTTGTTAAAACCAAGTAAGATTTATTAACAATGCATTGGGAAAGTTTAAGTTTCATACTAATTGCCAAATTAAAGAAGGAAAAAAGTAATTTTACGCCGCTGATTTTTAAAGGCCCCGTAGTTCAACGGATAGAATAGAAGTTTCCTAAACTTTAGATCCAAGTTCGATTCTTGGCGGGGTCACTAAATGTTCTACAAGATAATTTGTAGAACTTAAAATCAACTTTTATGAAAACGTTATTCTATTAACCAGCCTATTACTGGTCTATTTTGAGCACTTTGTGCTTGTCTTTCTTCAGAGTACAAACTTCACCAACAAAAAATTAACCTACCTAACTTCAGCGCCGCTTTCGAAAGGTTTTTCTGGCAGCATAAAGCTAAGCTCGCCTTTATTATTCTCAGCCATTAAAATCATTCCCTGCGATAAAACACCTCTTATTTTTCGTGGTTCTAAGTTGGCCAAGTAAAGCACCGTTCTTCCTATTACATTTTCAGGTGTGTAATACTCAGCAATACCTGAAACTACATCTTTAAATTCGCCTGCAACATCTATTTTAAGATGAAGTAATCTGTCTGCCTTTTTTATTTTGTTCGCCGATTTAATGGTAGCTAACTTTAAATCTAATCTGGTAAAATCATCAAAACTCATGTTTGGCTTAACAACTACTTCCTTTTCTATCATTGGCGCAGAGGTTTCTTTCTTGTTATCTTTCAATTTTTCCATCTGTTTTTCTACTTGTTCGTCTTCAATTTTAGCAAACAATAAACTTGGTTTTTTTATTTCAGACCCTCCTTTTAATGCTTCATAAACCGATATATCAAACGTTTTAGAGTCGAGCCCAACAAAATCGAATATTTTAGCTGATGTAGAAGGTAAGAAAGCTTCAATCACTTTGGCTAAATGAGCAACTATTTGAAGTGAAGTATTTAATATTTCTCCTGTTTTTTCAACATCGCTTTTAATCAGTTTCCAAGGTTCGGTATCTGCCAAAAATTTGTTTCCCATCCGGGCAACATTCATTGCTTCTATCAACGCTTGTCTGAATGTATAATTCTTGATGTTATCATCAATCGATTTATAGGCTTTTTGAATTTGTTCTGACACAAATTTATTATCAGCGCCTGCTGCTGGAACTTTACCTTCAAAATATTTGTGAGTAAGCACTAATGCACGATTCACAAAGTTTCCTAAAATGGCAACGAGTTCATTGTTGATACGTGCTTGATAATCTTTCCAAGTAAATTCAGAGTCTTTAACTTCAGGTAAAATAGACGTTAAAACATAGCGTAATTCGTCTTCCTTGTCAGGAAAATCTTCCATGTATTCATGCAACCAAACAGCCCAATTTCTGGAAGTTGAAAGCTTATCGCCTTCTAAGTTTAAAAACTCATTTGCCGGAACATTTTTTGGGAGGTTGTATTCACCATGCAATTTCAGCAATATTGGAAAAATAATACAGTGAAAAACAATGTTGTCTTTACCTATAAAATGAACCAGTTCGCGGTCTTTGTCTTTCCACATGGCTTCACCGTCAAAGCCATTTAATTCTGCCCATTTATTTGTTGCTGATATGTATCCAATTGGCGCATCCAACCAAACATATAGCACTTTTCCTTCAGCATCTGTTAAAGGAACTTTCACACCCCAATCCAGGTCACGAGTCATCGCCCTTGACTGCAAGCCGCCATCAACCCAACTTTTACACTGGCCTATTACATGGTTCTTCCAATCTTTTGGGTTATGTAATTGCTCTCCATCTAACGTTCCACTTTCAATCCATTCACGCAACCATGCCTCATGGTCTTGCATCGGCAAATACCAATGAGAAGTCTTCTTTAAAATTGGTGCGTTTCCGCTTAATGTTGATTTTGGGTTGACTAATTCTGTTGGACTCAATGACGAGCCACATTTTTCGCATTGATCGCCGTAAGCGGCATCATAATCACATTTCGGGCAAGTTCCAGTAATGTATCTATCAGCTAAAAATTGTTTGTTTTCTTCATCGTAAAACTGCTCCCTCTCCTGCTTTTCAAAAACACCTTTGTTGTTCAAATCAGTGAAAAAATCTTGTGCTTTTTTATGGTGATGCTCGGCAGAAGTTCTGTCGTAATAATCGAAAGAAATTCCGAACTTTTCAAAAGTTAATTTGTTCAGTTCGTGAAATTCATCAACCACTTTTTGAGGGGTAGTTCCTTCTTTTTTTGCCTTAATTGTTATTGCCGCACCATGTTCGTCAGAACCACAAACAAAAACTACATCGTCCTTTTTAATTCTCAAATACCTAACAAAAATATCAGCTGGTAAATATGCCCCTGCTATATGCCCTAAATGCAAGGGTCCATTAGCATAAGGTAAAGCAGATGTTACTAAATATTTTTTTGGGTTACCCATTTTAAAGATTTCTTTCCGATTTTTGAGGGGCAAAGATAAGCATGATACTATGAGTATGGTACTACCAAATTACCTGGTAATAGGTGACAGAATTAGAATTGTTGCACCGGCAAAAGCATTACCGGAAAATGGTGTTCAACACACTGTAGACTATTTTACAAATGCTGGTTTTGAGGTGCTTGTTGGTAGAAATGTTTATGCACAACATGGAGGATTTGCAGGTACTGACCTTGAGCGACAAGCAGACGTTCAAGAAGCCATTAACGACCCTCTTTGCAAAGCCATCTTGCTTGCTCGTGGTGGATACGGTACTGTCAGAATTGTTGATGAACTTGATTATTCAGCATTGAAAAGCCACCCCAAATGGTTTTGTGGCTTTAGCGATATCACCTACTTTCATGGAAAAGCCAATTTCGATTTAAACCTAGCATCGATTCATAGTACTGTTCCTTTAAAAATAACCAAAGAAGAGTCAACCCAAGAAGCCACAAAATCACTATTGGATGCACTTAGAGGTAAAATCAAATTTTCAATCCTTCAAGCCAATGAACTTAATTTAAAAGGTAAAGCAACAGGCAAACTAGTTGGCGGCAATTTGGCTGTTTTTCATGGAATGCTAAGTCAATTTGATGTTACAAAACTTAAAGACTGTATTCTTTTTTTAGAGGATGTTAACGAAGAAATGTATCAAATAGATCGGAATCTAATGAATCTAAAACGTGCTGGGGTTTTCGACCAAATTAGCGGTTGTATTGTTGGTGGTTTTAAGGATCAACGTGATTCTAAAAATTGGTTTCCTAAAACCATTCCTGAACAACTAGTTTACGATATCTTAAAAGAGTGCAACGTTCCGGTATGTTTCAATTACCCGGCAGGGCATGTTGATTATAATTTAGCCATGATTTTTGGAGCGAAAATAAGAATGAAGGTTGATGGTACAGTAAACATTAAATACTGTTAAATGGCTACGCACAATGATTTTGGCAAACAAGGTGAACAATTGGCTGAACAGTTTTTAATAAACAAAGGCTACAGTATTATTGCTCGAAATTACCACTTTGGTAAAGGAGAAATAGACCTCATTACCACCCACCAAGATATGCTCGTATTCATTGAAGTACGGGCACGAAAAGACGAAGAAATTATAAGGGTAACGGATACGATAAGAAAGAAAAAAAAGCGGTTATTACTTAAAACAGCCAACCATTTTGTTGATGAAAAAGACATTGACCTTGAGTGCCGTTTTGATGTAATCACCCTTATTGGATATGGCAAGCCAACCATTGAACATATTGAAGAGGCCATTGTTCCGTAGTCATGGATAATCAAATTAACTGGAGACGTTAAAGGGTGCGTTAATTCAAGCTAAAATTTTACTATTCACGTAAGCAACAAAGCGTACTTTTGCAAAATGAAAGGAAACAGCTTTAATACTTCAAAAGGTGGGAACGATAAGCAGAAACGCAAACGTGTTTCGGGTAAACCGGGAAGCGACAGACCTATCAACTCAACACGTGGATTAATTAGAGAACAAAAATCTTTCGATAAGCCTCAAAGATCATCAGAATCAAGCAACGGCGACAGACCAAAGCGCTCATTTTCAAAAGGAAAACCTGAATATAATAGAGGTGATTCGCCACGAAATTCGTCGAATTACAGCGATAAGGACAAACCAAAAAGCTCGTACTCCGAAGGAAAATCTGAGCACAAAAGGGGTGAATCGTCCGGTTCAAACGAAGAAAAAAAACCATTCAAAAAGTCTTTTGGCAGCAAATTCAGTAGTGATTCATCAAGAAGCAATGCCAGGTTTAACGATGGAGACAGACCAAAGCGTTCTTTTTCAAAAGGAAGGCCTTCTTTTAAAAGAGATGCTTCATCAGGCAATGACGGAGAAAGAAAGTCTTTTAGCTACGGAAAAAAGAAACCGTTTAGCAGAGATGGTTTTAAGGGTAAAAGTGACTTCAGAAAACCTACAAATGATTCTTCTGAAAGGCGGTCTTCACCATCGCGTAAAGGCAAAGAAAAAGATTTGTTTGATCAGCCAATGCGTTTAAACAAGTTTGTTGCAAATGCTGGAGTTTGCTCTAGACGAGAAGCAGATAAACTAATAGCCGACGGACTGATTACAGTAAATGCCATAGTGGTTACTGAAATGGGTACTAAAGTTTTGCCAACCGATTCCGTTAAATATGCTGGCGAAAAATTATCATCTGAGCGATCCGTTTTTATACTAATGAACAAACCTAAAAATCACATTACAACAGTATCGGATGAAAAAGGCCGTAAAACTGTAATGGATATTTTAGGAAATAAAGTGCGTGAGCGTGTTTACCCTGTTGGTAGATTAGATCGAGACACCACCGGTGTTTTGCTTTTAACGAACGATGGCCAATTGGCTAAAAAATTAACCCATCCTAGTTTCAACATCAAGAAAATTTACATTGCCGAGCTTGATAAATCGGTTGATCAAACCGGATTAAGAAAACTACAAGAAGGAATTGAACTTGATGACGGCATTGCTAAGTTTGATTTGATTGAATACGTTGACCCAAGCGATTCTAAAAAACGTGTTCGAGTTGAATTACATTCAGGTAAAAACCGAATTGTAAGAAGAATGTTCGAATCCCTTGGTATCGAGGTTTTGAAACTTGATAGAACCAGTTTTGCTGGCCTTACCAAAGGAATGGTTACTCGTGGGAAGTGGAGATTTTTAGAAGCAAAAGAGGTTGGTTTCTTGAAGAAGATTGGTTAAAAACTTCCCTGTTTTTTTTAATTAACGCGATAGCTGGGGTTGAAATGAGCTAGTTACCCGTAATTTCTAAAAGACCCACATCAAAAATTAAAACTGAATTGCCAGGTATGGAGCCTGTTCCGAATTTTCCATATCCTAAGTGTGATGGTATAAGTAAATGCCCTTCTCCTCCCTCTTTAAACTTTGGAATTCCTTCTTGCCACCCTACTATAGTATGAGCAATTTTAAACTCAGCAGGCGAATTAAGTGCTTGATCAAAGATTTTTTTATTGGGTAAGTAGCCTTTATAAAAAACTTTAACGGTAGAATCAGCAGTGGGAAAATCACCCGTGCCTTGGTTGTCAATTACTACAAACAATCCAGACGGTAACTCTTCTGCTGACCAACCTTCATTGGCAATAAAGTCTTCTATTATTTCTCGGTCTTTTTCTTCTTGAGATTTACAACCTATTAAGGCAAAAGCTATTAGCAAAAAGGCAGTTATATTTTTCATGTTGTCAAGGATAATAAAATAAATTGAAGTGTAAGTAAATATAGTACTAACCAACGTTTTTATGTTCATACATTACAACAACTGCACAATAAAAAGGATAGTATGAACGTACTTTCGTGCTCTATGCGTTGGCTAAAAAATGTACTTATTACTTTAGTTGTTCTGATACTTATCGCAATTGCCGGTGGTTTCTATTTATCAAAAAGCTACGATAGCATAGTTAAAAATGCGGTAATAAAAAACTTATCAAAGCAGTTGGTTGTTCCGGTTGACGTACAAAAAATAGAGTTTTCGGTATTCAGCTCTTTCCCTTATGCGAGTTTAGATTTTTATAATGTTTTGATTCTTGAATCGAACCAAAACTTAAACTTTAAAGACACATTGCTTTATGCCGATTTATTAAAATTGAATTTTAATATTGTTGATTTATACACTGGCGATTACACCATAAATAGATCGGTTGCCGAAAATGGAATTGCCAAACTAAAGTTTTTTAGAGATGGCACAAACAATTTTAGCATTGCTGTGCCATCAAATGATTCCGGTAGCAATTTTCAATTAAACCTTACCGAAATTGTACTTAACGATTTCAAAATAAAGTACATGGATTTTGCTAAAAAAAACACTGTTAGTGGAACCGCAAAAGATTTTATAGCTTCTGGGCAATTTAATCAAGATGAATATGATCTTATACTCGCTGGAGTGCTTGAAAATGCATCAGTTAACTTAAGTAGACAGCAATATTTAGCTAAAGCTAATCTTGAAATAAATACAACACTTAAAATTGCATCTTCAGGAAATAAAGTAGAAATTAAGCAGAGTGCTTTAACATTAAATAAACTGCTCAATTTTGAGGTTTCTGGTAGTTACAGCAAGGGTGATTACCACTTCAAAATAAACGGAACTAATTTAGATTTTAACTCAACAAAAGCGGTTTTACCAATTAAAATGCAGGATCAAATTACGAACATTTCAGCTAGCGGTATAGTTGGTTTCAAAATGAACATAGATGGCTCCAACAACAACAATTATCCTCCTAATATATCTGCAGAATATTCTCTAAAAAATGGAAGCCTGGCATTAAATGCTGGTTCAAACATATTAACTGAATTAAACTTTATTGGTAAATTTAAAACTGGCACAAAAGGAAATTTAGGGCAAGCTAAAATTGACGTCGAAAATCTTAAAGCCAACTTACCTAAAGGGAATTTGGAAGCTACCTTTACCATCAATAACCTCATTAAC
Source organism: uncultured Flavobacteriales bacterium (assembly GCA_905181855.1). GTDB lineage: Bacteria > Bacteroidota > Bacteroidia > Flavobacteriales_G > Salibacteraceae > JAAZVO01. The sequence continues at coordinate 14,935 of CAJIZE010000029.1, forward strand.
CCAACCATCAGTGGAAACGTTAAGTCGGTTACTTCGTTAAGTTCAATTATTGAAACCTTTGGTTTAGATAGTTTAGGAACTTTAACAGGACGAAGTGATCTAGACTTAAATGTTGAAATTTCTATACCTGAATGGGAATTTAAAAAAGAGGTGTTAAGCAATTTGGTGTTAAACGGAGCAGCTCTTTTTAATGAGGTTTCATTTGAAAAAGAAGATCAAAAATTTTACAGTAGAGAAGCAGATTTAGTGATTAAAAACAACGAGTTACATGTTGCTAGTTTTACAGGCGCTTACCAAACATTTGATTTTAGTATACAAGGAGTAATTGGTAATCTGCTTAACTATTGGCTTAACGGTGAAAAAGTTGTTATTAAAGGCAAGCTGCAGTCTGCCGAAATGCAAATGAGCGATTTTAATTCAGGCGTTAACTCTTCTGAGACAGCGTTTAGTCTTCCAAAGAATATAATTGCTCAACTACAAATCGACATTAAACATTTTGAATACAAGCAGTTTGATATTACTAACCTGAAAGGAATGTTTACCATTACCCCATTCTATCTAAAAGCAGAAAATATTTCGTTTGAAGGAATGAAAGGTAGTGGAATAGCTAGCCTCAAACTAAAACCAAGTGGAGGTAACTACCTTTTTACATTTAATACCACACTAAATAAAATTGCCTTAAATCAAATGATGCATTCGTTTGATAATTTTGGTCAAACTACTTTTAGAGAGGAGCATTTAAACGGTACAACAAATGCAACCATTTCTTGTAAAGGAACAACGAATCAGTTTTTAGCCATTAATTTTAAAGATTTAACGGGGGTTATGGATCTAATGGTTAGTAACGGGGAATTAATAAAATTTGAACCTCTAACTGAGTTATCAGCTTATTTTAACGAAAATCGAGTGCTTAATACTGTCGTTAACATTGAAGAGTTTGACAAACGCATGCAGCATATAAAATTCTCCACGCTAAAAAACACAATACGAATTTATAAAGGGGTAATTGAGATTCCTGAAATGATGATTGAATCAACAGCAATGAACATTGATGTTGAGGGAACTCAAAACTTTGATGGCAACTTCAATTACGGCTTGGTGTTTAATCTTAAAGATTTTTTAATGCGCGAACAAAAAACTAAAGATGAGTTTGGAGCGATTGAAGATGATGGATTGGGTGGCCGACTTATTTATTTGAAAATAATTGGAAATACCGATGGTTTTGAAATTGAACTCGATAAAGAGAAAAGAAAAGCAGGGAAAAAGCAAATCGTTAAGCAAGAAACACAAGAAATTAAAGACATTATTAAGAATGAACTTAGAGGAAATCCGAATGAGGTAATCGAGGAAAAAGAGATTGGAATTATTTGGGAAGAGTTCGGCAGCGAACCAACTACAAATGATACAATATATCTAAAAGACGCAGCAAAAAAGAACAAAAAAATAAAGAAGCTATTTGATAAAATACTTGACTCTAAAGAAGAAGCAAAACCTGCTGAGCAAGAAATTATTTGGGATGAGGATTAATAGCATTTGGCTAAACTAACTTATTCATAATAGCAAAGCGAATCAATCCTAAGATGTTATGATTATTAATTTTTTTCATCACGTTGTTTCGCTCCGCATCAACTATAGTGTGCGATATTAAAAGCTTACTCCTGTTTGAAAAAAAGTGATAGCAGTAAAATAATTACGCTTTTACTCAATTGCTCTAATGATAATCTGCTATTGCACCATCACTCCCTCAAAACCTTAAATTCTTCAATTATTCCCTTTGTATGTACTTTGATTAAGTAGAGTCCTGTGGCTTGTCGCTTGAGGTCAATTATATTTGATTTTGAGGTTAACATCAACCTTCCTGTAGCATCAAATACCTCCGCCTTTTGAAACTGTTTAGCGTCAATTGTAACAATGCCGTTTGTGGGGTTAGGATATAATTTTATTTCTGATTTTACAAAATTGTTTTCTAAGCCCACATTTTGCACTAAGTAACAATCTGAAGTGTCCCTGCAGTCTCCTCTTGAAACCTCAACCGCATAGGATCCATTTATTGATGCTGTAAAAGTTTGTGAAATTTCGTTTTGAACTTTCGCAAAATTAAAATCACAACTCAACCATTGATAGTTTGCAGATGAATCATTTGCAATTAGCATTGTAGGTGCGTTATTTAGATTCACAGATACAGAGTTATCAAGAGGATTTATTGTTAAGTCGTAACTAATGATGCTGTCACATCCTAAGTGATTTGAAATAGTATCAGAGTAAATACCTGTGGCATTTAAAAACTTTCCTGACAAAGAAAATATTCCTGTACAGGTATCAATTTTTAGTGAGTTATAAGTTGTGATTAGCACATTTAAAGTTGTTTCAATAACCGAATCGCAACTTAATGCCGAC
>CAJIZE010000030.1 GCA_905181855.1 uncultured Flavobacteriales bacterium
GAAAAAAGATAAATAGCCTTATACCAATTCAGATTAGCAATATCTAATACACATTCAAAGCGCAATCTAATAGCCTTTTTAGGCGTTTTAAGCGACTATAATAGCAGAGTAGTGCGACTTTAGTTGTTGAGTACACCCTTGGTGAAAGCCTTCTCTACGCTTCCATCGTCATACAAATTGATTAACAGTGTATTTGGTTTAAAGGTGGTTTCTCTACCCATTATATTAAGGGTCTTAATGAGTGTTTTAGATGAAGTGTATTGCTTTATCCCCACAACAGAACTACAATCTTCATTGAAAGATGTTTGTGCATCTATATCTGTCCAATTAGCGGTTGAATAGGCTGCATCATCTACATTAATACAAGTAAGGTCAGGGTTTCCCGTGGTACTAAAATCTACTACCAAAGTATTTTGACCATTTCTAAAGTCAAGACTTGTTAGTTGATTGTTTTCACAATAAAATTCAGATAAAGCAACGTTTAGGCTTAATTCTAAAGTTGTTAGTTGATTATCCGCACATTCTAAAAAAGTTAAAGCAGTATTTGAACTAACGTCTAAACTTGTTAGAGCATTAGCATCAATATCTAAATAATTTAAAGCGGTATTTTGATTTACATCAAGGCTGGTTAGAGCATTAGCTTCAATATCTAAATAATTTAAAGCGGTATTTTGATTTACATCAAGGCTGGTTAGTTGATTTGAAGAGCAACCCAAAGATAACAAAGCAGTATTTTCACTTACATCCAATGCGGTTAGTTGATTTGAATAGCAATGCAAATCAGTTAAAGCAGTATTTTGACTTATATTAAGGCTTGTTAGTTGATTTGAATTGCATTCCAAAACTGTTAAAGCAACGTTTAGGCTTAAGTCTAAAGTTGTTAGTTGATTATCCGCACATTCTAAAAAAGTTAAAGCAGTATTTGAACTAACGTCTAAACTTGTTAGAGCATTAGCATCAATATCTAAATAATTTAAAGCTGTGTTTTTGCTTAAGTCTAAAGTAGTTAGTTTATTCTGCTCACAATCTAACCTAGTTAAGGCAGAAAAAGCTTCAATTCCTGTTAGGTCGCTTATGTTAAGACTATTTACATCTAAATTTGTTACAGTGTTAATATTAGCGGTAGTTACCGAGTCATCTAAAACAGCATCATATCCTAAGTTTATTAAGGCTTGTTCAAAATTATCATCAGGCACATAAGTTTGTGCCGTAAATCCATTAGTAACAGTAAACTCTCCTATCATTCCAAATGTAATATGGGGAGTGCAAACATATTGATACAACCCAGCAACTTGAGGAACGTATTGGAAAAAGGTATCTGCGGGCATTTGCCATACTTGATCAAAAGGAGCGGCCCCAGCAGGTATATTATTAGATGTTATGGTATGAAGCATCGATGGAAGGACACCAAAATAAGGCTTCCATTGAATCGTATCACCTAATTGGATTGCAATGTTAGATGGAACGAATTGATAGTACCCATCCCACACTCCTATTTGATGTATAACTCCTTTTGAATTAAAAGAAGAAAGAGCAAATAATACAAGCAGTAGTCTTTTCATATCTATTTAGGTGATGTTTAAATCAAAGGTAATTCATTCAGTTATAGTTTGAGCATTTTTTAAACTGTACACATCTTTAAGCGCTGATGAACCATAATACCAATAAGTTAAATAAAAAAGGGACAGCTAATACTCTCCCTTTTTTTTAACCAATCCCTTATCTCTAACAGCTGATATTGGCAGAAAAATAAAAGGTTTTACGAAGTTAGCAAAAAATAAATTTAGTTTTGCCTAAATATTTAATTTGATATTACGCGAAATAATACTATTCCTTTTAGCTTTAACTAGTCTTCAAGTATATTCTCAAACCGGTAAAGTTTCGGGAACAATAACTTCAGAAAACACACCAGTACCTTTTGTCAATGTTTATTTGCAAGGCACCAGTATAGGAACTACTTCAAATGAAAATGGGAAATTTGTTTTGGATAACATTGAATATGGAAGCTACCAGTTGGTCGCTTCATTAACCGGGTTTTCTGAAGGAATTAAATCAATTTTAATAGACCAAAAAAAATCAACCCTTACGGTTGATTTCTCCCTCGCCGAAAACGCATACCAAATAGAAGAGGTTGTAGTTTCAGGAACGAGAACCTCTAAAAAAATTACTGATTCCCCAGTAATGGTTAATGTTCTGAACCAAAGAACCCTTGAAAGTGTTCAAGCATGTAACCTTTCGGATGGTCTAAAATTTCAGCCAGGTTTAAGGGTAGAAACGAATTGCCAAACTTGTAATTACACGCAATTAAGAATGAATGGCTTGGGTGGCTCGTACTCCCAAATATTAATCAACGGAAGACCAATTTTTAGTCCTTTGTTGGGCTTATACGGACTAGAGCAAATACCAACAAATATGCTTGATCGGGTTGAGGTAATAAGAGGAGGAGGCTCAGCTTTGTACGGTTCTTCAGCAATTGGTGGCACAGTGAACATAATAACAAAACTACCAACCAAAAACAGTTATGATATTGGCTATACATCTCAACTTATAAACAGCAAAGCCAGCGATCATAATTTGGTCGGGAATGCAAATCTCATTAGTAAATCAAAAAAAATAGGAGCTACTGTTTTCTTTAATCATAGAAACAGAAATTGGTACGACCACAACGACGATGGTTTCTCAGAATTACCAAAAATTGAAAATACTTCATTAGGGTTAAACCTTTTTTACAAACCAACTCAAAACCAAAAATTTGAGATTAGTTTAACCAACTTAAACGAATACCGATATGGTGGTGAAATGATTGACTCAGAGCCGCATTTAGCTCTTCAGTCTGAAGAAAGAAAACATCAAGTCTATATGGCTAGCGCCGATTATCAATTAAACTTTAACGACGACAACACCTCCTTTATTACCTATGCGGCTGCTCAACTTACCTTGAGGGATCATTATACCGGGATTTTCCCTGATAGCATAAATGATGTATCTCAACATTTAGTTTTTCCTCCTTATGGTGATTCAAAAAATCATACGTTGCAGGGGGGAGTTCAATTAAATCACAGAATTAATAATTTTTGGCTTGGTCCTAATGTGTTTACCATTGGGGCTGAAGTTTTACAGGACGATGTATTTGATATAATTGAAGCCTTTAATTATTTGATTGATCAAGTATCTATTAATCAAGGGGTTTTTTTACAAAGCGATTGGCTATTAGCCCCAGAGTTAAATCTCCTTGCGGGAGCAAGAATCGACAAACACAACTTTGTAAAAAAAGCAATTGTAAGTCCTCGTATTAGTTTAATGTACAAGCCTAAAAAAACAACCCAAATAAGACTTACTTGGGGAAAAGGTTTTAGAGCACCTCAAGCATTTGATACGGACATGCATATTGCCTTTGCTGGTGGTGGAATTTCAAGAATTACCTTAGCCGATAACTTAGTTGAAGAACGCTCCAACAGCTTAACTGGATCTGTTAATTACGACAAAGGAACCTCTAAATTTATTGCAGGTTTTACCATAGAAGGATTTTATACCAGGCTGAACGATGCTTTTTTTCTTGAAGCTATTGGAGAAGATAACTTCGGGCAAAGGTTTGAGAAAAGAAACGGTGATGGAGCGGCAGTTTATGGGTCTACCATCGAGTTAAGAGCAAATTTTTTAAGCAAATTACAAATTGAAAGCGGTTTAACTATTCAAAGAAGTGAGTTTACCACAGCTGTAAAAAACATTGAAGGTTTGCCAGCGAAAAAACAATTTTTAAGAACGCCCAACCTTTACGGGTTTACCACCATCAGCTTTGTTGGTCCTGAAAATTTAGTAGCTTCCATAAACATGGTTAATTCTGGGCCTATGCTAATTGCTCACTTTGAAGGAGCCCCGGAGCAAAAAAGTAACGAATACAAAAAGACAAGAAGTTTTACCGAACTAGGTTTTAAAGTTGGATATACTTATGAAGTCTCTAAAAACAAAACTGGGATTGAATTATTTGGCGGAATTAAAAACTTTACCAACGCCTATCAAAATGATTTTGATAAAGGCAAAAACAGGGATAGTAATTACATTTATGGCCCTGCTGCTCCTAGAACCTTTTTTATTGGTCTAAAGTTAAAAGGTTTATAGTCCTCAACTCTTTTGAGGTATTGAAGCAATAAGTATGGCTGTATTCTTTATTCCGGTGATTATCCAAACATTTAACTTTGACAATACCTTCTCGTGGTTAAACCAATTACTTCCTTAATTTTATTTTCTTTAGATTGCGAGTTTTTTAAAATTCAACTTTGACACGGTCATTTATCCTATTCTTTACTCTACTGTCAGCTTCTGCTTATGGTCAGCCGAATTCCCTGGTTTGGGGCTCTCCTGTTTTAGCTTCTGATAATTTTAACTATTCGCTTGGCGTTCCGGAACCTCCAAGTAATTGGCGTAACCCCAGCTTTAATGATGCCAGCTGGCTTTCAGGTCCTGGTGGCTTTGGTTATGGCGATGGGGATGATCAAACCATCTTGCAAAACAGCCTTTCAGTTTTAGTTCGAAACGAATTTCAAGTATCCAACAAAGATTCTGTTGCACAGGCCTATTTTCATGTGGATTATGACGATGGTTTTGTAGCCTACCTTAACGGAATTGAAATCGCTCGCAATAACGTTGATGTAACTTTAAATTTTCCGGTTGCTGCTACTTTAGCTGATGCCAACCATGAAGCAAGTATGTATCAGGGTGGATTACCCGAAGAGTATATTATCAATAAAAGTCAATTACAAAGCATCTTGGTAAATGGCAAAAACGTTTTGGCCGTTCAAGTGCACAATGTTAGTTCAACTAGCAGTGATTTAAGTTGTCTCCCTTTTTTAACATTCGGAATAAATGCATCATCAAACCCTTACAGTAGCGCACCAGCTTGGTTTACTCCAAGTGCCCTTTTTTCTGAAAGCCATTTACCAATTGTAATAGTTAATACAGGTGGCCAAGCCATTATTGACGACCCAGAAATAGTTGCTGACATGAGCGTTATTTACAATGGGCCAAACAACATAAATTACACTACTGACAACCCGAACAATTACTTGGGAAAAATCAACATTGAAACAAGAGGTGAGTCGTCGTTGTTTTTTTACGACAAAAAATCATACAAAGTAGAAACTGTTGATGCTGCAGGGGCGAACCTTAACGTGAGTTTAATGGGTTTCCCTAAAGAAAACGATTGGATTTTTTATGGCCCCTATGGCGATAAAAGTCTGTTAAGAAATGTACTAACGTTTGAGCTAGCTCAATCCATGAACTCATACGCGTCAAAAACACAATTTTTTGAGTTGGTTATTGATGGCGATTACAAAGGGTTATACCTCTTAATGGAAAAAATAAAACAAGACAAAAACCGATTGGATATTGCCAAACTTAACCCTCAAGATACAAGTGCAGAAGAAATAACTGGTGGTTACATTCTCCGTTTAGACAAAGAAGAACCAACAGGCTCTCCTGGCTTCTTCTCCTATCCTAACCCAGCTTTTCCAAATTATGGGTCTAATTATTTTCAATTCTATGATCCAGACTTTGATGATTTTAGTCCTCCCCAAGTTGATTACATTAAAAACTACATGTACGAAGCAGAATCTGCCTTATCGGGAACTGATTTTCTAAACACCTCAAATGGTTACAAAAAGTATTTTGACCTTCCCTCGTTTGCTGATTATCAAATAATAAATGAGCTAACCAAGAATGTGGATGGCTACCGCTACAGTACTTATTTTCATAAAGACAAAAACGATGTAATAAAAGCTGGTCCGTTTTGGGATTTCAATTTAGCCTATGGCAATGTTGATTATTGGGATCATGCCTACACTACAGATGGTTGGATTTATCCAGGCTTAGATCGACTATGGTGGACAGAACGAATGTTGGAAGATTACGAATATGTAAAAACACTTCATTGTCAATGGAACAGTTTACGCCAAAGCGAGTTTAGTAATGCCTCCATCATCCAAAAAATTGATTCATTAGTTGATTATTTAGGACCCGCTATTGACCGGAATTTTGAACGCTGGAAAATTTTAGGAGCTTACGTTTGGCCAAATAAGTTTATCGGAGCTGACCACGACGAAGAAGTGCAATTTTTAAAAACCTGGATGACCGATAGAGCTGATTGGTTAGACAACGAATGGACAATACCCTGCCCTCTTCCTCCGGTTGGTGTTACTGCTCCTTCCATCGCTGATGTAACTATTTACCCGAATCCGTTTGCTGATTATTTGTTGTTGGAAAACATACCGCAAGGCATTACATCTATTCAACTTAACGATGCACTTGGACAAGTGGTTTTAGATGAACACATCAATAAAGTTGAGACACATCAAATATTAAACACCAAGCAACTTACACAAGGACTTTATTTTTTAACTTTTTTAGGTGAGTCGAGCAAAAATTCCGCTCGAGTGGTTAAGCTAAAATAATTGACAAATCATCTATTTAAAAAACACTATCAATCGCTTTAAAAAATCAGTTACATTTTTAGCTTAAAATGAGAACCTGGCATGTACAACATATAGTTCTCAAACATTAAGAAAAACTGGGAAGGGCAAGCCTTTATGGTTCGTTAGTATTCACAAAACAACAACGCCAGCTCAATAGTCTTATAATCCATAGCCCCTTTTAGTTCTTTATATAAAGGCGCTAACTTAACATGACCATTTGAACCAATTAATTCTTCCTTATCAATTTTAGAAATAGCTTTTTGTACTTTATCAATATCCTTTTTATCTGGATTAAATCTTGAAAAATTAGTTTCAGGATGGTCCTTTTTAATAACTAAAAAGTGCCTCAGAATAGTTTGGGCTGTTAAGTCTCTTTCCTTAACAATCTCTTCCCAAGTGGAGCCATTCATAAACATCTCGTACGTTTTGTCATACGTTGATAGTTTCGATTGTTTTGGCTCTTTCTCTTTTTCCTTTTTTAAATTAATGGCTTTAAGCACTCCGTCTGTATCCAAAATAAATTGAATCCGCATGGCTTCAAGCTCTTTTTCTACAAAAATGATTTCGCCTTCATGGCTCAATTCTTTGAAACGCTTATCAGCTTTAAAAGCCAATGGATCAACCTTCATTGTAGTTGAATTAAAACCCAATAATTTCAACCCTTCTAAATCGCTTAACCGCGATAAAGCAACATAGCCCTGGCCAGTCTCAAAGGTATGAGTTAGGTCTACCTCAGCTGCATCTAAAGTCATACCCTGACTCTTGTGAACTGTTATTGCCCAAGCCAACCGCAGTGGAATCTGATTAAAAGAAGCTATTTCAGTACCCTTTTCATCTTCCATTGCCCACACTTCCGGCTCTGCATAAATCTTTTTATTTGCTTTCGTTTGCACGATGGGTAACATTGTGCCCTCGTTGTTCCAAAAATCAATCACTTCACCAAGCGTTCCGTTTACATAACCCCTTTCAAAGTTGTTTTTTACGAACATCACTTTAGTGCCTTTTTTTAGCTTTATAATTTCATCAGCTAATATAGATTTAGCAAGAATTTCTTTCAACTGCTTTTTGCCTTTCATCTTGGCTGTAAAAGCGCGTGCAGTTCCCTCTATACTATCAAAGTGGTCTTGATTTATTCTGTCTACGTCTACATTGTGGGTGTACAGTTTGGTAATCTCACCAGTTAACTTATTGTTCTTTGAATCCCACAACAATTGCCTACTTTCATCCGATACATCCTGAGCTCGTATTTGATCTAAAATGGTATGGAGACTGTTGTTTTTTTGTCTGTACTGTTTGGTTAAATAACAGATTGAAAAATCGGCATCCAACCAAGCATCCGACATAAAACAGAATTTCTCTTTGCTTGCTTCGTTTTGAGAGACCGGTGGTAGCTGAAAAAAATCACCGGACAAAACCACTTGTAATCCACCAAAAGCATCATCGGTCTTCTTTAAAAACTTTAGCACTTTGTTTATCAAATCAAGTTGCCTGCGGTGTAGCATCGAAATTTCATCAATAATCAGAACTTTAGCCTTGTCAATCTTTTTAAGCAAATAAGCTTTTGTTTTAAGGTTTCGTAAGTCAGTATCGTTCATGTCGTCTTTTACGCCAATCCCACTCCATGCATGAATTGTTTGCCCACCCATGTGCGTTGCCGCAATTCCAGTTGATGCCGTTATTGCAACATTTATTTTGTGCCGTTTTAAATAGGTAATGTAGTTGTTCAACAAATGCGTTTTCCCTGTTCCTGCCGACCCTGTAAGGAAAACATTACGACCTGCTTTTAATATGTCTAAGGCTTTTTCTTGGTCCATTTTTATGGATAATAATGATAACGGCGAAGATATATGGATAAACCAAAAAAAATCGCCGATGTTTTGTTTTGAATTAACAATCAATACTGAATTGTTTAAAAAGAAAACCAACTCAAAAAATCAAACTTCTAAACAGTCCAATTTTACTACTTTTGCCGCCTTATAATTAGGCAATATGTCAACAAAGTATACAGAGTATAAGCAACTTGATTTACCAAACATCAGCAAAGAAATTCTTGCAATTTGGAAAAAGGAAAAAACGTTTGAAGAAAGCATGAATCTTCGCGAAGGGAAAGAACCTTTCGTTTTTTACGAAGGGCCTCCTTCTGCCAATGGGGCTCCTGGAATTCACCACGTTATGGCGCGTACCATCAAAGATATTTTTTGCAGATACCAAACTCAAAAAGGAAAATTTGTTGCTCGCCGTGCCGGTTGGGATACACACGGATTACCTGTTGAGCTTTCGGTTGAAAAAGAACTAGGCATCACAAAAGAAGATATTGGTGTAAAAATTACCGTTGAAGAATACAACCTGAAATGTAAGGAAGCAGTAATGCGTTACACCGATCAATGGAACGATCTTACTGAAAAAATGGGCTATTGGGTTGACATGGAAAAGCCATATGTAACCTATCAAAACAAATACATTGAATCCGTTTGGTGGCTGTTGGGCAGATTGTACAACAAAGGTTTAATGTATAAAGGGTACACTGTTCAGCCTTATTCTCCTGCTGCTGGCACTGGTTTAAGTACGCACGAACTTAATCAACCGGGCACTTACCGTGATGTAAAAGACACAACTATTGTTGCTCAATTTAAAGCAGTTAAAACAAACTCCGTTCTTGAAAACATTGAAGGCGATGTTTTCTTTTTAGCCTGGACAACAACTCCATGGACGCTACCTTCAAACACTGCCTTAGCGGTTGGTAAAAAAATAACTTACAAAGCAGTTAAAACACTTAACCCTTACAATGGCATTCCAATTACGGCATTGGTTGCTGAAGACTTAATAAGCAAATATTTTAGCGCTGATAATGCTGAACTTTCGTTTGACGATTATAAAGTTGGCGATAAAAACATTCCGTTTGAAGTTGTTGGTTCGTTCACTGGAGCTGAATTAGCTGGCATTCGCTACGAACAATTGATGCCTTATGCTCAGCCAGAAGACGGCGACGCATTCAAAGTAATTACTGGCGATTTTGTTTCTACTTCAGATGGCACTGGAATCGTTCACATTGCGCCTAGCTTTGGTGCTGATGATTCATTTGTTGCCAAAAAACATGGTATTGGCTCTTTAACTATGGTGGATTTACAAGGTAAATTCAAACCAGAAATGGGTGAGTTTGCAGGTCGTTATGTTAAGGACGAATACTACAATGAAGCTGACAAACCTGAAAGACCAACGGATGTTGAAATTGCTATCAAATTAAAAGAAAGCAACAAAGCATTTAAAATCGAAAAGTATGTCCATTCATACCCACATTGCTGGCGTACCGACAAGCCAGTTCTTTACTACCCACTAGATTCGTGGTTTATTAAAACTACCGCCGTTAAAAAGCGAATGATTGAGCTTAACAAAACCATTAATTGGAAACCAGAATCAACAGGTACTGGCCGTTTCGGGAATTGGTTAGAAAACCTACAAGATTGGAACCTTTCACGTTCAAGGTATTGGGGAATCCCTATTCCTATCTGGACATCAGAAAACAGAGAAGAACAACTTTGTATCTCATCAGTGGAGCAATTAAAAACGGAATGCCAAAAAGCGGTTGACGCTGGTTTTATGTCCGAAAGTCCATTAGCAAACTTCGAGGTTGGTAATATGGACATGGCCAATTATGAGCAAATTAATTTACATCGCCCTTTGGCGGATGAGATTGTTTTGGTATCGCCAACAGGCAAACCAATGAAAAGAGAGGCAGACTTAATTGACGTTTGGTTCGACTCTGGTTCAATGCCTTACGCTCAAAACCATTACCCTTTTGAAAAGGATTCAAAAACCGGTAAAACTCCTGCTCTTTTTCCTGCCGATTTTATTGCTGAAGGTGTAGATCAAACCAGAGGTTGGTTCTTTACATTACACGCTATCGCTACCATGTGTTTCGATTCTGTTGCCTACAAAGCAGTGGTATCAAACGGGTTGGTTCAAGACAAAAACGGACAAAAAATGTCTAAACGTTTAGGCAACGCTGTTAATCCTTTTACCACCATTGCCGATTATGGTTCGGATGCAACAAGATGGTATATGATATCGAACGCCCAACCATGGGACAACCTTAAGTTTGATGTGGATGGTATTGTTGAAGTTCAGCGTAAGTTTTTTAGAGCCTTACATAACACCTATGCTTTTTTCGCCTTGTATGCTAACGTTGACGGTTTTACCTTTAATGAAGATGAAGTTCCGGTAAACGAAAGACCAGAAATTGACCAATGGGTTTTATCAAAACTAAACTCCCTTGTATTGTCATGCGACAAAGATTTTTCGGAATATGAAGCTACTCATGCCGCACGCGAAATTCAAGAATTTGTTGTTGATCATTTAAGTAATTGGTACGTGCGTTTGTGCCGTCGCCGTTTCTGGAAAGGTGATTATACGAGCGATAAAATTGCAGCTTACCAAACGTTGTACACTTGTTTAATTACGGTGTCTAAATTGGCCGCTCCTATTTCGCCATTTTACATGGATAAATTGTTCCGCGATTTAAATTCAATTACCAAAAACGAGGATTTTAAAAGTGTTCATCACACCGACTTTCCTAATGTTGATTCATCAATAATTGATACGTCACTTGAAGAAAGGATGGACATTGCGCAAAAAGTTTCTTCATTAGTACTTGGTCTTCGAAAAAAGGAAATGATTCGTGTAAGGCAACCGTTGCAAAAAATATTAGTTCCTGTAATTAACGATGCTTTTAAAAATCAAATTGAAAAAGTAAAATCGCTAATTTTAACTGAGGTTAACGTAAAAGATTTAGAGTTTTTAACCGACGACTCAAATGTGTTTGTTAAGAGTATGAAACCTAATTTCAAAACATTAGGCCCACGATTCGGAAAGAAAATGAAACCAATAGTTGGAGCTATCAACGGTTTGGATGATTCTGCAATTACTGAACTTGAGAAATCTAATTCATTTATGATTGATGTTCAAGGCGAAAACGTTGAGCTTACCTTGAAGGATGTTGAAATAAAAACAGAAGACGTACCTGGATGGTTGGTTGCATCAGAAGGAAATTACACAGTTGCCTTAGACATCACAATTTCAGATGAATTAAGAGGAGAAGGACTTGCTCGTGAGTTGGTCAATAGAATTCAAAACATCAGAAAAGATAATGGATTAGAAGTGACTGATAAAATAATTTTAAAAGTGTTAAATCAGACTGAATTATCAGTTGCAGTCAATTCTAATTTACACTATATTTGCGAGGAGACCTTGGCGAATTCACTTGTTTTGGTTGAACAAAACGAATTAAATAACGCTGTTTTAGTTGATCTAGATGAACAGGTGAAAACAAAAATAGAAGTACAAAAAATTTAAACAAAGGAAAATGTCAGAAGATAAAAGAAGATATAACGACGACGAATTAAACGAGTTCAAAGAATTAATTGACAAAAAATTAGATGAGGCTCATAAAGATTTCGTTTTACTTAAAGGAAGTATGTCAGGTATAGATGATCATGGCACAAATGACACCTCGCCAACTTTTAAATTGATGGAAGATGGTTCGGATGTTTTGTCTCGCGAAGAGACAGCTCAATTGGCTGTTCGTCAGCAAAAATTCATCAAGCACCTTGAAGATGCATTGATTCGTATTAGAAACAAAACGTACGGTATCTGTAGAGTTACTGATAAGTTAATCTCTAAAGAGCGACTAAGAATAGTTCCACATGCTACACTTAGCATGGAAGCTAAATTAAATCAAAAATAAATAGTTCAAATTCAGAACAGTGACAACTAGTTTGTCTCAGCATTATTTATGAAAAAGGCTTTTATCGTTATTTTCTTGGTTTTACTTGCAGATCAAGCCCTTAAATTATGGGTAAAAACCAGCATGTTCTTGGGTCAAGAATACCACATTACCGATTGGTTTATCATTCATTTTACGGAAAATAATGGTATGGCTTTCGGGATGGAATTAGGTAAGGAATATGGTAAATTATTGCTTAGCGTTTTTAGGCTTGCTGCAATTGGTGCAATTTTTTACTACCTCTTTAAAATCATAAAAGAAAAAGCACCAAATGGTTTAATCATTTGTATTTCGTTGATTCTAGCAGGTGCAATTGGAAACATTTTAGATAGTGTTTTCTATGGTGCTGTTTTTAGTTCATCGTACCATCAGATAGCTGAATTTATGCCTGAGGCTGGTGGTTACTCAAGTTTGCTTTACGGCAAAGTGGTCGACATGCTTTATTTCCCTCTTATTTCAGGTTATTTCCCTAATTGGTTTCCGATATGGGGTGGTGAGTATTTCATGTTTTTTAGGCCTGTTTTTAACATCGCCGATACCTCAATTAGCTTTGGTGTAGGGTTCATCATTTTATTTCAGAAAAAATACTTTGCTGAAACTAAAAACGACGACATAAATACAGAGGAGGACGAAGAACAAGAAAAAAAAGAAGTAGAATTTACAACACCTGAATAACATGGGGTTTAAAAGCCTAGTAAGTGTGTTTTATGCTAAGGCGGTTGTTTCAACTATTAAAAAGTGGAGCGTTAAGCCCAAATTAACCCAACAAAAAGAATTTAAAAATCTAATTTCCTCAGCAAAAAACACTGCTTTTGGCAAAGATTTTAATTTCGATAAAATCAATACTTACGGCGATTTCAAGAAGCATGTTCCCTTGAATGATTACGAAGGCTTAAAACCTTACGTTGATCGAATAAGAAAAGGCGAAAAAGACATTCTTTGGCCAGGTAAACCAACCTACTTTGCCAAAACCTCGGGTACAACTTCTGGAGCTAAATACATTCCTATTACAAAGGAGTCAATGCCCAACCATATCGATTCAGCTAAAAATACTTTGCTGAGTTACATCGAAAAAAGCGGAAACAGTGCTTTTGTAGATGGCAAAATGATTTTTCTACAAGGTAGTCCTGAAATGGATCAGGATCATGGTATTTACATTGGCAGACTTTCTGGTATTGTTGCTCATCACATACCCAATTATCTTCAAAAAAACAGATTACCTAGTTTAGAAATCAACAGTATTGAAGATTGGGAAACTAAAGTTGACGCAATTGTAGATGAAACTATAAATGAAGACATGCGTCTCATCAGTGGAATACCTGCGTGGATACAGATGTACTTTGAAAAGCTAATTGAAAAGTCAGGTAAAAAAAACATTGCTGAAATATTCCCTAATTTTTCGTTGTTTGTTTATGGCGGCGTTAATTACGCTCCTTACAAACCGATTTTTGACAAGCTAATTGGCAAAGAAGTTGACACGGTTGAAACTTATCCCGCTTCTGAGGGGTTTATTGCTTTTCAAGACAACTATAAATTGGAGGGCTTGTTATTGGTAATCAACCAAGGAATATTTTATGAATTTATTCCGCTGCAGGAGATACATAACGAAAACCCAACTCGTTTGCCTTTATGGGAAACTGAAATGGGTCAATCATACGCTATTGTAATTAACAACAATGCAGGCCTTTGGGGGTATGTTATAGGCGATGTGGTTAAAGTAGTTAGTATCGAGCCGTACAGGATTAAAGTAGTAGGTAGAACCAAACATTTTATATCAGCGTTTGGTGAACATGTTATTGCTGAAGAGGTTGAAAGCTCCATGCAATTGGTGCAAGAATTATGCAACTGCAAAGTAAAAGAGTTTCATGTAGCGCCTCAAGTAAGCCCTACAGATGGTATTCCTTACCATGAATGGTTTATTGAATTTGATGAGCCTCCAGCTAATTTAGATGCCTTTAGAATTAAATTGGACTACTTGATGCAGGAAAAAAACATCTATTACAAAGACCTTAAGGAAGGGAATATTTTAAGAACGTTAGAGGTATCCATTCTCGAAAAAGACGGCTTCTTAAACTTCATGAAGAGCAGAGGTAAATTGGGAGGCCAAAACAAAAGCCCAAGGTTGGCAAACGACCGATCTTTTGCTGATCTAATTAAACCATATATCAAATAGTTATGAAAAAAACAGGAATCGGGTTAATTGCCTTTTTACTGCTTATTCAACTTTATAGAATAGACAAAACCAATCCTGAATCAGCCTCAGAAAAAGACTTTATGACGGTTGTTGATGTACCTAAAAACATTAAACCTATAATTATTAATGGCTGCTATGACTGCCATTCAAACCAGACCGTTTATCCTTGGTATTCAAACATAACCCCAATAAATTGGTGGTTAAAAGATCATGTTGATGATGGTAAAAAGCACCTTAACTTTAGTGTTTGGGGTGACTATGAATTAAAGAAAAAAGACCACAAACTAGAAGAGGTTATTGAAATGCTTGAAGAAGGTGAAATGCCTTTAAAGCCCTACACCATTATCCATGCTGAAGCTAAATTTACTGAAAATCAAAAACAGCAATTAATCAATTGGGTTGTTGAATTAAGTAAGTCACTGTAACTCTTTGTCTCGGTTAAAATTTACCTCCGACCACAAACGTTTTTTTGTACACCTTAGTGTTTCCTTCAAGATCAAACACTTGAAAGAACAAGAAGTAAATTCCGATTTTAGCTTTTAGATTATCCTCGGTAATACCATCCCAATAAAGGGTACCATTAGTTCCAAGAACATAATTTGTCTCCAGTATTTTAACCAATACTCCGGTCGTGTTGTGTAAAGAAATATTAGCTAGTTGATCTGTAATGTCAAATTGGTAATGAATTCCCAATACGTCGTTATAACCATCATTATCTGGTGAAAAAATATCAGGTGTTACGGTTATAGGATCATTGACTTCAATCTCAGCGTAAAGCTGTGAATTCTCATAACCTGGAGTTCCAAAATTCTGATTTTCAGATGCTGAAGTCCAGTTGTCCGATTGGTTTGTTGGATTGTCATAACTGATTCTTTCAAGAGCAACGCCGTCGGTATTTTTAATTAAGGCCAAATGCATTTCTTCCGTGTAATCTAGCCTATCAAAAATAGACCCCGTCGTGTTGATTAGCAATACTGAACCCTCATCGTTTGGATACGATGGCAATGCTTCGATGGTTAAGAACTTACTTTTTTTTGAAGCGGAATAGTCAACCGAATATGGATAAGTTTCGAATATTTCGTTTGTTGATTTCGAAATCAGAACAAAACTTTGAGGAAGAACAGTTTCACTATTAATGCTAATGATTTTAACACTTCCAATGGTGTCTTTCTCTACATTCCAATTGGCAAGTTTCCAATCTTTTAAATTGATAAACTTGTCAGATTTGTTATATAATTCTACATAATCGGTGCCTGTGGATGAAATTGGATTGGTCATGATTTCATTAACTATTACGTCTGAAACAGTGGCCGTTTCTGCTCTTCCTATTTCAATAAATTCTGCATTACTTTCATTCCCAACACAATCAAAAATATTTTGCAATTGAATGTTATAGGTTGTTCTAAATTTAAAAGTATCTATAAACTCGAACTCCATTTTATTGGGTTCAATCTGTTTCCATAAAATGCTGGAAGCATTAAAGTTTTCAACGAATATTGATGGTTGTATTGTCTCATCAACAATGATAATTCCGTCAAACTCAATATGCACTGACTTTTGTGATTTTATTCTATACCTAATAATGTATGGCCCAAGATAATCGGGGTTGTTTTCTTTAACACTATTTTCAAGGCCTGGTGTCCCTCCCTTTTTGTCATTGGATCCTGTCCAGTTAAGCGAACCTTCACAAGGGTTATTGATGTCCATCATCTCGAGAGAGTATCCCCCATCTTCCTTGTTTTCATCTTTATACCACTCATCGGAATAATTAACCGAATGAATCATGTTGCTGTCTTTAGTTACCAATTCAATTGCGTCGCTCGAATTATTCAAACTTGGCCAATTATCGAGTCCTAAAACAGTGTTTTCAGAATCGAATTTTAACACTTCGCTTTTATCACACAACACTGCAATTTCGCTTGGTGCTAAAGTGTAAGCAGGTAAAACTCCCCAAGTTGATACATCTTTTAAATAAAAGCTGTCCAACCTTAAAAATTGATCCGTTGCATTTTGAATTTCAACGTATTCAGCAAAAGGTAAATTTGGTGAAACAACATCATTTGGGTTTGCATAAACTTCAGAAACAACAACATCAAATTGTTTTGGGTTTCCTCCTTTTGCAAGGCTTATTGATGTATCAGATATGATTTGTCCATGGCAATTCAACAACTGTGAAATGTTAACTGTGTACTGCAGGTGGCTTTCTAAAACTGTTTGTGAAACTAAAATCACATCCTGAAAAGGTCTCGCTCCATTTTGAACTAGTAATACATTACCCATTCCTTGAATGGTGTAGTTTGAAACGTCATAAATTGAACTGTCCATTTGATTTGAAAAGCTAAGTTCTATTCTGAGGTCATCGTTAATGCTAGCGAATGAAATTACCGGTGGTTGGTTGTTTAGTGTATCAAAAACGGTATTTATTAAACCAGGTGAACCGCCATCAATTAAAGCTGACGCAATATAGTTTTGAGGGTTAGTTTTACACTTATCATGTGGACTAATTAACTCCAAACTAAATCCTCCATCATCTTTTAAATCGTCGTTGTACCAACTATCGGAATATTCAATTGAGTCGACCACCAAACCAGTATTTGACTTTAACCTGATTTGATCAGATGTATTGTTTAAGCTTGGCATTGAAGACACAGAAATTAAGTTGCCATAAGGAGATAATACAAATGAGTCTGCTTTGCTACAAATGATTACAAACTCATAAGGAGCAAGGTAATACTGTGGCAACTTAACCAATGTTGTATTGTCACCTACCAACCAGTTTTTTAGATCAAAATAATTGTTTGAGTAGTTCCATAGCTCAATGAATTCTGCATCAGGCAGACTGCTAGGTGGTGAAGGGTCAGCCATAAATTCATTAATTACTACATCTCTATATTGAGGGATATCTGCAACGAAATAAGTGGCGCTTTTGTTCGCAGATGCCATAACATTACCTGCGCTGTCAGCAATGTTTGAAACCAATAAATTATAGGTTGTATTGTTCTGATAGTTTCCTGTAAAAGTTAAATCAACCACATTTAAGTTTATACCGTTTAATGTGGATGAAATAGGCTGGCCAAAGCTTGAAAACGTATAATTGGAATTGGTTTGAGCGAGATTAACATCCAACGCCTCGTTAAAAAACAGTTTAAGCTGATTTGGATAAATCAGTTTTAGGGAATCCAAAACAGGAGGTGTTTTATCTTTTATTGCACTTCCGGTAACTACAAAACCATCAAAGTAAAATTTGTCACTTCGGCTTGATGTGTACTTGCATTGTACTCCGAAATAATTACTTGTTGTATGAGTTAAATCATTGAATATTCCTTCTAAAACAAAAGCACCACTTGATGAAGTATCGGAATACAACGACCAATTGCCAAGGCTATCACGCTCAACCCTTATGGAAACCTTTGGAGATGACGTGTTCAAAAGACCATCAGCACCGTCAATAATTTTAGTTGTTGATCCTCCGGTTTGTCTATAAAGACTCACATCATCCGACGAATTACCAATCATTACAAAATACCCGGTCCCTGTTAAATCAGACACATTAGACGTTAGGTGAACTTTAGCCAAATTTGAGCCGGACGGATTAAAGTCCAGCCATGTTGTAAGTTGCCAGGATGCATTGTTTATTGAGTTGGAATTAGTACTTAAAAATGATTGGGAAGTTGCACTTGGAGCGTTTAATCTAAGCTGCAAAATGTTCGTGTCAACTTTAAAGTTGGTGTCTTGACCAATCCAAGTTGGATTAAAAGTGAAATTAGAATCGGAAAATGAATCGGAAAATTGCGCTTTTGCAGAAAACAGGTAACAACTTAATATTAATAAAAGCGCTTTTTTTAGCATGAAGCCAAATATAATGATTCGTACTTTTACCAAAGATTCTTAATATTAATTAATGAAAGTTGCAGTTGTAGGAGCCACAGGCATGGTAGGTAGAGTAATGTTACAATTACTTGAAGAAAGAAATTTCAAAATTGATGAGTTAATTCCTGTTGCTTCTAAAAAATCAGTTGGTAAAACCATCGTTTTCAAAGGCCAAAACGTGGTAATTAAAAGCATGCAGGCGGCAATTGATTCAAAGTGCAATGTTGCTCTTTTTTCTGCGGGTGGTGACATTTCACTGAATTGGGCTCCAAAATTTGCTGCTTCTGGAACCACAGTTATTGATAATTCTTCTGCGTTTAGAATGAACCCTGTCAACAAATTGGTTGTTCCAGAGATAAATGCATCTGAGTTGACTAAAGAGGATAAAATAATAGCAAATCCAAATTGTTCAACAATACAAATGGTAATGGCTTTAGCGCCGATACACAAAAAATATGGTGTTAAAAGAGTCGTTGTTTCTACTTATCAATCCATTAGTGGAACAGGAAAAGCTGCGGTTGAACAAATGAACAACGAACGCAATGGTGTTGAAGGCGATATGGTTTATCCTCATAAAATTGACATGAATTGTTTGCCTCATTGTGATGTTTTTATGGACAATGGCTACACCAAAGAAGAAATGAAAATAATGAACGAAACCAAAAAAATTCTTTCTGATGATTCAATAAAAGTAACTGCAACTGCAGTAAGAGTACCTGTTTCTGGTGGTCATTCTGAAAGTGTAAACGTTACATTAAACAGCGCTTTTGAGGTTGATGAAATTCGCTATTTATTAAGCCATACCGAAGGGATTACGGTATCAGATGACATAAAAAACAACGTTTATCCAACGCCATTAACAGCACATCAAAAAGACGATGTTTTTGTTGGCAGGATCAGAAGAGATGACACCTTAGACAATTCATTAAACATGTGGATTGTTGCCGACAACTTGCGAAAAGGAGCCGCTACCAACGCTATCCAGATTGCGGAGTATTTGGTAGCAAAAAATATGGTTTAATTAGCTAATCAAAAACCAAATCTTTTACCATAAGTTGGAGATTTTTATTGCCTTTCCATTCGTTTATATCTAGCGTATATGCAATGCTAAATGGTTTGCCAGACTTCACTTTTTGCTCATGCTTTCCCAAACCAAAACCCATACCATCAATGGTTACAGCCTTATTGTTTTGAGTACAAACATTTAGCTTTAAATGTGATTTATCAGCTCCCACTGTTTTGCTAAAGCCTGCGTCCACCACATTTTTGGTGCAAAAAACTGGCGTTAAATTCTGAGGCCCAAAAGGAGCAAAACGCAATATTTGATTGTACACCAAATTGGACAGTTCCACAAAGTCAACCTCCAAATCAATTTCTATTTTTGGAGTAAGCTGCTCGTCTGTAATTGATCTAGAAACTACTTCTTCGAACCGCTCTCTAAAGGCATCAATATTCTCGGTTTTCATAGTCATGCCTGCGGCATATTTATGCCCTCCAAACTGTTCCAGCAAACCTGAGCATTGGTCTATTGCTTTATATACATCAAACCCTTTAACCGATCTCGCCGATCCAGAAGCCATTTTACCTGATTTCGCAAGTAATATAGTTGGTCTGTAGAATTTTTCAATTATTCGACTGGCAACAATTCCGATAACCCCTTTGTGCCAATGTTCGGCATACAGCAAGGTTGATTTTGCGTTCACGAAGTTTTCGTTTTCATGAATCATTTGAAGTGCTTCTTCTGTGATATCTTGGTCGTATTCTTTTCGTGTGGTATTGAGCGCATTGATTTTTTGTCCAACTGACTCGATTAATTCATCATCATCAGTAATGAGCAATTTCACAGATAGCTCAGCTTGATCAATTCTTCCTGCAGCATTAATTCTTGGACCAACAAAAAACACCAAGGCAGTAATATCAATTCTTCCGTCTTTATTGGCTAACTCAAGTAATCTAGCAATAGATTTACGTGGTTTTTCATTAATTAGCTTTAATCCAAAATAAGCTAGAACTCGGTTTTCACCAGTAAGCGGAACAATGTCAGATGCAATGCTCAAAGCCGTGAGGTCTAGCAGATTATACAAAACGTCTTTTCCCCAGCTGTTCTTAAGGTTTAATGCCTGACAAAGCTTAAATCCTATTCCACAACCCGACAATTCTTTGTAAGGATAGTTGCAATCAATCCTTTTTGGATCGAGTACTGCAATTGCTTTAGGTAACTCTTCACCTGGCGTATGGTGGTCACATATAATAAAGTCGATTTTCAAAGAATTTGCATACTCGATTTTTTCATTGGCTTTAATGCCACAATCTAAGGCAATGATTAGGTCTACTCCTTCTTTTTTTGCTCGGTCAATTCCTTGAATTGAAATCCCGTAACCTTCTTTGTATCTATCAGGAATATAATACATTAGGTTGTCGTAAAACGAACTTAAGAACGAATAAACCAATGCAACTGAGGTCGTTCCATCAACATCGTAATCGCCATAAACCATAATTTTTTGACCTTCTTCAAGAGCTTGCTCAATTCTAGCCACAGCTTTATCCATATCCTTCATCATAAATGGATCGTGTAGCTGATTTAAATTGGGGTTAAAATATTCTTTCACCCGAGTTCCTTTATTTAGACCACGTTGAATCATTAAAGAGGAGAAAACCTTGGTTGCTCCAATTGACTCTTGCAGCTGTTGTACTTTTTCAGGATTAGGTATCGGCTTTATAGCCCATTTTAAATTCATATTGTAAATATAGCACACTGCAACTAAGTTTGCGCTCAAAAATGGCAACCTACTACCTTACCAGTTTTGAAATTGCTTTAAAACTATCGGTTCCTGAAACCCTTGCTATTTCAAATAAGATTGATTCAACAGTTGCCATTTTAACACCTTCTTGTTTAATTCTTTCAATTGCGAAATACTTATCGTTTAAAACTCGCATCACGTATTCATTTTAGTGAAACGTAAATATAGATAATGGACAGGTTTTTAAGCCTTCCCTTTTCTTGAAGAAAATTCAGCAATAGCATGAATTTGATCTGATTCATAGATCCTTAATCCGAAAGGATTGGTTAGCGCATTCCAAACCATGGCTGTTGCAACTTTCTTAACTGAAATGGCTGCGAACTTTTTAAAAGGACCTCTAAGCACAGGGCTTAGCATCATCATTATTACTTCACCAACTTTTTCGCCAAATCTGAAATCACCACGGTTTATTAATAACGAAGGCCTGAATATTCCTATCGAAACAAAACCCATTGCCTTAAGAGTTTCTTCCATTTTGCCTTTTACTTGATTGTAAAAAACCAGCGCATTTTTTTTAGCTCCCATGGAGCTTACCACTGAAAAACTTTTAACGTTCTTTTTTAAAACTACGTTGGCAAAATCAACGACCATCTGGTAATCGATAGCTTCAAAGTTCGCTTTGCTTTTTGCCTTTTTAATTGTGGTGCCTAAGCAACAAAATGCGGCATCTATTTCGTCTGTTAATTTCAACTGTTGCAAGTTTTGCAAATCAGCAACCAACACTTCAACTTTTTTATTGATTGCTTCTGTTTCCCGTCTTTGAACACTAATTATTTTGTCAATATTTGGATTGGCAGCAAGTTGGTTTAGTAATACTTTTCCCACAGCGCCAGTGCCTCCAATTACAATACATCTCATACAATTAGTTTTAATGATTAATTGGTTCAATCCAATCACCATATTCTTTAATCAAATTAATCAGCTCAGTAACAGCCTCTTTAGCTGGTATGTTTTTCCGCACCACATCCTGTTCTTTGTATAGGGATATTTTATCTTTTCCGGTTCCAACATATCCATAATCGGCATCAGCCATTTCGCCAGGACCATTTACAATACAGCCCATAATGCCAATTTTTACACCTTTAAGATGGCTGGTTACAGCTCTAATTTTAGCTGTGGTTTCTTGCAAATCAAAAAGAGTTCTACCGCAAGATGGACATGATATATATTCGGTTTTTGATATTCTAGTTCTTGTGGCTTGGAGTATACCAAAACCTAAAGCATTCACTTGTTGGTCTGAACCACAATTTTCAGCAGCTATAAAAATTCCATCACCAAAGCCATCTATCAACAAAGCTCCTAAATCAGTTGATGCATGTAATTGCAATTGATCAAAAGAAATACCTCCATATGCTTTTCCAATAATTACCGGACACTTTACTTCATTCTCCATAAGGGTGGTAAACAGTCTTCGCTGTTCCGCCATTCCATGAGGGTTGTAAGTGTCAATTACCATTACCGCGGTTGCATCATTCTTGATCTTGTTAAGCAACTCTTGATCTAAATCAGTTGTACAGGCATAAACGAAATTTAAGTTTTCTGATCGCTCACAATCTGACAAATATTCAGTTTTATCCAACCAAGGATAATGACCTTTTTTGTTCTTTTGGTAACTCCATCCCTTATACATCTGAACAATACTTAATGTTCCTGGTAGCTCAAAATCAACAAGATTATTGGCTACAAAAAGATAATCACAGGCCGAATCGCTCAATGTCCATTTGTCGTTGGTTACACTGTACCTGTATCCTAAACCAAATAAATTAGCCGGCTTAATGTCTTTTTTGAGTGAAAAATCGGCCATTACAACTGGTACATGATGATCCCCTATATTCTGAACTGATGCAGTAATTCTTCTTTGATATTTAAAGGGATTTACTTGAACTGATTTGAAATCATCAATAGGCTCAGAAGCCCTCTCTTTGTATCTATTAGCCAATTCTTCAGCAACCGGAATTTCAGCCTCTGGCACTTCAGTAAGTGAAACTCTTATGGTGTCACCGAGTCCATCTTCTAATAACGTTCCTATTCCTACCGCTGATTTAACCCTTCCATCTTCACCATCACCAGCTTCGGTAACGCCCAAATGTAAAGGATAATTCATCCCTTCTTTAAGCATCTGGTTTACCAATAAACGGTATGCTTGAACCATCACTAAAGTGTTTGAGGCTTTCATAGAAAGTACTATCTGATGGTAGTTTTCTTTTTCGCAGATTCTTAAAAACTCCATGGCACTTTCCACCATTCCTTGCGGAGTATCTCCATATCTGCTGAGAATTCTATCGCTCAAAGAACCATGATTGGTTCCTATTCTCATTGCCGTACCGTACTCTTTGCAAATACGAACTAAAGGCATGAATTTTTTCTCAATGCGCTCCAGTTCATTTTGATATGACGCATCTGTATAGTCAATCTGTTCAAATTTCTTTTTATCAGCGTAATTTCCTGGGTTAACTCGAACCTTTTCCACAATTTTAGCTGCTATTTCAGCGGCGTTAGGGGTAAAATGAATGTCGGCAACTAGAGGGGTGCTATACCCTCTTTTGACCAACTCATCTTTAATGTTTTTTAAATTTTCCGCTTCTTTTTTACTTGGAGCAGTAATTCTAACAATCTCGCACCCAGCATCAATCATTCTTATGGATTGCTCAACAGTTGCGCGAGTGTCCATCGTGTCGGTTGTTGTCATTGATTGAATTCGAATGGGGTTTTTACCTCCTATTCCAACATTTCCAATCATTACTTCCTTAGATATAAAACGACTGTAAATTATTAACGAGTTGCAATACTTAAATTCAGAAATCATACGGGTATTTTAACTTTTCAAAATTAACTAATAAGAACAGTTCTAGCATATTTTTACAACCAAACAATTAAAAACACCAAGCAGCTAAAAGGTTGTGCATCAGTCTATTTTAATTACATTGCGTCAACTAAAATAAAAACCATTTGAAAAAAATTACTTTACTGGGAGCTGTTGCTCTCTTATTTGGATTCGGTAGCGCAAATGCTCAATCGTTTTCAGATGACTTTGAAAGCTACAATGTAGGCGACTATATTGGTGCTAATAGTTCCAATTGGACCACTTGGAGTGGAACAACAGGAGGCGCTGAAGATGCCAAAGTTGTTAACGACAAAGCTGCTAGTGGGACCAATTCTATCTATTTTGCAGGATCAGCTGCTGGAGGGCCACAAGACGTTGTTCTTCCGTTTCAAGGTGCACATGAAACAGGAGAGTTTGTGTACGCAATGAAAATGTTTATTGAATCAGGAAAAACCGCCTATTTTAACTTTCAGGCAGAAACAGCAATTGGCACTACTTGGGCACTTGATTGTAATTTTAATGGCGATGGAACTTTTACTTTAAATAATGGCGTTTCTGGTTCAATGGGCTTGGGTCTTTACAACAACGACGCATGGGTAAATGTTGAATTAAAAATAAATTTAAGTCAAAACATATGGCAGTTTTATGTTGACGGAACCATGGAATCAGAATTTCAAAACGGCACAAATAAGATTGCTTCGCTTGACTTATTTCCATTGGATGCGACAGGGCAATGGTGGGTTGATGATGTGAGTTACAGCGTAACTCCCTGTACTTTACCTACGCTAAATGCGGGTGTTAGCTATGTTGGTATTGAAAACGGATTGGTTGGTTTTGCCAGAGAAGTAACGGCTAAAGTTAGAAACCTCGGAACAACAGACCTTACTTCATTTGATGTTTCAATCAGTTATGATGGTGCAACTTTAAACGAAACAGTAACAGGTGTATCTGTCGCTTCATTAGCTGAATATGATGTAGCTTTTTCGGGTACTGCTACTTTGGCTGCGGGTACAAATGTTGCAAGCGTAACTGTATCAAACGTTAATGGCGGAACTGATGATGATTCTGCTGATGACACTAAATCAATGAACATTACTCCAATTACACCTGGAGCTGGTAAAGTAGTCGTTGGTGAAGAAGCTACCGGAACATGGTGCCCATGGTGCACACGTGGGACTCACTTTATGCATGTAATGGAAGAAAGTTATAAAGGTTACTGGGCAGGTATTGCCGTTCATAATGGCGACCCAATGGTAGTATCAGAATACGATCAAGGTATTGGAGCATTAATTGGTGGTTACCCTTCTGGAGTAGTTGATAGAGGTGCTGAGGTTGATCCTTCAGGGTTTCCTGGTGCTTTTCTTGAAAATGTTCAAATGACACCGGCTGCAATAATTACCAATGGAGCATTTTATGATGCTACTACAGCAGAATTAGCTGTTTCGTTAAAGGTAGATTTTAGCAAAGCGGTTTCTGGCGACTGGAGACTTATTTGTGTGTTAACAGAAGATAGCGTTCACGGTACAGGTGCAGACTGGAGTCAAGCAAATGCTTATGCAGGTGGTGGATCAGGACCAATGGGTGGTTTTGAAAATTTACCAAGTCCAATTCCTTTTGATCAAATTTCATACGATCACGTTGCTAGAGCAATTAGCCCAAGCTTTGAAGGTAAAGCAAACTCTTTCCCAACCTCTGTTGCTGACGGTGACTCGCATACATTGCTTTATTCATTTTCGGTTCCTGCGGATTGGAATACTGATAAAATGCACATTATTGGGATGCTAATTAACGATCAAGGAGTTACTGAAAATGGCTCTACATCTTCTATCAATGAAGCTACTGCTCATGGTTTAGACAACGGAAGTTGGATTACCGGCGTTACTTTAATGGATATGCCAGATAAAGAAATGATGATTTACCCTAATCCAAACGACGGAAACATGGTAATCAAAACAAATATTGATGCTGGCCTAGTCAAAGTATTTGATGTTGAAGGTAGATTGGTAAACACAACTACTATTCCTGCTAATGGCATGATTGAATTAAATGACAATCTTGAAACTGGAATTTACATTGTAAATGTTTACAACAAAATGAACGAAGTTGTTGCTACAGAAAAGCTGATGGTTAAGTAAGTAATCATTATTCATAGAAATTTAAAAGGCTACCAATTAATCGGTAGCCTTTTTTTTGTGACGAATTATACATTTGCAGTATGAAATTAAGTTGGCTTTTCCAATGGATGTTTTTGGTTATGGCTTTTGAAGTTAACAGCCAAGAACTCTACCAAACCATAAGAGGTGAAGTTTTAGATAAATCGTCAGAATTGCCCTTAATTGGTGCAACTATTCTATTAGCCAACAGTAATCCAATTAATGGTTCCGTTACAGACCTTAATGGCAATTTTAGGTTCAGCAACATCCCAATAGGAAGACAAGAGATAATTGTTTCCTTTTTGGGTTATGAAACGGCTCGATTAAACAACATTGATGTAAACTCTAAAAAAGAAATTGTATTAACTATAAAGCTTGAAGAAAAAGCATTTATCGGAAACGAATTTGTTGTTTCATCGGAAGCTGATAAAAGGCATGCGAACAATAAAATGGCAACGGTGAGTGCTAGAACCTTTTCTGTGGATGAATCAAAAAGATATGCCGGGTCACTTAACGATGTATCACGGATGGCTCAAAACTATGCAGGGGTTCAAAGCGCGGATGATGCTCGAAACGATTTGGTAATAAGGGGAAACTCATCTATTGGAGTATTGTACAGACTCGAAGGGGTTGACATTCCTAACCCCAACCATTTTTCGTTTTTTGGTTCAACTGGTGGCCCTGTTAGTATCTTGAACAACAACTTATTATCAAACTCTGATTTTTATACTGGGGCATTCCCTGCCGAATTTGGTAATGCAATAGCAGGCGTTTTTGATTTAAAACTAAGAAACGGTAACAACGAAAAAAATGAATTCATGGGGCAATTTGGTATCAATGGATTCGAGGCTATGGCTGAAGGCCCGATTAAAAAAAAGCAATCCTCCTTTCTTGTTAATTTAAGGTACAACAACCTTGATTTTTATAAAAAATTGGGTGTAAACTTAGGGACTCAAGCGGTTCCAACTTATTTCGATGGTACTTTTAGATTACATTTTACTCACAAAAAGGGTTATACCGCTTTGTTTGGGTTAGGTGGCAGCAGCTATATTGAATTCTTAGACAGTGAACGAAATGAAGATGAAAGCTTTTTTAACAACGATGCTTCAGATTTACTCTACTCCACAACTTTGGCTGCAACGGGTTTAATCCATACTAGATTGATAAAGAACGGCTATGTAAAATTTACCCTTTCGTACAATTATTCAAAGAACAATGTATCGGTTGATACTATTAATCCCGGAAGTGTTGAAAGCTTCAGCACCTATAAAAACAACTCTGTTCAAGGAAAGTATTCTGCCTATTTGGTTTACAATAAAAAGCTTAGTAAACGCCACCTTTTAAAAGCTGGTGTAATGGCAGACCAACTGTTTTTTAATTTGGATGAGAAGTTTTATGATAACCAATTGAACACTTTTCTTTTCAGACAAAAATTTGATGGCATCACTCAATTGCTTCAGCCTTTCGCCCAATGGAAATTCAAACTTTCTGAAAACTTTGACCTTAATGCGGGAATCCATTCGTTGTTGTATTTGTTCAACTACACGGGTACTATTGAACCACGAATTGGACTACAATACAAACTAAAAAACACTGATTTACTATCACTAGGTTATGGCTTGCATGGCCAAGTTGCGCCAAGCTCTATTTATTTTAAGCGGGTAAACAGGCTCAGTGGTTCGTATCCTAATCCTAATAAGAATTTAACCCCCTACAAAAGCCATCAATTAGTACTTAGTTACGACCATTTTGTAAACACCAAAGTACGAACTAAAGCCGAATTGTATTATCAAAAATTAGTTGATGTTCCGGTAGGGTTTCGTTCAAGTAGCTACTCGTTGCTGAACCAAGGAGCCGATTTTGGATTTGGGTTTCCTGATACTTTAACAAACGCTGGATTTGGAATGAACTATGGATTAGAGTTTACATTAGAGCAGTTTTTAAACAGAGGCTTTTATTATTTGGTAACTACCTCTTTGTTTGAATCAAAGTACCAACCATCGGATGGGAACTGGTACAATACAGTTTTTAACACAAACTATTCCGTTAATGTTCTTACTGGTAAAGAGTTTGAGGTTTTTAAAAATAAATCATCCAAACGAAGACATTTAATTAATTTCAATGGTCGTTTTGTAACAAATGGTGGGCAACGTTACACGCCAATATTGAAAAACGAAAGTCTTCAAAAGGGAGAAATTGTTACAGATCAATCCAAGGTCTACCACAACAAATACAAAGATTACATTCGATTAGATTTTAAAATAGGATGGAAGTTTGACGGCCACAAGGTGAGTCAGGAAGTATCATTTGATATTCAAAACGTTACCAACAGAAAAAACATTTTTAACCAAGAGTTTGACCTTAAAACTGGTGAGACCAATACAAGGTATCAATTGGGTAGATTACCGGTAGTTTTATATCGAATCTATTTTTAGATAATAAAAGGAAGCTAGTATTTATTTGGTTCTACTAACCGTGTATTTAATTAGGTTTTCAAGTGAGTTACGAGCAGGGTTCTTTTCAAATTCATGTAGAATTGCAATTGCCTCATCAACATACTTATTCATTTCTTTAATTGCGTATTCAATTCCTCCGCTACTAAAAACAAAATCCATTACTTCCTTTACTTTTTTGCTATTGTTGTGGTGTTTTTTTATGGTATTAATAATTAACCTTCGCTCTGATTTATCAGCTTTATTCAGAGCATAAATTAGAGGCAATGTTGTTTTCTTTTCTTTTATGTCAACTCCTGTAGCTTTTCCGGTTTTTATACCAAGCCCAAAGTCAAAAAGATCATCCTTAATTTGAAACGCTATACCTGCCTTTTCCCCAAACAAACGGGCGCGTTCTATTTGATGTTCATTGGCTCCGGTTGATGCAACTCCGCTTGCACAGCATGAGGCTATTAACGCGGCTGTTTTCATCTTAATAATATCATAATAAACACTCTCGTCGATGTTAAGGGTACGGGTTTTTTCCATTTGTAATAACTCGCCCTCGCTCATCATACGAACAGCATTCGATACTATTCCTAAAAGATTAAATTCTTTATTATCTACAGCCAACAAAAGGCCTTTCGATAGTAAATAATCACCTACCAAAACAGCAATTTTGTTTTTCCAAAGTGCGTTTAGAGAGAAAAATCCCCTTCTATATGCAGCATCATCCACAACATCATCATGCACTAAAGTAGCTGTATGAAGAAGTTCAATTAAAGACGCTGCGTTAAAAGTTGAATCGTTTACTTTACCCGTAAGCTTAGCCGAAAGAAAGACAAATAGCGGCCTTAGCTGCTTTCCTTTTCTTTTTATGATATAATGTGTGATCCTATCAAGCAGTGCAACACGGCTTTTCATTGATAACCTAAACCTTGGCTCAAAAAGATCCATCTCCTCTACTACAGGAGCTTTTATGTCTTTTATGGTAATGTTTTGGTTGTGGGTCATTACTTAACTTTAAGGACGCCAAACCTATAATTTCTTTTGCTTTCGGCGTAAATTAAATAAGTTGAATCGTTCACTTTAAAATATTCTTGGTGATTAATCCGTTGCTTTTTATCTAGTTTCACCAGGTATTCACTAAGTACTATGGGTTGCTGTCTTTGAACCTTAGCCAACATAAGCATCCATTTCATCTTGGCTTCATACACTTTAACCTTTTCACGACTTATTAGTTTATCGTTCTTAGGGTTGTCGTAAAAAAAAGCATAATCTGCTTTGCCATCGGTTACAACCAAACTTGATAAAACAGGTTCATCGTTTACACTCGCATATTGAGCTTTTTTCAATACTTTATAAGAGTCCATTTTGCCTTTATCATTGAGCGTAACAAACACTAAATCATTGTAGTAATAATTGTCTTCGCAACTAACAATTCCTGTTCGCGCATCAACATTACATACTTCTCGGTAAAGATATTGTTCAAGCACTATAGTTGCGCCACTTTCTTTTGGAAGCATTCTCCTGATAACAAGGTTTCTGATTTCTTTGCCTTTTGCAATTTTGTTTGGTGATAAAAACCACCCCGCCATATCTTGAGGGTAGTTTGAAACGGCTGTATTTATGATTTCCCTTTTGTCGGTGTTTATACTTATGTAAAACAAACCCGAGGATTCTTCTATTGAATTGCCGTCACTTGAAAAAAGGCCTACTACTTGAAGTAAATTTGAATCAACCCTGTAAGCTATATCCGATATTGACTTTTTACCAAGTTTAAGCTCGTATTCTTTTATTTCATTGGTTTCAAAACCAACCTCTACCAATACATATTTAAAGTTGGGGTCGCCCGTTGTCCACTTTTTAAACTCGTTTGTAACCTTTATTAAGTGGTATGTATTTAAATCGTTACCTAATTCAATTTGGGATAAATCAAAACCTCTGGATTTAAACGGTAACTCAAAATTATACTCTTTTAGGCTTTTTAAGTTTCCATTAAATATTTTGAAAATTAATGGCTGTAGTGCACTTTTTTCAAATGGCTCAACCTTAGTTAGAAGTAATTCGGTTTGTTTTTGATTTACTCTGACTATAAACTCCCCTCGCCGATTGATCGAATTAACCTTCAATGAATCTAGGTAAGTAGGTGTTACTTTTTGATTACCTTCTAGATCATAGACGATTCCTATTAAGTAGTTTTTAAGTTTCTTTTTATTGAAGGTGTTGTACAGAACAACTAGTTGATCATTAACTACTTCAAATTGCAACAATTGAGTTTCCTCATATCTAAAGTCTGGTAAATTTAAGTTTATCGGTTCTGATATCTGCAGGTTTTCTAAATCAAATAATTGCAGGTTGTAAGCTGAAGGCGATAATCTAGTGCTGTTTATTCCAGAAACAATTACACTTTTATTATCAGTGGTTTTTGCAATGTGGTAATGAAACTGTCTCCGAACGGAGTTGTACTCAATATTATTTGACCAGTTAAATTCAGGTTGTCCCGACAGAAGTAAAGGCAATAACAAACAAAATATTATGCCCCATCTGATCATTTAAAAGCACTGTTTTTATTTGCCAATTGACCACAAGCAGCATCAATATCTTTTCCTCTACTTCGTCTTATTTTAGCTACTACTCCATGGCTTAAAAGGTAACTACAGAAAGCATCAACTTTGTCTGCCGTTGCTTTTTGAAACCTTCCGTCATCGATAGCGTTGTATTCAATAATGTTAACTTTTGAAGGCACTTTTCTACAATAGGCTACGAGTTCTTTTGCATCTTCTATCGAATCGTTGAAGTCTTTAAAAATAATGTACTCAAAAGTGATTGTTAAACCAGTTCTTTCATAATAGTAATTCAATGAATCTAAGAGTACCGCCAATGTGTTTGTGTCATTAATTGGCATTATTTCTGAGCGTTTTTCATCATTCGCTGCATGCAATGATATAGCAAGATTAAACTTGGCGTTATCATCACCAAGCTTTTCAATCATTTTCGCGATTCCCGCTGTAGAAACAGTTATTCTCTTGGGACTCATGTTTAAGCCTTGCTTTGAAGAAATTAAA
This sequence comes from uncultured Flavobacteriales bacterium, assembly GCA_905181855.1. Taxonomy (GTDB): domain Bacteria; phylum Bacteroidota; class Bacteroidia; order Flavobacteriales_G; family Salibacteraceae; genus JAAZVO01. The sequence goes on from CAJIZE010000030.1 coordinate 31,589, forward strand.
TCCGTTGAACGCATCATCTCTTTGTAGTTAAGCAATGGCTCACCCATACCCATATACACGATGTTAGTTAATGACCTTTTAAACTGTTTATCAGCTTGTTTGGTTATTGCCACAACCTGATCAAATATTTCAGAAGCTTCAAGGTTTCTTAATCTTTTTAGCTTACCTGTACCACAAAAAGAACACGTTAAACTACAACCTACTTGACTCGAAATACAAGCTGTAATTCTTTTATCTGTTGGTATAAGAACGCCTTCTACCACTTTTCCATCATAGGTCTTAAAGGCCGATTTTATAGTTCCATCAGTGCTTTTTTGCTCGTCGGCTACTGTAACTTTATTAAAGCTATAGTTAGATTTTAGATGGTTACGAAGCTTTAACGGAATGTTCAACATCTCGTCATAAGTAGATACTTGTTTTTGCCACAACCATTCGTAAACCTGCTTAGCACGAAAAGGTTTTTCTGCCTGATCAATTATTAGTTGTTTTAATTCTTCTAAAGAAAATGAGCGAATGTCTTTATCAAGCATGTGGTAAAAGTAAAGGTAAAATAAATGGTTTAATTTGAAAGATATAACTCTGATCTAATGATCTAAAAGAGATTCCGCAATTTTTAAATCCTCAGGCGTAGTGAGTTTAATGTTTTCGCGGTTTCCGTCAACTAAGTTAATTTGATAACCTGCGTGTTCAAAAACAGAAGCATCATCAGTAAACGCTTCTTGGTATTCGGTATTAAATGCTTCTTTTATTAAATCAGCTTTAAAACATTGTGGCGTTTGAATTATTCTTAAAGAGCCTCTATCAATTGACCTATTACTTTTCGAGTCGACCCAACGCATAGAATCGTTTGGTGATATAACTGGAATTGCGTTACCAAGAGTCTTTGCTTTTGAATACGTTTCTTTAAGTGTATTTACCGATACTAATGGCCGCACTGAGTCGTGAATACCTACAATACCCTGATTCTCCAATTTTTCTAATCCGTTCTTTACAGAATGAAATCTTGTGGTTCCACCTTGCACTATGGAAATAGGGTGATTAAATTGATGCTCCGCAACAATTTTTTGAAACCTAGATTCTTCTCCTTTAGGTAAAACAACAACAATGTTTATTGAGTCATCAAACTCAATGAACTTTTCTAAAGTATGAAGTATAATTGGTTTCCCTAGTAAATGTAAAAATTGCTTTGGGGTTTCAGAGCCCATTCTTGAACCCGAACCTCCTGCAACAACAATTACCCAGTTTTGCACAACTTTAGTCTATAATCAACATGGCATCGCCATACGCAAAGAACCTGTACTTTTCTTTGATAGCAACTTTGTATGCGTGCATTACATAGTCATAATCCCCAAAAGCACTAACCATCATCAATAAGGTAGATTCAGGTGTGTGGAAATTAGTAATCATGCTATTTGCTACTCTAAAATCATGTGGAGGAAAAAGAAATTTATTAGACCAACCTTCGTATGGCTTCAAAAACCCATCAGTTGAAACCGACGATTCAATTGCTCTCATAGTTGTAGTTCCTACTGAACAAATGTTTTTCTTCTTTTTCTTGGCGCTGTTAACCATATCAACACAATGCTGGTTGATGTACATTTCTTCGCTATCCATCTTATGTTTAGTAAGATCTTCAACTTCAACTGGTCTAAAAGTCCCTAAACCAATATGGGCCGTTACTGTCGCAAAGTCAATTCCTTTGAGCTCCAATCGTTTCATTATGTTTTTAGACATATGTAAGCCTGCGGTTGGAGCAGCTACTGCACCTATTTTCGACGCATAAACAGTTTGGAACCTTTGTTCGTCTTCTTCTTCAACTTCACGGGTAATGTATTTAGGAAGAGGAGTTTCTCCAAGGGTATTTAAAGCTTCTTTAAACTCTTCGTATGGACCATCAAATAAAAATCTTAATGTTCTACCTCTTGAAGTAGTGTTATCAATAACTTCAGCTACTAATAAATCATCATCTCCAAAATACAGTTTGTTTCCAATTCTAATTTTTCGAGCAGGATCAACAAGAACATCCCAAAGTCTGCTTTCTTTATTAAGCTCTCTTAATAAGAATACTTCAATTTTAGCCCCTGTTTTTTCTTTGTTTCCATACATTCTGGCTCTAAATACTTTAGTGTCATTTAAAACCATAACATCTCCGTCATCAAAATAATCTAAAACATCGCTAAACATTTTATGTTCGATTTTACCAGTTTTACGGTGTAAAACCATTAATCTACAATCATCTCTATGCTCTGTTGGATATTGCGCTACTAAATCTTGAGGTAAATTGAAGCGAAATTGTGATAACTTCATATAAGTGCGTACTTAGGGTTAAAATTAGGGCTGCAAATTTAAATTAATTGGCTTCTAAAAAAAGTTTTAATCTCGTTATTTTAAAGACCAACAAAAGGATTGGCGGTTTTATACTGATTATTTTTGGATTAGTTGTAACACTTGCTTTGACCTTTCCCTAACTGATTTACAACAAGTCATTCGCCAAGTTAGCCAACTCGCTGCGCTCTCCTTTTTCAAGGGTAACGTGAGCAAATAATTTATTTCCTTTAATGCGATCAATTAAATAACTCAATCCGTTTGATTGTGAATCAAGATATGGCGTGTCAATCTGGTTTACATCTCCAGTAAATATCAATTTACAGTTTTCGCCGGCTCTAGTTATAATCGTTTTAACCTCATGTGGGGTAAGGTTTTGGGCCTCATCTACAATAAAAATAACGTTACTTAAACTTCTACCTCTTATATACGCCAATGGGGTTACCAAAAGCTTTTCTGCTTGCACCATTTCATCAATTCTTTTAAAGTTTTTATCGGCTTCGTGAAATTGATTTTTAATGAATTTCAGGTTGTCCCAAAGAGGCTCCATGTAAGGGTTCAACTTTGATTTTATGTCACCAGGTAAAAAGCCAATATCTTTGTTGCTTAGGGGCACTATTGGTCTTGCCAAGTAAATTTGCTTAAAATGACGCCGTTGTTCAATGGCTCCTGCCAAAGCAATTAAAGTTTTACCCGTTCCGGCAACACCTTGTAAGCTCACCAATTTAATTTCAGGCCTTAGAATAGCATGTAAAGCAAAGGTTTGTTCTGCATTTCGAGGCATTATGCCATAAGTTGGAGTTTTCTCTACCCTCTCTATAGTTTCGTCTCTCGGGTTAAAATAAGCTAAGGTTGAACTTTTACCATTTCGAAGAATGAAATAATTGTTATCCATAGGCTTTTTAGCCATTATTTCCTGATAAGGAACACTTCCTTCTTCAAATACTTTGTTGATGATTTCAGATGGAACATTTTCCACCAAATGTTTGCCGGAAAAAAGATCGTTTAGGTCTTTTACCTTGCCTGTTTCATAATCCTCAGCCCAAACATTAAGCGCTTTTGCTTTCAACCTTAGGTTGATGTCTTTAGTAACAAGAATGATTTTACTTTTCGGGAAATCTTCTTGTAATTTAATGGCGGCATTTAGTATGTGATGATCGGCCTTGTCGTCATGGAAAATGCGGGTAGCACTAACACCATTGTGAGGTGTAGGATCCATGATCACTTTAAACTTCCCTTTGTTGTTTCCTTCTAACGGAATCCAATCCTGAATAGTAAACTTACCAGAAAGTCTGTCCAAGAATCGTATAAACTCACGAGCTTCGAAATTCTTGGTGTCGTTGCCTTTTTTGAAATTATCAAGTTCTTCAAGAACGGTAATCGGAATTCCGATGTAGTTTTCTTCAAAATTGTTAATGGCGTTGTGATCATATAGAATCACAGAAGTATCGAGAACAAATATTTTGGCAGGTGCTTTTTCTTTAGGCATGACTTAAATGTTTTTTTGTTGCGGTAATTATTTCTTCAAATTCACTAATCATCATAGCTGTTGCTCCCCAAATAACATGACCTTCGCAGATAATAGAAGGAGTGGTAATGTTAAGTTTTCCGCTAGCTACAACTTTGCTTTCCATCTTGTTTTTATCATCCAAAAGACTATCCAAAGATGTAAATAAAAGCGATTTAACTTCTTGATTATCGGGAGTGAATTTTGGCTTTTTATCGGTATATCCGACAAAGGGGTTTACCAAAAATCCACTTGGCGGAATAAACAATTCGGTGAGCTCACCTACTATGGTAATTTGTGATCGTTCTACGCCCACTTCTTCTTCAAACTCACGTAAAGCTGCAGCTGCAGCTGATGTGTCTTCGGGTTCAGTTTTACCACCCGGGAAACTTATTTGCTTTGAATGAACACCGTTGTAGCTGTTACGTTCCATCAACACCGTTTTTATTTCTCCGTTGTCGGGATACAGCAGAATTAGTACTGCACTTTGTTTTACTTTTTTAGCAAAATGAACGGCCAACTCTTTTGGTGGCCTGCCGAGTGGTGCCATTTTGAATTGCGCTAGCTCGCCTGGAAGCTCAAGCTCAAATTGCTGTTTTAAAGAGTTGATAAAGGAGCTAAAATCGACGAATTTCAATAGTTGTATTAAATGTAGAGTAAAGTTAAGCCAAACTAAGGTTGACTTTTGTTAACTCCACATTACTTTTTAACCAATGTATTAACAGAAATAGACTAAGCTTTAAAGCTATTAATCCTTTTTGGCTATCCGAATAGCAGTGCAAAAACCTCTTCTATTCTAGAGTAAAAGAGCATTTTAATGTTTGAATTTGTTGGCAGCCCTTTCTTGTTGTATTTGGACAATACAATGGTTTCAAAACCTAGTTTTTCAGCTTCAGCAATACGTTGATCAACTCTTGTTACTGGTCTTAATTCACCCGATAACCCAATCTCTGCAGCAAAGCAAATACTTGGCGCAACAGGTATATCTTCACTCGACGACAATATTGAAACGACAACAGCTAAATCGATAGCAGGTTCTTCAACACGAATACCTCCTGCCATGTTTAAGAATACATCTTTAGTCGCCAATTTAAAGCCGCACCGTTTTTCAAGTACGGCAAGTAACATGTGTAAACGGCGTGTATCAAATCCTGTGGTTTGTCGTTGTGGTGTGCCATAAGCAGCAGTGCTTACCAATGCTTGTGTTTCGATTAACAATGGTCTTACACCTTCAACCAATGCAGCAATAGATGTTCCGCTTAAATCGGTATCGCGGTTTGAAATAAGTATTTCCGAAGGATTCAAAACCTCTTTTAAACCTTCGCCTTTCATCTCATAAATACCTAGCTCATGCGTTGAGCCAAATCTGTTTTTTGACGCTCTAAGCAAGCGGTAACTGTGGTTTCGGTCACCTTCAAATTGCAGCACAACATCAACCATGTGTTCCAAAATTTTTGGACCTGCAATCACGCCTTCCTTTGTGATGTGACCGATCAATATCAACGGAGTGCTAGTTTCTTTTGCGTATCGAAGCATTTCACCTGCAGCTTCACGTATTTGTGAAATACTACCTGGCGATGAATCAATGTTTGGTGTAAACAAGGTTTGAATGGAATCAACCACTAACATTTGAGGACTTACCTCAATGGCCTGCTGAATGATTTTTTGAGTATTGGTTTCGGTTAAAAGCAAAACGTTGTCGTGGATTTTACCGATGCGATTGGCACGCATTTTTATCTGGTTACCACTCTCTTCACCAGAAATATATAACGTTTTTATTTTGGTTTCCTGTAAGGCAACTTGCAACATCAAGGTTGACTTGCCAATGCCCGGCTCACCGCCCATTAAAACCACCGACCCTTTAACTAAGCCGCCACCGAGCGTTCGGTTTAGTTCTTCGTTTAAGAGGATAATTCGTTCTTCTGCATCCGATTGAATTTGAGAAATAGGTCTCGCTATCTCTTGCCGATTAGCAGAATATGCTTTTTTTATTTTGTCTTTATGGTTTTCAAGAATCTCTTCAACAAAAGAATTCCATTCATTGCAAGAATTGCATTTGCCCAGCCACTTTGATTCTTGCGCTCCGCAGTTTTTACAGAAAAACGCCGTTTTTACTTTGGCCATTAAGCCGATTTAATTTTTTGTTCAATATTGGTGGTCGAGTATCCGCCGGTTAAAGGAATCGTTAGCACTTCTCCTCCGTTGGCTTGTACTTGTTTGTGGCCAACAATTTCTTCGATTTTGTAATCGCCTCCTTTTACCAATACATCTGGCAACAACTCAGCAATTAAATTTTCTGGTGTATGTTCATTAAAAACAACAACTGCATCAATGTAAGTCATTGCCGCTAAAGCCAAAACTCTTGAGCCTTCATCTTGCAAAGGCCTGGTTGTGCCTTTGTTTAAACTTTTAACTGATTCATCTGAGTTTACAGCTACAATTAATCTGTTGCCTTGATCAGCCGCTCGTAAAAGATATTCTACATGCCCTTTGTGGATAATGTCGAAAACGCCATTGGTAAAAACTACTTTTTCTCTTTTCAATTGCCAACGAGCTACAACCCTTTTGAGTTCTATAAGTTCAACAATTTTATTATTGACTAAATCAAGCTTAGATATTTCCATAGCGTTTGTTGTATAAAGGTATTAGTATAAAAGAAATTAATCCGAAAAATAATAACATTACGGTTTGCGCCGACCAAACAATCCATCCAAAAGCACCTCCAGTATTTTTGTCAATATCGTAAAGTAAAAGAACCGCTTGTATTGCTAAAGGATAGGCGCCAATACCGCCATTAGTGAGTAAAACAGTAAATCCACCCAAAACAAAAGCGGTAAGAATTCCACCAAATGGTACGTTTTGAGTTTCAGGAAGACTGAAAAAACAGAGGTAGAACATAAGAAGGTACATGGCCCATATAAAAATAGTGTGTCCTATAAATGCCCCTTTCTTTTTCATTTTAAAAATAGAAATCACGCCTTCATATAATCCTATGATGATGTCTTTTGTTTTTTTGACAATACCTCTTTCGGTTTTGGTCCATAAAAACAGATATGCGAATACTAAAACGCCAACTATTAATACTCCAAACAAGGCTAATACTAATCCTAACGATAACTTTTGAAGTAGGGCATCATAAATTTGGCCAACCAACCCTTGAATTACTTCAAACTGAATAAAAACAACAAGCACTGTAAAAGCTATCAGAATTAAAAAATCGGCAACTCGTTCAGCTATAACAGTGCCTAGAAGTTTATTAAAGGGAACTTTTTCATACCTAGAAGTTACTACACATCGAGATACTTCACCTAATCGAGGGACCGCTAAATTTACTAAGTAGGCGATCATTACTGCAAAAAAATTGTTCCAAAACTTGGTTTTATATCCAAGTGGTTCGAGCGTATAGTTCCACCTCCAAGCCCTGCTTAAGTGACTTAGAAGAGCAAAAAACAAAGAGAACAAAATCCACCAATAGTTTGCTTTACCAAAAGACGTTTTAATTTCTGCAATATCGCTGTTAGACATTCCTGAAAAGAAAAAATACACCAGATATGCTCCTAACAGAAGAGGTAAGATAATTTTTATTGCGTCGATTGACTTTTTCTTCAACGCTACTTAGTTTAATTCGTTTGTTTCTTCGTTTGGAAAAACAAGCGTGGGTTTAAAGGTTTTTGCTTGCTCAAAATCCATTATTCCATAAGAAATTATAATCACCACATCACCAACTGCAACTTTACGCGCTGCTGGCCCGTTTAAACAAACCTCTCTTGAGCCACGAGCACCTTTAATTATATATGTTTCAAGCCGTTCACCGTTGTTGATGTTCACAATCTGAACCTTCTCTCCTTCAATCATATTAGCCACATCCATTAGATCTTCATCAATCGTAATAGAACCTATATAATTTAGGTCGGCTTGAGTAACTTTTACCCTATGAATCTTTGATTTTAATACCTCTATTTGCATTGCGCGGCAAAATTAAGCAATTAAAGGCATATTATCGATTAATCGGACTGGGCCAATAAATGCTGCGACAAAGCATCTCCAATTAGATTTATTGCCACTTGCTAAAAAGGTTTCTTCGTGTACTATTTCAAAATAATCCAGCTTAAAGGAGGGGTGTTTGTTGAATTTATCAATAATACTAAATTGAATAGTGGCAATAGTTTCTCCTTTCGAATACTTCTCTTTAGCTTTCTGTAACATCTGATAAATAAAAGTTGCTTCTGTTCTTTCATTTTGATTTAAACGCAGGTTTCTTGAACTCATAGCAAGTCCATCTGACTCTCTTGTAGTTAAAGACCCGATAACTGATAAATTCAATTTCATTGCTACTGCAAGTCTTTTTACAATTTGCAATTGCTGATAATCCTTCTCTCCTAGATAGGCTTTGGTAGGTTTAAGCATTTCAAAGAGTTTGCTCACAACAATTCCCACGCCTCTAAAGTGCCCTATACGGTGTTTGCCTTCTAACAAAGTATCAATTTGTGAAAAATCAAATTCATATCTAGTTAAATCTTCTCCTTCAGGATACATTTGCCTATCATCAGGAACAAACAGCACATCGCAGTTGGTAGTTTTGAGCAATGCAATGTCTTTTTTAAGCGCTTTGGGATACTTTATTAAGTCCTCTTTTTTATCAAATTGGGTTGGATTAATGTAAATTGAGCAAACTGTTAAGTAGTTTTCCTTGGTAGATTGGCGTATTAGTGAAAGATGCCCTTGGTGAAGCGCTCCCATGGTTGGTACAAATCCAATTTCGGCATTAGCATCAGTGGTGCTATGCCATTGATTGTACTCTGTTAGGGTTCGTATAACCTTCAAAATAATTCATTTTTGATTAGCTAAATTCTGCAACGCCCAATTTACAAGCCCTTTGCGAAAAAGCAAAACTAACCTAAAATTAAACATTGGACTTTTTTTCGTAATTTCGTGCAACTTTTTTTACACCCTAAACAAGCTTTTATGGACAAACCGAAAGTTCTTTATATTTCTCAAGAAATACACCCTTATTTACCGGAAAATAATCTATCTCATATAGCGCGAAACCTTCCTCAAGGAATTCAAGAAAGAGGTAGAGAAATTCGAACTTTTATGCCAAGATACGGTCTTATTAATGAAAGACGTCATCAGCTGCATGAGGTAATTAGACTTTCTGGTATGAATATGATTATCAACGATACCGACCATCCCTTAATTATCAAGGTTGCCTCCATTCAACAAGCAAGAATGCAAGTTTACTTCATTGATAACGAAGAGTACTTCAAAAGAAAATCACTTTTCACCGATCCGGAAGGTGCAATACACCCCGATAACGACGAAAGAATGATCTTTTTTAGCAGAGGTGTTTTGGAAACAGTTAAAAAACTTGGTTGGGCACCTGATATTATTCATTGTCATGGTTGGCTTACAGGAATGGTTCCTTTATATCTTAAAACAATGTATAAAGATGACCCCTTGTTTACCAATTCAAAAACTATCTTCTCGGTTTATGAATCAGAACTGCCTGGAAAACTAAATAAAAAGGTGCTTGACAAAGTTTTGTTTGACAAAGTTGATGCAAACGAAATTGAATTACTAAAAGATCCAACTTATAACAACGTAAATCTTTTAGCAATGAAGCATGCTGATGCAATAATTCACGGACAAGAAAGTTATTCTGATAAGTTTACAGAAGCTTTATCTGTCATTGAAAAACCAACTTTAGAATGGCAACCGGAAGAAGAATACATGGATGCATACGCAGACTTTTACGATACAATTATGGAGGAAAGCCCAATTTTTTCAGATTGAAACCATTTACATTAGACAATATAACTAAGCGGGCAACAATGTTGCCCGCTTTATTTTTGCTCATTATAGCTATATTTGGTTCTTGCCAAAAAGATGAATTAACCAATGTTGGGTTCTTACCAAGCGATGACCTTAATCAATACATTGTTACAGACACGCTTAGCGTTACTGCGAAAACATTACGTAACCCCGCTGTTGAAGCCACCAATTTTTTGGTGTCTCCTTTAGGCTCATACCTAGACCCGGTTTTTGGAAGGGCATCTGCATCAATTATATCAACACTTTCTTTGTCTGTTTTAGATCCAGCTTTAGGTGGCTATTCAGATATTGAAATAGATTCTTCAAACCTCTATTTAACAATTGAAAATAAATATGGCGAAAATGAGGCTCAAGAAATTTCAATCCACTTATTAACGGAACAACTTGAAGATTCAACAATTTATGAATCGGACCAAGTGTTTTCATACAATCCATTTGCGATTGGTAAGTCTACAATTAACAGTTTTAATTTCGTTGATAGTCTCAGCATACAAGGCGATAACTTTGCTCCAGGAATAAAAATCCCTCTTTTCACCGGAGCGGGTAACCTGCTTTTTAAAGATGCATATCAATTTGGTGATATGGAATCGCATGCATCCTATAGAGACAGAATAAATGGAATCGTGATTAAGTCGGATGGAGACAACCTTACCACTAATGGTGGAATTGGAAACGTAATTTTATCAGGACAATCATCGTTTATCAGAATATTTTACAAAAAAATAAGTACAGGAGAAAGCTTTTATTACGATTTCAAGTTCTCTGGAGGAAGTGCAATTCATACTGGTTTGTTTTCAACAGAATATTCAGGAACGCAAGTTGAGCCTTTTATTGACGACGAAAGCAAAAGCTCTGATTACATGTATTTGCAATCGCTAGGTGGCTGCTATATTGAGTTTTCAGTAAATAACTTAGCAAGTTTGGTTGCTGAGAATAGGGTGATTTTACACAAAGCAGAATTAATAATTCCAAGTGAAAACGACATTGACCAGCCATTTGCACCACATGAGGAGCTGACTATTGCAATCTTAAATGAAAGCGGCGAGGAAAAACTCACCTTAGATGGCTTTGAGGGATCAACTCATTTTGGAGGAACCTATGATTTTGACAACAGTGAGTATCGGTTTAACTTAACCAGAACTTTTCAAAATATTTTAAATTCAATGGAAACGAATAAAGATACTTTGACCAAATTTAATATTATACCAAGCGCTGCTGACGCAGGTTATGAAGCAGCTAGTCCTAACCGAACAATAGTGGCCGGCACCAGCAATCCTTTGTTAGCCAGACAGTTTAAAATAATATTTTCGTATACACCCTTAAAGTAATAAATTATGTGTGGAATAGTTGGCTACGTAGGAAGTAAAGAAGCTTATCCTATTATTATTAAAGGATTAAAAAGATTAGAGTATAGAGGCTATGATAGTGCAGGCGTTGCTTTACTTAACAACACAATTACTAATTATAAGAAAAAAGGGAAAGTTGCTGATTTAGAAAACTTTATTGGCGATAAACCTGTGGTTGGTTCTATTGGAATTGGTCATACTAGGTGGGCTACTCATGGTGAGCCTAACGATGTAAATTCACATCCTCATTTTTCAAATTCCGGTGATTTAGTTCTGATTCACAATGGCATTATAGAGAATTATGATGTTCTTAAAAAAGAGCTGCTAAAAAGAGGTTACACCTTTAAAAGCGATACTGATACTGAAGTTTTAGTAAATCTCATTGAAGAAATAAAAAAACAAGAAAACGTTGAAACTGCGGAAGCGCTTCGCAAGGCTTTAAATCAAGTAACCGGTGCTTACGCCATTGTGTTGATTGACGAAAAACAGCCAAATACCCTTATTGCTGCCAGAAAAAGTAGTCCTCTTGTTGTTGGCATTGGTGAGAATGAATATTTTTTAGCCTCTGACGCAACCCCAATTATTGAGTACACTAAAAATGTAGTTTACCTCAACGACGAAGAAATAGTTATTGCAACTCCAGGTGAAGAACTTGATCTTTTTACAATTAAAAGAGAATCCAAAACACCATATATTCAAGAGTTAGAAATGCAATTGGAAGCCATTGAAAAAGGTGGGTATGACCATTTTATGTTGAAAGAAATCTTTGAGCAACCAAGGTCCATCGAAGATAGTATGCGAGGTAGAATTCTTTTGGAAAAAGGAATCGTAAACCTAGGTGGTATTGCAGATTACGAACAAAAATTTGTAAATGCTAAAAGAATTATTATAGTTGCTTGTGGAACCAGTTGGCATGCAGGATTAGTGGCGGAATATCTTTTTGAAGATTACGCTAGAATTCCAGTAGAAGTTGAATATGCCAGCGAATTTAGATATCGTGACCCTATATTGTATGAAGATGACATTGTTATCGCCATATCTCAATCTGGAGAAACTGCAGATACATTGGCAGCAATTGATTTAGCAAAATCTAAAGGTGCAACTGTTATTGGGGTTTGTAACGTGGTAGGCTCTACCATTTCCAGATCCACTCATGCTGGATCATATACACATGCTGGCCCGGAAATAGGCGTTGCTTCAACAAAAGCATTTACTGCCCAAATCACAGTCCTTACTTTAATGGCTTTGTATGTTGCGCAGAAAAAAGGAAGTATGCCAACTTCAAGATTTAGAGCTCTACTTGCTGAACTTTCACAAGTTCCCAAACTGGTTAAAAAGTGTTTTACAGAAGATGAAAAAATCAAGAAAATTTCAGAACGTTTTAAAGATTCTAGAAACTTCCTTTATCTGGGAAGGGGTTATTCGTTTCCAGTTGCTTTAGAAGGAGCATTAAAGCTAAAAGAGATATCTTACATTCATGCAGAAGGTTATCCAGCGGCAGAAATGAAACACGGACCAATTGCATTAATTGATGAAGAAATGCCTGTTGTAGTAGTCGCAAACCGAGG
>CAJIZE010000031.1 GCA_905181855.1 uncultured Flavobacteriales bacterium
ATCAGGTAAAGCATCTGCTGCAGGTCATAAAGATGGTTTTGTAAAACTTATTTTTGATGCCAAATACGGAGAATTACTTGGAGGTCATATGATTGGTTACAATGTAACTGAAATGATTGCTGAAATAGTTTCTATTCGTAAGTTAGAAACTACTGGGCACGAAATCATTAAAACAATTCATCCTCATCCAACCATGAGTGAAGCCATTATGGAGGCTGCAGCTGCAGCTTACGGTGAAGTAATTCATATTTAAAATTTACATTTCAACTAAAAACCCCTATTGTTAGCTAACAATAGGGGTTTTTAGTTTCGGATATTTTATTTTGCACTCAACTAATATAGTAACGTATAAGATATGCGCGTACTTGTAGGGGTGATTTCAAAAACAGAAAAAGCTTTCATTATTGCTGATGACGAATTGTTTGATTCTATAAGGCTAGAAGACACAAGAATTGGTATTGGCTAAAAGTCAAATGAATTTCATCCGCTAAAACCTTTGTACTTTAAATCTTAGAAGCGAAACATTGTTGCCAACGCGGGTATTTAAATATTTGATATAACTAGTTGATAAATAATACCTTAAACATAAAATGGGTGTTTCCGGTAAACGTGATATTATTAAAAAATATTCATATTCCAAATTGGTTGATGATATGAGGATTTTTTAATAACAATTTTTTATCGAATCAATAAAACCTGCCGCTTGAAATTGATAATTTTGTAGTCTAATATCAATCTATGAAATTAAAGCACCTCTTGTTCATTCTAATCGCTGCATCACTTTCTAGTTGCACTCTTCTGAACCCAAGCATATTGTTCAGAACGAATCAAAATTACGAATTCGATATCCCACCTGATACAATTTCACCACAATATCGAATATCTCCAAACGATTTCATCACTTTTCAACTGTTTGCCAACGACGGTTTTAAAATTATTGATATGATGAGTAACTCAGCAGGATCAAACACATCTTCTCAAATGATGATGCAACGAGGTGGATTTAAATATTTAGTTATGCCTGATTCAATGGTGCGAATTCCAATCATTGGAAATCAAAAATTGGTTGGACTCACAATTCGGCAAGCAGAACTTTTTTTACAAGAAAAATTCTCCGAGTTTTACAACGACCCATATGTGATGCTAGATGTAGTAAATCGACGGGTATTAATATTTAATGGTACTGATGGAATTGGGAAGGTAGTACCTCTTATAAATGAAAACACTTCATTAATTGAGGCTCTTGCATCAGCTGGTGGAGTAAGCCAAAATGGTAAAGCTTACAAAATAAAAATTATTAGAAATTTAAGAGATGGCATCGATCCTGAAGTATATGAGATTGATTTATCTACTATTGCTGGACTGGTTGATGCTGATATGGTTATGCAAGCTAATGACATTATTTATGTTGAGCCAAGGCTGAATTTAACATCAGATATACTAAGAGAAATAACCCCGGTAATGGCGCTCATAGCAAATACCATTGTAATTATTGGCTATCTCAACGCAACAAAATAAGTAGATGGTAAACGAAGACATATCTTCCAAAGAATATTTCAAAATTGACTGCGGTATTAAATGGGGTTGATATTCAAAACAACATCTATTTACAAATATGTTTATGGATATACATATATGGCTACGGAAGGGGTTGTTATACCGATTAACTACAAAAGAAAAAAGGCTTTTCATTAAGAAATATATTTGATAAATAATGGAGTTAATTAAAAAAGTTTTTGATGCCGTTTTAGTAATTCAACCTGCTGCTTTCGAGGACCATCGTGGATATTTTTTTGAATCTTATTCTGAGGAAAAGCTTGCAAAAATTGGTTTAAATGAAAAATTTACACAAGACAACGAATCCCTTTCAACTCAAAAGGGCGTTTTAAGGGGGCTACATTTTCAAACCCCCCCTTACGCTCAAGGCAAATTGGTGAGAGTTACCAAAGGAGCAGTTTATGACGTTGTATTAGACATACGAACCAACTCTGAATCTTATGGTCAACACTTTGGTTACGAGCTGAACGAAACTAATAAAACTATGATTTATATACCACCTGGTTTTGCTCATGGCTTTGTAACGCTTCAAGAAAACACTATTTTTAACTACAAATGCACCAACAACTACAATAAAACTTCTGAAGGAGGAATTATATGGGATGATCCCACTCTAAATATCGATTGGCAAGTCGAAATCCCCATATTATCAGATAAGGATAAGACGAACGAACCTTTTGACTCTTTCAAAAGTTTGTTTTAACGTAACGTTCAAGGTAATTATGCGTATGCCGAATCAAAACCATGCCGCTCATTCTTAAGTATCTTTTACTTTTTTCCTTATCGTTCTTACTTTCTGTTTTATTAAATAGCATGCTACTAAAGTTTTCAAAAAACGAGGTAAAAGAAATACTAGCGATTTCTTAATTCGCTGGGCAAATGAATAGAAACCATCTTTAAGTGGAATTTTATTTTACTTCGTTTTTCTCATAAGTTACTCAACTTATACGATTTTTTTCCGATCAAGTTCCTGGTAAAGTTAATTCCCGAAACCTTGGTTTGTTGATGTACTTTGGCTTAGCCATTTTTATGGACTTATCAGATAGCGCATACAATACGGAACTAATATTAAAACTTTCTGTTCAAGTTAGATGCGGCTTAATCTTAATATCTTCAGGTACTTTTATTACATTGTCACAATCCATGAGTGTATACTATTTATTTACAGTTTTTTGGGTAGTTACAGTAATGAATTCAATCAATATGTTAGACAATATGGATGGAATAGTAACTTCGGTGATAATAAAAAGACTAAGAAGAGGGTAATTTCCTTTTGTTGGAGGTAAGGATCACCGCCCGCCATCTTTCTTATCATGGTTTTTTAGACCGAAAAGAAGCAATGGTTATGATAGGACTAAGCACAATATAAATGTCCATTATTTTGTTAACAGTAAAGTTTGTTGAAAGTTGGAACTTATGGTATGCATTTGGTATATTTTCTTATCTAATTTTGAATTTGATCTAGATTATAGAATTATTCGTGTTCATAAAATGCACGATATTGTACATCATGTTAATACTACTAATGAAAAACCTGAAATTATCAAAAAGGAATATCAAAACTAACCTTCCTATTTATTTGATATTGATAATTGCAGGCATAGGGATTGCCGAAATTTTCACTTTCTCTACCAACGAAACAAAAGAAGACCAAAGCTACCAAGATCAATTTAATGCCAACTACAAAGTTTACTCCCTAAACCTACCTGAAAATGCAACTTTTGCTGAGGAAGAAATACCTTTAGGTTTAGTCGATGTTCAAGAAAAATTAGATCGTGAATTACACATAAATACTTATTGGCAATCAAATACGCTTCTTTATTTAAAAAAATCTAATAAATGGTTTTCACAAATTGAACCTATATTGGAAGAAGAGCAAATACCAAATGATTTTAAATATTTAGCTCTAATAGAAAGTGGCTTAGCAAACATCTCATCTCCAGCGGGTGCTTCAGGGTTTTGGCAAATAATGAAAGCCACTGGAAGAGAGAGGGGACTTGAGATAAACTCTGATATTGATGAAAGGTATCATCTTAAAAAAGCAACCAAAATTGCTTGTGCTTATCTTAAAGAAGCTAAAGAAAAATTTGGATCTTGGTCTTTAGCGGCTGCTTCTTACAATATGGGAATGAGTGGTCTAAAACAACAATTAAATAAACAACAGGTAAACAACTATTTTGACTTACTGCTAAATGAAGAAACTGGACGATATGTTTACCGTATAATAGCTGCC
The DNA here is from genome assembly GCA_905181855.1 of uncultured Flavobacteriales bacterium. Taxonomy (GTDB): domain Bacteria; phylum Bacteroidota; class Bacteroidia; order Flavobacteriales_G; family Salibacteraceae; genus JAAZVO01. Next base: position 3,791 of record CAJIZE010000031.1, read on the forward strand.
AAAGAAATTCTATCAAACCCAAATCAATATGGATTTAAATACCGGGAAAAAGACCTCTATAAACAAGTTGAAACCTATGATATAGCTATCGATACAACAATTAATAATCTTTCAAATTTCTCGAAGTCAAACAATATAAACTACAAAGTATTGAAAATGTTCAACCCATGGTTAAGAACAAATAGACTTCCTAACAGTAGTAGAAGAACTTACGAAATAACGCTTCCAAAAAAAGAGTTTTTACCTTTATTTATTACGCAAGAATAAATAACTGATTTAAAACTTTTTTCATCCTTCTTAATCTTAATTTTGCAGACTCATTTTTTTACCGATGTCTGATAAAACTCATTATGTGTTCGAGGAAGAAAAGCTTTGTGTTTATGGAGCCCGTACGCATAATTTAAAAGATATTAACCTAGAGATTAACCGAGGCGAGCTAGTTGTTTTTACAGGCCCTAGTGGCAGTGGTAAGTCATCACTAGCCTTCGATACGATTTTTGCTGAAGGCCAAAGACGCTACATTGAAAGTTTCTCTGCTTATGCTCGCCAATTTATGGGAAATCTTGAAAGGCCAGATGTTGACAAAATAAGTGGATTAAGCCCAGTAATTAGTATTGAGCAAAAATCGGTTAACAAAAGCCCAAGATCAACCGTTGGAACAATAACTGAAATATATGATTTTATGCGGTTGCTTTTTGCACGAGCATCAGATGCATTCTCTTATGTTACCGGCGAGGCAATGGTTAAATATTCTGATAAACAAATCAAAAAATTAATCATTAAAAACTACGACCAGAAAAGAATTCTAGTTCTGGCACCTATAGTTAGAGGGAGGAAAGGACATTATCGTGAACTATTTCAATCTATTAGGAAACAGGGCTTCTTAAAAGTTAGAGTTGACGGTGAAATTCGAGAGATTGTTTCAAGAATGCAACTGGACAGGTATAAGATCCATGATGTTGAAATTGTTGTGGACCGAATTAAAGTTGATGAAAGTCAAGATAAAAGAATTATTGAAGCTTTAAATATTGGAATGAAACACGGAAAAGGATCAATAATGGTTCTTGACCACGAAACAGATAAAACTAATTTTTTTAGTAGAAACTTAATGTGTCCTACTTCAGGTGTATCTTATGATGAGCCTGCGCCAAATATGTTTTCGTTTAACTCACCTTACGGAGCATGCCCTACCTGTAATGGTTTAGGATCGGAATCAGAAATTGATTTAAACAAAGTTATTCCTAACAAGGAACTGTCCATTAAAAAAGGTGGGATTGTAGCGCTTGGCCCTTATAAAAATAATTGGATTTTCAAACAAATTGAAGCCATTGGAAACAAACACAACTTTAAACTTACAACACCACTTAAAGAATTTTCTGATCAAGCAATTCATGATCTATTTTACGGTACCGAAGATGAAATATCAATAAAAAGTGAATTGGCTGGAGTAACCAAAACGTACAATGTAAAGTTTGAAGGTATTGTTAATGTTATCATCAAGCAGTTTGAAGAAAACCCTACCGCTTCAATAAAAAGATGGGCTGAAGGGTTCATGAACAAAGTTCATTGTAAAACTTGCGATGGCACACGATTAAAAAAAGAATCTTTAAATTTTAAAATCGACAATAAAAACATTTCAGAATTAGCTGAGTTGGACATTGTTGATTTGCTTGAATGGTTTAGCGATCTTGAAACCCGTTTATCCGAAAAGCAAAACATTATTGCGCGCGATGTACTTAAAGAAATCAGAAATAGAATTGGATTTTTATTGGATGTTGGCTTAGATTATTTGACTTTAAACAGATCGGCAAAAACACTTTCTGGAGGTGAAGCACAAAGGATAAGGCTTGCAACTCAAATTGGATCAAAATTAGTTGGTGTACTCTATATCTTAGATGAACCAAGTATTGGGCTTCATCAAAGAGATAATCAAAGATTGATTAGCGCCCTTAAAGATTTAAGGGATATTGGGAATTCAGTTCTTGTTGTTGAACACGATAAAGATATGATTTTAGCAGCAGATTGCGTTGTTGATATTGGTCCCTTAGCAGGTGAACACGGTGGAAATATCGTGGCTGTTTCAAAACCAGAAGACCTGATTAAGCAGGATACGCTTACCTCAAATTATATAACAGGTAAAAAAAGCATTCCTATCCCCACTGTAAGACGAGAAGGAAATGGATTATCAATAAAGTTAACTGGAGCTTCAGGGAATAACCTGCAGAATGTGACTGCTGAATTTCCTTTAGGTAAATTCATTTGTGTTACTGGTGTTTCAGGGTCAGGAAAATCTTCATTGATTAATGAAACTTTATACCCTATTCTTAACCAACACATTTATGGTTCAAAGAAACGTCCTTTAGCATACAAGAAAATTATAGGATTAAACGATGTTGATAAAGTAATTGAGATTGACCAAGCACCTATTGGACGAACACCAAGATCAAACCCTGCAACTTATACTGGGGTTTTTACCGATATTAGAATGTTGTTTTCGGCATTAGCGGAATCAAATATAAGAGGCTACAAACCTGGTCGTTTTTCTTTCAATGTAAAAGGCGGTAGATGCGAAACCTGTAAAGGCGGAGGCATGAAAGTTATCGAAATGAACTTTTTACCTGATGTTTTGGTCGAATGTGAATCATGTCAAGGTAAACGGTACAACCGCGAAACACTTGAGGTAAGGTATAAAGGTAAATCAATTAGCGATGTACTTGAAATGACAGTTAAAGAAGCCGTAGATTTCTTTGATAAGGTTCCTTACATTTTAAATAGAATAAAGACGCTTGATGATGTTGGGCTTGGTTATATAAAATTAGGTCAATCGTCAACTACTCTGTCAGGTGGCGAGGCTCAAAGGGTGAAATTAGCAACTGAATTATCAAAGCGAGATACAGGAAACACTTTCTATATTTTAGATGAACCTACTACGGGACTACACTTTGAAGACATAAGAATTCTGCTTGAAGTACTTAATTTATTAGTAGAACACGGCAACACAGTGTTGGTAATTGAACACAACATGGACATTATAAAAGTTGCCGATCACATCATTGATATGGGCCCTGAAGGGGGGAAAGGTGGCGGAAAACTATTAGTTAAAGGAACACCAGAGCAAGTAGCAAAAAATAGATCTAGCCATACTGCCAAATTTTTAAAGTTAGAGCTAAATATCTAACTCAATCCCTACTGGGCAATGATCACTACCATGAATGTTTGGTAAAACAAAAGCGCTCTTTACTTTTGGAAACAAAGCTTCCGAAACTAAAACGTAATCTAATCTCCATCCTACATTTCTTTCTCTTGCGCCACCTCTAAAACTCCACCAACTGTATTGAATTGTATTAGGATGTAGCTCACGGAATGTATCTTTAAATCCGTTTGATAAAATTAGAGACAGACCATCAATTTCGGTTTGAGTATAACCTGCAGTTCTGTTATAATTTGGTTGTGGTCGAGCTAAATCAATTTCTTGATGTGCAACATTAAAATCACCAAGAACAACTAATGGTTTTGTTTTTTCGAGGTTTTTTAAGAACCCAAGAAAAGCGGCATCCCAAGTTTCTCGATATGGCAGTTTTATTAACCCATTTCCAGAATTTGGAACATAAACATTTACCACATAAAAGTCCTTGTACTCAGTAGTAAGCACTCTACCCTGCTGATCATGTTCTTCTATTCCTAATCCTTGTTTTATACATAAAGGAGTTGTGATGGAAATATTAGCTGTACCAGAATACCCTTTTTTTACTGCTGAAAATGAGCACAAATGGTGTTTAGATAAATCTTGTAGAGCTTCTTCAACTTGCTCGTCCTGGGCTTTTGTTTCTTGCAAACAAAGAACATCGGGTTCCATTTCATTAAATCGGTCAACCAAGCCTTTTTTCACTGTTGCTCTAACTCCGTTTACGTTCCACGATATTATTTTCATCCTATCAATTTTTGCTAATTTATAAACCTTAACGATTAATTATCTACTTTTTTAATTCCAAATTTTACCCGGATTCATAATTCCGTTTGGATCAAATACTTTTTTGATTTGCTTTTGGAGTTCAATTTCGGTTCTACTAAACACAATATCTAAATAATCCTTTTGAACGAGGCCGATTCCGTGCTCTCCTGATATTGTTCCTCCAAGCGATTTACAAAGCTTAAAAACCTCCCTAATGCCTAATGGCAAAGTTTCGTTCCAAACTTTATCATCCATATCACCTTTAATTATGTTTACGTGTAGATTTCCATCTCCAACATGACCGTAACAAACCGACTTAAAACCAAAACGTTCACCTATTTCTTTTACCCCTTTTAAAAGTTTGGGCATTTCAAAACGAGGTACAACTGTGTCTTCTTCTTTATAGATTGAATTAGCTTTTACCGCTTCAGCCACTCTTCTTCTGAGTTTCCATAAATCCTCTTTCTGTGCTTCTGAGTCAGCAAATAATATTTCTCCTGCTCCAAACTGTTCAACAACCTCCATTATTTTTTCGCAATCACTAAAAAGAATTTCGTCGTTGTTTCCATCAACCTCAATAAGCAAATGCGCTTCAGTCTCTGGTGTAACTTCAACCTTTATGTCAACATATTTCAACGTCCAGTCAATTGCATCACGCTCCATAAACTCTAATGCAGAAGGTGTTATTCCAGCTTTGAATATTTCAGCCACCGCTTCACAAGCTTTTTGAGCATCGTTAAATGGAACCAGCATCAACTTATTTACCCTTGGAAGCGAAATCAACCGAACCACAATTTTTGTAACAATACCAAGAGTTCCTTCACTCCCAACGAAAAGCTGTGTTAAGTTATACCCTGTTGAGTTTTTCAAAACGTTGGCCCCAGTCCATATTATTTCACCATTTGGTAAAACCACTTCTAAATTCAGAATGTAGTCTTTGGTTACTCCATACTTTACTGCTTTTGGTCCTCCGGCGTTGGTCGAAACGTTACCGCCCAAAAAGCTGCTTCCCCAACTTGATGGGTCCGGCGGATAGAACAAACCTTTGCTTTTTACTTCTTCTTGAAACACTTGATTAATCACTCCTGGTTCAACGGTAGCTTGCAAATTATTTTCGTCAATATCAATGATTTTATCCATCCTTTCCGTAGATAAGGCCACCCCGCCATTTATTGGCAATGCACCTCCACTTAATCCGGTTCTTGCCCCTGATGGCGTAACAGGGATTGAGTTTTCGTTGCAATATTTCATGATTACAGAAACCTGCTCAGTACTTTCAGGTTTCAAAACTATTTGAGGAAGAAAGCTCAGATCTTCTGTCTCGTCATGTCCATATTTCAATAAATTCTCTTCATCTATGAAAATAGCTTTTGGTAATACCGTTTTAAAATAATCAATGTGTTCAATAATTCTATTCATCATTGTTGCTTTCTAAATTAGAATATAAATTGTGTTCAACCATGCTGTGAAAAGGTATTACTAGTGCCGCCAAACCCACTTCAACCAAAGCGAACAAATAGCCATTGTTAAACTCAGTTTGCAACATAGGGTCAAGCGTATGTAAAATAAATTCAGCTTTTGCCATTTCTCACAAATCACAGGTTAAAAGCAACGTATGTATTACTTTCGAGAACTTGAAAAATAATAATATTTATGAAACAACTTTTTAATTATTGCTTAATTTTATTTTTAGCTGTAGGCAGCGCCACTGCTCAAAAAAACATAACCGTTGAAGATATTTGGAGTAAAGGTACGTTTAGAGCAGAATACGTGTACGGATTAAGAAGTATGAACGACGGGCTAGATTACACCGCTTTAGATAGAACTGAATCAGGTCAAAACTTAAATCAATACTCCTACAAAACAGGTAATTTAGTTAAAACGTTAGTTAAGGGAGAGGACTTAAAAACTCCTGATGGCGTAACTATTACCATTAATAGTTATGCTTTTTCAAAAGATGAAACCAAACTGCTAATTGGCACCAACCAAGAAGCGGTATACCGCCATTCTTCCCTTTCTGATTTTTATATTTACGACCTTTCATCTAAAAAATCCACCAAATTAACAGATGGAGCAAAACAAAGGTTGGCTGAATTTTCTCCTACAGGATCAATGGTCGCTTTTGTGAAAGAAAACAACCTATTTATAAAAAACCTAATTACAGATACTGAAACCAAAGTGACCAGCGATGGTAAATGGAACGAAGTAATTAATGGAGGAACTGATTGGGTTTATGAAGAAGAATTCGCTTTTAATCAAGCTTTCTTTTGGTCACCTGATGGTTTAAGTTTAGCCTATTATCGTTTCGACGAATCTATGGTTAAGGAGTTTAATATGGCAATGTATGACTCACTTTACCCTGAGGATTACAAGTTTAAATATCCAAAGGCTGGTGAAGACAACTCACAAGTTGACATTTATATGATTAACATTAAAGACGGTAAAAAAGTAAAAGCTTCATTACCAGTATACGAATACGTTCCTCGTATTAAATGGGCAAACAACGCTCAATTGGCAATTATTACCATGAACCGTCATCAAAGTAATCTGAAACTTTTGCTATCTGATGTAAACACGGGTGAATCAAAACTAATTTTAGAAGAAAACTCAAAAACATACATTGATGTAACTGATGATTTAACTTTTTTACCAGAGGGAGCAGGCTTTATTTGGAGTTCTGACAAAAGCGGATTTAACCATTTGTACAAGTACAATCTAAGCGGAGGTGATGAGGTAAGACTATCTTCCGGGAAATGGGATGTTGACCAATATTTAGGATACGATGAAAAAGCAAAAACGGTGTACTATTCATCTACAGAGGTATCTCCTTTAGAAAGAAATATTTACACAGTGAAAATATCAGGGAAAGGCAAGAAAGTTCTTACTCCAAAGGCCGGTTTCAATAATGCCAATTTCTCAAACGGTTTCAAATATTTCATCAATACCTATTCAAATGCCAATACACCACAGTTAATTACCTTAAATGATAAATCGGGTAAATTAATACGTACCCTAAAAAGCAACGATGCTTTAAAAGAAACGATGGAAGAGTATAACCTTTCAACTGTTGAGTTTTTTAATATTCCAATAGAGAATGGTGACTTCCTAAATGCTTACAGCATCAAACCTCCAAGTTTCGATGAATCAAAAAAGTATCCTGTACTCATGTATGTTTATGGTGGTCCAGGTTCGCAAACGGTAAAAAACAGCTGGGGAGGAAGCAATTATTTCTGGTTTCAGATGCTAGCTCAACAAGGCTATATCATTATATCGGTTGACAATAGAGGAACTGGAGCTCGCGGTAGTAAATTCAAAAAAATAACCTACACTCAATTGGGTAAATATGAAACTGAAGATCAAATAGCAGCGGCAAAGGTTATTGGCAAATCCGCTTATATAGATGAAAATAGAATTGGTATTTGGGGATGGAGTTACGGGGGTTACATGAGTTCATTGTGTCTTTTTAAAGGAGCCGATGTTTTTAAAACTGCAATTGCTGTTGCACCAGTAACCAATTGGAGATATTACGACAATATTTACACGGAAAGATACATGAGAACTCCACAAGAAAATGCAGAAGGATATGATTCAAACTCACCAATTAATCACGTGGATAGTTTGAAGGGGAATTATTTGCTGATACATGGTTCGGCAGACGATAATGTACATTACCAAAATTCAATGGAGATGGTGGATGCTTTGGTTAATGCAAATAAACAATTCGATTTAATGATTTATCCTAATAAAAATCATGGAATTTATGGCGGTTACACCCGTTTACACCTCTACAATAAGATGACTGATTACTTAATTAAGAATTTGTAGGTCTCTTTTAAAAACCTCAAATAATCCGCTAAGCGATTGAATAAATAATGTAAATGTCAATTTGTTTATATTCGTTCACTTTCAAAAAAATTAATCTAAACTAAAATTATGACAAACAAAGTTGAGCAAGGACATCCAGAAGGGTTAATGATTCTTTTCTTTTCAGAGATGTGGGAACGCTTCTGTTATTATGGCATGAGAGTGCTACTAACACTATTCTTAGTGAAATCACTTATGAAAGGTGATGCTGAAGCATCCTTAATTTATGGTGCATATACAGGTTTGGTTTATGCCGCTCCAATTTTAGGAGGAAAACTTGCTGATAAGTTTTTAGGTTATAAATATGCTGTTATTCTTGGTGGATTAATGATGTCTTTAGGGGAGTTTCTGATTCTTGGTGGAACAGAAAATATGCTCTATATTGGTATGGGTGCTTTGATTATTGGAAACGGTTATTTTAAGGCTAATATTTCTACAATTGTTGGCAAATTATACGAAGACAACGACCCAAGACGAGATTCGGGTTTCACTATTTTTTACATTGGAATTAACATTGGAGCCCTCCTCGCCACAACTTTAGTTGCCTATGTTGGTGAAACTTATGGCTTTGACAAAGGCTTTGGATTAGCCGGTATTGGCATGCTCTTAGGAATATTTATCTTTTGGAGTGGTCGAAAAAAATACGCATTGGCACCTGGTGTTGAAATACAGGAAGAAGGCAAGAAAAAAGTATTTGCAGGACTTACAATGGTTCATTTAATAACAATCGGATCGTTTTTTCTTATTCCCCTTTGCTATATCTTAATTCTTCAAAATCAAGTTTTAGACTATATTTTATTAGGTCTTTTTGTTTATGTTTCCTATTCTCTTGTAACCGCCGGAGCAAAAGAAGACAAAGATGAAAACGTTGGAATTTGGAAAGACAGAATGATAGCCTTAATCATCTTTATGTTAATCAACATAACTTTTTGGGCTTGTTTTGAGCAAGCAGGTACCTCACTTACGCTTTTCGCTGATAGAAATGTTGACAGAGAAATTTTTGGATGGTTTATGCCGGCATCAATGACACAGTTCTTTAACCCATTCTTCATCATTACATTTGGTTCTGTTTTCTCCGTTATGTGGGTTAAGCTTTCTGCAATGGGGAAAAACCCAAGTATTCCATTAAAGTTTGCTTACGGAATTATCCAACTTGCTGCAGGTTTTTTAATTACTCAAGTAGGTTTAATGTTTGTTAATGATGCTTTCCAAGTGCCATTACTTACGCTACTTTTCTTATACATGCTTCATACTACCGGTGAGCTATTTTTATCCCCAATTGGGTTATCAATGGTAACAAAATTAGCTCCTAAAAAGATGGCAGGTACCGCAATGGGCGCCTGGTTCTTAAGTTTTGCGATTGCCAATTATGTTGGTGGTAAAATTGCTGCATTAACAGGAGGTCACAGTGGTGGCGGTGAAATGACTGCTGAAGCTGGATTAAATCAATATATTTCTATTTTCTCAACTATAGGTTTTGTGTTGCTAGGTATTGCAGTGGTAATCATACTGATAAATAAGCCATTACAAAAACTAATGCACGGAGTTGAGTAAACTTCAACTTTATTAATAAATGTTAAAGCGGGTACACTCTACCCGCTTTTTTTGTGCTTTTTACAAAAAGCCATTATCTTTGATTTCTATGAAATTACACAAACTTATATCTGGGTTATTTATCTTTTTGTTTAATCTCTCCATAAATGCTCAAGCTCAATCCACTGAGGCTATTGGAACAATTAATTGGATGAGCTGGCAACAAATGGTAGAAGCTCAAAAAGTAGAAAGAAAAAAGGTTTTTATGGATCTTTATACTGATTGGTGTGGATGGTGTAAAAAAATGGATGCATCAACTTTTGTTGACCCAACCATTGTAAATTACATGAATACTAACTACTATGCTGTAAAGCTTGATGCTGAACAGAAAGAAGATATCGAGTTTAATGGTTATAAATTCATTAACCCTAATCCTACAGGAAAAAGAAGTACACACCAACTTGCAGTTTCTTTACTTGATGGACAATTATCTTACCCATCGTTTGTTATTCTTGATGAAAACATAAGTCGCCAACACATTATAAAAGGGTTTCAACAACCAGAACCTCTTTTTGGTACGCTTATGTTTTTCAAAACAAATGAATTTGTCAGATATCAACAATATTTAGACAAACAAGCTCAAGTTAAGGCAGCTCAGCAGGCACAACAAGCTCAAACTCAAGAAACGAAAGCTCCTTAATGAAAAAACTCATTACTCTCTTTTTCTTATTTATAGGAACCTCCATCATTGGTAATTCTCAAGAAACTATCAAATGGATGTCGATTGAAGAGGTGGTTGAAGCAAATAAGGTTGAACCTAAACTAATCTTTGTTGATGTCTACACCAATTGGTGTGGATGGTGCAAAAAAATGGACAAAGCAACGTTCAAGAATCCAAAGGTGGAAGCATATATGAGCGACAATTACTATTGCGTAAAGATTAATGCAGAAACCAAAGACACTATTAATTTTCAAGGAAGAAAATTTTCAAACCCAAAGCCTGAAGGACAAAAGGGGGTGCATAGTTTAGCACGAGCTTTGTTAGACGGTCAAATGTCTTATCCTAAATTTGTAGTAATGAATTCAAAATTCGAAAGAATCTCAATCGTTCCGGGTTACCACGGACCTGAAGACTTTGAACCTATAATGAAATATTTTGGTGATGAAAATTACTTAACATCTTCATGGGATGATTATAAAAGCAACTTTACGAGTTCTTTTTAACTTTTGCCTTTTTCATTACTCTGAGATTTAATACCTCGACTATTAAGGAGAAAAAAACTGCAAAGTAAATATATCCTTTTGGTACTTCAACATGTACACCTTCAACAGCTAACATAAATCCTATCAAAATAAGAAAGGATAACGCAAGAACTTGAAGGGTTGGGTGATCGTTTATAAAGCGGCTTATTTTGCCTGAAAACAACATCATTAAAATCATTGAAATAATAACGGCAGTTATCATTATAGGTAGGTTATCAGTCATCCCCACAGCCGTTAATATCGAATCTAAAGAAAATATTATATCCAACAATACAATCTGTGTTACCACTTTCACAAAGCTTGACTTCTTTGACTCTCCCTTTTCTCCTTCTGCATCGCCTTCCATTTTATGATGAATTTCGGAAGTACTTTTACTTATCAGAAACAATCCCCCCGCAATTAGAATTATATCTCTAATAGAAACAGCATGATCAAACACGGAAAACAAAGGTTCTGAAAAACTTAATACCCATGAAATTGCAGACAAAAACGCAATCCGAATAACCAGAGCTAATATTAAGCCTATTAACCTGGCTCGTGGTTGTTCGTCTTCAGGTAGTCGGTTTGAAACAATTGAAATAAAAATAATGTTATCGATACCTAAAACCACTTCAAGAAGCGTTAAAGTAAGAAGGGCTAAAACTATTGCCATGGTTGTTATTTGAAGTTCAAAGTTAACATACCATATTTGATTTTAAGGAACAGTTAAAGGCATAAAAAAAGGAGACCCTTTTGAATTTCCTTTTTTGGGTCAAACATGGGGCTTGGATCTAACTCTGAAAACGACCATTTAATGGAAGATTGTGAGATACTTTTGAGAGTTATAAAAAGTGGTGATTTGGACTGAAAAATAAAATTATTTTTTGTCGTTAGTATTGCATTCCGAGTCTTTATTTAAGTAAACACTTAAATAAAGGTAGATTTGACATATATGTGTATTTAAGTAAACGCTTAAATAATGTATAAAAAATGGATAAGACTGAAAATAGCTGTATTAAAGGTTGTGCAAATGTTGAACTAATTAATCAAAGTATTTCTGTCTTAAATGATATATCTGGCAAAATATCAATGACTGCAAAAATTCTCAATTGAATTTGATACAACCCAGACTTCTATTCAGCAATTAATTCAAGCAATTAATAGCAAGGGTTATAAGCCCTTAAAAAACAAATAATATGACCGTAATATTGGAATCTCCTTTAACTTGCCCCAAGTGCAAACATCAAAAAACTAAAACAATGCCAACTGACGCATGCTCGTGGTTTTATGAATGTGAAAATTGCAAGGAATTATTAAAGCCACTTGAAGGAGACTGCTGTGTGTATTGTTCATACGGATCTGTGCCATGTCCACCGATTCAGGAGAATGGAAGCTGTGGTGAGAGTTGTTGTTAATTCACTTTTAACTACATGGGTTTCGAACCATTAAGAACAAAAAAAGCCTTTCAAACGTAGAGTTTGAAAGGCTTTTTTTATATCGGGTGGAAGATGGGGCTCGAACCCACGACCCTCGGTACCACAAACCGATGCTCTAACCAACTGAGCTACAACCACCATTTTAATTGCTAACTTGGTTAACTAACAATCGGCTGCAAAAGTAATTTTTTTCTAAATACCACATTAAAAATTCTAAACTATTTGGTTGATTACCTTTGACCTCGAAAATGAATAAAACACTGCACATTGAAGGCATGACCTGCGCCAATTGCGCGCTGAGCGTCACCAAAACCATAGAAAAGAAAGGTGGAAAAAACGTCAATGTTGATTTCATTTCTGGTGAAGCAGATTTTGAAGTCAATGATGCTGTTGAAATTGAAGATATTACCGAAGCAGTTAATTCAATTGGTTACCATGTTTCCAACCATGCAGCGGGAAAAAAGAAGGTTAGACAAGGTCATAATCTAACCATAAGAAATAGAATGTTGGTTAGCATTACTTGCTCCATTCCACTATTGCTTTCAATGTTTATCAATCTTGATGGTTATATCCAGCTTCTTCTAACCATACCGATTATGTTGGCAGGAACCTTACAATTTGGAAAAAAATCCATAGGTTCAATTAAATCTGGAGTTGCGAATATGGATGTATTAGTAATGTTAGGCTCATACGCTTCTTTTATGTTCTCAATTTACAATTTACTTTTCACGTCTAGTAAGGTACTATATTTCGAATCGGCCGGGTTAATTATCACGTTTGTTTTTATTGGTAAATTCATAGAAAAACGTTCTTTGCTAAAAGCTACAGATAGTATTAACTCTTTCTCTAAACTGCTTCCTAATGAAGCTATAAAAGTCTCATCACCTGATGATTTAGAAGGATTAAAAGTAACTGTTGACGAATTAAAAATTGGGGATTTAGTTCTAATTAAGGATGGCTCGAAAATACCAGTTGATGGTAAAATTCTTTCTGGTAATGGCTATTTAAACGAAGCCATGTTATCTGGCGAAAGCCAGCCTATTGATAAAAAAACAGGAGATCGTATTTTAGCAGGAACCATAAATACCAATGGCAATTTTGTAATGATGGTTTTAAAAACTGGTCAGAACACTTATTTACAAAGCATTATTGATGTTGTTGCTCAAGCAAGAAAAGACAAACCAGAAATCCAAAAATCAGCAGATAAAATTGCAGCAGTATTTGTGCCTGCGGTTGTAATTATTGCTGTTTTAACCTTTGTATTGTGGTATGTATTTACCGGGCAAATTGACCAAGCCCTTATAAATGCAACAGCCGTTTTGGTGATTTCTTGCCCTTGCGCCATGGGTCTTGCTACTCCAACAGCCATAACTGTTGCCTTGGGCAAAGGCGCTAAAAACGGAATATTCATCAAAAGCAGTGCAAGGCTAGAAGCATTGGCTTCTATCAAAAATGTGCTTTTCGATAAAACAGGGACTATTACAACCGGTCAACTTAAAATATCAAGCATCAACCAAAAATCGAGTTTAACCAAACAAGAGCTTATCAACATTGCTTATGGCTTGGAGCTAATATCTTCACATCCAATTGCAAAGTCCATTAAAATGCATTTAAAACAACGTAAAAAATTAATGCAGTTTATAAATCATCAAGAAATTAAAGGCAAAGGAGTTACAGCTAACGATTTTCAGGGCAATAAATATCAAATAGGGAATTTCACATCAAACAATCTTGCAGGTATTTCTATCTACAAAAATGACGAATTGGTTGGTGAAATAGTTCTTGAAGATGAAGTTAGAGCTGATGCTGAAACGACAATTTCATATTTAAAAAGCATTGGGCTGCATAGCGCAATGATAAGTGGCGACAAGAAAAAAATCTGCTCTGAAATTAATGCACAATTAAAGTTAAATGAAGTTTTCTTTGAGTTGCTTCCTGAACAAAAACTAAGTGTTGTTAAAAAATTCAACAGCCACTCCCCTACTTTATTTATAGGTGATGGAATCAACGATGCTCCTTCTTTAAGTATAGCTACAGTAGGTGTTTCTTTGGCTAAAGCTACCGAAGTTGCTATTTCATCGTCTGATATTATTATTGCCGAATCAACTTTTTTCAAAAGCTTGAAACAATTGTTTTCATTATCTAAAAACACTTTAAAAATTATTAAGCAAAACTTATTTTGGGCCTTTTTCTATAATGCTTTGGCTATTCCAATTGCAGCATTTGGTTTTTTAAATCCTATGATTGCAGCTGGTGCAATGAGTTTATCCAGTTTATTTGTAGTAAGTAATTCTTTAAGAGTAAAAATTTGAAAAAAGTAGCGGTTTTAATTAATTCGGGTATAGGTAACGCCTTGCTACAAGTTCCACTGATTAAGCATTTAATAAATGAAGGAAATCAGGTAGATGGAATATTTACTTCTTTAGCACCTTATCAAAACTTGTTTGACTCATTAAATGTTTTTTCCTCAACCAAAACAATCGGTCTTTTAGAATTAGCTTCTTCGAGTATTTCTATCTCTAAAAAATATGATGCTGCATACTTGGATTTCTTTGCCTCAACCAACAAGCTAATCCTTTACGGACTCAACATCGCTAAGAAAGTTAATATCAGGAAACAGCCGAATAAACTACCAAAATCAGATAGAATAATTTATCACCCAATTGTTGAAGGGTTGCATGAGATATCGCAAAACATGCGGTTCATAGATTCGCATTTCTACGACAACCAGATTGACGAAAGCCTTGTAACGTTAGGTTCGGTTTCAACAAAAGATAAAACCATTACCATTCAACTCAGTTCAGCCAACAATGCTGTTACTTATAAAAATTGGCCCATTAATAAATGGATTGAACTAATTCAAGTTATCCAAGAGGAGTATCCTGCTTTATCAATTGTATTACTTGGTGATAAAAATGAAATTGATGCCGCTAAAGAAGTAGAAAAAAGAAGGTTTAAAAATTTACAAAATTTGGTTGGCAAAACAGATCTAACCCAAGTTAGCGGTATTCTCAGTAGATCCAAAATCTTTGTTGGTGGCGATAGCGGTTTAATGCATTTAGCTGCATTTTTTAATACACCAACTTTTACTATTTGGGGTGCTTCTGATTACAGGCTTTATGGCTACGCCCATTTAATTTCTGAAAAACATAAAATGGTGAGCAATAAGATAGATTGTTGGCCTTGTAATAGATACTATAGCCCCAATAAATCGCGTTATACTAAACCAACCGATTGTATTGACAACGCTTGCATTAGAGAAATAACAACTCAAGAAGTTTCAGATAAATTAATTCCTTTTATTAAAAGCGCTTGCTAAATAAAATCATACATACATTAGGATCAAAACTAATTGGTCATATAATAAGTTTTGTGCTGATTGTACTAACTACCAACCTATTTGGTGATGAAGGTAAAGGGCTAGTTAGCCTTTTTGTTTTTAATGTTAGCCTTGTTGTAATGATAACAGGATTTATTGGTGGCCCAACGTTAGTCTATCTTATACCACGATACAACAACAAACACCTGATTAGCCTTTCGTATTTATGGGCAATTGTTGGCACATTGCTAGGCGGATTTGTTCTTTATAGCCTAGATCTTATAAATTATTCTTGGCTTATATTGCTGCTTATATCTGCCGTTTTACAAGCTTTCGCTTCTGCCAATATGATGGTATTAATTGGAAAAGAAAAAATAAAAACACACAATATAATTACAATTTCACAAATAGTTTTGCTACTGATAGCCCTGCTTGTTTTTTACTTTTTAGTTGGCCTTAAAGACCCTATAAGTTACATTTATGCCTACCTAACAGCTTCAGCTGGTCACTTATTATTAAGTGCATATTTTACAGTTGTTGCTATTTCCAAAAATAATCCTACTGCTTCAGTTAACCTTAAAGAAACTTTCACGCTAGGTTTTTACAATCAGTTAGGCAACGTAATACAACTCTTAAATTATCGCTTCAGTTATTACATTATAAAAAACCAGGCGAATTTAGGAACAGCTGCTGTTGGAGTATATAGTACCGGAATACAAATTGGGGAAGCCTTATGGGTTATTAGCAGGAGCATTAGTTTAGTTCAGTACTCTTTTATTTCAAATTCAGACAACCAAGAGAAATCAAAGCAATTGACCATAGATTTAATAAAATTAAATTTCGTTGCTGTATTGGTTGGTATAATCCCTTTCATTTTAATACCTGAATCAATGTACATTATGATTTTTGGTGCTGATTTTGGCGAAGTAAAAACAGTCTTAATTTATCTTTCGGTAGGTATTGTTTCAAATGCCGTAAGCTCAGGGTTCAGCCATTACTTTGCAGGTATTGGCAAGCCACAAATTAACACTATTGGTTCAAGTATTGGTCTAGTATTTACTGTGCTATTGTGTGTCACATTAATTCCAGTTTACGGAATTATTGGAGCCTGCATTGCAAGTTCAATAGCCTATACTGCTGCGTGCTTGTTTCAATTTGGATACTTCCTGAAAACTGAATCAGTAAGTTTAGCTCAATTTAAATTCACTAAAAGTGATTTTATTCGGATTACTAACCCAAAGAAGTGATGCCGTTTACACCGATAACCCTTTTAACCTGAAACCCTTCAGCATAAGTAGCTCCGATTGGACGACCAAATTCACGTGCCCTTGATGCAATAAAGTCCATAAATTCTTTGGATGAAATTGGTGTATTGTTTTGATTTGATTTAGGGTCGTAGAATTGTGACGAAAACGCCATTATTGATTCTATTTTTCTATCCCAAAACTTGGTGACATCTACAACGAAATCAGGCTTTAAATAATGATCTTGAATATAATGATACAGTACTTTTGGCCTCCAAGCGTTTTGCTTAACTCCTTCACAATCAGTTTCAATATTTTTCAATCCACTTAAAAAGCAAGCATCTGCTACTAAGGCAGCACCTCTTCCATGATCTATATGTCTATCTGAAATAGCATTTGCTAAAACAACATCCGGTTGATAATACCTCAATTGCTTTATAATTTTAAGTTGATGATCCTTATCGTTTAAAAAAAACCCATCCGCCATATTAAGGTTGATCCGTTCAGATAAACCTAATATTTTTGCTGATGCTGATGCTTCCTTAATTCTTAACTCAGCTGACCCTCTTGTTCCTAGTTCGCCCCTTGTAAGATCAACCACACCAACTTTTTTACCTTGTTCAATACTTTGCATTAAGGTACCAGAACAACTTAACTCTACATCATCGGGGTGAGCACCAAAGGCTAAAACATCTAATTTCATAACAGCGTAATTAATAGGTCAAACTATGTTTTTTTTGGTTTGTAAAACCAAAGCAAAAGTACTGGAAGTAAAAACAAGTCGCCAATTAAAGCAAAAAGCAATGTCGTACTAACCAAAACACCAACATAAAAGGTGCTTCCAAAACTGGAAAAAGCCAATGAAAAAAAGCCTGCATAAAGGATTAAACTGGTTACCATTATAGCTTTACCTGTTGACAAAAAAGTTCTTTTTATAGCATACAGTAATGACTTACCCTTGCCCAATTCAATTCGCAGTTTACTCATAAAATGAATGGTATCATCCACTGCAATACCAAAAGCAATCGTGAATATTAACGCAGTTGATATTTTTAAGTCTATACCGGTAAAGCCCATCAATCCGCCAACCATTATAAGTGGAATCACATTAGGAAAGAAGGATAAAACCAACATCCTGATTGATTTAAATAGAATCCCCATCAATACTCCTATTACCAAAAACGCTATTATCAATCCACTGACCATATCATAAGCGAGGTATTCGTTGTTTTTATCAATAAGCAAGGCTGTTCCGGTAAGCTTAGTGTTAATTGAAGAGCCAATTTGGTTAGTAATAAATTTATCAAATTTTGTGTTTTTCTTTGCAATTGCTATGGCTCCAACATCGGCAATTTTACCGCTGAATCTACATTCCCATTTGTTAGATGAATAATAAGCCGTTCCTTTTTCTGATTTCCCAATTCTGTTTATGAAAGGCTTTAACTTATCGTATTCACTTATAGTCGCCGGTAGTGAATAATATTCAATTTTACCACCATTAAATGCTTGGTTTGCTGATTTAACAAAACTTAAAGGTGATATTAAAAAGCCAACTTGATACTGATCGTGTAAATAGGAATCAATTTTATCCAGCTTTTTGAGGTTAGCATAACTTAAAATTTCTTTATTGGTATCGGCTAAAGAAACATTCATTTCAAAAGGCCTTACTCCAGCAAAATTATCTTCAAAGAACTTAAAACTCTTATACATTGAATCAGACTCAGATAAATCTTCTAAAAGGTAGTTATTAACTTCTATTTTAGAAACACCAATTAATGAAATTACAATTATGATTCCTGAAACAATCATGATCGATTTTTGATTTCTGAGCACTTTAATGAACCACGCTTGTAGTAATCTGTTCCAGAAAATAGTTTGTGGCTTTTTGTTAGTTTGCTTTGTGTTTTTTGTCAGTACTAAAATTGCAGGCAAAATGCTAAATGCCAAAACGAATGCAATAAATACTCCAATCGATGTATAAACACCAAATTCTTTTAAAGGAGTTATCCTAACTGTAAGTAGCGTTAAAAAGCCAACAGCAGTGGTGAAACTTGTTAAAAATGTGGCTATTCCAATTTCTTTAAATGTGATTTTTATCGCATCAAGTTTTGGTGTTCTAATTCTTCTTTCTTCTAAATATTTCGAAATAATATGCACAACATCTGAAATTCCTACCACAAATAAAATAGTAGGCAAAATTGCTGTCATCAAATCAATAGGTTTATTGGTTAAGCTCATGAATGCAAGCAACATTATTCCTGTTAGCACTACAATTAATAACGGTACCCAAACACCCCATATAGATCTAAAAAACAACCAAAGCACTACTACCAAAATAAGTAATGAAACTAAAATAAAAACAGCCAATTCCGATTGTAATTTCTCTATGTAATAAAGCTGACCTGTCATTCGACCAGCATAATGCACCTCCTTAAAATCAAATCTTTTAATGACTCTTTTTAGGCCATTAGCCAAAACATCCGATTCTTTCTTATTCATTTCAGATTCGGAATTAATAACAATTGAAAGGCCTTTTCCATTGGTTGAAAAAAGACTTCCAACAAGTTGCTCCGATTTGAATATTCTGACACTATCAGTTTTATAAAGATCTGGTCTTTGATAATGCAAATACTTTACACCAATAGGACCAATTGGGCCTTTTACATAGAACTTTGCATTGGTTGGCGACAAAACCTCTGTGACATATTGAAGTTCCTTCAATGAGTCTGTAAAATCGCTGGCTTTTTGGAGGAATGCTTTATCAAAAACTGATTTATGATCTGATAACGCAACCAAAATAAAATCAGTATCGTGTGAGTACTTTTCACGGTAATCATAAAAAAACTCAAGGTCTTTGTCGTTCTCAGGAAAAAACGCCTCGAAATCGTAAATAAACTTTAGGTTAGGAAGCTGGTATAAAGCAAAACCTGACAAGATGAGTACAAGTAATAATACTAATTTAGCTAGTGCTTTTGGTTTCAAGGTGCGCAAAACTATGGTTTAAACCGATTGATGATTTGATTACTTTTTAATAGTTTTAAAACTATTAATTCTAATACATTATAAAAATAAAAAAGCCCTAGCTCCAAAAAGGAACTAGGGCTTAAATGATTTAATTAAGGACTTACTTTTTCTCTTCCTTTACTTCTTCAAAGTCAACATCAGTTACTTCGTCTTCAGCATTAGCTTCACCTTCTGGTTGAGCACCTGCTTCAGCATTTGGAGTTCCTTCAGCTCCAGCTGCTTGCTGTGCAGCATACATTTCTTGAGAAGCTGCCTGGAAAACAGTATTTAGTTTTTCCATAGATGTATCAATACTTTCAATGTTTTCAGATTTATGAGCTTCCTTAAGTTCAGCCAAAGCACCATCAATTGGATCTTTTTTGTCTGCAGGGATTTTATCTCCGAATTCTTTTAACTGTTTTTCTGTTTGAAAAATCAAATTATCAGCTGCGTTTAATTTATCAATCTTCTCTTTTGCTTTTGTATCTGCATCAGCATTTGCTTCTGCTTCTTGTTTCATTTTATCGATTTCTTCTTGCGATAAACCAGTAGAAGCTTCAATTCTAATACTTTGCTCTTTATTGGTAGCTTTATCTTTAGCAGAAACATTTAAAATCCCGTTAGCATCGATATCAAATGTAACTTCAATTTGAGGCTCACCTCTTCTTGATGGTGGAATACCATCTAAGTGAAAACGTCCAATTGTTCTGTTGTCTTTTGCCATTGGGCGCTCGCCTTGCAAAACATGTATTTCAACCGAAGGTTGGTTATCAGAAGCAGTTGAGAATGTTTCAGCTTTTCTTGTTGGAATGGTAGTGTTTGCTTCGATTAATTTAGTAGTTACACCACCCATTGTTTCAATACCAAGAGATAAAGGGGTAACATCCAAAAGAAGTACATCTTTAACCTCACCAGTTAAAACACCACCTTGAATAGCAGCACCAATTGCTACAACCTCATCAGGATTAACACCTTTTGACGGTTCTTTACCAAAGAATGCTTTGACTGCATCTTGAATAGCAGGAATTCTAGTTGAGCCTCCTACCAATATTACTTCATCGATTTCAGAAGGAGAAATACCTGCTTGCTCCAAAGCCGCTTTAGCTGGAGTAATTGTTCTTTCAATTAACTCATGTGCTAATTGCTCAAACTTTGCTCTGCTTAATGATCTAACCAAGTGTTTTGGAACTCCATCAACAGGCATAATATAAGGTAAATTTATTTCAGAAGCTGTAGTACTTGAAAGTTCAATTTTTGCTTTTTCAGCAGCTTCTTTAAGTCTTTGCAATGCCATAGGATCTTTTCTAAGATCAATGTTCTCGTCAGCCAAAAACTCTTCAGCTAACCAATCAATTATGACATAATCAAAATCATCACCACCTAAATGCGTATCGCCGTCGGTTGATTTAACTTCAAAAACACCATCTCCTAATTCTAATACTGAAACATCATGAGTTCCACCACCACAATCAAAAACAACTATTTTCATGTCAGCACCTTTTTTATCAAGCCCATAAGCTAAGGCTGCTGCGGTTGGTTCGTTAATAATTCTTCGAACTTTTAAACCTGCAATTTCACCTGCTTCTTTAGTTGCTTGACGTTGAGAGTCATTAAAATATGCAGGAACGGTGATCACCGCTTCTGATACTTCTGTTCCTAAATAATCTTCAGCCGTTTTCTTCATTTTTTGAAGAGTCATAGCTGAAATTTCTTGAGGAGTATACAACCTGTCGTCAATTTTAACTTTAGGTAAGTTCTTATCATTAACAATTTTATAAGAAACTCTTTTGTTTTCTCCTTGTATTTCACCAAACTCAAGCCCCATAAACCTTTTAATAGAGTTTATGGTTTTTTCAGGATTAGTTATGGCTTGCCTTTTTGCTGGATCTCCTACTTTTCTTTCACCATCTTTAACAAAACCAACTATTGAAGGTGTAGTTCTTTTACCCTCACTATTTGTTATTACTACCGGCTCATTGCCCTCCATTACCGCAACACAAGAGTTGGTAGTTCCTAAATCGATACCTATTATTTTACTCATTATATTTTAATTTATTTTATACATTCTTTTAATTGATTGCTAATAGTCAATTGATGTGCCACCGGCCGCAATCAATCAATTAATGCTACAATGGCATAAAATGAAGAATTTAAAAAATGATTTATAAGAATTTCTGACAGGAAGTCATATTAAAAGCAGTTTATTGGTTTACCTTCTTGAAAGCCTTTACCTCCTGTACCTGCAATACCATACGATTCTTCGTATGAAGTTCCTTGAGCCAGTTCTTTTTCAGACTGACCAGTAAGAGCAAAGCCAACTCCTCCTCCTATTATTTCATGTGAATAAAACTTAGTTCTTGCAGAAAACACGCCTAGTCCGTTCTCGAAATTAGTATAAGGTGGTTTTTTTTGAAATACAGCATTCGTAGGAGAGTTTACTTCCATGTAGGTAAAAAAGTCCTCCCCAGCATTTACTACTTCAAAGAATATTTGTCCGGCCGACCTGTAATTCAAACCAGCTGTTTCAATTTCATCTGGTACATTCTCAGATACTGTTTTGTAAAATAATCCTTCTTCGAGCGTAAAGTCTAATTCTTTTGGCGAGTCGGGGTTGTCTACCAATTCTGAGCCTAAATCAAATTTAATAGTATCAGAATAAGAATCGCCGGTTGAAAGTTGATTACAATAGGTAAAATACATATTTACAGCTGTTTGTCTTGTGTTTTTTGCCGGCACCAACTTTACCTGTAACTGATTAAATGATTGATTCGAAATTAAAGAAACTCCACCAGCGAACCTGGACCATGTGAAATGTGAAAAAGGATTTGAATCTTCAATAAGACTAGTAGTTGCAACCGCGGGCTTACCATTGCCAACATCAACAGTTAATCGGTATTCACTTTTAGAGTTTAAAAATGGCTCATAGAAATAGTATAGAATTTGATCAGGCCCAAAAAATATGCCCGGGTCCTTTTCACTAAGCACAGTATCTTGCAAAAAATAGGTATTAAGAACAACTCCCTCTCTCAATTCCTCAACCTTAATCTCTTTAATATCTAAATATGATGAGTCCGCAACTTGCGCCATTTCATTAGCATCTAGATCGCCATTAAACAGTTTAGCAACTTTTACATAATGATACGAATCATTCTGATCAAGAAGACTATAAACCACAGGAATGATTTCATAAGGTGCTTTCAAGTTTACCGTGTTTTCACAGCCAATATTAAAGGCAAACACAGTAATTAAAAGAAAATATAGTACTCTTTTCATGAAAACATTTTAGGCCACAAAAGTATTATTATCTAACGTATAAAACTTTATTTGTAAGTTTAGACTACAATTGTAATCATTACAAAGTAAAAAAATAACATTTTAGCATCCTACTTTGTGATTGGTATTAATACTAGATGAATGAATAAAAATATAAGCCCTGTTAGGAGTAAAGTTAAAAAAGTTACGACCCACGTATTGAAGGCTATGAAGCAAGCCAACGAAAAAATATCGATGCTTACAGCATATGATTATTCTATGGCTCAAATAGTTGATCAAGCTGGAATAGACATCATTCTTGTTGGCGATTCAGCATCTAATGTAATGGCAGGTCATGAGACTACCTTACCAATTACATTAGATCAAATGATTTATCATGCCGCTTCGGTAATTAGAGGAATAGAAAATTGCCTTGTCGTTGTCGATTTGCCTTTTGGTAGCTATCAAGGGAATTCGAAAGAAGCCTTGTCATCTGCTATTAAAATAATGAAAGAAGCAGGTGCTCATTCAGTTAAACTTGAAGGAGGTAGAGAAATAAAAGAATCAATTGACCGAATAATCTCAGCTGGCATACCTGTAATGGGTCATTTAGGATTAACGCCGCAATCGATTTATAAATTCGGAACTTACGCTGTAAGAGCTAAAAATGAAGAGGAAAAAAATCGATTATTAGAGGATGCTAAAATTCTTGAGGATGCGGGTTGTTTTGCCATTGTATTGGAAAAAATACCCGCGGAGTTAGCAAAGAAAGTTGCTGAGTTGGTTGATATTCCTGTAATTGGAATTGGTGCAGGTGCAGGCGTTGACGGCCAAGTACTTGTTCTGCATGACATGTTAGGTATTAATAAGGAGTTTTCACCTCGTTTTTTAAGACGCTACAATAATTTATTTGAACAAATTACAACATCTGTTCAGGAGTATATTAAGGATGTAAAAACGGTTGATTTCCCTAACAACAAGGAACAATATTAATTCTTGATTTTGAATATTGAAGATCGAGTTGTTTTTGAAGACAATCATTTACTGATACTTAATAAATTACCGGGAGAAATTGTTCAAGGAGACAAAACTGGCGACGAGCCCCTAGTTGAGACATTAAAAAGATTCTTAAAAACTAAACACAACAAACCCGGAAACGTATTTTTAGGTTTAACACATAGATTGGACAGACCCACTTCTGGTTTGGTGATATTCGCAAAAACCAGCAAGGCTTTAACCAGATGCACCATTATGTTTAGCGAAAAGAAAATCAAAAAAAGTTACTTGGCTGTTGTGAAACAAAAACCTAAAAGTCAATTAGGCACGCTGGAAAATTACCTTTTAAAAAATGAAAAGCTGAACAAATCATTCGTTGTAGACAAAGATCGGAAAGGGGCTAAATTGGCTAACTTAACCTATAAATTCATCAATAGTTCTGACAACTACCAGTTGTTGGAGATTGATTTAAAAACTGGTCGACATCATCAAATTAGGGCGCAATTATCAAAAATAGGATGTCCCATAAAAGGAGACCTTAAATATGGATTTAATAGACCCAATAAAGACGGTTCTATCCATCTGCATGCATTTAAAATAGAGTTTGAACATCCAGTAAGTAAAGAGCAAATTAAACTAACTGCTGTGCCTGCTCACAAAGATCCAATTTGGAATTATTTCATTAATTCTGGAATGAATGCTTCTTAGGGCGCCTGGGCACTGGATTTTTTCTCATAATAGTGTAGGTTAAACTAACTACAGTTGATAGAAAAGCATCATTGTTCTTAGAATTCCCTCTTATTGCTCCTGCCTGGCTCCATGTTGACGGTGCACTTGGATCCGCTCTATTGGCTAGGTCTGCAGCGGCATCACCATTAAAAAACCTTATTTGATCGTTATCAAAATATAATCCCGAAACATCATCTAAATAATCAGTAAACGTAAAATTGTAGGACATATCCATACTAAGTTTAAAGTTCAACCACAGCCTTAAACTCATTCCCATACCTGTGGGAATTGAAACGCTTATCCGAGAATATTTTTTTGATTTACCCGAGATTCCTTGACCTTCTGTACCTAATGGTTGAAGAGCTACATATGAGCCATTGTATTCTGCCTTCGGATTAAAATAAAAGCCTCCAACACCTGCAAAAACATATAAACTTAAAGGATTAGGATTGGTTGCTTTGGTTCCTTTAATATGATAAAGGTGGCCTGGCTTTGACTTAAAAATAAAATACTCATAACTAGCCGAACACTCAATAATATTTGATTTAAAACTTAAATTTCGTGCCGTGCGTTGAGGTTGTCTGGTTAATGCATCACTGCCTGAAACAGTTCCATAAAAAACTTTGCCATGAAAAGAAGCATTTTTAAAAGCATTGTATCTGTAAGAGCAAGCAAAGCTCTTTTTAAACTGGGAAAATTCCAAATCAAAAAGAAAGAATTCCTTTCCTTGAGTATCAAGACCTCCTAGATCACCCATGTAATTTGCTATACCTGTACCAACAGAAATTTCGTGCTTATATTTCCGCCAATTGTTTTGCGAATTAAAATGTTGAGAAACTCCTGAAAAAGTCAAAAGTAAAAACCAAAACCAATTATTTTTAAATTCATTTAATACGGATCTACATCGGTAATAACACCAAAAATCGGGAATTTGTATTTAGCTATTAAATTTTCTTTTATTTCATGAATTACCTGTTTCTGTTTAAGTAAGCTTTTTTCTTTGTTTAGTTTTATCAAGATGCTTTTCAAATACATATTACGCACCCTCGAAACAGGGGGGCTTTCAGGTCCTAATACACGGTTCCCGAAAGCTTCCTTTAGTTTAACTCCTAAAGCATCACTAAGCTCTTCAAGTTTATCGGGGTATTTATGCTTAACCGTAATTTTCACCAGTCTTGAAATTGGCGGATAGAAAAATTCTTTGCGTTCTCGCATCATTTCTTTAGCAAACTCAGTGTAGTTTCCATCAATCACTCTAAGGTTAATGAAATGGTATGGATTTGACGTTTGTATCACAACTTTACCTCTTTTTGACTTTCTACCAGCCCTTCCTGCAACTTGAGTCATCAACTGAAATGCTTTTTCGTGTGCCCTAAAATCAGGATAGGCCAACATCCCGTCTGCATCCAGAACACCCACTAAAGAAACATTTTTAAAATCTAATCCTTTGGCAACCATTTGAGTACCAATTAAGATATCAATCTTAGCATTGTCAAATTGTGAAATTATGTCGTGATAAGCATTTTTACTTTTCGTGGTATCCAAATCCATTCTTTTTAGATTTGCATTTGGAAGTAACAATTGGAGTTCTTCTTCAATTCGTTCTGTTCCAAAACCAACTGTTCTTACTTGAACAGAATTACAAGCTCCACACTTTTTAACCGGATTAATCTGATACCCACAATAATGACATTTTAGCTGATTGCTGTATTTGTGATAGGTTAAAGTTATATCACAACGGGTACAAGGAGCCATCCAACCACAAGTATGGCATTGTAAAAATGGAGAAAATCCTCTTCGATTTTTAAAAAGAATGACCTGCTCGTTATTAGCTAGACTTTTTCTAATCTCATTAATCAATAAATTAGAAAAGATTCCTTTCATTCCTTGTTGTCTTTCCTTTTTTAGATCAGCTATCCACACTTCCGGTAATTGAACCTTTCCAAACCGTTCTGTTAGTTTAACTAATCCGTATTTATTTTGAATAGCATTATCATAGCTTTCAAGCGATGGTGTAGCAGAGCCTAAAAGTACATTTGCCTTAAATAAACCAGCTAATACTATTGCAGAATCGCGAGCATGGTAGCGAGGAGCAGGCTCAAATTGCTTAAAGGTTGATTCGTGTTCTTCATCAACAATTACAAGACCTAACCTGTGAAAGGGTAAAAACAAGGATGATCTTGCTCCAATAAATATTTTAAATCTAGAATTCTCATTCTTCAACATTTCTTTCCAGACTTCAACCCTTTCGTTCTGGTTAAATTTTGAATGATAGACAGCTACTGCTTCACCAAAGTATTCTTTTAACCTAATTATTAGCTGAGTTGTAATTGCAATTTCAGGTAATAGAAAAAGCACCTGCTTGTTCTGTTTCAAACAATTGGTAATAAGCTTAACGTAAATTTCCGTTTTACCGGATGATGTAACACCATGAAGCAAGCTAACTTTATCTTGTTCAAAAAATTGATTTATTTCATTGTAAGCCTTAGCTTGAGAATCACTTAAGTCGTAAGGTTGGCGAATTTTTAATTTATTAAAATCGAGTCTACTTTCTTCAAGTTCCAATTTTAATAAAAACCCACGTTTTACAAGTTCTAAAATTATACTTGACGCTGAATCAGATTTAAGTTGCAACTCTTTGGATTTTACCGGCTTCAATTCCTTTAAAAAATAACCTGAAAGACTAAGGAATATTTGAGCAACCTTTAGTTGTTTTGGTGCTCTTACCAAGTCATCAAAAAACGCTTTAATTTTTTCATCTGAATTAAACGCATCTGTTAATTCTAAATAAACGGCTTTTTTCGGTTTATATCGTTGCTTTAGTTCTTCATCTACAATAACAACTTTTTTGGCTATTAACTTGTTTATTATATGGTGAATATTATCGGTATTTAAAATTTTAACCACCTCATCCAAAGAAAGCTGTTTGTTGATTTCTAGAGCCTCAGAAACCACATATTCATTATCGGTTAACTCTTCCTCTGCCTGATCAAATTCAGGATGTAAGTGTAGAATAGTTTCGCTAGACACCAGCAAGCCACCAGGTAACGCCGCTTTATAAACATCCCCAAAATTACAGCTGTAGTAAGATGCCATCCATTGCCAGAATTTAATTTGAATGTGATTTACCGTTGGCTGCTCATCCAAAACAGATAGTATATACTTAGCTTCATAACTAATAGGTGCCTGGTTGTGTTCTGAAATCACCAGACCACTATAAAGTTTCTTTTTACCAAATTGAACAATTACCCTAATACCTGTAACTATCAATTGGTTTAATATTCTTGGCACACGATAGGTGAAAGTTCCTGCTAAAGGCAATGGTAATAATACTTCAATAAATTTGGTCGATTCCATTAACGTAAAAGTATTAGAAATACTAGTTTTAATAGAATAAAAACGTTGAAAACTTTTCGTTCAAACTCGGACACAAAAAGTTGGCTAAATTACATTTGACAAAAGCATTTTTATGATCCTCGAGTTTCTTGATTGGATAATTATTGTTTCTTTTTTAATTCTTTTTGTTTGGATTGGAGTTAGTTTCCGAAAAACTGCATCAAAAAGCTTAGAGAATTTTTTTCTTGGAGGGCGAAACTTACCTTGGTATGTAGCAGGCACATCAATGGTTGCGACCACTTTTGCTGCTGACACCCCTTTGGCAGTATCAGAAATAGTTCAAAAAAATGGAGTCGCTGGCAATTGGATTTGGTGGTGTTTTTTAACCGGTGGTATTTTAACTACTTTTTTCTTTTCGAGGTATTGGAGACGAGCAAACATATTAACTGAGTTGGAGTTAATCGACATAAGGTATAGCGGACCTGAGGCTAAATTTTTACGTCTTTTTAAGGCAATTTATTTAGGTCTGTTTATGAATATACTGATTATTGGCTGGGTTAACCTTGCTTTTATTTCAATTATTCAAGTGTTTTTTGGAATTGATTTTTCTACAGCAATGTATATTACGTTTGGTGTAATGACCCTGGCAGTTGTTTATTCTTCAGCATCAGGATTGTTAGGTGTAGCGATAACCGACATGGTTCAATTTGCTGTTGCTATGGTAGGTTGCATAATTCTTGCAGTATTAGTATTAAACTCTGATGAAGTTGGTGGCATGGCCAATCTGAAGCAAAATCTAGCTCCAGAGTATTTTAATTTTTTCCCAAGTTTTGATTCTGGAAACACTGTAGCAACCTTAGGGTTATCAATTGGTGCATTTTTCTCATTCTTTGCAGTTCAATGGTGGGCAAGTTGGTATCCGGGGTCTGAACCTGGTGGAGGTGGCTATATAGCTCAAAGAATGATGAGCACTCGTACGGAAAAAGATTCATTGTACGCTACCCTATTTTTCCAAATTGCTCATTACTGTATTAGGCCGTGGCCATGGATTATAGTGGCACTATGTGCAGTTTATTTATATGGTAACAACGGTGTTATGGATCCCGAATCCATGTCACAATTCAGTGAATCATCTAGATTAGGGTTTGTTTTTACAATGAGAGACTTTTTACCTGTTGGGTTAAAAGGATTGTTACTCGTTGCATTTATATCAGCGTATTTGAGTACTATTTCAACTCAATTAAATTGGGGAGCGAGTTTTATTGTTAATGATTTTATTAAACCTTTGAAACTCACAAAGGAAGAGTCACTTGTTAAATCAGGTAGATGGGTAACGTTAATATTAATGCTCTTTGGTGTTGCAATAACTAATTTCATAACCTCTATTTCCGGCGTTTGGGAGTTTATTATTGAATGCGGCGCGGGCTTGGGGCTGGTGTTAATATTAAGGTGGTATTGGTGGCGAATCAATGCTTGGAGTGAAATTACTGCGATTATTGCTCCTTTTGTTGGTTTTACTATAGGTAAACTATTTCTAGAACCCTCTTTAGATGAATCTTTCCTTATAAATAAAGGCACTTACTTATTTACAGTTGGTTTTAGTACGATTTCTTGGATTTTGGTTACATACTTAACCAAAAGCACCGAAACAGTTGTTCTTCGATCGTTTTATAAGCGAGTTAAACCCCTAGGAAATTGGAAGCGATTTTCAGGTAATACTTCAAACAAACCTCTCTTAAATTTAATTGGTGCTTGGATTAGTGCATTAGGCTTGGTTTATTCTGCGTTGTTTTTTATTGGTTACCTACTGTTTTTGGAATACACTTTAGCTGTGATTTGGCTATCCGTTGGAATTACCAGCTCCTTAATATTCTACCAAAGACTGAAATCTATTGATTTTACCAAAAATTAAAGTTCAGCAACTTCAACCATATTGAAAGGCATACTGATTATAGCGTCAAAGTCTTGACCAGCTTCATTCATGTCTTCATCGTCTTCTTCAAAGAACCAGTTTACGTTAACTGCACTTTTAGATTCAACGTTTAATGTTTCCAGCTTTTTCAAAACTTTTAGTAAACACTTTGATGAGCTCGTATTAAAATACTCAAGTTTTACGTCAATTTCAGTTTTACTTTTTGGAGATTTACTGTATTCATCAATCCAATCATAAAGACGCTGGAAAAAATCCACAGCATTTTCAGGAATAGACCTGCCTTCAATCGTTAATCTCCCTAATTCGTCATCACACTTAATAAGTGGCGTTTTTGCAGAAGACTCAATATTAAGCTTGCTCATTTATTTACGTTTAAAGTAATATGGAGTACAAAAAAAGTATAAGTTTCCTCATTATAAAACTTATACCCAAGTATATTTTTAGATTTTCTAAACATATCTAAAAATCCAAGCCCAGACCCACCTTTATCTGTCACAATTCCATCGTCTAAAATTTCACGATATTTGATCACAACTTGTTCTTTTGTTAGTTTATTTACATTATCAATTTTAGACTTAACAACATCAACGGCAGCCTTCTCTAAATAGTTTCCGGTATAAATATGAAATTTATTCTCATGTTCAGTTACCGAAAAAATTGATCTTTGATAATCTAATGTTTCATTCTCCATCCTGTGATGAAAAATATTTTGTAAAGCCTCAACCAATATGTTGTATACTTTTCTCTTAATTCTTTTAGGTAGCGCTTTATCAGATAATTTCTCTTCAATAGTTTGAAGCGTGGTATTTATAACCTCAACATCAACAACCCCATCGAATGAAATATAAGTATCATGTCCGGTAAGATTATTAATATGTTGTGTTAGCCTTAGCATTTTCCCAAATATAACAATCAAAAACAAACCATTACAAACCTCACACCCTATTTTATTTTCAACGATTAATTTTTAAAGAAGCTAAGGTCTTTAATTATTAAGTTTGTGACTGAAAAAATTATAAAATGAAAAGAATACTTACTATTTTATTGGTGGCAATCATTGCCTTACCAAATACCACACAGGCCGATGAGGGAATGTGGCTTCCAATGTTCATCAAAAGATTGAACTATAAGGACATGAAAAGGATGGGGTTGCAACTTACGCCTGAAGAAATTTACGATGTAAACAACTCTAGTTTAAAAGATGCTATTGTACGATTAGGTGGTGGTTTTTGTACAGGTGAAATAATTTCTCCTGAAGGATTGATGCTTACAAATCACCATTGTGGCTTTGGAGTAATTCAAGAAAATAGCACTGTGGAACACGATTACCTTACAGACGGTTTCTGGGCTATGAAAAGAGAAGAAGAGCTGCCAGCGGGCTTTTCAGTATTCTTTTTACAAAGAATGGATGATGTTTCTGATGTCATCAACGGTAAGCTAGACAACTCAATGGATGAGTCTACAAGAAAAAAAACAATTAGAACGGTTTCCGATAGTATTGAAAAAGCAATTGAAGAGTCAGGTGAATATATTGATGCTTCAGTTAAAAGCTTTTACAAAGGAAATGAGTTTTACGTATTTACATATCTTGAATATCCTGATGTAAGGTTGGTAGGAGCTCCACCATCATCAGTTGGTAAATTTGGTGGCGATACTGACAATTGGATGTGGCCAAGACATACTGGTGACTTTACAATGTTTAGAGTTTATGCAAATGAAAACAATGAACCTTCAGAATACTCAGAGGATAACAAGGCTTACAACCCTAAGCACTTTTTACCTATCTCATTAGAAGGCGTAAAACAAGATGATTTTACAATGATTTTTGGTTACCCAGGATCTACTGACAGATTCTTAACCTCTCATGGGATTGAACTTGCTACTGAAAAAGATCAACCAGCTAGAGTTAAAATTAGAAGAGAAAAATTAGACCTTTATGAAGAAGGTATGGCGAAAAGTGATGCAATTAGAATACAGTATGCTTCAAAATATGCTAGCGTAAGCAACTATTGGAAATACTTTATTGGCCAAACCGCAGGCTTAAAACGACTTAAAGTTTACGAAAAGAAACAAGGTATTGAAAATGACTTTTCTAATTGGGTAAACAAGGATAATTCTAGAAAAGATAAATATGGAGAAGTTATGGGTTTATACACAGATGCCTATAAAGTATTAAATGATGTTCAACTTGCTGAAACTTACCTATTTGAAGCTGTTTTCGGAACGGAAATTATTCGTTTTGGAATCGGTTATGCTAGATTAAAAGGCATGATGCAAGGAATAGAATCTTTAGAATCGAAAAAAGATAAAACTGAAGAAGAGAATAAGGAACTTGAAGGCATGAAGTCAGGTTTAAAGACTACAATCGATGGATTAAAAGCTGCAGCAGAAGACCATTTTAAAGATTACAATAGAGACATTGACCAAAATATTTTTGCTGCGATGTTTAAATTTTACAATGAAGATATTCTTACAAAATTTCAGCCCTCTGATTTTGTTGAAATAATGTCAAAATATGGAACTGATTACTCAAAAATGGCAGATAAGGTTTTTTCTAAATCATTCCTTACCAACAAAGAAGCTACAATAGAATTCTTAAATG
Organism: uncultured Flavobacteriales bacterium; assembly: GCA_905181855.1. Lineage (GTDB taxonomy): Bacteria > Bacteroidota > Bacteroidia > Flavobacteriales_G > Salibacteraceae > JAAZVO01. The sequence continues at coordinate 36,232 of CAJIZE010000031.1, forward strand.
CTCCAAGCGTAAAAGGTCTTTCAAATGATGCAGGCGTTATTTTATCTGACATTTTTTTTCAGTTTTACATTGGCGAAATAAATAAAATGCTGAAACCTGGTAACGATAAAAAAGCGAAAGCAGATAGATTATTTGTTGCAGGTCTTAAAGAAATGAATCCTAATAAATCTATTGCAGATGACGCTAACTCAACTATGAGAATGACTTATGGTAAAGTTGGTGATTACTACCCAAAAGATGCGGTTCATTACGATTTTGTAACCACTGCTGATGGTATTCTTGAAAAAGAAGACCCAACCTCATCAGAATTCAAAGTGCCCGGCAAGTTAAAAACGTTAATTCAAGACAAAGACTATGGTCAATACGCTAATAAAGATGGTGAGTTGACAGTATGTTTCTTATCAAGCAACGATATAACAGGAGGCAACTCAGGCAGCCCCGTAATCAATGCCAAGGGTCATTTAATAGGAACTGCTTTTGATGGTAACTGGGAAGCTATGAGTGGTGATATTGCATTTGAACCTGAATTACAAAGAACAATTTCGGTTGACATTAGATACACTTTATTTATTATCGATAAGTATGCAGGTGCATCTCACCTAATTGATGAAATGAAACTAGTAAAGTCATCTAAATCAATTACGGCTCCAACTAGTATACAGGCTCCAGCTAGTTTGCAGGCTCCAGAGAAATAAACAAATTACAATTAATTATATATTCGAGCCCATTAGCTAATTCACTAATGGGCTTTTTTTTATGAAAAAAGAATGGTTTGCAAGCTGGTTTGATTCGAGGTATTATCACATACTTTATAAGAACAGAAATGATCTAGAAGCTGCGCGCTTTATAGACAATCTGTTGACTTATTTAAGACCTACTGAAAGTTCGTATATTTTAGATTTAGCCTGCGGTGCGGGCAGACATTCTATCTATTTAAATCAAAAAGGGTTTAGTGTACATGGTGTTGATTTATCATCAAAGAGCATTGAGCTTGCTAATAAATCTATCCGAAAAGATCTAAAATTTAGTGTCCACGATATGCGAGATTTAGATTCGGTAAATAGGTATACTCATGTTTTTAATCTCTTTACAAGTTTCGGTTATTTTGACGATGATAACGATAATAATAAGGTCGTAAGCTCAATTTTTAACTCTCTTAAACCTGAGGGGATTTTCATCCTTGACTTTCTGAACGCTGAACTTATTTCTTCAGGTCGATTAAAATCAGAAACAAAAGAAATTGAAGGTGTGTTGTTTGAAATCAGCAGAGAACTTGACAATCATAAAATATTAAAATCAATAATTGTTCGTGATGGAGATAAGACTTTCTCTTTTCAAGAAAAAGTAACTGCCTTTTCCATGAATGAACTTTTAAATATGCTTCAAAAAAAAGGCTTCAAAATTATAGACCAATTCGGTAACTATAATTTTGAAGCCTTTAACAGTAAATCCTCTCCTCGGTCTATTTTAGTGGCTCAAAAGCCATCGAATTAAGGTATATACTTAACTTCCACTGTTACATAAACTCTATCCCCTCCAGTTACAGTGGTAGGATTGATATTAAAATGAAGTAGATCACCTACAGCAAAAGTATTGGTTCCTGTTAAAGCTGTTTTAACCGATGTAGCTGAAGCAGTAACAGTCGCCGAAGAAGAAGAAACTCCTTCGTTTTTGTGGAATCCTATAACTGTACTACCCAAGGTAGCACTTGCTTTTACAGAAACCCTATGAACCAATCCGGCGTAAGGTGCCACTGCTGCTACAGTAGCAGCA
>CAJIZE010000032.1 GCA_905181855.1 uncultured Flavobacteriales bacterium
AGTATTAAATACAAAATTTAACTCTACTGGATTACCATCAACTCTTTCAAAAACACGGTTATCGGCAAATCCTCCGTTAAGAACACCACAACTATCTACATGAAAGTCATAAGTTTCTTCTTGAGTACTTGTAGCCTTTGGGGTTCCATTTACAAATTTGTATTGACCATTATTAGGACAAAAGTCAACAAATGTATATTCAAAAATTGCAGGATTGTCTGTTCTGGCTGTCATTTGCTCGGCACCATCTTGCCAGTTAGGAGAAGTTAAATCACCCATTATAAATACACCACCCGCTTGTAAAGTTTCGTTACTCATATCAACTCTAAAAGTAAGATCAGCTGGTGGTTGAAGAGTTGAACATGAACCATACACGTCAGCACCAAAACATCTAACAGGTAAAGCCGTATCACCTGCAAGCTGAATTATTTTATCGCCTCCGCCTTCCCAGTTAACAGAAGAAGATGTTTTATACCATCTAGTTTTAAATAAAAACTCGCCTGAATCAGCGTTAACTGTAATTGAGTAAATACCGTCATTATCAGGATCTGTAAGATAACTTTTTCCTGCCCAACCGTTGAAAGGCCCGGCAAAATCTACAGTATCGGTAGTAGGGTCAAATGAACACATTGATCCATTCATATCAACATTTATGGTTAAGTCATAAGTTGGAATTGCAGCTGTAGGACAAGGACCGCAAGATGCATAACAATTTATTTGAGCAACATCTATCATGGCGTTTGCTTCTCTATTGCCATTAACAGCACAAGCAGAAGGAACCCCCTCGTCAGATCCCCAAGCGTTACCATTCACAAATTTGTATGCGAAGGTATCTGGAGTAACAAAAAATATTCTTTCGTAAATAGCACCTTTGGTATTGAAAAGCTCAGAAGTAGCAGGATCCCAGTCTCCTGCAAAACCAGCAGAAGCTTGAAAGTTACCTGCTGCATGAACTCCATCAGCTGAAACAGTATCTTTCGACATATCAACTGCAATACGCATCGCGCTTTTGCCCATTGGAGCATCACCAGCAAACATAATTGCAGGTAATGCAGTATCGCCTGAAATGAACGACCATCTGTTTCCATTTCCATTAGCTGGATCAATGCCAGACAATGTAGGAACACTTTCGTCTGTTCCCCAAGCATCTCCATTTAAAAATTTGTATTCAATCATGCCATCAGCCATATTTACCGTAGCTTCATAAATATCAGTTGTTCCAACTTGTATGAGAGCAGTTGCTGCTGGGTCCCAACCTTGGAAACTTCCAGCAATGTGAACACCTGCTGAAGCAATAGTTTGTCCGGTCATGTCAACCTGAACGGTGACATTGTTTTGCGCAAAGGCAAAACCTGCAATTAAAATTGCCAATAAAAAAGAGTAGATTTTTTTCATGTTTTTGACTTAAATGTTAGTAATAATAGATTAATTGTTTTTCTTACACTTTCAAATATAGGGAATAATTTTATAACATATATATCTTAACAATTGATAATAAAAATGTTTCTTGTACCCTTATAAAAATCAATATGAAAATCAGGCTGTCCTTTCTTCTTTTTACCTTTCTAATTTCAATAAATTTTAATCTTGCTCAGGGGGTTCAGATTGATCCACCTAATTGGTGGGCTGGCATGAAAGAAACCAACTTACAGCTTATGGTTTATGCGCCAAACATATCAAGTTATAAACTTAATATTCAGTCACATAACATAAAGTTGAGAGGTACAACCACGCTGCCAAACCCAAATTATTTGTTGATTGATTTAGACTTAACTAACCTTTCGAGTACAGAAAAGCTAAAAATGGTTTTTTTTAGTAACAACGACCGCCAAGTAGTGTATTACGATTTTAAGGAACGAAAGCAAGGGAGCGCAAAAAGGTATGGAGTAACTCAACAAGATTTTATGTATTTGATAATGCCTGATCGTTTTGCAAATGGAGATACCTCCAACGATGTTGTTGAAGGTATGAACGAAACGATTCTTGATAGAAACCAGATGTACAAAAGACATGGGGGAGACCTAAAAGGAATTACTAATAACTTGGAATACCTTGATGATTTAGGCGTGACAGCCTTATGGATAAACCCAGTTTTAGAAAACAATCAACCAGAGTTTTCTTACCATGGGTATGCCATCACAGATCATTATAAAGTTGATGCACGCCTTGGAACAAATGAACAATACAAGGAAATGGTTGAAACGTGCCACAGACGACAAATGAAGGTTGTTGCAGATATGGTCTTTAATCATCTCGGAAATGAACATTGGTTGTACAAAGATTTGCCTTACGAACAATGGGTGCATGAGTATGATTCATTTCCTAAAAGCAATTATAGAGCTGCAACGGTTTTTGATCCGCATGCGTCAAAGCATGATAGAGATATGTTTTTTAAAGGCTGGTTTGATACGCATATGCCTGATTTAAATTTTTCCACTGAATATATTAGAAAGTACTTTATTCAAAACTCAATTTGGTGGATGGAGTATGCTAATTTAGACGGAATCAGAATTGATACATATGCTTATCCAGGGCAGGATTTTATGAACGAATGGGTTAAGGCTATTCGAAAAGAATATCCTCGTGTATTGTTGTTTGGCGAAACGTGGGTAAATCAGCCGGGGGTTCAAGCTTATTTTCAAAAGAACAGATTTGGATTCACAGAAAAGGGCGCTTGGAAAAACGCTCAACTTTCTAACGTAACAGATTTCCAGGTGTATTTTGCGATTAAAAATGCATTAACCAAACCTTCAGGATGGTCTAATGGTCTTGCTGAGATTTACTATGTGTTGACACAGGATTATATGGTTGAAAAGCCTGAGAAGAATGTAATATTTCTTGACAATCATGACCTCAGCAGATTTTATGGTATAGTAGAAAAAGACATGAGAAAATTTAAAATAGGAGTTGGGTTATTGATGACTCTTCGAGGAATTCCACAATGGTATTATGGTTCAGAGATATTAATGAGTGGATTATCAAACCCGGATGGATTAGTAAGAGAAGATTTTCCCGGTGGTTGGCAAGAAGACCAAGTAAATAAGTTTACCGAGGAGGGTAGAAGTGTAGAAGAAAACGAAGCTTTTAATTACCTAAAATCCTTAGCAAATTACCGTAAAGACTCACCGGTTTTACAAGAGGGAGACTTGATGCAATTTACTCCTGAACCAGATCAATATGTTTATTTCAGATTTATGAAAAAACGTGGTTCTGTAATGGTGGTGGTAAACACATCTGAGGAAACAAAAGAGTTAAAATTAGATCGTTACCAAGAAAGACTTGATGGATTTATTGGTGGAATTGATGTTGTAACAGGAAAAGATTCGCGATTCGACGAAAACCTAAAGCTTGAGCCGATGTCAATAAAGATTTTGGAGCTGGTTCCTGTTAAGATCGAAGAGGAGAAAGATTAACCACCCATTTTTTCATCTACATCTTTCACCCGATTAACCAACCAAGCAGCAAGAATAAAAGAAACACCGCTCATTAAAATCGCGAAAATGGCATTACCACCGTATACGTATTTTACAAGTGGACCTCCAATTAGTGCATTAACAATCTGCGGAAGCACAATAAAAAAGTTAAAAATACCCATGTAAACGCCCATTTTTTTAGAAGGAATAGATCCTGCTAAAATGGCGTAAGGCATAGCTAAAATACTTGCCCATGCAATACCTACTCCTATCATTGAACCCAAAAGCCAATATTCGTTCGGAGCAAAGTAAATTGAGATAAGTCCTGCTGCACCAAAGA
>CAJIZE010000033.1 GCA_905181855.1 uncultured Flavobacteriales bacterium
TTATAGATAGCGTTTTTTTTAACCAATGTTGTTGTGTTTGTAGGAAACACCAAGTGTAAATCGGGGTGAGCTAGTTTTTGACACTTTAGGAATGAAGCCCGTTTGTTTTTATTTGTATTGGTACAAAGTATTTCAGTAGCGTAGGCAAGGGCCATTGGTAAGGCTCCACTGCCTTCAGGGCCTAAGAATAATTGAGCATGCGAAACTCTGTTTTCAGCTATTGTTTGCTGCAGTTGTTTCTTGATTTCCTTTTGTCCCAAGATATCTTCATATTGCATTGCGCGAAATTAAAATGTTTTAGATTGTATGTTTTCTTTTTATTGGCTTGTTTCTTTGTTTTCAACAGATACTTTTGTTTTTTAATTTCGAGATTATGATAAAAGTAAATGATATTAATTTTTCAGGTAAACGAGCGGTTGTTCGCGTTGACTTTAATGTACCTATCAATGCGCGCTTTGAGGTAACGGATAACACCAGAATAGCTGCCGCTATTCCAACCATTAAAAAAATAATTTCTGATGGTGGTTCGGTTGTTTTAATGTCGCACTTAGGTAGACCAAAAAAAGAGGCGCCAGGTGCTTTCCCGGTTAAATTTTCATTAAAAAACATTGTTTCTGAACTATCTGGTTTACTTGGAATAGAGGTAAAGTTTACAGAGGATTGTATTAGTGATAAAGCTTTTAGCATGTCTTCTTCGCTAAAAGCAGGTGAGGTTTTGCTGCTTGAAAACTTACGTTATTACAAAGAAGAAGAAGTTGGTGATAAAGTTTTTGCTCAAAAACTCTCTGCTCATGGTGATGTTTATGTAAACGATGCCTTTGGTACAGCGCATCGTGCTCACGCTTCTACCGCAATTATTACTGATTTTTTTACTGGTGCCAAAGCAAGCGGTTTGTTGATGTCAAGCGAAGTAAGTAGCTTGGAGCTTGTATTATCAAATTACAAAAAACCTTTTACTGCTATAGTTGGCGGAGCAAAGGTTTCTTCAAAAATTTCAATTATTAGCCATTTACTTGATAAAATTGACAACCTAATTATAGGTGGTGGAATGGCATACACCTTTTTTAAAGCTCAAGGAGGACAAGTTGGAAACTCATTAGTTGAAGACGATTACTTGGATGAGGCTCGTAAAATTCTTAAGAAAGCAGTTAAAAAAGGTGTTCGTGTTATCTTACCAACAGATTCCATTTGTGCTGACTCGTTTAGCAACGAAGCAGCTCAAAAAATATTTAACACAAAAGATATATTAAGTGGCTGGATGGGAATGGATATTGGTCCAAAGGCAATTAAAAGCTGTAAGGTTTGTATAGAAGAGTCACAAACTATTTTATGGAATGGCCCAATGGGTGTTTTTGAAATGTCAAGTTTTGCAGAAGGAACAAAACAAATTGCTTATTCTATTGTAACAGCAACTGAACGTGGAGCATATTCTTTAGTTGGTGGTGGTGATTCTGTTGCTGCAATTAATCAACTCAGGTTAAAAGAGCATGTAAGCTATGTTTCAACTGGTGGAGGCGCTATGTTAGAGTACCTTGAAGGAAAAGAATTACCAGGCGTTGCTGCTTTGAAATAATTTACTGGTTTATTAGGTAAGCATCCAGCCTTTTCTCAACCCTTTCTTTTTGCTTAATAAAATCATCAAGCCATTCGCCATCGGTAAAAATGGGAAGCACCATGCTTGAAAAACCCACAAGAGGCTTGTAAAGTAAAGAGTTTTGTTTTTTATCGTCGCCTATAAACTCAAATTTTCGATTTACACCTTCAAATAAGAAAAGTAATACACTTAAAATAAGTGCCGTTTTTATAATACCAAAGGCCAACCCGCCAAGTTTGTTAAAAAACGATAGTGACAAAACATCAATCATTTTTTCAATCATTTTTCCTAGTAAGCTAACTATTACTACAACAGTTAAAAAAGTTGTTATAAAAGCTAATATTGGAATAATACCTGTTTCCAGTTGAAACGTGGTTGTAATACTTTTTTGAGCAAATTGAGGAAAATATACGGCTGCTATTATTCCTAAAACTAAAGCCACTAAAGAAAAAACCTCTACTATAAGTCCTTTTTTAAATCCTTTATAGGCACCCCAAAGAAGAGGTACAACTAGAAAAACATCAATCATTCCCATACTGCTAAAGTAAACAGTATCGTTGTGTTGATGTTGAGAGTTGTTGCTTTTTTTTAACGTTGGTTTATTCATATAAATAAGGTATGATATATACCTTTGCTATATGAATAAAATAGAGAACGTTGATTGGAAAAATGCTCTTAAAAAGTTAGAAGCTTTTTTTGGAGATGAAATGGACATACAATCTGCGCTTTTCGTAATTGGTGTTCAAGAGTTGGGATTTGTTCCCGACAGGTTAAAAAAAGACCAAAAACTGGATGTTATGCATGTTGCAGTATGCTCTTTATTAATGCCTTATGGGTTTTATGAGTTTATAGGAAAAGACAAAGATGGATGGCCTCATTTCGATAGAGTAAAAAAATTACCTCCTTTATCAGAAAAAGATCAAGAAATGTTATTGAAAAATGCGATTATTGAGTATGTTCAACAGTTCTAAAAACTAATTACAGTTTGTAACTATTACTGTTTTTTTAGCAACCTCGTCTGTAATTAGGGTTATAAACTCATCACCACATAACGAGTCGTCGCCAAGAATTATGGTAACGGGAGGAAATCCAGTATCAATTGTTGACTCAGTAACCTTAAATGCCTCTACTTTTAAAACCGCAGGTAACTTAAACTCGAATTGGGCAACGCCATCAAACGCGGTGGTGGCAGTATCCGAAACAATACAACCTGCTTCGGTGCAGTATATGATTACTCTGGCCGCATCAATGGCTACACCAAAATCATCTAATACCGTAATTTCTGCTCGAGGCGGTGTTTCGTCGTTGCACGCATATCCAATTAAAACCAAAAACAGTATACTTAAACCTATTCTAACTAAATCAGCTCCTTTTCTTATTAATACTTTCAATGCTTTTAAAATTTTATTTTTACAACCTCACAAATATAAAAAAACAGAAACGATGAGAATTTTATTATTTATCTTTAGTCTCCTTCTTTCGGTTGGAGCTATTGCTCAAGAAAAAGAACAGTTGGTTTTAATTAAAACCAGCAAAGGAGCAATTAAAATTAAACTCTACAATCAAACTCCTTTACACCGCGACAACTTCTTAAAACTTGTTGAGGAAGATTTTTATGAAGGAACTTCTTTTCATAGAGTAATTAATCAATTCATGATACAGGGTGGTGACCCTTACTCAAAAATTGATAGTATGAAAAGTAAAGCAGGACAAGGTGGCCCTGGTTATACTATACCCGCAGAAATAATTGATTCATTAATACATAAAAAGGGCGCTTTAGCTGCCGCTCGTCAACCGGATGCTGTAAATCCAAAAAAAGAAAGCTCTGGCTCTCAGTTTTATATTGTTCACGGTAAACCGTTTTTAGTAAATGATGTTCAAGCAATGGTTGACCAAAAAAATGGAGCAATAAAACAACAGCTCTTCCAAAAGTTCTTGCAAGACCCCGCTCACGCTGATTACCAAAAGAGGTTAGTTGCTTTTCAAAACCAAAAAGACCAAAAAGGTTTAACTGATTTAATTGCTGAATTAACGCCAATTATTGATAAACAATTTGAAGCGTTAGAGTATAAATATAGCTATTCTCATGGGGCAATGGAAATATACACTAGCCAAGGTGGTGCGCCTCATTTAGATGGTGACTATACCGTTTTTGGTGAAGTGGTTGAGGGTCTTGATATAGTAGATGACATCGCTAATGTTGCTGTTGCGCCTGGTGACAAGCCTGTTGTGGGAATTATTATTGAATCGATGAAGGTTGTAAAAAAATAGGTTTTACCTTTTAATTTTTGTCCCTTTTAAAGGATATACATTTTGTATTTTTGCCGCAAATTTCAGCTATGCTTGATAAAATAAAAGAACACTTACAAGATATTGAAAATGCCATAGTCACTGATGCTAAAGAGTTAGAGGTTTTTAGGGTTAACTATTTAGGTTCAAAAGGCTTGCTTAAAGGTTTTTTTAATGAGTTTAAGAACATCCCCAACGAACATAAAAAAGAGTTTGGAAAAACACTAAATGACTTCAAAAAAAGCGCACAAGGAAAGTTTGATGAGTTGCAGCAAAAAATTCAATCAAGCGGAGTTAAAAAAGAAAGCCCGCAATTGGATTTAACCTTACCTGGTTATCCTGTAAATGTTGGCTCACGACACCCTGTTTCTATTATTATTAACGAAATGAACGACATTTTCTCTAAAATAGGTTTTATTATTAAAGAAAGTTTCGAAATAGAAGATGATTGGCATAATTTCTCAGCTTTAAATTTTCCAGAAGAACATCCTGCAAGAGACATGCAGGATACTTTTTTTATAGAAAGTAAAATAAAACAGGCTTTACGAACCCACACCTCCTCGGTACAGGTTCGGGTAATGGAAAACGAACAACCTCCAATACGAATCATTGCTCCTGGTAGGGTTTTTAGAAACGAAGCTATTTCGGCTCGTTCTCATTGTATCTTTCATCAAGTAGAGGGGTTGTATATAGATAAGAACGTTTCGTTTGCGGATATGAAACAAACCCTTTTATATTTTGCCAAAGAATTTTTTGGAAAAGCGAAAATTAGGTTAAGGCCTTCTTACTTTCCATTTACCGAACCAAGTGCTGAAATGGACGTTTATTGGGGTTTAGAAACAGAAGTTGATCATAAGATAACCAAAGGAACTGGCTGGCTAGAAGTTTTAGGTTGCGGAATGGTTGACCCAAATGTTCTTGACAACTGCGGAATTGATAGTAAAATTTATTCCGGATATGCCTTTGGTATTGGGGTAGAAAGAATTGCTATGCAGCGTTTTAACATTCCTGATATTAGAATGATTTTTGAAAACGACGTACGTTTTTTAAAACAATTCACTCAGGTAGTTTAAAAAGATTATTTTTATTTTTCATTGCAAGTTTGAAGACCCTTGATAATTTAACGATTAATCGTTTTCTTTGCAAACTAAAAAATTTTAACAATAAATTAAAATAACATGTCAGAAGTTAAAGACAAAGTAGTTTCAATCATCGTTGATAAATTAGGTGTTGATGCTGCGGAAGTAAAAATCGAATCAAGTTTTACTAATGATTTAGGAGCTGATTCTCTTGATACAGTAGAACTAATTATGGAATTTGAAAAAGAATTCAATATTGCTATTCCAGACGATCAAGCAGAAAATATATCTACAGTGGGCGAAGCTGTAAAATATATTGAAGAAAACTCAAAATAATTTAATCCAATAATAAATACTATGGGTAGCAGACGAGTTGTTGTTACGGGGCTAGGAGCGTTAACTCCAATAGGGAATGATGTAAATTCCTTTTGGGATGGATTGGTTTCTGGTAAAAGCGGAGCTGCGCCAATTACATTGTTTGATGCTGCCTTATTTAAAACACAATTCGCATGTGAAGTAAAAGATTTCGATCCATTTGCGCACTTCGACAGAAAAGAAGCGCGTAAAATGGATCGTTTTGCTCAATTCGCAATGGTTGTTGCTCAACAAGCAATTGATGATGCTGGTTTACATGAATCAAATCTTGATGTAGACCGTATTGGTGTTATTATTGGTTCAGGAATTGGTGGGTTAATCACTTTCCAGGAAGAAATGAAAAATTATGTAAACGGCGGAATGGTTCCTCGTTTCAATCCTTTCTTTATTCCAAAAATGATTTCGGATATTGCCGCAGGTAATATCTCTATTAAGCATGGTTTTAGGGGGCCAAATTTTTGTACTGTCTCTGCCTGTGCTTCTTCTACCCATGCACTTATTGATGCTGCAAATTATATTAGACTTAATAAAGCTGATGTAATTGTTGCTGGAGGCGCTGAAGCCGCAGTTTGTGAAGCAGGTATTGGTGGTTTTAACGCCATGCATGCACTTTCAACAAGAAACGATTCTCCCGAAACAGCATCTCGTCCTTTTGATGTAACCAGAGATGGTTTTGTTTTAGGTGAGGGTGCTGGTTCTATCATTCTTGAAGAGTTAGAACACGCAAAAGAAAGAGGTGCTAAAATCTATGCAGAATATGTTGGCGGTGGAGCCACTGCTGATGCTTATCACTTAACTGCGCCACATCCTGAGGGATTAGGCGCTATTAATGTTATGAAAAATGCTGTTTCTGATGGAGATGATTTTGATGCTAGCATGATTGATTATGTTAATGTGCACGGTACATCAACTCCTCTTGGTGATATTGCCGAAACCAAAGCAATAAAAGCAGTTTTTGGGGATTACGCTAGAAAAATAAACATTAGTTCTACCAAATCTATGACAGGTCATTTACTTGGAGCTGCTGGTGTAATTGAAGGTATTGCATGTATTAAAGCCGTTCAAAGTGATGTTGTTCCTCCAACAATTAACCACGAGAAAGAAGATCCAAATATTGATAATTCATTAAATTTTACACTTAACAAGCCACAAAAAAGAATTGTTAATGCTGCATTAAGTAATACTTTTGGTTTTGGTGGTCACAATGCATCAGTTATATTTAAAAAATTCGTTGATTAATTGAGAATATTTTCTTTTCTCAAAAAAAAATCCTCTTCTGATAAGCTTTTAATAGAACAATTACGTGATAAAATTGGCGTTTTACCGAGCAACCTTAGCCTTTATAAAACAGCCTTAACCCACAAATCTATTTCTGAAGAAGAGCACAATGAAAGGTTAGAGTTTTTAGGAGACGCCATTTTAAACTCTATCGTATCAGAATACCTATACAAGAACTTTAAGAATAAAGATGAAGGAAATCTTACAAAAATTCGTTCCAGAGTTGTAAGTCGGGTTAACCTTAATGCTGTTGCCTTAAAAATGGGTATAGAATCATTAATTGAGTTTCGAAAGTCGTTAGTTTTAGAAAATTCTAGTTTGCCTGGAAACGCATTAGAAGCTATTATTGGTGCCATTTATCTTGACAAAGGGCTTAAAAAAGCGGAAACTTTTATAGTTGATAAATTAATAAACCAATATTCAGAAATTGATACCATAATTAATACACAAATAAACTTTAAAAGTCAACTTTTAGAGTGGTGTCAAAAAGAAAAAAGAATTTTAAGCTACTCAGTTTCTAAAAAAAAGACGGACGGTTATCAACCTTTTTATGAAGCCGTTGTTATAATAGATGGTATTCAATATGAGTCAGGTCAAGGTACATCAAAGAAAAAAGCAGAACAACAAGCAGCCAAAGTATCCTTTGAGCAACTGTTGATGAAAAATTAGAATTCTAATTTAAACTTTTTGAATTTGGTCTAAGTAAGTTTGTAGCTTGAGTAAAAAACAAATACTATCTTTTGACTATGATTACAATTATCAAATAGTTGGTATATGTTGTCATCTTAAAAATTACAAATTAGCCTATTTTATCAATAAGGCTTTAAGTTTAAATTTAATAAAACAGGAGGATTTTACCTTTAGTTTTGTTGACGCATTAAAAAGCGCGTTTTCGTTCTACAAACATAATTTGGAAGAAAACCAATTAAACATCTACTTAGTGCAAAACAGAAGCTCAGAAGGAGGAGTGCTAATTCCAGAATACAAACAAGCTGACTATGTTTTTATTGTTGAAAATGAAGAAAATTTTAATGAAGAATCATTAGAATATCTAACCAAAATTAAAAACATAAGTTCGGTACTTACAGCTTTTAATATAGATTATAAATCGCTTAAGTACAAAGACATATTAATATTTGAATAAAATGTATAAAACCATAAATAAGACAAAAATTGTTGCAACCATTGGACCTGTAACATCATCATTAGAAAATTTAACAGAACTTATAAAAAATGGAGTAAACGTTTGTCGATTAAACTTTTCGCATGGTTCGCATGCAGACCACCAGAAAGTAATTGATAATGTTCATATCATAAATGAAAAATTAAATGCTAATACTGGCTTACTCGCCGATTTACAAGGTCCAAAATTAAGAGTTGGTGAGGTTTTAAATAACGGTGTTAATCTTAAAGATGGTAATAAAGTAAACTTTACCACCAATAAATGTATTAGTGATGAAGCTAATCTGTACATTAATTACGATGATTTTGCGAAAGATGTAAATCCTGGAGAACACATTTTAGTAGATGATGGTAAATTAATGTTTGAAGTTTTAGAAACCAACAGAGTTGATAATGTTGTTGCGAGGGTTATACATGGAGGAGTGTTGTCTTCAAAAAAAGGAGTTAACCTTCCAAACACGAAAGTATCATTGCCTTGTTTAACTGAAAAAGATTTAATTGATCTTGAATTTATTCTTACGCAAGATGTATCCTGGATTGCTTTATCGTTTGTTAGAAATAAAGCTGACATTATTGAATTAAGGAAACATATTGAAAAATCAGGGAAAGATATAAGGATTATAGCAAAAATTGAAAAACCTGAAGCTATTGAAAATATTGACGATATTTTAGAGGTTACTGACGGATGTATGGTTGCTCGTGGTGATTTAGGTGTTGAAATACCCATGCAAGATGTACCATTGATTCAAAAAGATATTATTAAGCGTTGCAGAAAATTATCAAAGCCGGTAATTATCGCGACTCAAATGATGGAAAGTATGATTACCAATGTTTCTCCAACCAGAGCAGAAGTAAATGATGTTGCTAATGCAGTTTTAGATGGCGCTGATGCAGTAATGTTAAGTGGTGAAACATCAGTAGGTAAATTTCCTAATGAGGTTATTAAAGCGATGCATAAAATAATTATTAGAGTAGAAGAAACACCTTCAATCTATTACAAAAAAGTTCTTACTGAATCTGAAAGTAGTCATCGTTTAATATCTAATATAGTTTGTGAAAGTGCATCTAAAATGGCTAAACAAGGTGACGCAAAAGCAATTGTCACTATGTCGTTTTCTGGATATACAGGCTTTAAAATATCATCATACCGTCCTAAGTCTAATATTTATGTTTTTACTGCAAACAAGTATATTTTAAATATGCTAAGCTTGGTATGGGGAGTTAGGGGTTTGTACTACGATAAATTTGTTAGTACAGATCATACTATTGATGATATAAAATTTATTCTTAAACAAAAAGATTTTTTAAAAGAAGGTGACCTTATTATTAATGTGGCTAGTATGCCAATTGCTAGTAAGGGAATGAGTAATATGCTTCGTATGAGTTATGCATAAAACCAATTTATTTTGGTTTTATAGTAGTTCCATCTAGCTTTTTTTCTTCGCCGTTTACGTAAAATATTTTTACCAGTAAGGTTCCATCTTGATTGTTACGAATCCATAATTTTTCTTTTTTTCCGGATTCGTATTTTCCATATAATTTTTTATTCCCATTTTCAAAATAGTAAATATGCTTTCCTTCGGGATCACCATTTATAAATTCTCCTTCAAATGAGGTTTTTCCATTTTTAAACGTTCCTTTCCATATTCCTTGCTTTAATCCTCCAATAAATTTTCCTTCTTCCCTAAAATCACCAGATAAAATTTTCCAGTTTCCTTCTTCATAACCATCCAAATATTGTCCTTCAGTTGTTAATAATCCTGATGAGCTATATTCGTTGATAAGTCCATTTTCTCTACCTCTTATAAATTCTTCCTCCCTTAAAATAGTTCCTGAAGAATAATACCATTTCCATAAACCATGTACAAATCCATCCTTGTTGTATTTGCCACGTTGTTCAATTTTTCCTGATTCAAAATAAAAATTCCAATCTTTAATTTTGTTTCCATCAAGATATTCGCCTTCCGCTTTTAATTTTCCTGATTCTAAATAATATTCTTTCCATAATCCTTGTTTAATTCCTTTTTGATTAACTAAGCCTGTTCCAATTAGTTTTCCTGCTTTATATAGTTCTGTGTGTACAATTTCACCCACTTTATTATATTCTTTCAATACGCCCTCTAAAAGTCCATTTAGATAACTTGAAAATGTTTTCATTTCACCATTGTCATAATAGGTACTTACAATTTCCAAATTTTCTAATTCTTCAGCATTTTCTATAGCTTTTCCAAACTCATATTTAGTTGTATTAATTAATACCCCTTTTTTTGAGTATTCCCTGAAATAACCATTTTTTAGATTATTACTAAAGGTTCCTTCCCATTTAGCTTGTTCATCGGGTTTATCATAAAATGCTTTCCATACACCTTGCTTATTTCCTTTTTTGTCTTTTTGATTTATAATTTCAGTTTGTTTTATATAATCGTTCTGAAAAATAGAAACTCTAACAATGGTTCCATTTTTATCATAATTAAAAGCAGTTTTTTCCTTTTTTCCGTTAATAAAATTTAACCTTTTTTCTACCTTACCATTATCATAATATTCATATTTGTAACCATTGTTCTTACCGTCTTTAAATAGCTCTGATACTTTTAAAAAACCTTCTTTGTTGTAGTGCTTAGTTATTCCTTCAAAAACATTGTTTTTGTATGTTATTTGCTTTAATAAAACCCCTTGGTTGTTGTAAAAATTCCAGGTGCTGTCTAATAAATTATTTTTTCTAAATCCATCTGATTTTAACCCCCCGGATTTGTAATAATTTTTCCAGTATCCGTCGGGTTTACCATTTTTAAAATTTCCCTCGCTTGCCAGTTCACCGGTGTCGTAAAAAAATTTGTTGTAGCCATTTTCATTTGTTTCGATTTGAGCATGAACAAAGATTGATCTAAAAAATAAAAGAAGAAGCACCAAAGTTTTAGTTTTCATAAACAAGAAAAGAATAATAAACTTTTAAAAGATTATAATAATATTAATGGTCGGTTGATAGGTTGTAAAACTATTCCTAAATAAATTAGGATTAAAAGTTTTTAATAAATAACTAACAATATATTAACAATTTTATTAGCTATAAAGTTCATTTGATTAACGGTTTAAACATTTATTAACTAAAATTAAATTTCGGTTAATAAAGTTATATGTTAATTATTAATTGCATTTTTTTTTGATTTTTGTGTTAACTAAATGTTTACTGATTACTCACAAGTAAATGTTCAAAAATTAGTGAGTTCGGAATATTATCCTAACCAATAAATAATTGGAAATTGCAATGTTTACTTTTACTTTTTTATTAACCGAATATGAACACATTTTATGTGTGATTGTTTATAACATTAAATCAGTATGAAAATAGGTTTTGGGAGCGATCACGCGGGTTACGAGCTAAAAGAATTAATAAAAGATGAGGTATTAAAAATGGGTAATACCATTAATGATTTTGGTACTCATAGTTCTGAAAGTACAGATTACCCTGACTATGCTCATGCGTTGGCTTCGTCGGTAGAAAAGAAGGAAGTAAAATTAGGAATAGCAATTTGTGGCTCTGGAAACGGAATTAGTATGGCGTTAAACAAACACCAAGATATTCGTGCAGCGCTTTGTTGGTCAACAGAATTAGCTGAACTCGCTCGTTTACATAACGATGCAAATGTGTTGAGTTTACCTGCCAGATTTATATCAAAGGAACAAGCTATTGCAATTGTAAAAGTATTTATAAAAGCTAAATTTGAGGGAGGAAGACACCAAAGGAGAGTTGATAAAATTTCTTGTTCTTAACTATTGAATAATTAAGCTTATTGATTGTGTTTCTTTTTGTGTTTTAACATTTACAAGGTAAGTACCAGCAGCTAAACCTTCAGTTGCTAGCTCGTAATTATTATAGCCTTTTATACTATTAACAACAGTATTATTTACCAATAAGCCAATACTACTGTATATTGATATTACCACGGTTTGGTTGGTGGACGATATGAGTTCTAAATAGCTTTTTCCAAGTGTTGGATTAGGATATAAATTATAGCTGTTTATACTTATCTTATCTTCAATAGAAAGCGAAAGGTCTTTAGAAAACTCATCAACTACATTTGAAAGAACCTTTATGTTTGGAGTACAATTCGTGTTTAAAGCACTCACAAAGAACGATCTATAATCACCTAATGAATCTAACATCAAAGAATTGCTAGGGCTACCAACCGTATCAATAAGTACATAGTCGGCAGTATTATATGCTTTACCATAAACTTCGTACGAACTACTGGCTTTTAATTCATCCTGCCAAAGTAGTTTAACTGTTCCGCTAAGGTTAATAATTGCGCTTAAATAAATACTTGATGCCTTAGAATGGCTGCCAATTGAATTACAAGTGTTTGCTGTTTCTAGTTTATAAGAAGCAGGAAAGTATTTGGTTCCTAAATGTTGATCAGTAAAAGAAACAGTTGAGTTGCTGCTGGTGTTAAAAACAGGTTCGTACGTTTGGTTTTGATTAAACCTTCTATATAAAGTTTGGTTTAGGCCGTTTCCTTCCCAAGCTACAATTTTTTCTAATGAAGATGTATCAATTGTTACTTGACATATATTGGGAGAATTGGTGGCGTTGTAAGGTAATTTAATAGGAATTTTAACAGTACAAGTACCATCATCAATTGTGGCTACATAGTTATTACCATCAAGGTTATTTATATTAAAGGTAGAATCGCCATTAGACCAATTAATAGAGTAGTTTTTAAACAAAGGTTTTAAATTAATTGCCCCATTTGATAAGCCACAATCAGGGAAAACAAGGCTATCTAGTTTAATAAATATTCTTTCAACAGATGCTATACCTGTTGCTTCACTTATTAAACAATTGTTTGCATCAGTAACGGTGAGTTCATAAAACCCAACTGGCCTGTTTACTATTGAGTCATTTAATGTTCCATCGCTCCACAGGTAACTGTAAGGACTAGTACCTCCAATTACCTCACTCTTAATCTGTCCATTAGCATTTAGGCAACTAATAGGGTTGCTAACAAAAGAAATATTAAGTTTTTCAGGAGCTGTTAGTTTAATGGATCCACTTGTTAAGCAGCCGCTACTATCGGTTGCTAAATACTGATAATTACCATTGTAAAGACTTGTAATGGTAGGTGTTGTTTGACCATCCAACCAGGTGAAACTTCCGCCTGTAGTAATGTTTGCTGTAACTGCTATTGAGCCATCGTTGTTGTTAAAACAGGTCGGATTAACTAGGTTATCAATACTAACCAAAGGACCATCAGAGTTGCTCAATGGAACAGTTTCAATAGATGGGCAGTTGTTATCATCAGTA